>CACPEJ010000001.1 GCA_902632935.1 uncultured Pelagibacteraceae bacterium
TATTCTTCACAATTACAACCCTCTAAAACTTCGAGCCTTTCAACCGCAAGATTATGTCTGTTAGTTGCAACATACAATTCACCAAGATATTCGTTAATACCTTTATGTTTTGGATCAATAGCTAAACCTTGAAGATAATATTTTTCACCATTCTCAAAATCCCCAAGCTTTCTAGTTGTGAAACCTAAGTAGTTAAGAGTATCAGCTTTACCAGGTTTTTTTTTATTTGATTTGATTAAAAGCTTCTGCGCTTTTGCATAACTTTTTTGCGCTTTTTCTAATTTTCCCTTTTTTTCGTATTTTTTAGCACTTTTAATATGCACTACTGCTTTATCATAGTTTGTTTTTGTTGAACTTGATCCGCTAGAAGACGAACCAGCTGCAAAAACGTTTGTTGTGATAAAGAAGGCAATAGATAAAGTTAAGATAATTTTTTTCATATTAAATAAATTTTTTCATTTTGTTTAAAGTTTTTAATTCTAAACCATTTTCAACTAAGTTATCTCTTATTGACTTAGCCGTTGCTAATGAACTTAGATTGTCACCATGTATACAAACAGAGTCGATTTCACAAGGTATTTGCTTCCCGCTGTGACAATTAAGCGACTGAGTTTGCACCATCTTTAATACATGTTTTTTTGCTAGCTCAGGGTCAGTTATTAATGCATGAGATTTCTTTCTCGATACAAGATTGCCATCATCTTCATAATTTCTGTCAGCAAATATTTCACAAGCGAACTTCATATCTGATTTCTTTGCTGCTTCTTGCATTTTTGATCCAGTAGGTACGAGATATATAATGTCTTTATTAATATCCTTAATAGTTTTGGCTAAAATTGTAGCTAACTCAATATCCTCACATGCCATATTATTTAAGGCCCCATGAGGTTTTACATGAGATACACTTTCTCCATGAGAAGAAGCTATTTTTTGAAGAATTTCATATTGATCAATTATAAGTTTTTTTATTTCACTTTCAGAAAGATTCATTCTTTCTCTACCAAAATTTTCTGGATCGTTAAAAGAAGGATGAGCACCAATACTCACTCCATTTTTTTTCGAAATTTTCACTACTTGGCTCATGGTTTGCTCATCTCCAGCGTGATAGCCACAAGCAACATTGGCTGAATTTACGATCTCTAATAAATCTGGATCATACTTATTTGAGTGATGTTTTGATTTTTCACCTAAATCACAATTTATATTAATTTCCATACTCATAATTTGTAAGTATAACATGGCATGATTAAAAATATATCAAATCTTGGTGACGCAGCTTTGTATTGTGATTTCGGGCCTGAGGTAAACAAAGAAATAAATAGTAAAGTAATACGATATTTTAAAAGTATTCAAAAAGAAAATATTGATGGGATCAATAACTTAACTCCCTCATATAATAAATTAATTATTTCATTCGATCTACGAAAAAAAAATTTTCAAACGATCAAAAAATTAATCGAAAATTTAAATATTACTAATGATGATGAATTAGAGACAAATAGAATTAAGATACCTGTTTGTTGTGATGAAAATTTTTCATTGGATATAAAAAGATTAGAGGAAAAGTTACAAATAACTCGTGATAAAATCTATGAGAAATTTTTTGGTAAGGAATTTTTTTGTTATATGACTGGTTTTATTGCAGGCATGCCTTTTCTTGGTGATCTGGAAAATGAGTTGCAGGCAAAACGTTTGGAAACACCGAGAGTAAAAGTGCCTAAGGGCTCAGTTGGATTAACAGAACAATTTGCAAATGTTTACACATTTGAAAGTCCTGGTGGGTGGAATATCATTGGAAATACACCAAAAGTTATTTTTGATAGCACTAATGAAAATAATCCAAATTTAATTAATCCAGGTGATGTAGTTACTTTTGAACAAATTACTAAAGAACAATATTACAATAACAATGAATAAAAATTATTTTGAAGTAAAAAGAGCTGGAATTAACACAACATTTCAAGATCAGGGAAGAGAAAATCTTTATCATATTGGTATTCCATTTAGTGGAGCAATGGATAATAGAAATTTTCAAATTTCTAACAAACTTGTTGGTAATGAAGTAAATTTTCCAATAATTGAATTTGCTTATCAAGGTCCTTTGTTAAAGTATTTTGGGGAAAATATTAATTTTGCAATCACGGGAGATGTAAAATTTATAATTAGAAAAAAAAACACTACTATCGAAGGAAAATGTTATCAATCTTTCGCTTTAGAAAATGGTGATGAATTAAATATTATAAGCACTAATAAATCTGTTTATGGATATTTAGCAGTAAGTGGTGAATTTGATGTTAATTATCAATGGTCAAGTTGCTCTGTTAACACAAAAGCAAATATTGGCGCAAATAATGGAAAAAAAATAGAAGATGGACAAAAGATTTATATTTTAAATATCAATAAAAATTTTAGTGATAAAAAATTAAATTACATTAATACAAAAATTGAAAATATCAGAGTTATCCAAGGAACAAATTTTGACTATTTTTCTGACGAAGGAAAAAAGATTTTTTTTGAGAAAGAATTTGTAATATCAAAATTATCAGATCGTATGGGTATGAGGCTAGAGGGACCAAAAATAGAAAATATTGTTGATACCAATATTAAATCAGAAGGTTTATTAAAAGGTGTTATTCAAGTACCAGCAGATGGAAATCCAATAATTATGCTTTCAGATCATGGCACTATTGGAGGTTATCCTAAAATAGGAGTTGTTATCAGTGCAGATTATGACAAGTTGGTTCAATTAACCCCAGGTTCAAAGATTAAATTTAAAAAAGTCGAATTAGCTGATGCAGAAACATTATTTAAACTATATGACTTAGAGACGCAAAATTTAATTTCACAAATTTAATGACTTTTATAAGAAACTTACCTGGACCATTATTAATTTTTTTAGGTGCATTAAGTTTAAGTTTTGGTGGATTAATTGTAAAATCTTTTGAGGGAGCTACATTATGGCAAATTCTATTTTGGAGATCTTTATTTTTTTCTTTAACAGTTCTAGCTTTCTTAATTTTAAGTTATAGAGGAAAAACAATTGAGTCATTTTATAAATCTGGATTACCGGGATTTTTTGGTGGAATTATTTTATCTTTTGGCTTTTGTGGATATGTATTTGCTATGTACAACACCACTGTTGCCAATACTAATTTTATCATTTCACTTCAAATACTATTTCTTGCAATATTTGGGTATTTTTTCCTTAAGGAAAAAATAAATTTAATTACTTTGTTTTCAATCTGTCTGGCGATAACAGGTGTTTTATTAATGGTTGGCAATTCATTATCTCCTGGAGAATTATCTGGAAACCTTGCAGCTTTTACAATGCCAATTACTTTTGCAGTTTTAATAATGATTGTGAGAAAATTTCCCTCGGTGGATATGGTGCCAGCCCAGTTTGTTGCTGGTGTGAGTTCATGTCTAATTGGTTTTTTGCTTTCCACTAAAATCATGATTTCTCCTCATGATATCTTTTTGGGTTTTCTTGCAGGTTTTTTTCAAGTTGGTTTTGGTTTTATATTTATAACTATCGGTGCAAGAACAACACCGTCTGCAATGGTTGGAATCATAATGTTATCCGAATCTGTCCTAGGACCGATATGGGCATTCCTTTTTGTAAGTGAAAGACCCTCTGTATTTGGATTAATTGGTGGCGCAATTATACTTTCTGCGGTTTTATTACAATTTTACTCGCTTTTAAGTAAACAAAAAAAAATTGTTTCTGATTGACTTTTTTCCACACATGTAAGAGTATCCTGCCACGGGAGAGACTACAGATTATCGTAGCGCCGAAGGAGCAACCACCCAGGAATCTCTCAGGCAAAAAGGACCGTAACATATTAACTCTGGAAAGAGATTTAATTCTCGCCGAAGGAGCAAAACTCTCAGGCAAATATACAGATGGGTACAAAGAGTTAATATGGAAACAAAAAAAACATCGCTGTACCAACTACATCAAGATTGTAATGCAAAATTTGTTGAATTTGCAGGCTATCAAATGCCGATACAATATTCGGAAGGTATTGTAGAAGAACACAAATTCACAAGAAATCACTCAGGTATCTTTGATGTTTCCCATATGGGTCAGCTATTTATTTATGGTGGTGAAGACTTAATCAAAGATTTAGAAAAAATTTTTCCTTTAGATCTTAAAAATTTGAAATTAAATCATTCAAAATATAGCTTCTTAATGGACAAAGATGCTGGGATACATGATGATTTAATTATCACAAAAACAAAAGAAGGCTTTTTGATAATCCTCAATGCAGCATGTAAAGATAATGACTTTAAAATTTTAAAAGAATTTCTTAAGGATAAGTACAAAATGGTTCTGGATGAAAATAGATCTCTGATTGCCATTCAGGGTCCTAAATCATCAGAAATTCTTAATGATGTTATTAATGGTGTGAAAGATCTAAATTTTATGTCTGGAAACTGGTTTACATTTGAAAATCAGAAAGTTTATATTACGCGATCTGGTTATACAGGTGAAGACGGTTTTGAGATATCAATTGTAAATGATTTTGTAGACCAATTAACTAGAGAATTAATCAACAAAGGATCTAAATTGATAGGTCTTGGAGCAAGAGATACACTTAGATTAGAAGCAGGCTTATGTCTTTATGGTCATGATCTCGATAAAGACAAAACTCCAGTGGAAGCAAATTTAAAGTGGGCTATTTCAAAAGAAAGAATCTCTAAAGGAGATTTTATTGGCTCTGACATAATCATTAAACAATTAAATGATGGTGTCAGTAAAATAAGAGTTGGAATTAAACCTGAGGGAAGAATTATTGCCAGAGAAAAGACAAAAATATTCAATCAATCAGATGTTCATATTGGAGAAATCACAAGTGGTACATTCGGACCAAGTGTTAATGGACCTGTTGCAATGGGTTATGTGGAAAATGAATTTTCAAAAAAAAATACAAAAGTATTTTTAGAGGTCAGAGGCAAAAAACATCCTGCAAGTATTTGCAGCTTACCATTTTATAAAAAAAGTTATGTCAAAGGGGTAAATTAATGAGTGAAGTAAAATATTCAAAAGAACACGAGTGGATTAAATTAGATGGAGATGTTGCAACAATTGGTATCACAAAACATGCTACAGAGATGTTAGGTGATATAGTTTTTGCAGAGCTTCCAGAAAAAGGTTCTAGCGTAGAGAAAGATGGTACAGCTGGTGTTGTGGAGTCAACGAAAGCTGCTAGCGATGTATATACCCCTGTGAGCGGTGAAGTAGTTGATACCAATCAAGCTATAGTAGATGATCCATCAAAGATTAATCAAGACCCGGAGGATTCAGCATGGTTTTTTAAACTAAAAATAAAAGATCCATCAGAAATGGATACTTTAATGAATAAAGACGATTATGATAAATTTGCAAAGGAGACTTCAGCATAATGTTACCAAATTCAGAAAAAGATTTTTTAAGAAGACATATTGGTCCTTCAAAAGAAGACCAATCAAAAATGTTAAAAGAATTAAATTATAAATCACTAGATGACTTGATTGACAATACTGTTCCAGAGAAAATAAAGTTTAAAGGTGAACTTAATATTGGTGATTCAAATTCAGAGTACGAAGCGTTAAGAAAGTTACGAGCAATTTCGAAAAAAAATCAAGTTTACTCAAATTTTATTGGTATGGGTTATTATGGAACCTATACACCCTATGTAATTTTGAGAAATATATTAGAAAATCCAGGTTGGTATACTTCCTATACACCTTATCAGCCTGAGGTAGCTCAAGGAAGACTTGAGATGTTATTAAACTTTCAACAAATGATTGTTGACTTTACAGGGATGGATATTGCCAATGCATCTTTATTAGATGAAGGCACAGCAGCAGCAGAAGCCATGGGTTTAAGTCACAGATTAAATAAAAAAGATAGTAATTTAGTTTTTGTTTCTGAAGATTGTCACCCTCAAACAATAAATGTAATTCAAACAAGAGCTGAACCTATGGGTTTAAAAGTTTTAGTTGGTAAAGAAGATGAAGTTTTAGATCAACTAAAAGAGGATTTAGTTTGTGGAATTTTACAATATCCAGGAACTTTAGGAGATATTAAAGACCCAAGTGAAGCAATTAGCAAAATTCACAAAAAGAATGGGAAGGCTGTATTAGCTTGTGATTTGTTAGCTTTAGCAAAATTAAAAACACCAAGAGAACTTGGTGCTGACATTGCAGTTGGAAGCTCTCAAAGATTTGGTATCCCAATGGGATATGGAGGTCCACACGCAGCTTTTTTTGCTACAAAAGATGAGTTTAAAAGATCAATGCCTGGAAGGATTGTTGGTGTATCAGTTGATAGACATGGTAATAAAGCATATAGATTATCATTACAAACTAGAGAGCAACATATCAGGAGAGATAAGGCGACGAGTAATATTTGTACTGCCCAAGCTTTATTAGCAATTGTTTCAGCAGCATATGCTATTTATCATGGTCCGGATGGAATTAAAAATATTTCAGAAAGAGTGTCTCAATTAGCAAAAAGTTTTGCTGATAAAATAAAACAATCTGGATACGAGCTTTATTCAAATAATTTTTTTGACACTGTAACGATTATTACTAAAGAAAAGACTGATCAAATTTATAAGAATGCTCTGAATCAGAGAGTTAATATTCGAAAAGTAAATTCTGAAATGCTTGCTGTTTCATTTGATGAGAGAAAAAATGTATATAGAGTAAATCAACTATTAAAAATTTTTAATGCAGCAGAATCAATCAAAAAAGAAGATCCATCGGTAAGTTTACCTAATCTTCCAAAAAATTTATTAAGAACTTCAAAATATTTAGAACATCCAGTTTTCAACTTATATCATTCAGAAACTGAAATGCTTAGATATTTAAAAAGATTAGAAGATAAAGATATAGCATTGAATAGAACTATGATTGCACTTGGTTCTTGTACAATGAAATTAAATGCAGCTGCCGAAATGATACCAATATCATGGAAAGAATTTGCAGAACCTCATCCGTTTGTTCCAATTGAACAAATGGAGGGTTTTAGAGATTTATTTACTGATCTAAAAAATTGGTTGCGTTCTATAACTGGTTTTTCAGGTGTTTCTTTGCAACCTAATGCAGGTGCTCAAGGTGAGTATGCGGGTTTAATGGTTATCAGAAAGTATCATTTAGATAGAGGTGAGGCTAATCGGAATATATGTTTAATTCCAAGTTCAGCACATGGTACTAACCCAGCAAGTGCACAAATGGTTGGAATGAAGGTGGTAGTTGTTAATTGTGATAAAGAGGGAAATGTTGATTTTGATGATTTAAAGAAAAAAGCTGAACTGCATTCAGAGAATCTTGGGGCACTAATGGTAACTTATCCATCTACCCATGGAGTATTTGAAGAAAAAATAACAGATATCTGTGAGTTAGTTCACAAACATGGTGGACAAGTGTATATGGATGGAGCAAATTTAAACGCCTTAGTTGGAGTTGCAAAGCCTGGAAATTTTGGTCCAGATGTTTGTCATATTAATTTACATAAAACATTTTGTATACCACACGGCGGGGGAGGACCAGGTATGGGACCGATTGCATGTAAAAGACATTTACAAGTTTATCTACCTAATCATCCAGTGATTAAAGATTGTGGACCAACATCTGGCATTGGAGCAGTCTCGGCAGCTCCTTGGGGTAGTTCAAGTATTCTTTCAATCTCTTGGATGTACATTAAAATGATGGGATCAGCAGGGTTAAAGCTTGCTACTGAAGTAGCAATATTAAATGCAAATTATATTGCACATAGACTAAAAGATCACTTTCCAATTCTGTATAAAGGATCAAATGGAAATGTTGCCCATGAATGTATTATTGATATTAGAAATATTAAATCAGAGACAGGAGTAACTGAAGAAGATATTGCAAAAAGATTAATAGATTATGGGTTTCATGCACCAACTATGTCATGGCCAGTAGCTGGTACAATGATGATAGAGCCAACTGAAAGTGAGGGCTTGTCAGAACTCGATAGATTTTGTGATACTTTAATTAAAATTAAAGAAGAAATTGAAAAAATTAAATCAGGTGAATTTGATAAAGAAGATAATCCAATAAAAAATGCTCCTCACACAGACAGCGAACTAGCTTCTGATGATTGGACACATAAATACTCAAGAGCAGAAGCTGCTTATCCAGCAAAATTCTTAAGAGCTAATAAATTTTGGCCTCCAGTTGCAAGAGTTGATAATGTTTATGGTGACAAGAATATATTCTGTACTTGTCCAAGCATAGATGAATTTAAAGAAGATGCAGCTTAACAATTAATGAAGATTGCTGTTGTCGGCTCAGGCATATCAGGATTAAGCGCTGCATATTACTTATCAAAAAAATATCATGTAGATCTTTTCGAGAAGGAAGATCGTTTCGGTGGTCACTCTCATACTATTGATTTACTGTTTGGTACAAAAAAAGTTCCTGTTGATATAGGTTTTATCGTTTTTAATTATGCAACTTACCCAAATTTAATAAATTTTTTCGAAGAGAATAATATTGCAATTGAAAAAAGCGATATGTCTTTTTCTGTATCAGTTGAAAAATCTTCATTCGAATATTGCGGTCGAGGATTAAATGGAATTTTTTCAAATAAGACCAATCTGTTTAATCTAAGATTCCTCAAAATGTTTTTTGATATAATAAAGTTTTACAAAAAATGTGATAATATAAAAAAAATTGATCAAGAGACTACACTTGGTGATTATTTGAGAAAGGAAAATCTTTCAAAAGAGTTTATCAACTTTCATTTGATACCGATGGTCTCAGCCATATGGTCAATGCCACCAAGTGCTGCCAGTCAAATGCCGTTAAGATTTTTCTTAAAGTTTTTCCAAAATCATGGTTTGTTTAAATTAAAAAATAGACCCCAATGGTACACAGTATCAAATCGGAGCAGAACTTATGTTGAAAACATTATTTCAAAAATCAGTGGTGAACATTTCAAAAATTATCCAATCAAAAAAATTAAAACAAAAACAACAGGTATAGATTTATATTATGGAGGAGAAAGTGAATATTTTGGATACGACAAAGTTGTTTTAGCAACACATGCAGATGAAGCTTTATCAATAATTGATAATCCAACCGACCAGGAAAAAAATGTGCTTTCAAATTATAAGTATAAGGAAAATATTGCTTATATTCATACCGATGAACAAGCTATGCCAAAAAATAAAAAAGCTTGGTGCTCATGGAATTCATCAATGAAAAAGGATGAAATAGAAAAAAATTCAATTACATATTGGTTAAATTTATTACAAAACCTTAAATGTGATGAAAATATTTTTCTTACCTTAAATCCTTATTTTAAAATTGACGAGAAGAAAATTTTAAAAAAAGTAAGATTTACACATCCATATTTTGATCAATCTGCACTTAATTTTCAAAGTCAGCTTAAAAATTTACAAAATAAAAGAAATATTCTTTATTGTGGTAGTTATTTTGGTTACGGTTTTCATGAAGATGGAATAAAATCATCTATTGAAATGCTCAAAACCCTTAATGACTAGTTGTATATATAATGGCACTGTAATTCACAAAAGATTTAAACCAAAGATACATTTTTTTAAATACAGGGTATTTTCACTTTTAATTGATCTTTCTGAATTAGAAAAATTAGATAAAACAATTAGTTTTTTTTCATACAATAAATTTAATTTAGTAAGTTTTTTTGATAAAGACCATGGAGATAGAGATGGATCACTATTAATCGATTGGGTTAAAAAAAATCTTAAACAAAATAATATTAGTAGTAAAAATATTAAAATTAAACTTTTATGTTACCCAAGAATCTTTGGGTATGTTTTTAATCCATTAAGTGTTTTTTATGTGTACAACAATAACAATGATTTGATATCCATATTATATGAAGTCAAAAATACTTTTGGTGAGCAACACACTTATGTTTTTAAAGTAAAAAATGACAATTTATTGCAACACAATTGTGAGAAAAAATTTCATGTTTCACCATTCATTGAAATGAATTGTAGTTATTTTTTTAGAATTTTAAAACCTGCAGAGAAAATTTCAGTAATCATAGATCAATATCAATTAAACGAAAAAATATTATATGCTTCTCAAGACGGGCAAAGAAAAGATTTTACAACTTCAGAGTTAATTAAATCTTATTTAAAACATCCCCTAATGACGTTTAAAATTATTGCAGCGATACATTTTGAAGCGTTTAAATTATGGACCAAAGGAATAAGGTTTATCCAGAAAAAATTGAAAATAAAAAACAACATATCTTTTGAAAATTAATGTCCTTAAATAGACTTTCAGACAAACTGGTTTTTAACATATTAGCCGGAATTAATGTTGGATATCTAGAAATTACAAATTATCAAGGAGAAGTTTTTAAATTTGGAAATTCTCAGGATAATTTAAAAGCTAAATTGAAAATTAAAAAACCAAATTTTTCTTTTAATCTTATAAAGGGTGGCAGCATTGGTTTTGCTGAGTCTTACATGAGAGGAGAATTTGATACTGATAATTTATCCAATCTCATTGAAATAACAGCTCGAAACATCAAAATCATATACAAGTTTTCAGGTTTACTCGATTTTCCAATTATAAATTTTTTAAAAGGGATCTTTATAAAAAATACAAAAAATAGAAGTAAGGAAAATATTGCAAAACATTATGACTTAGGAAATGATTTTTTTTCTTTATGGCTTGATGAAACCTTAACTTACTCAAGCGGAATTTTTAGTGAGACCACTAAAGATCTCTCAGATGCGCAAAATAACAAATATCAAAAAATGATAGATTTAATAAAACCTAACAATGGTGATAGAGTTTTAGAAATCGGATGTGGCTGGGGTGGTTTTGCAGAATATTTAGGAAAAAAATATGATGTAAAATTAGATTGTATTACTATTTCAAAAAAACAATTCGAATATGCAAAAAAAAGAATTCATAGTTGTGGTTTAAATGAAAAAGTAAATATCGAAATAAAAGATTATAGAGATTTAAAGAATAAATATAATTCAATAGCGTCCATAGAAATGATTGAGGCAGTAGGGCAAAATTATTTGGAAAGTTATTTTAAAACTATTAAGAAAAACCTTTCTACAGATGGTAGGGCTGCAATTCAAGCAATTACAATAGATGATAGTTTATTTGATAGATATAAAACGAAACAAGATTTTATTCAAAAATATATTTTTCCAGGAGGATTTTTGCCAAGTAAAAATAGCTTAAACAAATATGTTTCAGACAATGGTTTAACAATTAAGTCTTACGACTCATATGCCGATCATTATGCAAATACATTAGCTATTTGGAAAAATGAGTTTAATAGAAAATGGGATCTCATTAAAAAACAAGGTTTTGATTTAACTTTTAAAAGAATGTGGGAATTTTACCTATCTTATTGTGAGGCTGGATTTAAATCGAAAAATATTGATTTGATACAATTTTCAATTCAAAATAAATAAATAACGGGGGCTTGTGAGCAAAATAATAAACTTAAGATCAATTTTATTGATAATCTCTTTATTCTTAATTACAAACTGCTCAAATAATAGCGATATGAAACCCGAAGATTTTAAAGGTAAAGAGCCGAGATTAATCATAGAAAATTACTTGTCAGGTAATGTTAAGGCTTGGGGAGTTCTTCAGAATAGATCTGGAAAAGTTACTAGACAATTTTCAGCAGATTTAGATGGTAAGTGGGATGGCAAACAATTAATTCTTGATGAAAAATTTAATTGGGATGACAATGAAGTACAAACTAGACAATGGCAAATTACCAAAATAGACGACAACAATTATGAGGGAACTGCTGGAGACGTAGTTGGTAAAGCCAGGGGATATTCATATGGTCCCGCATTTAAATTTGAGTATGTTTTGTTAGTTCCAGTAAAAGGTAAAGAAATTAAGATTACTTTCGATGATTGGATTTTCAAACAGGATGATCGAGTAGCAATTAATAGAGCTACAATGACTAAATTTGGAATTAAGGTTGCGGAGCTCACGGTTGTTTTCATAAAAGAATAATTTTTTTTCTTTTGAGTTTTTTTAGCTAATAATAATCATTCTCAAAAAAAGTTTGAGACTAGTAATCATTCGCTAAAATTCTATTTGCATTAAATTTTAAAATATTTACGATTAAAACATGGAAACACAAAACTATAGTTGTAAAAAGTGCGGACTTACAATTACGTCTATTTGCTCAAAATGTGATAGAGTTGTAGATGTGAAAGTTCTTGATAACGGATGCATTGTTCAAAAAACAAAATGTGGAGAATGTGCAAATGTACCTGTTATTAAAGATGTTTGCTCTCAACAAAAAGCTTAAATATCAGCTTAATTTTTTTTTTGATATTTAGTCATTTTAGTGACCAAAGCAAAGTATATTTTGCTAGGCAAGAAACTAAACATCTTAAGCACTAAAGTCAAAGACTTAGGAAAATGTATTTCAAAATTTTTTTTATTTACCAAACCATCATATATTTTTTCAGCCGCATATTCAGTAGTCTTTAAAAAGGGCATTTTAAAATCATTTTTATCTGTCATTGGAGTTTTGATAAAACCTGGTGAAACTAAACAAACACGAACATTTGATCTTTTGAAGTCAAAATATAAACTTTCAGCTAAATTATTTAGAGCAGATTTTGAAGGTCCGTATCCAGTTGAATTTGGTAAGCCTCTATAACCAGCAATTGAGGAAACGATAGTAATTGTTCCACTTTTCTTTTTTTTAAAATATTCTTCAACTGCTTTGATAGCATTCAATGTTCCAAAAAAATTAATTTTAAAGACTTCCTCAATTTGTTCAACATCAATATCTCTTTCTTTTTTTGGGTTCCATGTGCCAGTGGAAAAAAAACAAATATCTATATTTTCAAATTTATTTTTAATTTTTTCAAAAACCTCTTTACATTTTAATTTATCAGTCACATCTAATGGAAATGAACTTATATTTTCATGACTGTCTGCAATCACATTAAGAAGATTCTCACGTCTGGCTGAAATAGCAACATTCCACCCTTCATTAGCAAATTTTATTGCAAGAGCTTTGCCGATTCCAGTACTTCCACCCGTTATCCAAATTGTTTTTTTATTCATTATCTAAAGATGTATAATACTTTAATGTTAAAAAATAAATTTTTATCATTCATACTTTTTTTTATTATCACATTTTCAGCCTCATTTATTGGAAGTTTAGTCACAATCAATTTTAAAGACCCTTGGTATTCTCAATTAGTCAAATCTGATTTTAACCCACCTGATTGGATATTTGCACCTGTTTGGACAACGTTGTATCTAATGATGACAGTCGCTATTTGGTTTTTTTGGCATAGTAAAAGTAGAGACATTAACACGATTTATATTTATTTTATTCATATCATATTTAATACAACTTGGAGTATCGTTTTTTTTGGATTACACCAAATTTTTTTAGCTTTAGTTGTTTTGGTAATCTTAATTGGTTTAATAATTACTTTAGTAATTAGATATAAGCGTGTCAATTTTGTGAGTTATTATTTAATGATTCCCTATTTACTTTGGTGTTGCTATGCATTATTTCTGAATATTAACTTACTAATATTAAATTAATGGATGATGTTGTAATAGTTGGTGGCGGAATAATTGGAGCCGCGACTGCTTACTTTTTATCAAAAGAGGGCAGAAAAGTTAAAGTTATAGAAAAAGACCCAACTTATAAAACTGCTTCTTTTCCTTTGTCATTAGGTGGCTTTAGAAGACAATTTTTTCAAAAAGAAAACATTTTGTTAGGAAAATTTGCTAGAGAATTTATTTTTCAAATTCCAGATTTATTAAAAACTGAAAAAAATCCAAAACCCACTGCTAGTATGGTGACCAATGGTTATTTATTAATGTTTGGAGCTGAGCATGCAGATGAACAATATAAAGCGCTCGAAAATCATAAAGCTTGTGATGCGGGAACAAAAAATATCAAAGGCTCTGAGTTGAATAATTTTTTTCCATATATCAATAGTGAGGGAATTGAAACAGCGACTTTTACTGACAATCAAAGTGAGGGATGGATTGACCCATTCATGTTTCATAGTGCTCTAAAAAGTAAAGCAATTGATCTTGGTGCAGAATTTGTTAAAGGTGAAGTTAAATCTCTTTCAGAAATTAATGCTAAGACAATTATTTCAGCTGCTGGATGTTGGACTAAAGAGCTTTTAGAAGATATTCCTGTTGAACCTCAAAAACATACAGTTTTCAGAGTAAAGTGTCCGAAACATATTCCTGAAATGCCATTAACAGGAGATCTAACAACAGGAGTTTATTGGAGACCTGAAGGCAAAGAATATTTAGCAGGTTCACCAAAATCAGTCTTTGATGCTAAAGATCTTGAACCTGCATGGGAAGATTTTGAAGAATTAGTTTGGCCAGCATTAGCTCATAGAATACCGGCTATGGAGGAATTAAAATTAACTGGTGGATGGGCTGGATATTATGATTGCAATCGACTTGATAACAATGCAGTTGTTGGAAAACATCCAAAATTTGAAAATGTTTACTTAGCAACAGGTTTCACAGGAAGAGGATTAATGCAAGCCCCAGGAATTGGTAGAGCATTAACAGAATTGATTACGACGGGTGCTTATCAATCAATTGATATTTCAAATATGGCTGTAGAGAGAGTTTTAGGTAAACAGGCGAGACATGAGCCATATGTTCTTTAATTAAGTTCCACAAAAAGTTTGATAATTTTCATTTGAACTGGATAATATTTGGTATTCACCGATATCTTTTTGATCGGTATAGGGGCTATTTAAGATTTTTAAAAAGTTAAGCAAAGGTTCTAAATTTCCTTGATCTGCATCTCTAAGAGTATTTTCAACTATATGATTTCTTGGAATTAAAAGAGGGTTTGTACTTCTCATCAATTTTTTATGCTTTTCCTTTGAATTATCATGACTTGATGATCTTTCCTGCCACCTTTTTTTCCAGTTGCTAAAATCAGCACCTTCATAAATATTATCTTTTTGAGTTTTAAAGTTCATCAAGTGGCAAAATGTATTTGTGTAATCAACTTTATTTTGATGCATCCAGGTTAGTAAGTCTAAAATTAGGTACTTATCTTTTTTATCCGAGCCAATTAAGCCTAGCTTAGCTCTCATCATATTTAACCACTTTTCTTCATATGTTTTTTCAAAAGTGTCAATTATTTCAGTTGCTAATTTTACAGCTGTGTCTTGGTCTTTATCAATCAAAGGTATCAAGCACTCAGCAAATCTTGAAAGATTCCATTTTGTTATAACTGGCTGATTGCAATAAGCATATCTTCCTAATTTATCAATTGAACTAAATACAGTTTTTGGATCATAAATATCCATGAAAGCACATGGTCCGTAGTCAATGGTTTCACCAGCTATACTCATGTTATCTGTATTCATTACACCATGAATAAATCCAACTCTCATCCAATTGACAACTAAATCAATCTGTTTATCTAAAACAACTTTTAAAAGATCTAAGGCTTTATTTTTTGAATTTTCAATTTCCGGGTAATGTCTTTTGACAACATAATCAAATAATGTCTCCAACTCACCTTTTTTATTCCTTGCCGCAATATACTGAAAAGTTCCTACTCTAATATGACTTGATGCTACTCTGGTGAGTATAGCACCTTCTAACGGTGTCTCTCTAATTACATTTTCTCCAGTTTTTGCAACCGCCAGACTTCGCGTCGTTGGTATATTTAAGGCATACATTGCTTCACTTATTAAATATTCTCTAAGCATAGGCCCTAATGCGGCTCTTCCATCTCCATTTCTTGAAAAAGCAGTTTTTCCTGAGCCTTTAAATTGAATATCGTGTCTATGATTATTTTTAGATACATGTTCTCCAATCAAAACTGCTCTACCATCACCAAGCATTGTAAAATGGCCAAATTGATGACCCGCATAAGCTTGTGCTATTGAATTACTATTTTTTGGCAATTCGTTTCCGGTAAATATGGCTGATAATTCAGACTGACTTATTTCAGAAAAATCTAAATTTAGATCCTTGGCCAAAGACTCATTTAACAAAATCAGTTTAGGATTTTTAACTTTTACTGGATTTATTATTTCTCTAAATGGCTCAGGCAATTTGGAATATGTGTTATCAAAATTCCAATTGATGTTGTTTTTCATAAATTGCTACATTTTCCAAATTCTATTTAAAATCTCTTCTCTTCTACAAGCTTTTTTATATTTTAAATAATTTAAAAAATATACTTGATAATAATCTTGATGACGATCTTCAGCTATATAAAATTTTTCAAATTCTCTTATATAAGTTACAACTTTTTTATTAAATTTTTTTTCTAGTCTTTTAAAATCTTTTTCAATTAAATCTTTTTCCTTTTGATTTGTATAAAAAGCTGCAGATCTGTAGCTATAACCTTTGTCGCAAAACTGACCAAAAGGATCAAATGGATCTATGTTGAGCCAAAAATTTTTAAGTAATTCTTCGAAAGATATTAAACTTGCATCATAAATTACCTCTACAACTTCGAGGTGACCTGTATTTCCATAAGTAACTTCTTCATAGGTTGGATTTTCAGTTTTTCCTCCAGAGTATCCTGAAATCACTTTCTCAACACCTGTTAATTTTTCAAAAGACTCTTCCATGCACCAGAAACAACCACCAGCAAAATATGCTTTACTTTTTTCAGATGCCAATACTGAATTTGTAATTATTAAGTTTAAAAATATAAATAATAAAAATCTCATGACTAAAAATTTATACAAAAATTGGGAATTGAGTCTAGATTATTAAAGGTAGCTACTTTTAAGTAGCATACCTTTAATAATTAAAAGAATGATTTATTTTTTCTTATATTTAGCTGCCTCTTCAGAACCACCTGTGGCAGATCCTTTACTATATGAGTGAGCACCCATTCCAGCCAATTGTCCATCTTTGACGATAAGATATTGATCTCTAATTTCTTTTCCTTCAAAGAAACATTCTAAGATTTCTCTTACACCATCAGCATATCTTGTTTGAGCTGACAAAGATGTTCCAGAAGTATGAGGTGTCATTCCATGGTTAGGCATTGTTCTCCATACATGATCATTTGGAGCTGGTTGTGGAAACCAAACATCCCCAGCGTAACCACTTAGTTGACCACTCTTCAATGCTTTTGCAATCGCATCACGATTACAAATTTTACCTCTTGCAGTGTTTACAATATAAGCACCTTTTTTCATTTTGCTTATCATTGCATCGTCAAATAAGTTCTCAGTCTCAGGATGGAGAGGACAATTTATAGTCACGACATCACAAACTTTAACCATAGACTCTACTGACTCATGAAATGTTAAGTTTAATTCTTTTTCAACACTATCTGGTAATTTATGCCTATCAAAATAATGTAAGTGTACATCAAATGGTTTCATTTTTCTTAATGCATCTAAACCGATACGGCCAGCAGCAACAGTTCCAATGTGCATACCTTCAACATCATAAGATCTTTGCACAGCATCTGCTATGTTCCATCCACCTTCATTAACAATTCTATGTTGGTTGTGATAGTCTCTCACCATTGAAACAATCATCATTACGATGTGTTCAGCAACAGATCTTGAATTACAAAAAGTTACTTCAACTACATCAATTTTGTTATCCATAGCTGCTTGTAAATCTACGTGATCAGAGCCAATTCCAGCTGTAATAGCCATTTTTAAGTTTTTTGCTTTAGCAATTCTTTCTTTAGTTAAGTAGTATGGAAAAAAAGGTTGAGAAATAACTATATCAGCGTCAACGATATGCTTATCAGCCTCACATCCATCTCCGTCTTTACTATTAGTAACTACTAACTCATGTCCATTACTTTCTAAAAATTTTCTTAATCCTAATTCTCCTGAAACACATCCCAACAATTCTCCAGGATTAAAATCTCTTCCTTTTGGTGAAGGTAAGGTCATCCCATCTGGATATTTTTCTAGTTTAGGAAGATCTTTAAGTGGATATGACTTAGGCATTCCTCCTTTTGGATCATCATATAATACACATAATATTTTCATTTATTCTCCTGCGTTACTTTCGATCATTAATTTATTTTGAGACATCTAACATTATTTTAATGTCGCTAGCAAACAAATTATTTTGTTTTTGGATAACTCTTTTTAAGTATAAATTTATTAATTATAATAGCAAAAACTAGAATAATTATTGATCCTGAAATTATTGGGCTTAACAAATAGTCTAGTGAGACACTGCCCATAATAACTATAATTGGATTTCCACCTGCAGGTGGATGAGTTACATTTAATAATATCATTAGACCCACTCCAAAACCAACTGCTAATGGTATAATTATAAATAATGGCAAAGGAATTAAATATAAAAAAAAACATTCCTACAATTGCAGTTACCAGATGCCCAAAAAAAACATTTTTGGGTTGGGCAAAAGGGCTTTCAGGATATCCATACAATAGAACCATTGATGATCCAAAAGATGCTACAAGGAAAATTCCAAATTCAGTTTTATAAGTTAATAAAGTTAAAATACCTATAGTGATAATTGAAAATAAACCTGCAATAAAAGATTGTTTTAAATTACCCATAAAATCATTTTGATACTATTTTTTTTATTGTTTTAAAAGGCAATAAAATACATTCTTTACGAGATAAATTTTTATCATTAAATATTTTATTAAGCGATTTCCATTTTTTCTCAATATTTTCAACATTTCCCTCAAAATAATATTTTGCATCGTCGCACAATTCATTAATTTTAGACTTATTTTCATTAATTGAAATTTTTGAAAGTAAGCTTGCTGAGGCTTGACAATAAACGCAGGACTTACCTTGATAACCAAAGTCAACAATTTTATTTTTTTTGATAACTAAATCTATTTGCATCTCATCTCCGCACATTGAATTTTTCAATTTTGAGTGGTGTGTATAGTTTTTGATACTTTTGTTATTGTTGGTATCAGAGGCTATTTTAAGAATATCCAAATTCATATTAATTTATTATACTAGTACCAATACTTTGTATAACAATTTAATTTATGTTGTAGTGCCAATCAATTAGATCTAAATAGTCGATTATGGTTGAACTTAGAAATGAAAAAATAGCTGTACCGGTCGTTTTATTTGCAGGGATACTTTGGTCGTTTGGCCCTCTAGTAGTTAGATATATGAATGATCCTCATATGGTTCCTTGGCAATATATTTTTGGTAGAGGTTTAACTATTTTTATTATTTTAAATTTATATTTATATTTCGAAGAGGGAATAAATTTTTACAAAAATTACAAAAAAGTAGGTAAATCAGGATTAGTTGGTGGCATTGGTCTTGGTATTGCAATGATTTCATTTATTTATTCAATTACAAATACCACTGCAGCAATTACTTTATTATGTTTAGCTGCAATGCCTTTTTTTACTGCATTATTAGCTTTTTTATTTTTAAAAGAAAAAATTTCTCTAAATGTTTGGATATCAATGCTTATTGCAACTGTGGGTATTATAATCATGGCTGTTGGTAATACTGAAAAAAATTCTTTAATAGGTTTTGTTTTTGGACTTACATCATCAATTGGATTTTCAATCTTTTCAGTCACTTTAAGATGGAGAAAAGAAACTCCAAAATTTACAACAGTCGCTGTTGCGGGTTTATTTTGTTTTATAACTGCTACGATTATGATTTTGGTTAATAAACAACCTTTTTTTGCTACAAGCTATAATAGTGCAATGTTTTCTCTCCATGGAGTATTAGTGTGTTTAGGTCTTATTTTATATTCTATAGGATCTAAAGCAATCCAAGCTGCGGAGTTAACATTATTGTCTCTGACGGAGGTTATTGGAGGAATTTTTTGGGTATGGTTACCATTGTTTGGGATTAATGAAATTCCATCTACTAATACAATAGTGGGTGGCTTCTTTCTTTTTGTTTCACTTATTTACTATAGCCTTATAATGAGATGGAATAAGAGATATATAGCTCTTAATTAAATTCATAAAATTTATGGAAAGGCCTGATTTTTTTACTTTAAAGAATGGTGAAAAGGCTAAACTACCTTTTTCTAATGAAGAATATAATCAAAGGTTAAATAAATTAAGAACTATAATGGATAAAGATAATCTTGATATGATTATTTTAACCTCAATGCATAATATAGCTTACTACTCTGGTTTTATTTATTGCTCTTTTGGTAGACCATACGGATGTATCATTACTGAAAACAAAATTGTAACTATTTCAGCTAATATTGATGCAAGTCAGCCCTGGAGGAGATCACATTGTGAAAATATTATTTATACTGATTGGAAAAAAGACAATTTTTTAAAAGCGATAACCTCAATAATTGATGAGAATAAAATACCTAAAAATATTGGAATTGAAAATGATCATATTACTTTAGAAATGAATGAAAAAATTCAATCAATTTTTTCAGCCTCTGCTTTTACAGATATTTCAAAAAAACTGATGAAGTTAAGAATGATAAAATCTAAAGAAGAAATAGAAATTATAAAAAATGGGGCAAGAATTGCTGATATTGGGGGAGAAGAAATTGTTAAAAATATTAAAGAAGGAGCAACAGAGTTAGAAATTGCAATAACTGGAAGAGATAAAATGGAAAAAGAAATAGCCAAAACATATCCAGATGCTGAATACATGGATACTTGGGTATGGTTTCAATCAGGTATCAATACAGATGGTGCACATAATCCAAAAACAAATCGCAAATTAGTAAATGGTGATATTCTATCCTTAAACACTTTTCCAATGATTTCTGGATATTATACTGCTTTAGAGAGGACTTTATTTCTAGATAATGTAAATGATGAATCTTTAAAAGCATGGGAGGCAAATGTGAAGGTTCACAAAAGGGGGCTTGAGTTAATAAAACCTGGAGTAAAATGTTCTGACATATGTAATGAATTAAATAAACTTTTTGCTGAACTAGGATATTTGCAATACAGAACTTTTGGGTATGGACATTCATTTGGAGTATTGTCCCATTTTTATGGAAGGGAAGCGGGTCTTGAATTGAGAGAGGATATTGACACTGTTCTTGAGGAAAATATGGTTATTTCAATGGAGCCTATGATACTTATTCCAGAAGGAAATCCTGGTGCAGGAGGGTATAGAGAGCATGATATTTTGGTAATAGGAAAGAATAGTGCAGAAAATATTACGAAGTTTCCATTTGGTCCTGAGCATAATGTTATAAAAGGTTAAAATGAAAAAAGGAAAAAGGATTGTAAATAGTTGGAATGAGTGGGATCCTTTAAAGCATGTTATTGTTGGAAGGGCCGACGGCACATGTATACCCGCACCAGAGCCTGCTTTAGATGCAAAAGTTCCTGAAGACTCAGATATGAGAGGGAAATTTGGTCCTAGAACAAAAGACACTGTAGATAAAGCAAATCAGTTACTTGATGATTTCTCAAATGTTTTGGTTAAAAGAGGTATTAAAGTTGATAGACCAACACCTTTAAATTTTAATCAAAAAACTTCAACACCTGATTGGGAATCTGAAACTATGTTTGGCTGCATGCCTCCTAGAGATGTTTTATTAACAGTTGGAAATGAAATTTTAGAGGCAACTATGAGTTATAGATGTAGATGGTTTGAGTATCTTTGTTATCGTCCGCTTCTTAAAGAATATTACGATTTAGATCCAAACATGAGACATGAATCAGCGCCAAAACCAAGATTAACAGATGCAGATTATAGAAAAGATTATTTATCTGACAAAATCGGAATTCAAAAAAGATTAAAATGGACTGAAGATAAATTTTTCGTAACAACTGAAGAAGAACCTTTGTTCGATGCAGCTGATGTTTTGAGATTTGGTAAAGACTTAGTGGTGCAACATGGTTTTACGACAAATCTTAAAGGAATTGATTGGTTAAAAAGACATTATAAAAATCATCGAGTTCATGCAGTAAACTTTCCTGGTGATCCATACCCAATTCATATAGATGCAACCTTCACACCAATAAAAGAAGGATTGATTATTAACAATCCTCAAAGAAGATTACCTAAAGAACAAAGAAAATTATTTGAAAATAATGGTTGGGAAATTATAGATGCTGCACAACCTGCTCACAACGAACCACCACCACTTTGTTACTCATCTGTTTGGCTTTCTATGAATGTTTTGGTAATAGATCCAAAGACAGTTTGTGTAGAAAAAAGTGAAAAATATCAAGCAGAGCAACTCGATAAACTTGGTATGGAAGTAATTCCAGTAGATTTAAGAGACGCCTATGCTTTTGGCGGCGGTCTTCATTGTTGTACTGCTGATGTTTATAGAGAAAGTGAATTTAAAGATTATTTTCCTAAACAATAAAAAAAATATAATTTAATTAGCTAGGATTTTTTTTTAAAAAATTAATATATTGTAAAACTTCATTGAATTTATCATCTGGAATATCTTTATAACTTGCATTGAATTTATTTTTTATACAAATTGCTACATGGGCATAAGGATTTCTTCCTTTAGGATGATTAGGATGATCAGGTAATTGACCTACCAAATAATCGCCAGCTTCCTGAATAATCTTCCAGAGTTTACTAGCGTTTTCTTTGTTCATACATCCCAAGATCTTGATTTATTTTAATCTAGCATAGTCTTCAGACTAAAATAAAAGGAAAGAATTTTTAGATCTAGTTTTCTTTTGATTTATCTATATTAAAATTCTCTAATCCACTTGATGAACTTTTGAGATTTTTATCAATTTCCTCAAATCTCGCTCTTTTTTCGATTTCTTTTTGAATAAGCCTTTGTTCTCGTCTAATTTCTTCTTGTTCTTTTTGCTTTCGTTCTCTATCAAATTTTTCTTCCCACTCTCTTATTTTGATAAATTCAGCCTCTTTTTGTCTATCTTCCTCTTCTTTCAATATTTTTAGTTCTCTATTTTTACGTCTTTGCTCTTTTAACTCCTTATTTTTTTGTTCATCTTCTCTTACTTTTAAATCGATATCTTTTCTATTTTGCTCTTCTTCTCTATTTTTTAATTGTTTTTCTTTTTCTCTTAATTCTTTTGCAACGAGTACCAACTCCTCGTCTTTTTTCGTCAGTCTTTCACTCTCAATTTTTTGTTTTTCTTCTTTAGATCTAATTTCTTTTTCTCTTATTCTGAGCTCTTCTTCATTTAAGCGGATTTTACTACTTTCTTTGTTGAGCCTATCCTCCCAAAGTTTCAATTCTTTTTTTTCTTTTTGATAAGAATTTCTTTCCTCAAGTTTTTGTAATTTAATAGCTTTAATTTTTTCTTGTTCTTTTTTTTTCTTATAATTAGATAATGCGCTACTTAACGAACTTGTTGTTAGCGTTGCTATTTTAGCAAGTCCGTTAGTTTTTTTTTTTATTTTTGTTTTCTTTTTTTTTAATGGCATTTTTTAATTTTTATTTATTTCACTAGATAAATGAAAATTATTCAATAAGATTCTTAAAAAAATCTATGTAGTCCGACTAAAATGAGTTACAACCTGAAAGGGATATATTTAGTATGTTACTTCCTTTTTTTGATCTTCGTTCTCGTCTTTTTTATATTTTACACCTTTTCTCTCTAAAATTTCTTTAACTTTTTCTGAATATGGTTCTTCTATGTGTTCAGTAGTAGGATTAAGTTCAATACCTGCAGGAGTAATGGTCTGTGGCATTGCAACGAACTGAGAGTCTGGATTTTCAACAGTTTTTCTCACTTTCATTCTATATATTCCAAAAAATCCAATAAAAGAATGAAAAATAAATAAAAATACAAAGAAACCATTTGGTCCAACTAGATCCATAAATATTGAACAAAGAAATGGCCCACTCATTGCTCCTAATCCAAAAGCAAATTGCAGTCCCGCTCCAGCTGCTACAAACTTTTCTTTTGAAATATAATCATTTGTATGTGCTAGAATTAAAGAGAACATTGGCAAACTACAAAAAGAAAAAAGGATAAAGAAAAAATAAAACCATGTTTTGCTAGTTGCAAGACCACCGGGCAAATACATTTGTCTTGAGACGAATATTGCAATAATTGCAAATATTGCCGCCCCAAATGTTGAAAAAACAATTACTCTTCTTCTATCATAAATATCAGAAATTTTACCAACTGGAAATTGGGCTACTGCACCTGATATTGCCAATAAGAAAGTAACAATTGATATTTCTAAAATTGTAAAGTTCATGGAGGTAGCGTAAACTGCTAGTAATGTGAATAAAGCTGATTGTATTGTTCCATAAAAAAGAGAGCTCACCATACCAAAAGGTGAAGCTTCATATAATTCTCGCATATTCATTGCTTGTATTTTTTTAAAGTTTGGTGGTTTCTTTTTAGTTAATAAAATTGGTATTAAAGCAGCAGAAGTTATTACTGAAACTAAAATAAATGGTTGAAAGTTTTTAGGACTACTAAAATTAAGTAAAAACATACCGATGCCCATGGTTCCATAAAGTATGACCATATAAATAGAAAGTACGCTGCCTCGATTTTTATTACTTGATCTATCATTTAACCAACTTTCTGCGACTGTATAAATACAAACCATACTGACACCAGTAAGTATTCTTAATAAAAACCATATAAATGGATGAATTATAACTGAGTGAATTAAAACAACTAATGATGCCAAGGACGCAAAAGCGGCAAAAACTCTTATGTGACCAACTCTTGAAATTATATTTGGAATAGTTGCGGCACCAATAAAATATCCTACAAAATAACCAGACATCATGAATCCAGTTGAAGTAAGGCTAAATTCTTCCTGAACAGCCCTTACACCTAAGAGAGATCCTTGGAATCCATAAGCCATCATGATGAAACCCATTCCTAAAAACAATGCCCAGGAGTTTTTTAAAACTTTATTCATAAAAATTGAGGTAATTATTCGCGATGTATTATTAAATCAAGTCTTAATTGTGACAAGCTTAAGAATTTTTGAGTTTTAAGTATGAGTGAATTGCGATAGTGGTTATTATAACTAGACCACCCTGGAGTGTTTCTAAACTAGGCTGTTCCTTTATGATCAACCAAACCCAAATTGGGCCGATTATAGTCTCAAGCAGAAAAAAAAGATTAACTTCTGCAGCAGGTATAAATCTTGGAGCAATAGTTACTAGTACAAAAGGTATAGCAACACATAAAATACACATCAATGGAACAATTAAAAGATCATTACCAACTAATACAAAACTTTCTATAAAAAGTAATGCAAAAGTTGCTACAAATAATTTACCAACTACTGCAGCAGGAACTAAATTTTTAGTTTTAGCGGATCTAATTATAACTGCTCCGACCGCTAAACCTATCGCAGTAACAAATCCTAACACATCTCCATAAAAATTACCTAACTTCAAAGAGTCATAGAAAATATATATTATTGTTAAAAAAGTAATTATTATAGAAATCCAAGTTTTTTTATCAGGTGGTTCTTTTAGAAATATTGCTCCAAGAATAGCTGATAACATTGGGGCAGTCGCTATCATAACTAAGGTATTGGCAACATTTGTATTTTGAATAGAAACAACAAAAGTTATATTGGTTACACTAAATGTAATTACATAAAATATTCCATGATAACCACTAGTGAAAAGTATCTTAAAGAAATTTAACTTATAAATAATTAACATACCTAACAAAACCGTTATAAAAGGAATAATTCCCCTATAAAAAACTAAACCCCAAGTATCTACATTTGAAAGCCTTATAAATAGTGAGTCTGGTGTAATAAACATTACCGCAACAAAGGCCAATAACGATCCCTTTTGTTGGCCTGTAAGATTTTTCACGCTTTTAATTCTTTCCAGAAAGTTGAGGCTAAATTTATTTTTGAAAGATCGTAGAAAGTTTTTAATCCGGTAGGTGATGTAACATTTATGTCACCATTGAGTTGCTCATCTATAAAGTCAATCCCAGCAAAGAAAATTTTATCTTTTTTTAAATCTTTACTAATCAATTTTGATATTTTCATTTCTTTATTAGTTAATTTTACATTTATAGGTTTTGCACCTTTGCTTAAATTACTTAAAAATGAGCCTTTTTTTGGAATTCTTGATATTGCGCCACAAACTTTACCATTTATCAAAAAAACTCTCTTATCTCCCTCTTTGATCTTAGGTAAATATTTTTGACACATAATATGATTGTGTTTTTTAATAAATTTTTGAAAAAATTTTAGATTAAACTTGATCAATAAATATATATTGTTTCCACTATAGCTATTGATAGGTTTTACAATCACTTTTTTATGTTTTTTAAAAAACTTTCTAATTTCATCAATATTTTGTGAAAAAATAGTATCTGGCATAAATTTTTGATATTTTGTGGAAAAAAGTTTTTCAGATACATTCCTGATTGCTGTTGGATCATTAATTACTTTAACTCTTTTTTTTATTTTATCTAGAATAAGAGTTGAACAAATATATTCTAAATTGAATGGCGGATCTTGGCGAATAAGTAAATATTTACACTTAATTAGCTCTAATTTTTGTTTTTTTAAAATTTTAAAAAATCTTTTTTTTCTGTAATCAAATACGACAAAAAATCCTTTAGCAATTACTTTAAAATTAATAATAGATAAATCTTTTGGATCATAATAGAAAATTTTATAATTTTTTTTTTGTATTTCATGAGCTAAAAAAATACTAGTATCAGTTAATGGGTTAAGTTTAGCAGGATGATTTCCCTGAATAGCAATAATTTTATTTGTCATATAATTCAGTTAAATCTTCATTTTTAGAAAATTTAATAATCATATGATGTGCATTTGTAGTTTTATTATCAATCACTTTTTGTAGATGATTTAAAAATATGGTCTCATTTTTTCCACTTTTATTGTCTATATCTCTTTTTTCTAATCCCTTTTTAGATAAATCTAATAATAATGAGGACCAATAAAGCAGGTCTTTACCCATAAGCTGGGTATTAAAACCTTTTTGAGGTGCTTCTAAATATGCATTCATAATTTTATCTTTATCCCAACTAGAAATTAATTCATAAACTTCACTTAAATTTCCATATAACATTCCAACATTAAATGCTGGACCCGCACATAGACAATCCCAACCACAAGTATCCATCGATCTTAATTCAATATATTTTTTAAGTCTATTCTCCGTAAAAATTGTACTTAAATGAGTCGATAAATCATTCTCATCAGGCAGACGATTATTTATTTCTTTAATATTGCCTGACATGAAATCACTAAAATTGTATCCTCTACCTGAAAAATAATTTTCTTTTTGTTGTATAAACAGAACTGGAAAATTAATCACAAAATCTGCATATTTTTCAAAATCAAAGTTTTCTAGGAACAATTTAGGTAAACCACCTCGAGAAGTATTTTGCCATACTTTCGATCGATACGATAAATAATTACTTTTTTTCTTCTCAACTATTGATGAATTAGCAAATAAAGCAATTGAAATAGGTACCACAGAATTAACTATCTTAAATTTTTTTTTAAAATCTTCTTCTGAACAGTAATCTAAGTTTAACTGTGTTCCACAGGTTCGATACATCATATCAAGACTTAATTCTCCCCCTAAAGGCATATCATTTGTCATTAACTTGTATCTTTTTTTAGGGTTATTGGGGATCTCATCTAATTTTGATATTGGATCGAAACCTGCACTTACAATTTTAATATTAAGTTTTTTTGTGACCTGTTTTAATTCAAATAAGTAATCATAAGACTCTGCACATGCTTCATGAATATTACTAAGTTTATCACCAGATAATTCAATTTGATTACCTGGCTCAAGAGTAATATTTTTACCGCCTTTATTTAAAGCAATAATATTATCGTTTTCTAATACAGGATTCCATCCAAACTCAAGTAGAGCTGAGAACATTTCCTTTATTTTTTGATAATCAATTCTTTTATTATTTTGACTATTAAATAGAAATTTCTCATGCTCGATACCAATTTTAAACTCTTTTTTGTTTTTAATTCCAGACTTGAAATATTCAATTATTTGCTCTTTTTTTGTAATCATAGAAATAAATTTTATTTTTAATTATTCTTAAGAGAAGAATATGGTTTTCTAGAAAAAATTTTTTTTACAATTGGTTTGAAAAATTCCAATGGTAAAGATTCATATTCAGGATCAAAAGAATTTTGATCATATTTTTCGCAAAAATCTATTGTATCTTGGTAGTATTTATGATCTTTATATTTATCTCTTCTGTTCTTATCACCACCTAAATGATGTGCATAATAATACATTTGAAATTCTCCATGCTTTTCAACTATCCAATGAGTTTTTTCTGATACATAGGGCTTTAAAATTGAAGCCGCATACTCAGAATGATTCATTGGAGCTAATTCATCACCGATATCATGCAATAGACAAGCTACAACCATCTCTTCACTTTCTCCATTCCTATGAGCTCTCGTAGCGCTTTGAAGTGAATGTTCTAGTCTTGATACTTGATATCCCTCTAAAGTTTCAGTTAGCCCAGACATAAATTTTAATATTCTATCAGCAGTTTTGTTGGCAAAATCTTTTTCATGCTTATCTAAAAAAAGATAATCTTCTTTAGTGCCATTTTTCATTTCAGTAAAACTTACTTTTTTCATTTAATTATTAGATGCAGTATTTAACAATGATAATTGTGTGATTTTACTATCACCAAGTTCATCGATAGGTTTAACAGGATACTCTCCAGTAAAATAATGATCAGTTAATTGAGGATAACTTTTATTTCTTCCATCAAAACCAATTGCACGATACATTCCATTTACTGACAAAAATTTTAATGATTTTGCACCTATATACTTACAGATTTCCGAGTTACTTTTGTTAGCAGCAAGCAATTCTTTTTTAGTTGGAGTATCAACTCCATAAAAATCAGGAAATTTGATTTCTGGACAGGCAATTCTAACATGAACCTCTTTTGCGCCAGCGTCATATAACATTTTAACTATTTTATGAGAAGTTGTACCTCTTACTAGTGAATCATCTACCAAAATTATTTTTTTGCCTTGAATAGTTGATTGATTAGCATTTAATTTTAATTTAACGCCTAAACTTCTGATTTTCTGACTTGGTTCAATGAAAGTTCTTCCAACATAATGATTTCTAACTAAACCAAGCTCAAATTTTACATTTAAAGATTGCGCAAAACCTAAAGCGGCTGCATTTCCAGAGTCTGGTACCGGCACAACAATATCAGCATTTATATCATTTTCTTTTGCAAGTTCAGAACCAAGATTTTTTCTATGTTCATACGCAGTTTTTCCGTCAAGCATACTATCTGGTCTTGCAAAATAAATATATTCAAAAACACAAGGCCTAACTTTTTTTAGAGGAAATGGTTTAATACTTTTCAATTCATTATTTTCAATTAAAACTATCTCACCATTTTCAACTTCTCGTATGAATTTAGCACCAATTATATCTAAAGCACATGTTTCAGATGCTAGTACATAACTATTCTTTAATTTTCCAATTACCAAAGGCCTGATACCAAAAGGATCCCTAACACCTACTAATGAAGTCTGAGTTAACATTACTAAAGCATATCCACCTTGTATTTGAAAAATTGCATCAACAATTTTATCTATTGTTTTTGCCCGTTTTGACTTGGCAATTAATTGAACTATTGTTTCTGTATCAGATGTTGTGTAAAAAATTGCTCCTTCATCAACTAATTTTTTTCTTAAAGAAATTGAATTGGTTAAATTTCCATTATGAGCTACGCCGATCCCTCCAGCATTAGTATCAGCAAAGAAAGGCTGAATGTTTCTAAGAGTATTTTCACCTGTTGTGCTATATCTATTATGTCCAATAGCATAATCACCTTGAAGCTTTTTTAGTATCTTCTCTTTATTAAAATTATCGCCTACTAAACCAAATCTTTTTTCAGAAAAATATTGTTTGCCGTCAAAGGTAACGATTCCACATCCTTCCTGACCTCTATGTTGAAGTGCATGAAGTCCTAAGGCAGTTAGTGCTGAGGCATCCTTGGTATTACTTATTCCAAATATACCACACTCTTCTTTGAGCTTAGGATCAAATATTTTCAATTTTCTCCTTAGATTTTTTATATGTTTTTTCATCAGGAAATTTTTCTAATAAATAATTACTACCTTTTTCTAAATATGGAAAGATTAATGATTTACTTAAATTTACTGGCCATTTATCGTGATTATATACAATGTGTACACCTGAGAAGATACATACAGAAATAATATAAGCTTTGATAAATCCAAAAAAGAATCCAAACATTGTATCTATACTTCCAAGGCCAGTGAATCGGACAGCTTTTCGTATACCTCTATTAATCATTAAAATTAAAAATATAACAATTACAAATATCGTAACTCCTAAAATTACATCTAGAACGTACTCGTTATCAATTATGCCCTTCAAATAAGGTTTTGCTCTAGGGAATATTATCAATGTAATTATGTAGGCTAGAAACCATTTAGCCATTGACAGAATACTTAAAACAAAACCTCTTTTATAACATCCAATTAATGTAAAAATTGTAATTACTAAATATATGAAATCTATAACATTTGTAGTTTTGTAAAAATCTACAACAAGATCTTGCATCTAGTTATTTATTAAACGGTTTGATTAATAATATTAAAGAAGGAAGCAACGTTAAAACTGAGACCATAGCTAATAACATCGCTAATCCAGTAAAAACACCAAAATAAATTGTGGGTATAAATTTCGATAAAACCAATATAGAAAATCCAAAAACTATTGTTATTGAGGTATTTAAAATTGCTTTACCAACTGTAGAATGACACAAAATAAGAGTTTTATTATAATCTTTTGAGGTATTAAATTCTTCCTTAAATCTATAAATATAATGAATACTATTATCAACAGCTATTCCAATTGTAATTGCGGCTATTGTAATTGTCATCATGTCTAATGGAATTCCTAATAAGCCTATTATTCCTAATATAAAAAAAGCTGCTATAAAATTTGGTACTACACCAATTAGAGAAAGCTTAATATTTTTGAATAAGATCACAAACATGCCAAATATTCCTATCATCACTAAACCTAAAGTTAGTATTTGAGATTTAAAAAGACTTTGGAGTAAATTATTAAATAGAATTAAAACTCCACCAAGTTTGAACTCACTTTCTTTTAAACCTAATTTATTTTTTAAGTCATAATTAATTTTTTTTATAAGATCGTTTCTCCTTAAATTTTCTTGGGAATCAATAATCCGCAGATTAATCCTTGCCTCGTTATCTTTTATAGAGATATATGGATCAATTATTTCAGTCTTAATACTCTCAGGTATTTTTGAATAAAGGACACCCATTTCTAATGTTCCTAAAGGTTTATTATTATTTAGCATTGTTGCCACATCAATTATTGATGAAAAGGATAGAACTTTTCCAACTTGAGGCAAATCATCTAGATAGTTATGGACGGAGGAAATCCTATCTATTTTATCTTTGGTAAACCAGTATTTATCATCATTCTCATTTTCTTCATCTCCCCAATCTTCAAAATCATCTTCATCATCAGTTTTCTTATTTTCTTTCTTTGGAAACTTTAAAATTACTTCGAGCGGAGTTGTTCCACCTAATTTTTCGTCTATAAGTTTCATACCTTTATAAATTTCAGTTTTTTTACTGAAATAATTAATGAAACTATTTTCAACCTCTAATCTGCTTATACCGATTAAACTTAAAATAATAACTACAATAGTTAGGGTAAAAATTGTTTTGTGATTATTTAGGGAAATTTGTGCAAAGAAATAGGTAATTTTTGACTCTTCTTGTTTTTTAATAAATATTTTTTCTTTAGGCATGAAATTTATAAGAGATGGAAGTAGTGTAAAGGTAATAACAAATGATGTAATTAAACCCAAGGTCATCATCCAACCAAAATCAATAATTGGTTTTATTTCACTGAAGATTAGAGATAAAAAGGCAATTATAGTTGTTAAAGCGGTATATAAAATTGGCCAAAACATTTTATTGGTTGTCAGAGTAATTAGCTCTATAATTTTTTTGTTTGGATGAATTTCTCTAATTTGTAAAAATCTTGTACTCATGTGAATATTCATTGCCATTGTTAAAATTAACATTAGTGCAATGAAGTTTGATGAGATAACTGTAACTTTCCACCCTAATAAACCAAGCAAGCCAGTCATAATTATTACTGAAAAAAAACAACTACTTATAGGAACAATAATCCAAATTAGTTTTCTAAATACATACCATAATGTTGCGATAATAAATAATAAAACGCCTAATCCAAAAACCACTATATCACTTTTGATAAATGTCATCATATCGTCCGCAATCATTGGAATCCCACCTAGATTTATTTTTCCAATATTATTGTAACTTTTAATGACATCTCTAATTTCAAGAATATTTTGATGATTTTGTTTTTTTATTAAGTCTTTATGAGCTTCAATTTCTTCTTTCGTTTTATTAGAAATATTTTCTATTGGTTTTTTATTTTTGATATTAACTATGATACCAGAGGTTTTACCATCCTCGCTAATAACAAAATTTCTAAATACGGGACTACTCAAAATCTCATTAAATCCCCTTTCTTTATCTATATCCTCATCCTTTAAAGTTTTAAAATTTTCTAATCTTTCTTGCAAAGGGGCATCTGAATTATTTAATAAAGGGATGTCTAAAAGCGTAATAACACTATGAACCCAGTTTAAACTTTGAATTTTGTATTTTAAACTGAGAAGGTTATTTATAGAAACATTAGAGATCATTCTCTCGTTAGGGGTATAAGTTAGTATTAAAAATTCCTTTGACCCATACCTATTTGTAATTTCTTTTAAATACTCAAGGTCTGGATCTCCCTCAATTAGCAATGTCTCTGATGAGGCGTCTAACTTAAAATCTTTGGAATAATAGCCAAAAGTAAATAGGGCTAAAAGTAAGATTATTAATATAGATTTGGGATTTCTAAGAATAATATTTTGATAAAATTGGGTAATCATCTTACCCTTTTATATTGGAATTTAGTTAATTTGAGTATCTTTAAATTTAGTAAACATTGCCTCAAACTCTAGAAATACATTTCCAGTTGGACCATGTCTTTGTTTACCAATAATTAATTCTGCCAGATTAGATACATCATTCATCTTTGCTTGCCATTCAGCATGCTCTACAGTTGCTGGCTTTGGTTCTTTATTTTCTAAATAATAAGATTCTCTATATACAAACATTACTACATCTGCGTCTTGCTCTATCGAGCCAGATTCTCTCAAATCTGACAATTGTGGTTTTTTATTATCTCTTTGCTCAACTTGTCTTGATAATTGTGAGAGAGCAACTACAGGTATTGATAATTCTTTAGCGATTGCTTTTAAACCTTGAGTGATTTCTGAAACTTCTTGAACCCTTCCATCTTTATAATTTAAGGTTCCTCTCATTAATTGAATATAATCAACAATAATCATATCAAGACCATAAGTCCTTTTTATTCTTCGTGCTCGATTACTCATTGTTGCAATAGTTATTGCTGGTGTCTCGTCAATATAAAGTGGAAGTTCAGATATATTTTTTGAAGTCTCAATAAATTTTTCAAATTGTTCATTAGAAATTTTACCTCTTCTTATATCATTTGATTTAATTCTAGATTGTTCTGCTAAAATTCTTGTAGATAATTGTTCAGATGACATTTCTAATGAAAAAAAAGCAATGGATGATTTCTTACCACTTTCTTGTAATTTTTGAGCTGCATTAAAAGCGATGTTAGTAGCTAATGCTGTTTTTCCCATGCCAGGTCTTCCTGCTATTATGATTAAATCAGATTTGTGTAATCCACCTAATCTATCATCTAAATCTCTTAGTCCAGTAGGAACTCCAACTATGCCCTCATCATTTCTATAAGCAGCTGAGGCCATATCAATTGTATCTTTTAATGCTTTATCAAATTTTATAAAAGAGGAGCTAAAAGATCCTTTCTCAGCTAATTTAAATAATTCTTTTTCCGAATTTTCAATTATTTGTTGTCCGCTTGTATTAAGATCACCTAACTTAGCATCATCAATAGTTTGCTCAGAAATTTTTATCAGTTCTCTTCGCACAAACATATCATAGATAATTTTTGAGTATTCTATTGCTTGTCTTACTGAAGTCGAAAATTTTGTTATTTTTACTAAGTATTCTGGGACATTTAATTCATCTTTTTCATCCTCAAAATAATTTTTTAATGTTATAGGGTTTGCTAACAATCCTTTGTAAATTAGGCTTTCTATTGCTTCAAAAATTTTTTGATGCATTGGATCATAAAAGTTATTGCTGGTTACAATAATATTAATTTCATCAAAAATTTCATTTGAAACAAGTATAGAACCAATTACTGCTTGCTCTGCTTCAATATTATTTGGTAATTCTTTAAATTTGTCTTTTACAATTGTTAAATTATTTTCCACACTACATTGTATGTCAATTTATCTGACAAATGAATTTTAAATACTAATTGGGGAAAAAATTGTATAATTACTGAATAGTTTCAGCAGACTCAACCACAATATGTATCTCTGCATCAATCTCAGAATGTAAAGATACTTTTACCTTAAATTTTCCAAGAGATTTGATTTCTTGAATTGGTTGAATCATTGATGGAGTTATGTCTAATTTTTCTTTTTCCTTAATAATTTTGGAAATTTCTGTAGGTTTGACCGATCCATATAACTCTTTATTTTCAGTCGCAAGTTTTTTCACAATGAATTCCTCTTTATTAATTTTTTCTGCTATTTTTTTTGCTTCTTGTTTTTTTTCATTATCTTTTTTGGACAATTGTGTCTTTATTTTTTCAACTTGAATTATGTTTTCTTTTGAGGCATACAAAGCTTTTTTATTTGCGATTAAAAAGTTTCTTGCAAAACCTCTCTTTACATCTATGATTTCACCTATAGACCCAATTCTTTTAATATTTTCAAGTAGTATTACTTTCATTTACAACAAAGCTAAGTTCCTTGCTCTTTTAATTGATAAAGATAATTCTCTCTGTTTTTTTTGACTAACGTTAGTTATTCTTGACGGAAGAATTTTACCATTTTCAGACACATATCTTTTTAACAATTTAATGTTTTTATAATCGATTATAGGGGCACCTTTGACCGATAATGGGCAATTTTTCTTAAATTTATATTTATTTGGTTGAAAAATACTCAATTTTGCAAAATTACTTTGTTTATTTTTTCTGTTTCCACTTTGTCTTTTAGGCATAGCTAATTTTTAATAATTTCCTTTTTTTCAATCTCATCTTTTTTAGAGAAAAAATTAGTTTCAAGATCAAATTTTTTTACTCTCACAGTTAAATATCTTAACAATTTCTTGTCTATTGCCTCATTTTTTTCAAGTTCATTAATTACATTCCCTCCACCTTTAAATTTAAAGTGAATGTAGCTTCCTTTTTTATTTTTTTTAATTAAATATGATAAATTTAATAAACCCCAATTTTCAGTTTTCACTATTTCACCATCATTTTTTTCAATAATGTCCGAATATTTTTCAGTTAATTGTTTTATTTCACTTGGAGAAGTGTCTTGTCTTGCAATTATGGTATGCTCGTATAAATTCATTTAATTTCTTTAATAAAAAATGAGGATATACTATTATAAATCTTTAATTACAATAGCAAAAACAATAAAAAATATGGGTTTTTTTAGATGTTTTCATTAGTATTCCCAGGTCAAGGTTCACAAACAATTGGAATGGGAAAAGATTTTTTTGAAAATTATGATTTAGTAAAAAAACTATTTAATGAAGCAGATGATTCATTGGGTATTAATCTATCTAAAATAATTTTAGAGGGCCCCAAAGATGAACTGGATCTTACTATAAATACTCAGCCAGCAATATTTCTTATAAGTTACTCGATTTTTCAGGTAATGAAAAAAGAATTTCATATAGATCTTGATAATGCAAAATATTTTGCAGGTCATTCACTAGGAGAATATTCTGCTTTATGTGCTGCTAACTATCTGAGTTTCTCAGATACCATTAAACTTTTAAAAATCCGTGGAGATGCTATGCAAAATGCTGTCCCAAAAGGAGAAGGGGGTATGTTGGCAGTTTTAGGTTCAAAAGTTGAAATGATAGAAGATCTTTTGGCCGAAAATAAGAATAATTTTATAGCACAAATAGCAAATGACAATTCTGAGGGTCAGATTGTTTTAAGTGGAAGAAACAGTGATATAGAAAAATTAATCCATTTTTTAAAATCAAAAAATGTTAAAAACATAAAATTACCAGTTAGTGCCCCTTTTCATTGTAAACTTATGAAAAATGCTACTGAAATTATGCGAAATGAAATAAAAAAATTAAATTTTAAAGAGTCTAAAAAAAAGTTGATATCAAATGTGACAGCAAAAGAAATTTTAAATAAGGATGAGCTTAAAACACTGTTAATTGACCAAATAGAAAATAGGGTTAGATGGAGAGAAAGTGTTGACCATATGATAAATAATGGAGTAAATCATTTCATTGAGATCGGACCTGGAAAAGTATTAACAGGATTAATAAAAAGAATAGATAAGAACGTAAAAACTAATACAATTAATACTGAGAGTGATATAAAAGACTTAAAGTTATGATTAATTTAAGAAATAAAAATATTATTGTAACTGGTGCATCAGGTGGAATAGGTAACTCGATAGTAAAAAAATTGAGTGAGTTTGAGGCAAATATTTTAGCAACAGGAACAAAAACTGAAAAGTTAGAGGAATTAAAGTCAAACGTTAAAAATGTTAAGATTTTAACTTTTGACATTTCTCAAGGAGAAAAAATTGAGGAGTTTATCGAAAATGCCACAACACAACTTGGGGGGAAACTAGATTGTATTGTTAATAACGCAGGATTAACCCAAGATAATTTAGCAATTCGTATGAGCTTAAATGAATGGAAAAAAGTAATCGATATAAATTTAACATCTACTTTCCTCTTGAGTAAATTTGCTATCAAAAAAATGTTAAAAAATAAATCAGGAAAAATTGTAAATATTACATCTGTTGTTGGCCATACAGGAAATTTAGGCCAAGCAAATTATACAGCATCAAAAGCGGGAATAGTTGCTATGTCAAAAAGTTTAGCTATTGAGTATGCCAAAAAGAATATTAATGTAAATTGTATTTCGCCAGGTTTCATTAAAACAACTATGACAGATAAGCTTGATCAAAAATTTAAAGAATTAATCATATCTAAAATACCATCCGCAAGGTTAGGAGAGCCTACAGATATTGCTAATGCAGTTCTTTTTTTAGCCTCCGATCAATCAAATTACATTAATGGCGAAACAATTCATATTAATGGAGGCATGTATATGGCTTGACAAACCAGGTTTTTAAACTATTAAGAATTTAAACAAAAAAGGATCAATATGTCAGAAGATGTTTCAAGTAAAGTTAAAAAAATTGTTGCCGATCATTTAGGTATTGATGAAGCTAAGGTAACAGAGGAGTCAAGTTTTATAGACGACTTAGGAGCAGATAGTTTAGATACAGTTGAGTTAGTTATGGCTTTCGAGGAGGAGTTTGGCTCGGAGATTTCTGATAGCGAAGCTGAAAAAATTTTAACAGTTGGTGATGCTGTAAAATTTATTGAAGGAAAAGCAAATTAGATTTTAAATGCCCATAGATAATGATGGGGTAATGATAATCTTATCTTCTCCTTCTGGAGCAGGAAAAACTACTTTAGTAAATTTACTATCAAAACTAGATAATTTCGAAATTTCTATTTCACATACAACAAGAAAGCCAAGGCCCAATGAAACCCCTGATAAGGATTATTTTTTTGTTAGTGAAGATGAGTTTAAAAGGTTAATAAAAAATCAAGAATTTTTAGAATACGCAAAAGTCTTTAATAATTTCTATGGCTCAACTAGAACACCAGTCATAAATAATTTAAATGACGGAAAAAACGTACTTTTTGATATTGATTGGCAGGGCGCTGATCAAATTAAAAATAAAAAATTAGATTATAAGCTCATAACTTTTTTTATTTTACCTCCAAGCAAACAAGTATTGTTTGATAGACTATCTAATAGAGATATGAAAGATAAATTAATAGCTGATGAGAGAATGAAACAATTTGAACATGACGTATTGCATTGGATAAATTATGATTACGTCGTTATTAATAACAATTTAGATGATTGTTATGAAAAGATTCATAATTTAATACAAGCAGAAATCAAAGATGGTTCAAAAGATTATGATAAAGATTTTATCAGAAATCATATAGAAAAACTGACATCATAGTTTTTCGTACTCTTCAGTTAATTTATAATAAACATCTTGACTCAAATTATGAGGTCTTAAGTTAAGATCTATATTCAGTTTATTTAAGATGTTTACATTACCTTTAAATAATATATTGAAAGGTGTTTTTATTTTTTTTCTCCTTTGATTAAAAAAAATTCTTGTTATTTTTTCTAAGTTTTTGGGGTTTTTAAACTGATAGAAAATTTTTTTAGGTTTAAAAAATAATAATGAGCTATCAACTTTAGGCTTTGGAGAAAAACTACCAGGTTTTATATCACAGATTTTATCAATTTCTAATTTCCAATTAGCTAAAATTGTTAATCTTCCGTAGTTTGATGAATTAAATTTGGATAAAATTCTATCTGCCACTTCCTTTTGAAACATAAGTATTAGAGAGTCGAACCAAAAATTTGTATTTTCAAGATTTATTATCCATTTAGCTAATATCTCAGTTGAAATATTATATGGTAAATTTCCAAAAACAATTAGCCTTTCATTATATAATTTTTTTTCGTCAATTTTAAGAATATCATCATTTATTATTTTTATTTTATTCTCAAATTTTTTTTTTAAATCATTTACTAAGAATTTATCTTTTTCAACCACTATAAGTTTTTTTGGATTATTTTTTAAAATATAAGAAGTCAGATTTCCTGTTCCTGGACCGATTTCAAGTACAAATTTATCTTCTATTTTTATTAATGAAACAATTTTTTTTAAAATATTTTGATCTATTAAAAAATTTTGACCTAAACTTTTTTTCGGTTTGATCACTTTTTAAAATCTAAAAATGTAAGCGCTGAAACTAAACTTAAAGAATTAGATTTATTCTTCCCTATCATTTTTTCATTAGGACCATGATCTGGGGAAATTCTCAAGAATGGTAGTGCTAAAGTGATATTAATTGCATCATATTCAAATATAGTTTTAATAGGCGTTAACACCTGATCATGATACATCCCTATGATTACATTATATTTTTTTCTGTTGTTTTTTAAGAAAATTGTATCAGCAGCAAATGGTCCAGATATTTTAAAATTTGATTTATTTAAAGTTTTTATTGCAGGTTTAATAATTTTTTCATCTTCATCAAAAATATCAATACTTTCACAATGAGGATTTAAACCCGTGGTTGCTATTTTAGCTTTCTTTTTCAAATGTTTTTTAAAGAAAATATCGATTAACTTAATTTTTTCTTTAATCATATTTTTGTTAATTTTTTGATGAACTTTTTTTATAGGTAAATGAGTTGTTAAAGGACACACGGATAATTTTTTATTGTAAATCAGCATTGCAAAATTTTTAGTTTTTGTTTTAGATGCCAAATATTCTGTAATACCTAAATATTTTTTTTTTAAAAAAAATTTTTTAGAAATAGGACCATTTATAAATTTATTAGTAATTTTTTTATTTAAAATTTTGAGCGCGATACCAAATGATTTTTTTATGTAATCATTAGATTTATTTGAAATCTTATCAAATGCTTTTCTTTGTTCATAAGGTACATCAATTAAATTTATTTTTTTATTATTCAAGTTTGCATTTTTCAAATCAAACAATTTAATCAATTTTATCTTTTTATTTATTTTTAATTTTTTCATCTGAAGTTTTATTAAATTATTAGATGCAATTAAAATTATTGGACTTTTAAATTTTTTTATCTTTAATGATTTAAAAAAGATTTCGGAAAAAATACTATTTGGCTCACCAGCGACAATGATAATAGGTTTATAAACCATATATCATTAAATCTTTTTTTATCTTATTAAAATACATACTAGAAAATTGATCAAGTTGATTGTTTGTTTTATATCTAATCATCTCATTCACTTTGTCTTCTAAGTTTATACTTGAGGCATACTCTTTCTCATCGTCAATTCTTATGATCATAAACCCAGATGAGGTTCTTATTGGTTCTGAAAATTGACCAGGTTGTAATTTAGAAATAGACTTTTTTATTACTTTATTTAAGTTGTCCTCTTTAATCCAACCAATTAGTCCACCATTAGTTGCAGTATCAGAATCGCTGTGGATAAAGGCTGACTTTTTAAAACCAATTTTTTCGATATCTAAAAGAATTTTTTTATGCCTATCATTTAAATCATTCTTATTTTGGACATTAAAAGTTATTTCTGAAAGTAAAAATTCTCTTTGATTTTTTTTTTTAGGATTTTGTAGAATCTCTTTTCTAATTTTATCTTTATTTATTACAACTTTTTTATTAAATTTTTGATAAATAAGATCATTCCAGATTAATTCAATTGTAAACTTTTCTCTAATGTTATCTACATTGAAATTCTTATCTTTTAAATAATTTTCAAAATCTTCAAAAGAAGATATATTTATATTGGAATATCTACTTCTTATTAAGTTAAATATGAATTTATCCTCAACCTTTATAGTTTTTACGAAATTCATTATCTCTATCTTTTTAATTTTATCTCTTAAAATTGAATTTTTGGATATTTCAAATAATTCAGCCTCACTTAAATCATTCATTTCTGGATTAAACATTTTTAAAAATCTAATTTCCTCATAAATATCAATTGTTGTAATTATTTCATTATCAACTTTAAATAAGATCTTATTTTCAAGAGCATTTGATAAATTTATATTTAAAATAGTTATTAATAAATATATTGATATAATTTTAAGTTGTTTACTAAAATACATCTTGCTAGTTTGCAAATTTTTGTTCAATACCAGTCAAAGGAATTAATTTTATACTTAGCATAAAATCTTCTGATGGTTCCAAATCTTTATCTTTATAGTAAGTTTTATTGTATTTTAAACCTGCAACTAAACAATCATTTTTATATTCATAGATAAGATCATAATATTCAGTTAAATCAATTTCTCTATTATTTCTTGTTTTGAATGTTATATGATTTTGTTCATCAAAACTAAAAGTCGTTACATTTTCCAAAATATTTGTACTACCAATAACTCCATTTTCTTCAATATAATTGAATTTAGTAACAAAATTATTTTTGCTAAAGGATGTGCCCAAAGAATTATATTGAATTTCATCTAAACCATTATTGATTGAGAATTCATACTTTAAAGTCATATTGTCGTTAAGATTATTTGTTATTGAACCAAAGTAATTTGATCTTTTTTTATCAATAGTACTATTAGAGGGTATATTTCTATTAGATTTATTTCTTAATACAGTACCAAGTTTCAACTCAAAATATTTGTTTATATTATCAATTTTCTCTTTTTTATATTCCAATCCTAATGTTAAATTTTCCCCAGCCTCAAGTGTATCAATGAGACCAAGTCTATTTACATTAAATATATTATCATTATTAATTCGCCTATTTTGATTTTTATAATTCTTCATGCTTGATGGGTTTATTCTGAAAGATGCTTTTGGATTTAAATAATTGACATAATCTTGGTTTTTATGGATTAATGGAAAACTTGAAACAAACTCAAAAATATTCATTAATTTAACATCTGGACTAGAATCATACTCAGAATTATTTTTTCCAGAGAAAATTGTATTTTTTAAATAATAATTAAAATTATTTTTTGTTCCAATTTTTGAATAATAATCATAACTTTTAATATTCAAATTATTAATCATTCTTGATCTAAGACTATTTGTATCTTTTAAGATATTATCTCCTTGAGAAATTAAATCGAAAGAAGCAAAATTATTTGTATCTAAAAAACTTTTATAGAAGTCGAAGTAAGGCAAAACATATTGGTAACGATCACTATTTTGTTTAGAGAGATCCTCATAGGCAGAAAAGCCAGTGGACAATGCAAATTTCTCATTTTCTAGATTTAAATCTACATCAGAGGTTAAAGTGTCGAAATTATCAGGTTTAATGTCTGTATCTACTATGTTAGTATCAAAAATCTTTAAATAGCTATCATTATTAACTTTTTGTAATGAAACATTAAGTGAGCTCTCATTAAAATTTTGAAAATTAAGATCCATTTGATACTTCGAGAAGAAATGGGTTAAAGTATTTTTCTCTTTTGATTTTTTTGATTTATAGCCATCAACAATATTAAAGTCAGTTATGAGGAATGAATTCTTATTCTGTTGTCTATATTCATTTTGAAACATATAAATGTCTTTATCAAACAATGATGGTTTAAATGTAAAGTCTTTGTTTTCAGATAAAGCATAAAAATAAGGTATTTGTATCGAAGAACCTAAAATATTAGAACTTTTAATGTGTGGAACTAAAAAACCAGATTGTCTCTTCACAGTTGGTCCTGGGTGAAAAAATTTTGGAAAATATAATAGAGGAATATCATATATCTTTAATAAAGCATTATCATAAATCATTTGTTTTTTATTTTTATCGTAAGTTATTTTATCAGCGAGAATAGTCCATGGTGGACAATTGTCATTTTTTTTACAGCTTGTAAATACACCTTTATTAATTGTTGTGATACCATCTCTACTTGAAGAGGATAGGCCTTTCAATCTAGGATCATTTTTTTTATTACCAAATATATCTTTCTTCAATTCAATATTTATATCTTGAGCTGTATAATTTTGATTATTTAGATCAAAAACTGCACTTTTAAAAAAATATTTGTCACTAAAGGGTTGATTGTATTTTGTGTTAATAAAAATTTTTTCCCCTTTCAAAATTTTATCTTTTAGAGAATAACTAAATTTTCCAATTTCATATCGAGTTTGATTGTCATTATCCAAGATTATTCCACCAACGTCAGAACTAATCATCATTTCATTTCTTAATATAATAATATTTTCTGTTTGAAATTTGAAACTAGATTCAACTAGCGCTTCTGAATTACCTTCAATAAAAATTTTTTCTATTTTTTTATCATAAAAAATTTTCTGTGCAGAAAAGCTATAATCATTTGGTTGATCTTTAATCTTAATATTTCCTTGTGCTTTAAGAATATTCTTAATTTTGTTAAATTCAAATTCGTCTGCTTCAATAGTAATACCATTATTAGTAGTTATAGTGCCCCTTTTTTTTCCAATTACCCTATCACCCCCATCTAAAATTTCTATTTCCGAAACATCAAAATTAATTTGATCATTACTATAAGCGTTAAAAAAAAATGAATTAAAGATTATCAAAATTATGAATATAATTTTATTTTTCATTTATATTTCTCATTAAAAAAGTGTTAATTATAGTCAATATTATTAATGGAATTATGATTGAGCTAATTACATTTATTTTTTCAGAAGTTCCTAAGATATAAAAGAAATTATTAATATAATATATTATAACTGATAAAAAAAGCCCCATAATTATTTTAAGGCTTTTACTTTTAAAAGTTTTTGTATTCATCATAATTACTGCTGAAAAAATAAACATTAAGATAAAATAAAAAGGAAATAAAATTAATTTTAAAAGCTGAAGATCTATCTCTGTTAAAGAATAATTGAGTTTTTTGTAATTCTCTCTCATTTCTATAAGCTCTAAGAGCGAAAGTGAAGACATATTAGAAAATAAATTTTGAATTAACTCGTAATCAAAATTAGTTTTTAATTTTAAACTTTTAACAATATTCTTGTTATTTTGAACATAAATTTCAGCATCGTTAATCACCCATTCTTTATTTGTAATATCTATTTTTTTACTTTTAATATTTCTAATGATCTCAAAATTTTTATCAAATTCAGAAATGTAGGTATTTAGAAGTTCATTTTTATTAAATGAGCTTGCATTTATCATAAGAATATTTTCATTATATATATCTTTGATCCATAAACCATTATTAGTTATAACAGCAAGGTATTTCTTATCCTCAGTATAGTTTGATTTTAATCCAAGATATAAATTTTTAAGATTTGATGATAAATTATAAAAAACTGAAATTAAGAAAATACCAATAAAAAAAGTTGTAATGGCTAAGATTGAAAATATTCTAGTATTTTTGAGTCCAGAATATTTAAAAATATTAATTTCATTGTCTGTAAGTAAATTGTTAAAAAAAAATTGGGTTGATATTAAAAAAATAAATGGAAACATTTCAAAAACAAGAATTGGAGTATTAATAAGTGATAAATACAATGGAAAGTAACTTTCTACATCTGTTTTTTTAAAAAACTCTAGTTCTGTGAGAAGATTCAGTAAATATATTAAACAAAAAAAAATAAAAAAAACATTAAAAAAAGATAGCAAGTATGTTCTGATCAAAAATTTTGTATAAGTGTTCATTTCAAAATTTCCATACTTTTGAATTTAATTAAATAATTTAAATAAAGAATAATAACTAATATAATTGGTATTACAAAAATTTTTAAATTTTTTATAAAATCTTCATTGATTAATCTTATTGTCATTTCTGAGAGGATTATTATGCTAAAACCAACTAGGAAAATCAAAATTCTGTACCTTGAATAATTGATATTTTCTTTTGATTTAAAAATCAGTAATAAAGAAATGAGTATTAAAACTGGAATATATAAAGGGATGATAACTCTTTTATATAGTTCCTTAATTATATTATCTATATTTTCAGATCTACAATTTTCAACTTCAAAATTTTCATTAATGTTTAAAAAGTTTAAGTTCATTAAATTATGATAACATTTAACAAGATCTGTTGTTGCTACTTCTTGAGTCTTTTTATATGTAGTAGTATTATCTTCAAAATTACTTAAGTTAAAATCTGTTTTTTTAAATTTAAAATTGGTTATCTTGTCATTAATTACACTGATTGTTTCACCAAAATTTAATTCTAAAAATTGATTCTTGCCTATTTGTTTAAATCGCCCTTCTTTTGCAAAAGTTATTTGAAAATTATCTCCAGATCCTTTTTTAAGATAAATCTCTTTTAAATTTCCAAATTCATCTTTTGAATTACTATAAATTGTTAAATTTTTCACTGCATCATTAAATATTTTAGGTTTAATGAAATTCTCTAAATAATTTATTGATGAGGCTCTTAAAAAAGATCTAGCCAAATCTTGTGTTTTTGGAACTATAAAAGCAGTAAGAAATATTTGTAAAAGCATTATTAAAAATGAGAATTTTACAAAAAAATTAATAAGGTCAATTTTGTTAATTCCAAAATTCCAAAATATGATTAATTCATTTTTTAATTCATACTTTCCAATAACGAAAATAAAGCTGAAGAATAAGACAAAAGGAACTAATTTGCTTAAAATTTTTGGAAAGTTTAGTATAGAAAAGTTAAGATAAACTAGATAATTTCGACCATCTTCAACAATAATATCCAAGAAATTTACAGCTTGAAATACCCATATAATAGTGCCAATGGAGAAAAGAGATATCAGAAAAAAAAATAAACAGTCAAATAATAATTTTCTGAACAAAATTTTTTTCATTGAATTCTATCAAAATATATTTATATATTTTCAACTATTAGTTTACAATTTAAATACAACTCAAAGTACATATATATAAAAAATGTCAATAAAAATAACCATTAGAAATAGTTTAAATCTCAAATCTGTTAAAAATCATGTATTTTTCACTAATAAAGATTTTCAAATAAGCCAAATTAGTAAACTTCCAATATCTGAATTTTCTAGTTTTATAAATAAGTCACTAAAATCAAATAAGTTAGATAACCAAAATTTTTTATCGTTAGATATTAATGCCTCTCAAAAAGTTATTTTGATAAAAATTAAAGATGGTCAACGCCAACTAGACATTGAAAAAATTGGAGCAAAATTTTATAATTATTTAAAATCAAATTTGTATGTAAAAACAAATTTTTATGAGCAAAATATAAGAAGTACTTTTCCTAACAATAAATTCTTTTTTGATCAATTTGCACAAGGTCTCCAATTAAAATCATACGAATTCAATAAATATAAATCTAAAAGTACAGAAAAAAAATTCTATTTAGAGGTTTTAAACAAAAACAAAAATTTCCAATTTAATAAAAATAAGAAGTATAAATCTTTGATAGAAGGCACAAATTTAACAAAAGATCTTGTTTCAGAACCTGGAAATATTCTTCATCCAGATGAATATGCAAAAAGATTATTACAGCTCAGAAAATTAGGTCTTAAAGTGAACGTCTTTGATAAAAAGAAATTAAAAAAGCTTGGTATGAATGCACTTCTGGGTGTAGGACAAGGTAGTATAAGAGGGTCTTATCTTGTTACTTTAGAGTGGAAAGGGGCTAAAGCAAAAAAGAAACCTTTAGCATTTGTTGGAAAAGGAGTTTGTTTTGACACCGGTGGTATTTCTCTTAAGCCTGCAAAATTCATGGAAGATATGACTTATGATATGGCTGGATCTGCCGTTGTTGTAGGTTTGATGAAAAATCTTGCATTAAGAAAAGCAAAAATAAATGCAATTGGAGTTGTAGGACTTGTTGAAAATATGCCTGGTGGTAATGCTCAAAGACCCGGTGATATAGTGAAATCTTATAGTGGAAAGACAATTGAAGTTTTAAATACAGATGCTGAAGGAAGATTAGTTTTAGCCGATGCGCTTACTTACACAGAAATAAAATATAAGCCTGAATTCATTGTTGATTTAGCAACTTTAACAGGAGCAATTATAGTTTCTTTGGGTTCTGAATTTGCAGGTCTTTTTTCAAATAATGATAAGTTGTCCAAACAATTATTTGATGCAGGTCAGAAAGTTGGAGAGAGAGTATGGAGAATGCCACTTGATAGAAATTATGACAAATTAATTAATTCTAAAAATGCTGATATGCAAAATATTAATTATGTTGGAGGCGCTGGCTCAACTACTGCAGCACAATTTTTACAGAGATTCATTCTTAATAAAACTCCTTGGGCACATTTAGATATTGCAGGTATGGCATTTTCGAAATATGGAGGTGCTTTAAACTCTGAGGGTGCAACTGGATTTGGAGTTAGATTATTAAATCAATTAATTGAAGATTATTATGAGTAATACTGAGCAAACTTTATCAATCATTAAACCAGATGCAGTAGAAAGAAACCTGGATAATGAAATTAAACAAATATTTATAAAAAATGGATTTAATATATTTAAAGAAAAAAAAATCCAGATAGAAAAATCAGAGGCTGAAAAATTTTATAAAGTTCATGAGACAAAACCATTTTATAGTGATTTATGCTCATATCTATCTTCTGGTCCAATTGTTGCAATGATACTCGAGAAAAAAAATGCTGTAGCTGACAATAGAAAATTAATGGGAGCAACTAATCCTAAAGACGCAGAGGAAGGAACAATCAGAAAAAAATATGGAATTTCAATAGATAAAAATTCAGTACATGGTTCTGATAGTGTCGAAAATGCAAAAATTGAAATTGATTTTTTCTTTAAAGATTAACAAATATCTTGCTTATAGCTTTTGGATATAAAATATGTTCATGTTTTAATATTTTCTTTTGAAGAGATGAGGGTGTTTCTTCTTTTGATAATTTGACTTTTTTTTGAAGAATTATCTTTCCTGAGTCAAGTTTTGAGTTTACAAAATGTACTGTACATCCTGAGTATTTTTCTTTGTTTTGAATTGCTCTATGGTGTGTGTTTAATCCTTTATATTTTGGTAATAAAGAGGGATGTATATTCAAAATTTTTCCTTTAAAATTACCTATAAAATCTTTAGATAAAATTTTCATAAACCCAGCGAGACATATGAGTTGAATGTCATTTGACTTTAAGTCTTTTAATATTATTTTTTCTGAGATTTTTTTTTTATCATAGTTATAAACTTTTTTTTTAATTTTATACAGTTTTGCAAATTTAAGGCCTTTTGCTTTTGCATTATTTGAAATAATTAAAATTATTTTAATTGGAGATTTTTTTTTTAATGAAAATTTTATTAAATTCTTTAAATTACTTCCTGTTCCAGAAATAAAAACTGCAGTTCTTATTTTTTTAGGACCAATTGATTTTACCATTAAATTTTATTTTTTTTGAATTTTTCGATATTTTGCCAATCACATAAGGTTTATATTCTTTAGAAAAAAATTTATTAATTTTTTTTAAATTTCTTGGATTAATGATTAAACAAAAACCAACACCACAATTAAAAGTTTTTAACATTTCGTAGTCATTTACATCACTTTTTTTCAACCATTTAAAAATTTTAAGGGGTTTTATCTTTTCTAAATCAATTTCTGCACAAAGATTATTTGGAATAGCTCTTTTAATATTGTCTGGTAAACCTCCACCAGTAATATTTGCACAACCATTTATTAGCTTCCTATTTATGAGATTTAAGATTTCTTTAACATAAATCTTTGTTGGTTTTAGCAACTCTTTTTTTAAAAAAATATTTTTATTTATTGATATGTTTTTTCTTTTAATAATATTTCTTACTAGTGAGTAACCATTTGAATGCAACCCACTTGATGGAATAGCTAGAATAAGGTTATTTTCTTTGATATCATTTTTGTTTAAAATTTTTTTTTGTTCAACTAACCCAACTGCAAAACCGGCAATATCAAATTTATTTTTTTCATATGTACCAGGCATTTCGGCTGTTTCACCACCAACTAAATCACAACCAGATATATTACATCCTTTGACAATTCCTTTAATAATTGATTTTAGTTTTGGTAAATCAATTTTGTTTATCGAAATATAATCTAAGAAAAAAAGGGGGGTTGCACCTTGGACTATTAAATCGTTTACACTCATCGCAACCAAATCGATACCAATAGTATCAAATTTTTTTAAGAGATTTGCTATTTCTACTTTAGTACCAACACCATCAGTGCATGCTACAATTTTTGGATTTTTTAAATTGTTGGGAATATTTGTTATAGAACCAAAACCACCTATGTTATTAAACTTTTTTTTGCCCTTTTTTTTTGATGAAATCGAAGATATGAATTTTATAAACTTATCTGCAGCCTTAATATCAACTCCGCTTTTTTTGTATGTTAATAGATTTATATTCATTATTATAAAGTATGATAATTAGATTTAAAAATTTTACACATTTTTTATATATTTTTTTTGCATTTCTATCTTTAAATATATTTTTTTTTTCCACAGATAAAGTGGAGGCAAAATCTTTTGATGTAAATAATATTGAAATTTCAAAGCCGTTTGAAATAAATTTTGATAAAAATAAGGTTATAGATGAAGGTTTTATTAAAGCTTTCGCTAGATTAATCTCAACTATTACAGTTTCTTCAGATCAAGAAATAATTAAAGGAATAAAATTAGCTGAGATAAAAGGAATGATAGAGTCTTTTTCTGTAAAAGAGGAAAAGTTTATTGATGAGACTTATTATGTAAATTTGGGTGTCGCTTTTAACAAAAAAAAAATTTTCAATTACTTAGAAAATAAAAATGTGTTCCCATCAGTTCCAAATAGAAAAAAATTCTTATTGTTTCCGATTATAATAGAAGAAAAAAATGACAATTTAATAGCCTTTTCAGAAAATAACTTATTTAACAATTGGAATAAGCATAATAAAAAATCACATCTTCTCGAGTATCTTTTGCCAACTGAAGATCTAGAAGATTTAAATCTCATAAAAAAAAATTACGAGACAATTGAAAAATATAATTTCAAAGAGATTACCAGGAAATATAATTTAGATGACTCAATTGTAACTTTAGTTTTTAAAAATAATAATAACGTAAGAATTTTATCAAGAATTACAATCGAGGACAAAGTAGTTTTAAAAAATCTCTCATTTTCTGATATAAATTTTGATGATGAAGACGATATTATAAATTTAATAGATAAATTAAAAATAATTTACGAAGATCATTGGAAAATTTTTAATAGAATTAATACCTCAATTAAACTTCCAATATTTGTCAAATTAGATTCTGATGATAATTTGAAAGTTTCAAATTTTGAGAAAATATTAAATGAGATAAATTTAGTATATGACTATTTTGTTTTAAAATTTGATAAAAATCATATTTATTATCAAATTGTTTTTAATGGTACCCCAAATATATTTTTAAAATTAATGAAAGATAAAAATTTTGTTTTTAGCACTCAGAATAAGACATGGATTTTACAATGAAAGATATAGATCAAGAAATTATCAAATTTAATTATGATGGTAATTTTAAAGAAGATGATTTTTATGTATCAAAAAGCAATAAACAAATATTTGATTTATTAAACAAATGGCCTAAATGGGAAAAAAATTTTCTCAATATAAGCGGTGAAAAATTTTCTGGAAAGACACATTTAATTAATATTTTTTTAAAAAAATATAAAGGAACTAAAATTGAAGCTAATTTACTATGTGATAATGATTTTAAAAAAATAAAAATCTTTCAAAATATTATTTTAGAAAATGTGTCTGAAAAGATAAATGAAAATTTATTTTTTACCCTGTGTAATATTGTTGAACAAGATAACAAATATCTAATAGTTACCTCTGAAAGTTCTATAGTAAGTATTGATTTTAAGTTGAATGATTTAAAATCAAGATCAAAAAATTTTTTACTTCAAAATATTGATAAACCCGATGATGAACTTTTATTCGCACTAATTTTAAAAAATTTATCTGATCGTCAAATATCAATAGATAAAAAATTAATTGACTATATTATTAAAAGAATTGATAGATCATATGGAAAAATAGTTGATTTTATATATAAAATCGATGAATTAAGTTTAAAAAAAAAAAGATCTATAAATTTAAGTACAATTAAAGAAGTATTGGGAGAATAATTGAATAAATATAGAAGTCACAATTGTAACGAACTTAGAAAAAAAAATGTCGGGAGTAATATTTTACTTTCAGGTTGGATTAATAAGAAACGTGATCATGGAAATCTCTTATTTTTAGATTTACGTGATAACTATGGCATCACACAATGTATAGTAGACAAAGAAAATAAAAACTTCAAAGATTTAGAAAAATTACAACTTGAAACAGTTATTAATGTAGAGGGTAAAGTAGTTGATAGATCAACTGATACAATCAATAAAGAGATAGAAACAGGAGAGATCGAAGTCACTATCGAAAATTTTGTTGTTTTGGGTAAGTGCAAAGAATTGCCAATGCCTATTTTTAGTGATCAAGAATATTCTGAAGAAATTAGATTAAAATATAGATATCTAGATTTAAGAAGAAAAAAAATTCATGAAAATATTATTTTGAGATCAAAAGTTATATCGTTTATCAGAAACGAAATGAATAAATTTGGTTTCTTAGAGTTTCAAACACCAATATTAACTTCATCTAGTCCTGAGGGAGCTAGAGATTTTCTTGTGCCAAGTAGATTGAATCCAGGTAAGTTTTATGCTTTGCCGCAGGCACCGCAACAATTTAAGCAACTCATAATGGTCTCAGGTTTTGATAAATATTTTCAAATCGCCCCATGTTTTAGAGATGAAGATGCTCGTGCTGATCGAAGTCCAGGAGAGTTTTATCAGTTAGATTTAGAGATGTCTTTTGTTGAGCAAGAGGATGTTTTCAAAGTCGTTGAACAATTATTAATTAACACCTTTAAAAAATTCTCAAAAAAAAAAATTATGACAGAAAAATTTCCAAGAATTACTTATAGAGATGCTCTTTTAAAGTATGGAAGTGATAAACCTGATCTTAGAAATCCATTGATAATTGAAGACATAACAGAAACTTTTAAAAGAGAGGACGTTTCTTTTGATATCTTTAAAAAACTTGTGAAGTCTGGCTCAAAAGTAAGATGTATTGTTACTCAGAATACGAAAGATAAACCAAGAAGCTTCTTTGATAATATTGATAGATGGGCTAAAGACGAGGGAGCTTCTGGATTAGCTTATTTTACTATTGAAAATGGTATTTCTGCAAAAGGACCAGTAGGTAAATTTTTTTCAAAAGAGTCTTTAGAGGAAATCATGAAAAAAACAAGCGCAAAAGTTGGAGATAGTGTATTTATGGCTTGTAGTAAAAAAAAGGATTTAGAGCGAATAACTAGTTTGGCTAGAGATAAAATTGCAAAAGACTTAAATTTAATAGATGATAATGTTTTTGCATTTTGTTGGGTAGTTGATTATCCAATGTTTGAAAAAAACGATCAAACAAATAAAATTGAATTTAGTCACAATCCTTTTTCGATGCCGCAAGGAGATACTAAAAAACTTAATTTTGAAAAACCTTTGGACATGTTAGCCTATCAGTACGATATAGTATGTAATGGGATTGAACTTTCATCTGGTGCTATAAGAAATCATATTCCTGAACTTATGTATAAATTATTTGCTATTGCAGGTTATAATAAAGATCAAGTTGACGAAAAATTTAGTGGAATGATTAATGCTTTAAGCTATGGTGCACCACCGCATGGGGGAATTGCTCCTGGAATTGATAGAATAATAATGCTTTTGGCAAATGAAAAAAATATTAGGGAAGTAACTATGTTTCCCATGAATCAAAACGCTCAAGATTTAATGATGAATGCTCCATCATCAATAGATGAGAATCAATTAAAGGAGCTTAATCTAGCTCTCAAAATAAAAAAATAGATTATTTTTTACCTTTAAGATTTATCTTAACATCCGATAAATCAACTAAATTTTTCTTATAGTTATTTCTTACAAAACCTTTACTAGTAATATCCTTTACTATTTTCAAAAGTTGATTTTGATCATCTGAGTTTTGCTCATCAATATTTGAAATTTCTGAATTACCAATTGATGGAGTATGAGCTAAGTCTTCTCTATTTTGATAAGAGATCGCTAATTCCCTAAAAATGTAGTCTAAAATTGATGTTGCGGTTAAAATTCTATCATTTCCATGAACTTTACCGGAGGGTTCAAATTTTGTACCAACAAAAGCACTTATAAATTCATCTAGTGGAACCCCATATTGTAGACCTAAAGATACTGCTATAGCAAAATTGTTCATTAGAGCTTTGACTAATTCACCCTCTTTGCTTGTATCAATAAAAATTTCTCCAATTTTTCCATCTTCATATTCACCTGTGTGTAAATATACTTTATGATCACCGATAGTTGCTTTTTGGATGTACCCTTTTCTTCTATCTGGCATACTAAATCTCTTTCCCGATTTTTCTGAATTATTATTATTTGACTTGATAATATTCTCTAAATTTTTTGATGATGATTGGTTTTTTGAGGTTACTACATCAATTTTCTTATTTTCAATAATTTTTTTATTATTTGGATCTAAGCTTTTGGTTTTTCTATTATCAAGTTTTACGTCTAGGACTTCAAATTTACCATCGTCACGTTTTTCTAAATTTTTAAGCTCAGTTTCATTAATGTCGTCTAAATAATGATTTACTTTAAAAGTACAAGTATAATATGTTTCAACTAAATATTTTGCCATTTACCCTCAGTTATTATTTTAAATTTTATTTGAATAATGAATCAATTAATTTATATACAAAAACAAATTTTAGTCTAATTTAATTTATACAATTTTAAATTGAAAAAAATAATTTTATTATGTTGACACTTTTTAAAAAAATTTTCACCTGGTGGAATCGAGATACTTTTGGAACCAGAATAAAAACAATTTTATCAGGTAAATTAGTAGGAAAAGATCATTTAGGAAATAAATATTACGAGTCTAAAAATGGAAAAAGATGGGTTATCTATGCTTCAGAGATTGATGCATCAAAAATACCAGTTGAGTGGTATTCATGGATACATTTTACTCATAATAAAATAGAAAATAATCATGAATTAAAAAAATATGACTGGCAAAAACCCCATCAAGAGAATTTAACTGGTACAGAATCAGCTTATTATCCAAATAAAAACAAAAATGCTATTCAAAAAAAATATAGGTCTTGGAAAGACTAAATTTAATTTATTTATATATCTTTTTTTAATCATACCCTTTTTTGCATATTCTGAGCAAAATCAAGAAGGAAGCTATACTAATATAAAAATTTTAGATAAAATTTCGTCAAAAAATATTTTAATTAAACTTAAAAACGGAGAGGCAAAAAAACACAAAGATCTTCTAATTAAAAGTATGAAGTGTAAAAATTCTGAATTCGATGATAATCCAGAAATTACAGCCTATATTCAAGTTAGTGATCTAACAAATAAAGACAAAGACGATGTGTTTGTTTTTAATGGCTGGATGTTTTCATCAAGCCCGTCTATAACTCCATTTGATCACCCTGTGTATGATATTTGGTTAGTGAGCTGTTATTAAACTATCTTTTCATTATCAAGCCAACTTACATTAAAATCAGACTCGATAAATTTTTTATGACTTAAAAGTTTTTTGTGTAAAGGAATTGTTGTTGTAATACCCTCAATAACAAATTCATCTAATGATCTATTCATTCTTTGAATAGCCTCTCCTCTATTCCTACCATGACAAATTAGTTTACATATCATACTGTCATAATATGGAGTTACTTTATAACCTTGAAATATTGCTCCATCTACTCTTGTCCTAAAACCAGATGGTTGATGACACATGCCGATTGTACCTGGAGATGGCTGAAAATTTTTTTCTGGATCCTCAGCATTTATTCTACATTCAATAGCATGGCCCCTAGGATTTATATCTGATTGTTTTAGAGCTGTTTCACCAGTAAAAGCAATCCATATTTGTTCTTTAATTATGTCTATTCCTGTAACCATTTCAGTAACTGGATGTTCAACTTGAACTCTCGTATTCATTTCCAAAAAGTAAAATTTGCCATCTTCATAAATAAATTCGACTGTACCAGCTCCTTGATAACCAATTTTTCTGACCATACTTACAGTTCTATCAAATAAATCTTTTCTAATCTCGTCGTTCAAAACTGGGCTTGGAGTTTCTTCAATTAATTTTTGATGTCTTCTTTGAACTGAGCAATCTCTTTCATGTAAATGGATTGTTGCATTTTTTCCAGCTAAAATCTGAACTTCTATATGCCTTGGATTTTGAAAAAATTTCTCAATATAAACTTCGTCATTGCCAAAATATTTTTTTGCCTCTGATTTTGCTGTAGAAAACATTGTCTCAAAATCTTCCTCTTTTTGAACAATTTTCATACCTTTACCTCCTCCACCTCCAGAGGCTTTAATTAAGACCGGAAAACCAATTTTTTTACACAAGTCTTTTGCTGCAGCTACATCTTGAACACCACCATCAGATCCTTCTATAACAGGTAATCCATTTTCTTTTGCAATTTTTTTTGCTTGAATTTTATCTCCCATCATTTCAATATGTTTTGCAGAAGCACCGATAAATTTGATTTTATTTTCTTCAAGTATCTTTGCGAAGTTTGCATTTTCAGATAAAAACCCATAACCAGGATGGACTGCTTCAGCATTAGTCAAATCTATAGCTGATAAAAGTGCAGGAATATTTAAATAACTATTAGCTGGCTGATGAGAGCCTATACAAACACTTTCATCTGCTAATTTAACGTGCATACTTTCTCTATCCACATCAGAATGAACAGCAACAGTTGAGATTCCCCATTCTTTACAGGCTCTTATAATTCTGACTGCAATTTCCCCACGATTTGCAATCAAAATTTTTTTAAACATTATTCTAAAATGATAAGGGTTTGGCCAAACTCAACAGGTTGACCATCAGCTACAAGTATCTTCTTTACTATTCCATCAGAACTTGAGGGCACATGATTCATAGTTTTCATAGCTTCGACAATCATAACAGTGTCACCTTTTTTTATTTTTTTTCCAACTTCTACGAATTTTTTAGCTCCAGGTTCAGGTGCATGGTAAGCAGTACCAATTATTGGCGATGTAACTTCAATTCCAGATATATTATTTTGACTTTCTAAATTTTTATTTGAACTTATTTCTTTAGATAATGTTTGATTTGTTTGATTATTGATTGAAATATTATTTTTTGAAACTTTTATTTTAGTATCTTTTTCAGTGTATTCCAATTCAGTAAGATTAAATTCATCCAAATAATCACTTAACTCTTTTATTATTTTTTTATCTATTTTCATTTTGGATTAGCTTTTGCATTGAAATTATGGCTAAAATATAACCATCAGCATTTAGGCCAAATATTCCACCAGTAACTACGTCACTTATTAAAGATTTTTTTCTAAATTCTTCACGTTTGTAGATATTTGAAATATGTACTTCAATAATAGGTTTTTTAAAAATTTCTAAAGCATCTCTAATTGCAACTGAGGTATGAGTAAATGCAGCAGCATTAATAATCATCCCATCAAACTTTTCTCTAGCATTTTGTATTAGATTAACCAATTCCCCTTCAACATTTGATTGTGTAAATTCAGTGGAAAGTCCCAATTCTTTTGATTTCGCTATGCATTCTTTTTTAAGTTGGTCAAAAGTAATCGATCCATATTGTGATTGTTCTCTTTCACCTAATAGATTAATATTTGGACCATTAATAATAATTATTTTATTGTTCATTCAGCTTTTATATACGATGAAAAAAAAAATAAAAATAAAATTAAATGGAAAATTAAAAACTATCAATAATAAATCAACAATATTCAGTATTGTTCAAAAAAACAAAATTCCATTAGCGAAAGTTGCTATTGAATTAAATCAAGAAATAGTGGATAAAAAAAAAATTAAAAATATCAACCTTAAAAATAATGATAAAATAGAAATTGTCCATTTTATTGGAGGTGGTTAAAATTGAAAAAAGATAAACTTATTATTTCTAAGAAAAATTTTAGTTCTAGACTTATTGTTGGAACTGGTAAGTATAAAAGTATGCATGAGTGCGCTAAAGCAATCAAATTATCTGGAGCTGAAATAGTCACAGTCGCTGTTCGAAGAGTAAATATTACTGATAAAAAAAAACCATTATTAATGGATTATATTGATCCTAAAAAAATTACTTACCTTCCTAACACTGCTGGCTGTTTTAATTCAAAAGAAGCATTAAGAACTTTAAGATTAGCACGAGAGATTGGTGGATGGAAATTGGTAAAACTTGAAGTTTTAGGTGATAAAAAAAACTTATTTCCAGAAATGATTGAAACACTTAAATCTACAGAGATATTAACTAAAGAGGGTTTTAAAGTTATGGTCTATTGCAATGATGATCCTTTAATGGCAAAAAGATTAGAAAATTCTGGAGCCTGCGCAATTATGCCTTTAGCTGCTCCAATAGGCTCTGGTTTAGGTATAATTAACGAGATTAATATTAAGATAATAAGGAAGCAAACAAAATTACCATTAATAATTGATGCTGGACTAGGACAAGCCTCAGATGCAGCTATAGCTATGGAACTAGGATGTGATGGGGTTTTAGTAAACACTGCAATTGCTAAAGCAAAAAAACCATTTCAAATGGCTTTAGCATTTAAAAATGCGGTTATTGCTGGTCGCCAATCTTATTTATCTGGAAGAATAAAAAAAACTCTATTCGGAAATCCATCTTCACCAAAGTCTGGAATTATTTAGCTTTTTTATAATATTTTCTTTTTCTAAAAGTTTTCTTTTTAAATTTCTTCTTATCTTTTAATTCAATAACATTATTTACTTTTTGCTCCTCAAGATTTTTTAATTTTTCAAATTGTTCAATAAGTTCAATAGTTTTCTTAGATTTATTTTTAATATCGATAATATATTCAGGAATTATTAAACTATTATCAGATATTATATCAATTTTCATTTTATTCTTTTTTTCAAAGTAAGTAAGGTCTTCAATAAAATTTTCTTTTAGAAAATCAGAAATTTTTTTACAAACCTTTAAATCTACAAATTTAGCTTTATTTAAAACTGCTTTTAATTCAACTAATTTAAGAATTTTTAGCGCAAAAGACTCATCTGTTAGTTTGATATTCCATTTAACCGCACTTTCTCTTAATCTCTGTCGAGACATTTCTAAAAGACCAAAATTCGATATTCTTCCAATTTGAATTCTGGCTCGATCAGATCTACACTTTTCTTTTAGTCTTCTTTCTACTGATCTTCTATTACCATAACTCAGCATGTCAATAAAATCTATTATGATAAGTCCTGACAAATCTCTTATTTTTATTTGTCTTGCTATTTCATCTGCTGCTTCAAGATTTGTATCTAAAGCAGTACTTTCCACATTTTTTTGTTTAATTGAACTTCCAGAGTTAATATCAATGGATACCAAGGCCTCTGTAGGATTTATTACCAAGTAACCACCTGAGTTTAATTTTATTTCACTTTCAAATATTTGATTTAATTTCTGTTCAATTCCTTCTTCAATAAATAAAGGTTTTTTTCCTCTATATTTTTTTATTTTTTTTACATGAGAAGGCATCATCATTTTCATAAAATTTTGGGCTTTTTTATAACCTTCATTACCTTCAATAATTATATTTTTCGTGTTTTCATCATACATATCTCTTAAAGTTCTTTTAATTATTTCACTCTCTTGATGAATTAATGAGGGTGCTATAGAACTTAAAGCATTTTCCTTAATTTGATTCCAGTTATTAATAAGTGTATCTAAATCATGATTAATTTCATTTTTAGTTTTATTACTTCCAGCGGTTCTTACTATTAGTCCCATTTCTTTTGGGATTTCAATTTCATTTAAGATACTTCTTATTTTTTTACGATCTGCAGGATTAAAAATTTTTCTCGAAATTCCTCCACCTTTAGGTGTATTAGGCATTAAAACTATATATTTGCCCGCAATAGAAATAAATGTACTTAAAGCAGCACCTTTTTGACCACGCTCATCTTTTATAACCTGAACTAAAATTACTTGATTGGGCTTGATTACCTCTTGGATTTTGTATCTTTTGAATCTAAATTTACTCTCATATTTTTTTTCTTTTTCATTTTGTAAATTCCCCTTTTCATCTGGATCTTTTTTTTCTATTGGATCTTTTTTTTCTAATGGATCCTCAATCTCTAATTTGCCTTCAGCTAAATTTTCTTCCTCTTTAGCTTCAACTTTTTTTGATAGTTCCTCTCGGACTCTTTCCTCCTCTTGTTTTATTTTTTCTAAATCACTTTGTGGAATTTGATAATAATCAGATTGAATATCGTTGAAGGACAAAAAGCCATGACGTTCTCTCCCAAAATCAACAAACGCAGCTTGCAAAGATGGTTCTATACGACTTACTTTACCTAAATAGATATTATTTTTTATTAGATTATTTTTTATACCTTCATACTCATAATCTTCAATTTTTTCACCTGATTTGAGTACAATTCTAATCTCGTTTGGATGCGAAGCATCGATATATAAATTTTTTTCCATAACATTTTTTTTGATTGATTCATAAATTATTAAAATTTTGTTTGTATTCTTATGCCATATCTTTAACAAATTCCCTTATATAATGGAAACAAAATGAGCAAAATTTTAAAAAATTTATTTATTGGTTTTATTAGTTTTTCATTAATTTCATCAATAATTGTTTTAGCTATTTTATGGAATTATTCTAACAATATACCTGATTACAAATTTTTAAAAAATTACAAACCTCCTGTCTCAAGCAAGGTTTATTCTGGGAATGGTGATTTAGTTGCAGATTTTTCCAAAGAAAAGAGAATATTTGTTCCTTATGGTTCAATTCCTAAAAATGTTATTAATGCTTTTTTATCTGCCGAAGATAAAAATTTTTTTTCTCATCCAGGAGTTGATGCTAAAGGGGTTTTAAGAGCAATTATAAATAATATTAAAAATGTTCTTACATCTAAAAGACTAGAAGGTGCCTCAACAATTACTCAACAAGTAGCAAAAAACTTTCTTTTAACTAATGAAGTCAGTTTAAACCGAAAAATTAAAGAGGCCATTTTAGCATTTAGAATTGAAAGAGCATTATCGAAAGAAAGAATACTTGAGCTATATTTAAATCAAATTTATCTCGGCAGCGGGGCTTATGGAGTAGCTGCTGCAAGTCTTGAGTATTTTGACAAATCAATAAAAGAATTGAATTACGAAGAAGCTGCTTTATTAGCTGCATTACCTAAGGCGCCAAGCAAATATAATCCATATAGAAATATTGAATTAGCAAAATTTAGAAGAGATTTAGTTTTAAAAAATTTATTAGACAATAATTTTATAACAGAAAAAAATTATCAAAATTTTAGGAAAAAAGATATTCAATTAAAAAAAACTAAAAGAATTTATTTAGAAGATGCTCAATATTTTATTGAGGATGTAAGAAAAAATATCATTGAAATTCTATCATATGAAAAAGTTTACAATCAAGGTTTTAATATAAACACACCAATAAATCTAGAATTACAAAAAATAGCAACAAACTCTCTAAGAAATGGATTAATCAAATATGATCAACGTAAAGGTTGGCGCGGTCCATTATTTAATAAATCATATTCTAAAAATTGGTTTGTTGGTTTAGATAAATACGATTTAGAGAATTCAATTGATTGGAAAATTGCAATAATAAAAAAGATTTCTAAATTTTCTTTAGAAATAGAAACAAAAGATAAAATCAAAGGAATTATAGATTACAATAATATTTCTTGGACTAAAAAAGAATTAGATGATCTTTTTAGAGTGGGAGACATAATTTATGTTAAGAATATAAGAGATAACAAGTTTAGCCTTAAACAATTACCAAAAATAAATGGTGGTATAGTTGTGATGGATCCTTTCACAGGTAGAGTCGTTGCTCTTAGCGGTGGATTTAGTTTTAAAAATAGTGAGTTTAATAGGGCTTCACAAGCTTTGCGGCAACCCGGTTCAGCATTTAAACCATTTGTTTACGCTTTAGCTCTTGAAAATAATTACACTCCTTCTTCATTAGTTTTAGATGCACCGTTAGTTTTAGATCAAGGAACTGATTTAAAAATGTGGAAGCCAGAAAATTATGGAAAAAAATTTTATGGGCCATCAACTTTGAGAATTGGTTTGGAAAAGTCACGAAATTTAATGACAGTAAGAATTGCACAGAATCTAGGTGTAGATAAAGTTGCCAAATTTTCTAGAGATCTCGGCATTTATGAAAATCCTGATGAGCTTTTATCTATTTCTCTGGGTTCTGCCGAAACAACTTTGTTAAAACTCACATCTGCATATTCAGCTTTTGTAAATGGAGGAAAATTAGTTTCACCAATTTTGATTGATCGTGTTCAGGATAGTGAGGGAAACACAATTTTAAATAATGAAAATAGATCATGCTTAAATTGTGATAAACTTTCATATACTGGTAAAGATTTTCCTAATGTAGGAAATAATTTTAAACAAGTATTTTCTCCTCAGACAGCCTACCAAATTACTTCTTTGCTAGAGGGTGTTGTAAAAAGAGGAACAGGAAAAAAACTTAGAGATTTAAATTTGAATCTTGCGGGCAAAACAGGAACAACTAATAAAAATACTGATGCATGGTTTATTGGGTTCACATCAAATTATGTTATTGGAGTTTATGTGGGTATGGACAATCCTCAACCCTTAGGAAAATTTGAAACTGGTTCAAAAACAGCACTACCAATTTTTAAGGAATTTATCGAATCAGCTATTAGAAAATCTGACGCTCGACCATTTAAAGTTGCTGATGGAATTACAATGATGGTAGTTGACCCGACGACAGGTCAAAAAGCAAAATTTTCATCTAAAGATACAATTTTAGAAGCATATAAAAGCAAGAATGTTATTGATGGCAAAGTGTTATATTTAAATAATAATAATAGATTAGATACGAATAATATATTAAAGTTTTATTAATGGATCATAAATATACAGATTATAAAAAAGAGATAGAAAAAATAAATCAAAGAGTTAAGGAGTATCTTTGATAAAAATAAGATAGATTTAAAATTACAAAGTCATAATAAAACTATTCTTAATCCTGATTTTTGGCAAAATAAGTCTAATTCAAAAAAAATACTTAAAGAAAAAAAATTATATGAAGACCTGATCAATTCTCACAAAAGCTCTTTAAATCAATTAAAAGATTTAGGAGATTTGTATGAATTAGCTTTAGAAGAAAATAACACAAACATACAAAATGAGGTTTTAGAAAGTATCAAGAATTTAAGAAAATTAGCGAAAAAAAATGAAATCAATTGTTTTTTATCAAATGAGTCTGACTCTTTTGATTGTTACATAGAAATTCACGCTGGCGCCGGAGGTACTGAGAGCCAAGATTGGGCAGATATGTTGAGAAGAATGTATTTAAAATGGTCTGATAATAAAAATTATAAATCAACATTAATAAGTGAACATAAGGGTGATGAGGCAGGTATAAAATCCTCAACAATTAAAATTGAGGGTGATTATGTATTTGGTTGGTTAAAAAAAGAGTCTGGAATACACAGGTTAGTAAGAATTTCCCCATTTGACTCAGGTGCAAGACGTCATACTAGTTTTGCTAGTATCTGGGTTTATCCAGTCGTGGATGAAAATATTAATATTGAAATTCATGATAAAGATTTGAGAATTGACACATATCGATCTAGTGGTGCTGGTGGCCAACATGTTAATACAACTGATAGTGCAGTTAGAATTACACATTTACCATCTAAAATTGTAGTCCAATGTCAAAATGAAAGATCTCAACATAAAAATAAAGAGACATGCATGAACATGCTTAGAGCAAGACTCTATGATTTTGAGATAAAAAAAAAAGAAAAAGAAAATGAAAATACCGAGTCATCAAAATCTGAAATAGGTTGGGGACATCAAATAAGATCTTATGTTTTACAACCATATAGATTAGTAAAAGATAATAGATCTAACTTTGAAAGCTCTAATCCAGATAAGATTTTAGATGGGGAAATTGATGAATTTTTAGAACAATCGCTGTATCAAACATAATGAAAATATTTTTTAAACTTTTTATAACTATATTATTTTTAATATTTATTACTTTAACGTACCTAAGTATTTTTGGAGTTGAGACTGATAAATTTAATAGTCAAATAACAGAAAAAATTCGAAAATTTGATAAGAATTTAGAAGTTGAATTAAAAGAAATAAAATTAATTTTAGATCCATTTCAATTTAAACTTCAAGCTAAAACGATTGGCACAAATTTAATAAATCAAAGTAAAAAAATAGAAATTGAAAATATTAAAACACAACTTTCTTTAAAGTCCTTAATAGAAGATAAGTTTTCAATTGAAAATTTAGAGATTTCATCAAAATCTCTTGAGTTAAAAAACTTAATTTCTTTTTTAAGATCATTTAAAAATACTCCTGAACTATTCATAATGGAAAAAGCCATTAAAAAAGGATATTTGATTGCTGATTTAAAATTAGAATTTGATTCAAATGGAAATATTAAAAGCAATTATGAGATCAATGGTCTTGTAAAAGATGTTGAATTAAATGTATTAAAAAAATACAATCTTCGCAAATTAGACTTTATTTTTGACTATAGTAGAAATAATTTCTTAGTTAAAGATCTTAATTTTAAATTTAATAGAGTAGGATTTTCGTCAGAAAAAGTATCAATAAAAAAAAAGAATGATGATTTTATTGTAGATGGCACTTTTGCGCACAAAAAGTCTGATTTAGATAAAAGAAATATAGATTTATTAGTAAAACCATTTTTACCAAATTTTGAAATAGAAAAAATATCATTAACTTCAAATAATAATTTTTCTTTTGAAATACAAAAAGGATTTAAATTTGAAAATTTCAAAATTAATTCAGCAATACTAGTTCATGAATTGATAATACCAAATAATTTGAAATTAAAAAGATTTTTTCCTAAACAAAAAAAAACAATTTCTCTCTTAGATCAAAAAATAAAATTACAATATGAAAAGAATAATTTTACTATTGAGGGAAATGGAAATTTAAATTATCAAAATGAAAATGATTATATAGAGTATTTTTTTTCAAATAAGAATAAAACTGAAAATTTTGAAATAACTCTAAAAATAAAAGACAATCCTTTTAAAGTTGATTATTTAAATTACAAAAAAAAGGATAAAAATGAGGTTATTCTAAATTTTAAAGGATCTAAAAATAGAAATAATGAACTTGTAATTGAAACTTTTAATCTTAATGAAGATGAAAACTATATTAAGATAAAAGATCTAGTCTTTAATGAAAAATTTCAAATTTCTAGATTAGATGAATTAAATTTAGAATATCTTGATGATGATAAACAAAAAAACTCAATAAGATTAAAAATGAATAAAAAAAAATATTTTTTAACTGGGTCTAGTTTTAATGCTGATAATTTAATTGAGGATCTATTATCAGATGACTATAAAGATACTAAAATTATAGATATTAATAGTAATTTGAAAATTGATGTAAAAAAAATTTTTTTAGATAGCGAATATCATTTATCAAATTTCAAAGGAGATATTTTAATCAAAAATAAAGAAATACACAAAGCTGACTTAATTGGAAGCTTTTCAAAAAATAAAAAACTAAAACTCACAATAAATAAAGATAATAATAATAAAATTACTACCTTGTTTGTTGATGAGGCAAAACCTATTGTAAAAAGATATAAATTTATAAAAGGTTTTGATGAAGGATCACTCGATTTCTTCAGTTCAAAAAAATCAAAAAAATCTGTTTCACAAATAAAAATTTATGATTTTAAATTAAAAGAGCTACCTATATTGACAAAGATTCTCACGTTAGCATCCTTACAAGGTATTGCGGATATTTTATCTGGAGAAGGTATACGTTTCACGGAATTTGAAATGAATTTTAAAAATGAGGGTGATTTAATGACCATAGAAGAAATCTATGCGATTGGTCCTGCAATATCTATTTTAATGGAGGGCTATGTTGAAAAAAATAAATTAATTAGTTTAAAGGGCACATTGGTGCCAGCCACAACAATTAATAATTTTATTGGTTCATTACCTATGCTAGGTGAAATATTAGTTGGAAAAAAAACCGGTGAGGGAGTATTTGGAGTAAGTTTTAAGATCAAAGGTCCTCCAAAAAATTTAAAAACTTCAGTAAATCCTGTCAAAACTTTAACACCCAGATTTATTACAAGAACATTGGAAAAAATTAAAAAGAATTAACTTAACTCAATTTTTAGATGTCTTTTTTTTCCCACAGAAAGTTTTAAATAATTTTGTCTGAATAATTCATAAGAAATAATCAGATTTTCTTGAGATATAATTTCATCATTCAGTTTTATTGCATTTCCTTTAATAAGACGTCTGATTTCACTTTTTGAATTTTCTAATTTAGATAAGATCACGAGATCTATAATACTAATTTTATTTTCAATATCAGCTTTCTTAATTTTAATTGAAGGTAAATTTGAACCAAGCGAAGTTCCTGAGAAAGCTTCTTTTGCCGCTTGTTCTGAACTTTTAGCAGCTTTTAAACCATGAAGCATAGTAGTTGTCTCGTTAGCTAGCTTAATTTTAAGTTTATTAATATCTTCATCCTTAATTTTATCAATTTCTTTAATATCTAAATCTGTGAACATCTTTAAAAATTTTATTACATCTCTGTCATCGATATTTCTCCAAAATTGCCAATAGTCATATGATGATAATAATTTTTCATCTAACCAAATAGCACCTGACTCAGTTTTTCCCATTTTTGCTCCTGAGGATAATGTAATGAGAGGGGTAGTTAAACCATAAGCTTGTTTACTAGAATACCTTTTTATAAGTTCTGTTCCATTGACAATGTTTCCCCATTGATCAGAACCTCCTATTTGTAAGGAACAATTCTCTTTTATATTTAGCTCTAAAAAATCATAAGCTTGCAAAATCATATAATTAAATTCCATATAACTTAAAGATTGTTCTCTATCCAATCTAGTTTTAACGCTTTCGAAAGTAAGCATTTTATTGATTGTAAAATGTTTTCCTATTTCTCTTAGAAATGAAATATAATTTAAATTTTTGAGCCAAGAATAATTATTTACAAAAATAGGTTTTGTTTTTGGATCGTTATTATTTAAAAATTTTTTTAATATTTTTTCAATATTTTTTGTATTTTTATCTATTTCTTTTTCAGTTAAAATTTTCCTTGTTTTGTCTTTACCTGAAGGATCTCCAATTCTGGTAGTCCCTCCACCTAATAAGACAATCGGTCTGTGCCCATATTTTTGAAGAAGTCTAAGACACATGATTTGAAGCAAACTTCCAATATGAAGACTTTCAGCAGTACAATCAAAACCTATGTAACCTTTAATTTTTTCTTTATCTATTAATTTGGATAATTCATTTTCATTCGTGCATTGATAGAAGTAGCCTCTATCTTTAAATTCTTTTAAAAATTTATCCATAAGTCTATAGTTCCACAATATACATTATTTAATAAAAAAAAGTAAGAATGGATAAGATTTATACAGCAATGGGTTTAATGAGTGGTACCTCATCAGATGGAGTAGATGTATCCATAATTAAGTCAGATGGTAATCAAGAATTTTCAATATTAATCGATAAATATTTTCAGTATGATGAGGAATTAACTCAAAAAATACTTAAAATTAGGGATAAAATCTTAAGTCCAGATAATTTAATCAAATATCAAGTTGAAATCAAAGATTTAGAAAGAGAAATAACTTTATTTCATTTTAAGGCTGTTAATAAGAGCCTTGAATTATCAAAATCTGATGTCGATTTAATTGGTTTCCATGGTCAAACGATATTTCATGCTCCAGAAAAAAGAATTACAAAACAATTGGGTGACGGATTGCTACTATCTCAATTAACGAAAAAGAAAGTTATTTATAATTTTAGACAAAATGATTTAGAAAATGGGGGGCAGGGCGCTCCTCTAGCGCCAATCTTTCATAATGCTTTAGCTAATGAATTAAATAAAAAATTTAATTTAGGTTTTCCAATGAATATTCTTAATATTGGAGGTATTTCTAATGTAACGTCTACAATAGAATATAATAATTTGGATTTAGAAGAAAAAATTTATGCATGTGATATTGGACCTGGCAATTGTTTGATAGATGAATGGATGAGAAAAAATTCAAAAAAAGGGTATGACAAAGAAGGTTTAGTAGCAAGATCTGGAAAAACAGACAAATTAATTTTAAATCAAGCTTTGGACAATTTTACTGAACAATCTAATTTTGAAAAATCTTTAGATATTAAAAATTTTGATATTTTTTTTGCAAAAGGACTTTCATTAGAGGATGGTGCTGCAACAATTACGGATTTCACCGCGAAATTAATTTCCAATGGAATGAATTTTATTCACAATAAGAATAATTCTCAAAAAAGTAAATGGTTAGTATGTGGGGGAGGGAGAAAAAATAAATATCTCTTAGAAAGTATAAAAAGTAATTTTGATGATATAAATCTTAATTCAATTGATCAATATGGATTAGATGGAGACTTTATCGAGTCCCAAGCTTTTGCTTTTTTAGCGATAAGATCATTAAAAGGTATGCCTATTTCATTTCCAAATACAACTAGATGTATAAAATCGGTAACTGGTGGAGTTTTAGTCGAAAATTTTTAATACAAAGCTGTTTCTTTTTTAATGTATTTATCAAGAGACTTTGAAAGTGCATTCTCATTTTTTGAAAAAAAATGATTTGCTTCTGAGATTGATTGAAATTCAACTTTAATACCTTTTTGCGCACTTAATCTTTTATTTAGTTCATTGATATGTTCAACAGGTACCAATTCATCTTTTTTTCCATAAATCATTATTCCAGAAGTTGGACACGGAGACAAAAATGAAAAATCATAAACATTTGGTTGGGGAGAGATTGCGACAAATCTATTTATCTCTGGTCTCCTCATTAAAAGTTGCATAGCAATCAATGACCCAAAAGAAAAACCTGAAACCCAACACTGAGAATTATCAAAATTTTCCCTCTCTAACCAATCAAGAGCAGCTGCAGCATCTGCTAATTCACCTTGGCCATTGTCAAATTCTCCATCACTCTTTCCAACGCCTCTAAAATTTACTCTGCAAACTGAAAAATCATTTTCCATAAAAGTATGAAAAGTTTCCACGACAACTTTATTATTCATTGTCCCTCCATACTGAGGATGCGGTTGTAAAACTAAAGCTATTGGTGAAGTATTTTTTTTACTCTTATAATATTTGGCTTCAAGTCTACCTGCAGGTCCTGGAATAAATATTTCTAATATTTTATTTTCCATAATTGTTATTGATTATTATTCTCAAAAAAAAATTAGGTTTATCACAACTGCGTGACAAAATGTTAGCTTTTTTTTACTCATGATACTTGACTATTTTGGTCAGGTTTATATATACCCCAATAAAATAAGGAATTATGAGACTTACTTCTAAAGGCAGATATGCGGTAATGGCTTTAGTGGATTTGGCTAGATTCGATGGAATTAATCCAGTTTCTCTAAGAGATATATCTTTAAGACAAGGCATTTCGTTAGATTATTTAGAACAAATTTTTTCAAAATTGAGAAAAAAAGAAATTGTTCAAAGCGTTAGAGGAACTCAAGGTGGATATATTTTAAATAGGAAAGCTAAAGAAATAAAATTAACAAATATTTTTGATGCAGTAGACGAAAAAGTAAAAACTGTCCAATGTAAAAAAGAGTCAAAAAAAGGATGCAATGGTAAATCTACAAAATGTTTAACTCACAATCTTTGGGATGAACTTGAAACTCATATCAATAATTTTTTTGATAAAAAAAGTTTAGACGACTTAGTAAAAGAAAACTTTGAAAGAAGATTATAAAATGGATACTAGAGAAAAAGATATAGAAAATTTAAAAGATTATAAATACGGTTTTACAACTGATATTGAAAATATTAGAGCACCAAAAGGTCTAAATGAAAATATAATCAAGTTTATTTCAAATATTAAAAAAGAGCCTAAATGGATGTTGGATTTTAGATTAAAAGCATTTGAAAGATTTAAGCTTCTCAAAGAGCCTAACTGGCAAAAACCTAAGTATCCTAAAATTGATTATCAAGATTTATATTACTATTCGGCTCCGAAAAGCATGAAGGATAAACCTAAGAGCTTAGACGAATTAGATCCTAAACTTTTAGAAACTTATAATAAATTAGGAATTCCCCTTCAAGAGCAAGCAAGATTAAATGGAATAGCTGTGGATGCGGTATTTGATTCTGTTTCAGTAGCCACAACATTTAAAGGTGAATTAACAAAACATGGAATCATTTTTTGTTCAATGTCAGAAGCAATACAAAAACATCCTGATTTGGTAAAAAAATATTTAGGAACAGTAATTCCAACAACAGATCATTTTTTTGCGACATTAAACTCTGCTGTTTTTACCGATGGGTCATTTGTTTATATTCCTGAGGGTGTAAAGTGTCCAATGGAGCTCTCGACCTATTTCAGAATTAACGCATCAGAAACTGGTCAATTTGAAAGAACTTTAATTATTGCTGATAAAGGAAGTTACGTGAGTTATTTAGAGGGCTGTACTGCACCGATGAGAGATGAAAATCAATTACACGCTGCTAACGTTGAACTAATAGCTCTTGATGATGCTGAGATTAAATATTCAACTGTTCAAAACTGGTACCCAGGAGATGAAAATGGAAAAGGGGGAATTTATAATTTTGTAACTAAAAGAGGACTATGTAAGGGAAAAAATTCTAAGATTTCTTGGACACAGGTAGAGACAGGTTCTGCTATAACTTGGAAATACCCTAGTTGTATTTTAAAGGGTGATAACTCAATTGGAGAATTTTATTCAATAGCAATTACAAACAATCATCAAAAAGCAGATACAGGGACAAAGATGATCCACCTTGGTAAAAATACTAAAAGTAAAATAATTTCCAAAGGTATTAGTGCCGGATTTTCTGATATGACCTATAGAGGATTAGTAGATATAAATTCAAAAGCAAAAAATTCTAGTAATTATACCCAATGTGACTCTCTTTTAATGGGAAATAAATGTGGAGCACATACTGTTCCTTATATAAAGAACAAAAATTTCGACTCAAATGTTGCTCATGAAGCAACAACGTCAAAAATAAGTGAGGAGCAATTACACTATTGTCAACAAAGAGGATTAAATCCTGAGGAAGCTGTTGGGTTAATCGTTAATGGATTTTGCAAAGAAGTTCTTCAGCAATTACCAATGGAGTTTGCTGTAGAGGCACAAAAACTTGTTGGAATTAGTCTTGAAGGGAGCGTGGGTTAATGCTGAAAATTAATAACTTAAACGCAAATGTTGAAAATAAGTCAATTTTAAAAGGATTTTCACTAAATATAAACCCAGGTGAAGTTCATGCAATAATGGGTCCCAATGGCTCTGGAAAAAGTACTTTATCTAATATTTTATCGGGAAAAAAAGGTTACGAGGTATCTGGAGAAATATTATTTGAAAATAAAAATTTATTTGAACTTGAAACTGAGGAAAGAGCGCACAAAGGTATATTTTTAGCCTTCCAATACCCTTTAGAAATTCCTGGGGTAAATACTAATATTTTTTTAAAGACTTCTTTAAATGCAATTAGAAAAGCTCGTGGACAAAAAGAACTTGATGCTATCGAGTTTTTAAAACTCGTAAAAGAAAAAGCTAAGGAACTTAAATTTGATGAAGAAAAACTTAATAGGCAATTAAATGTAGGCTTTTCTGGTGGAGAAAAAAAGAAAAACGAAATTCTACAAATGTCAATGCTGGCGCCAAAACTTTCAATTTTAGATGAAACAGACTCAGGTTTAGATATAGATGCTCTAAAAATAGTTGCAGATGGTGTGAACACATTAAGGAATAATGAAAATTCTTTTTTAATCATTACTCATTATCAAAGACTATTAGATTATATTAAGCCAGATTTCGTTCACGTTTTAATGAATGGAAAAATTATTAAATCAGGTGGACCTGAACTTGCAAAAGAATTAGAAAAAAAAGGATATGAGAGTTTTAATTAGATGAAGGAACAATTAAAAATAGATTTTAACAAAATAAAAGAAGTTTCTAATTTTTCAAATAGAGATATTGAGATAAAAAAGTCTTACCTAAATAAATTTATTGAAAATGGTTTCCCAAATAGAAAACAAGAAGATTGGAAGTTTTTAGATATAAATCAAATAATTAGTAATAATATTTCAGATTTGAGTTTTTATAATGATTATTCAATTGAAAATAAGATTGATTCCTCAATTTTTATAGATGATTTAGAACATAATAAAATTATTTTTATTAATGGAAGAATTGAAAAAATTGACTTTAGTTATGAGGATAAAAAACAGATTGAAATAATTGAGGACTCTTACACAATTGATAAGTCTGAAAACGATAATTCATTAATTGATTTGAATATTGCATTTAGTAATAAACATTTTAAAATTTTAATTAAAAAAGGCTACTCATTAAAAAAACCCTTAATCATTTATCATTTGACTAATGAGAAAATGAAATCAAAGAATATTAATTTAAGGTTAGATTTTGAGCTTGAACAAAACAGCTCACTAAAATTAATAGATTTCTTTACTGATGATAGTGAAAAAAATTTTATGAATATTTTTTATAATTTTAATTTGGATAGAGATGCGATTCTTAAAAATTATAAAATTGATAAGTCGTTGAATAAAAATCTAAAATATTCATTTAATGATATTAATCAAAAACAAAATAGTATTTCTGAAACTTTTGTTTTTTCTGCAGGTTCAGATTATTTCAAAAATGAGATAAATTGTAATCTAAAAGGCAAATATTCTTCAGCATTTATAAATGGTATTTTTTCGTTAGATGATAATAAACAGCACGAAATAAGAACTACTATAAATCATTTGGTTGAAAATACAAAAAGCTATCAGTTAATTAAGAGTGTGCTTGGAAAAAATACAAAGTCTGCTTATCAAGGAAGAATATATGTAGACTCAAAGGCTCAGAAAACAGATGGATATCAATTAAGTAAAGCAATTTTGTTAGATGAAACCTCAGAGTTTAACGCAAAACCAGAATTAGAAATTTATGCTGATGATGTTAAATGTTCTCATGGATCAGCATCTGGTTGTCTTGATGATAATTCAATTTTTTATTTAATGTCTAGAGGACTAAACTATAAACAAGCTAAAGGACTATTGATAAATGGTTTTTTACTCGATGTAATCGAAAAGATTACTGATGCTGAAATTAAAGATTTATTAAAAAAAATGATTGGTTTAAAAAAATGAACATAGATAATATTAAAAAAGAGTTTCCTATCTTTGATGAAAAGATACAAAACAATGATCTAGTTTATTTGGACAGTGCTAACTCTTCTCAAAAACCTAAAGTTGTTATTGATAGAATAAACGAATTCTATACTAAAGAATTTTCAAATGTGGGCCGAAGTATTCATTATTTGGCAGTGGCAGCTACAAATTTATATGAAAATACACGATCTTCCGTCCAAAAATATATTAATGCAAAAGATAAAAATGAGATTGTATTTACTAAGGGTGCAACTGAAGCCCTCAATTTGGTTGCTAATACACTTGGCCAAAAGTATTTGAATGAAGGTGACGAAATTTTACTCACTGAGTTAGAGCATCATTCAAATTATGTACCATGGCACTATTTGAGAAAATCAAAAAATATAAAGATTAATTTTGCTGAAATAAATGAGGATGGAGAAATTCCAATTGAAAATATTGAAAAAAAGATTACACCAAAAACAAAGGTGATTGCCATTAATCATCTATCGAATGTCACTGGCGCAATCCTGCCAATCAAAGAGATTACTGAGCTTGCACACGCAAAAGATATAATTGTTGTTGTAGATGGATGCCAAGGTGCACCACATTTGAAACTTGATATGCAAGATCTGGATTGTGATTTTTATGCAATTTCTTGTCATAAAATGTATGGACCGACTGGACTTGGAATTTTGTATGGAAAAAAAAAATGGCTTGAAGAATTACCGCCTTATCAAGGTGGTGGTGGAATGATTAAAGAAGTTAAAAAAGATCGTATTACTTATGGTGATCTTCCAAATAAGTATGAAGCAGGCACTATGGCCACTGCACAGGTGATAGCTTTTGATAAGTCTATCAAATTTTTAGAAAGTATTGGAATTGAAAATATAATTAAACATGAAAAAGAATTAATAGAATATGGTCAAGAAATTTTAAAAAAGAATAATTCAGTAAAATTAATTGGTAATCCAAAAAATAAAGGCGGTGTAATATCGTTTACGATTGAAGGGGTACATCCACATGACATAGCGACAATACTTGACGAAGATGGAGTAGCTATTAGGGCTGGACACCATTGCTGTCAAATATTACACGACAAACTTGAAATACCTGCAAGTGCAAGAGCATCAGTAGGAGTCTATAATACTAAAAGTGATTTTGATCAATTAAATGAGTCAATAAACAAATGTAAAAAAATTTTTGATTTAAAATGAATTTAAAAGAATTATATCAAGAAATAATTTTAGAACATGGAAAAAATCCAAGAAATTTAAGGAAGACTGAGAATTTTAATAAAGATGCGAAAGGGAATAATCCTTTATGTGGGGATAATGTGCATGTTTATTTAAAACTGAACAATCAAAAAAAAGTTGAAGATATTTCTTTTGAAGGAAGTGGTTGTGCTATATCAATGGCTTCAGCTTCAATAATGACAGATTTGATTAAAGGCAAAAGTGACAATGAAGCAAAGGAGATCATAGATGATTTTCTGGGAATGATAAAAGAAAATCCTGAATTAAAGTCTACAATTTTAGAAGAAGATGATAAAACAAAACTAATGTGTCTATCAGGAGTAAAACAATATCCTATGAGAGTAAAATGTGCTACTTTATCATGGCATACTTTGATTTCTGCAATGGAAGATGATGGAAACCAAGTGAGTACAGAAGATTAATATTATGGAAATAAAAGAAAAAATTATAAATGAAATTAGAAAAATTTATGATCCTGAGTTACCAGTTAATATTTATGAACTTGGTTTAATTTATGATATTCAAGTAAAAGGAAAAAAAGCTGAAATTAAAATGACCTTAACCACACCAAATTGTCCTGTTGCAGAAAGTTTACCAAAAGAAGTAAAAGAAGGAGCTATGCAAGTTGAAGAAATTGATGATGTTGATCTTCAATTAGTTTGGGACCCACCTTGGAACAAAGATATGATGTCAGATGCTGCTAAGTTGGAGTTAAATTTGTAATGAATCCTATAATTAAATTAAGTGAAAATGCAGCAAACAGAATTAAAGAAATCATGTCTAGTGCCGAAAAAGATGCTTTAGGAGTGAGAGTTTCAGTTAAATCTGGAGGATGCGCAGGCATGTCATATGTAATGGAATATTCTAAAGAACTTAACCCGAATGATGAGGTAATTGAGGACAAGGGAGTTAAGGTTTTTATAGATTCTGCTGCAGTGATGTATTTATTAGGTACAGAAATGGATTACAAAAAAGAGGATTTTTCCTCAACTTTTGTGTTCAATAATCCCAATGAAACAGAGAGATGTGGTTGTGGGGAATCTTTCAAAGTAGAATAAAATTTAGTATCTCATAAGTTGCATAGCTGTATTGCTTAAAATGCATATCTAGTATATAATCATTATATGAACGTTTTTGAATTTAGAAATTTATTAGCGTCTGAAGACAGAAAAGAGAAAAGAAAAAGCCTTCAAAGATCTTTAATCAAATCTGTTGAGACAGGAGCTAATGGAACTCAAGATTACGTTGTTAAAAAAGGTCCAGGCAAAAATAAGATTGCCACTACTAGACAATAATTTTTAACAACTATAATACATGTCGAACTCTATTGGGTGTGGTGTGTGTTCAAAATTATGTATTTCCTCAAATTTTAAAGCAATGTAAGCATCTATCTGATCATCAGTGAAAACGTTACCTTGTTTTAAAAAATCTCTGTCCTTATCCAAACTTTCCATTGCTTCTCTTAATGAGCCACAAACAGTAGGTATCTTTTTAACCTCATTTTCAGATAAAGCATAAAGATCTTTATCGAAAGATTTACCTGGATCAATTTTATTCTTAATACCATCTAGTCCAGCCATAAGCATTGCTGCAAAAGTTAAGTATGGGTTTCCAGCTGCATCACCAAATCTAATTTCACATCTCGCAGCCTTTTTACTTAGAGTAATAGGGATCCTACATGAAGCTGACCTGTTTCTTGCTGAGTAAGCTAATAACACTGGGGCTTCAAATCCTGGGATCAATCTTTTGTAACTATTGGTTGTTGCGTTTGAAAAAGCGTTTATAGCTTTTGCATGTTTTAAAATTCCACCAATATAGTGTAAAGCTAAATCGGATAAGCCAGCATATTTATCTCCTGAAAATAATGCTGTATTTCCTTTCCAAATTGATTGGTGCACATGCATACCTGATCCATTATCACCTTTTACTGGTTTAGGCATAAAAGTTGCGGTTTTTCCAAATGAATGTGAAACCATATGAACCGCATACTTATATAGTTGCAAGTTATCAGCTTGGTCAACTAAAGTTCCAAAATACATTCCAAGTTCATGCTGACTTGGAGCAACTTCATGGTGATGTTTCTCAACTTTAATACCCATGTCTTTCATTGCTTTCAAATACTCACTTCTCATATCTTGTGCACTATCAACAGGAGGAACTGGGAAGTAACCACCTTTGATGCCAGGTCTATGTCCCATATTTCCATTTTCATAATTTTTTCCAGTGTTGTAAGGGCCTTCAGTACTATCAATTTTGAAGCCAGTTTCATTCATGTCATTTTTAAATCTTACATCATCGAATACAAAAAATTCAGCTTCTGGACCAAAAAATGCTTTATCGCCAATTCCAGATTTTTTTAAATATGCCTCAGCTTTTTTTGCTGTACCTCTAGGATCTCTTTCGTAAGGATCTTTTTTTATTGCATCTAAAATATCACAAAAAATATTTAATGTATTATGAGATGTAAATGGATCAACTACAGTTCTGCTTAAATCAGGCTTTAAAATCATGTCAGATTCATTGATGGCTTTCCAACCTGCAATTGAGGAGCCGTCAAAGAAAATTCCATCGTTTAACATATCTTCGTCAACTACCTTAGTATCCATCGTCACGTGTTGAAGTTTACCTCTAGGATCAGTGAATCTTAGATCAACGTAATCAATTTCTCTATCTTTTATAACTTTTAATACATTTTTTGCGCTCATATATCTCCTCTGTAATTCAGTGGGTTGTGATACCAAATAAAGATTGATAAATAATCCTCTTTTACTTAATAACACCTATGCATTTTTTACATAAGTGTATAATTAAAAGACTAAAAATACTAACAATTCAGAGTTGAATAATGACATTACTCGATAAAGAACCAGTTCAAAGGGTTGGTAAAATTATTAAAGAGTTTAATCAAAATTTAAGTGTAAGTGTTTTAGAAACTTCAGCTAGAACTGCTTTAGAAGCCGCATCTTCTTTAGGGTGTGAGGTCGGAGCTATAGTTAAAAGCTTACTTTTTAAAACAGATAATAAGTTTAGTTTATTTTTGGTTGCTGGAGATAAGAAAGCTTCCCTTAAAAAAATTAAAAAAAATATTAAATTTAATGATGTTTCGATGGCTACTGCTGAAGATGTAAAAAACATTACTGGTTATACTATTGGTGGTGTTTCACCAGTAGGCCATTTAGAAAATGTTGATATTTACATAGATAATTCTTTAAATAGGTTTGATTTTTTATTTGCTGCTGCAGGTCATCCAAATTGTATATTTAAAATCAATTTTTCAGATTTAAAGAAAATTACAAAAGGAAAAATTGAGGATATTACTGAATGAGACAACCAAAACTATTAGATTATCTTTTATTAATTTTGTTAGCTTTAATATGGGCATCAGCTTTTTTTAATATTAAAATTGCAACCTATTCATTTGGACCAATTACTATTGCATTTTTAAGAGTATTTTTTGGAGCAATACCAGTTTTGTTACTTTGTTATTATAAAAAAATAAAGATTGAAGCTTTTTCAAAGGATTGGCATTGGTTTGCGATGATAGGATTTATAAATTTAGTAGCTCCTTTTTTTTTAATTGCCTACGGCGTGCAATCAGTTCAAAGTAATTTGGCAGCAATATTGATGTCAACTACACCATTAAGTTCAACTGTGCTTGGTCATTTTTACACAAAAAATGAGAAATTCAATTTTATCAAAACAATAGGAATCTTAATAGGTTTTTCTGGAATACTTTACTTATTTTCTGATAATATTTTGATTAATGAAAATAATTTTTTTTCCGCAATACTAATTCTATTAGGTTCAACTTGTTATGTAATAGGTGGTGTTCTAACCTTAAAAATTAGTAAGAAAAAAAATGAAAATGTAACTGGCTCAATACTGGTTTGGGCAGTTTTGATTTTGATACCTATTGTAAGTATTTTTGAACAACCATGGAATGTCTCGCCAAGGTTAGATTCTACAATATCTGTGATATATCTTGGCTTAGTTTCTACTGGAATTGCATGGTTATTGAGATTTAGAATTTTAGTTAATAATGGACTGATATTTCAGTCACAAGTTTCATATTTAATTCCAATTTTTGGAACTATTTTGAGTTATATTTTCCTCAAGGAATTGATCACTTTCAAAGTTTTGATATCTCTCATTGCGGTGTCAGTAGGAATTTATTTTGTGAGAAAAGCAGACAATAAAATTAGTAAAATAAAGCTCGATTAATACAATTCTTAGTTGAAAACATTATTGACCCATTTACATCATTCCCAAAAAGGTCTTTAATTAATTTATATAAATAACAAGAGGAGAAAAAAATGAGTGCAGAAGCAATGAAAGTGTCATCTGTATTAGATACTTCTCATTTAAAGGTTAAATTTCCGTTTAAAGCAAAATATGGAAACTACATTAATGGAAAATTTGTAGAACCAAAGTCAGGCAAGTATTTTGATAATGTTAGCCCGATCTCAAATGAGAAAATCTGTTCAGTTGCACGATCAGACGAAAAAGACGTAGAAGCAGCATTAGATGCGGCTCACGCAGCTTTCCCTGAGTGGGGAAAAACAGATATCACTACGCGATCAAATATATTGTACAAAATCGCTGATGTGTTGGAAAAAAATCTAAACTTACTTGCAACAGCTGAATGTTTAGATAATGGAAAACCAATAAGAGAGTGTATGGCAGCAGATTTACCTTTGGTTATTGACCATTGGAGATATTTTGCTGGTGTGATTAGAGCAGAAGAAGGTTCAATCGCTGAAATAGCAAATAACCAATACTCATACAATTTTCATGAACCATTAGGTGTAGTTGGTCAGATAGTTCCATGGAATTTCCCATTATTAATGGCGACATGGAAATTAGCTCCAGCTTTAGCAGCAGGTAACTGTTCAGTTTTAAAACCAGCTGAACAAACGCCAGCATCCATAATGGTGATGATGGAACTTATTGGAGATTTATTACCTCCAGGAGTTGTCAACATTGTTAGTGGTTTTGGATTAGAAGCAGGTAAACCTCTAGCATCATCAAAAAGAGTTGCTAAAGTTGCATTTACTGGTGAAACTACAACAGGAAGATTGATTATGCAGTATGCTGCACAAAACATAATTCCAATTACTTTGGAGTTAGGTGGAAAATCTCCAAACATTTTCTTTGAGGATATCATGGATAAAGATGATGATTTCTTTGACAAATGTATTGAAGGTTTTGTGATGTTCAATCTAAACCAAGGTGAGGTTTGTACTTGTCCAAGTAGAGCTTTAGTTCAAGAGTCGATCTATGATAAATTCATGGAAAGAGCTATAGCTAGAACAAAAGCTGTTGTTCAAGACAATCCTTTGAAAATGGAAACTATGATTGGGGCGCAAGCGTCAGTAGAGCAAATGGAAAAGATTAAATCTTATCTTGAGCTTGGAAAAAAAGAGGGTGCTAAAGTTCTAACAGGTGGAAGTGTTGCTAAACTTAACAGCGGGTTGGAAAAAGGTAATTACATTCAACCAACTGTTTTTGAGGCAAAAAATGACATGCGAATTTCTCAAGAGGAGATCTTCGGACCAGTTGTATCTGTGATTAAATTTAAAGATGAAGCAGAGGCATTGAAAATTGCTAATGATACTCTTTATGGTTTAGGAGCAGCTGTATGGACTAGAAATGGTAATATAGCTCACAGAATGGGTAGAGCGATACAAGCAGGAATAGTATGGACTAATTGTTATCATGCTTACCCAGCTCACTCACCATTTGGTGGATACAAACAATCTGGAGTTGGTAGAGAAACTCACAAAATGATGCTTAATCATTACAGACAGAATAAGAATCTTCATGTTTCTTATGCTGAGAAAAAATTAGGCTTCTTTTAATCAAATAATATATACTGGTCCATGATTCGATATCATGGGCCAGAGAAAAAATATGAAAGTATCTGCAACACATTCGGCACTTAGTTTATTATCTGAACTTAAAGAAAAATATGGTGAAAAGTTAATGTTTCATCAATCAGGTGGATGTTGTGATGGGAGTGCACCTATGTGTTTCCAAGAAGGTGAATTTCCATTAGGAGATAATGATATTAAACTCGGAGAAATAGGTGGAGTTCCATTTTACATGAATGGTGATCAATATGAAAAATGGAAACATACTGATCTAACGATAGATGCTGTAAAAGGAATTGGCGGAATGTTTTCATTAGATAATGGAACTGGAAGAAGATTTTTAACTAAATCTGAAATATGTCTCGTAGTGGATAACGATAATCCAAATCATTAAATTTTTATTTTACAATGCCGATTTTTTTAAGTTCACAAAAAATTGTGAAAGATTGGATTGATTATAACAATCATATGAATGTTTCTTATTATCTTTTGATCTTTGATAAATATGGAGCAGATATATTAAATGACTCCTTTAAAATGGGCGAGCATTCAGCGAGGACTACTGGAAAAAGCACAATGATTGTTGAGTCTCATATTACCTATAATCAAGAACTAAAGATGAATGACGAAGTAGATGTAAATTTAGTTTTTTTTGATCACGATAAAAAAAGGTTGCAATACAAGATGGAAATGATCCATAAGCAAAAGCAATATTTAGCATCAACGATTGAAGTCCTTGCATTATATGTTGATTTAAATACTCGAAAAGTCTCAGAATTCGAAGGAGATAAATTAGAAATTATGGATAATTATATTAAAAACAATATAGAAAAGTTTGATAATACAAATCTTAAGTTTTCTTCTAAATTGAAAAAGTAAATAAATTTACTTCCAGCCCGCGCACTGGAAGTAATAATCTATTTATTGTCCTGGCGCTTTGTATGCACCTGACGCAACTTCACTTGCTTTAACAGTAGCTTTATTAAAATCAATAGCTTCTAACATTGTTAAATTTTTAACTGCACCTGATGCTTCTACTACAAGTTTTACTGCCGCAAAGTCTTCAAACGTTGTAAGTTCATTTACAACTATAAAGTCATATGGACCTCTAACTATATCCATACTATGCATTGTTCCACCCATAGCTTTTGTTAATTGTTCAACTACTGCTTTTCTATCACTTTTAGGATCTTTTAAAAAACCTTGAAAAGCTTTTTCAGTGTAGTTTCCCATTATATATGCTTTCATATGTTACCCCTTTCTTTATTTAAAAAATATTACAGCAAAATTTATGTCTGTAGAAGTGGTATATTTGTCTAATTATTTTCTATTCGGTCCATTTCTTTAAGTTCGACCTCTAATTTATCTAATTCCTCACCACCTGCCATCATGCTTAAAAGTTTTTCTCTAGATATATCTTTTTTTTGAAATGTCCCCATACTTTTTCCTCGATTTAAAACTGTAAAACTATTTCCAACAGGATAAGCATGATGAACGTTGTGTGTTATTAAAATTACAGCTAAACCTTGTGATGCTGCTTTAACAATATATTTCAGGACCATTGAAGCTTGATGTACACCTAATGCTGATGTTGGTTCATCTAATACCAAAACTTTTGCCCCAAAATAAATTGCTCTAGAAATAGCGAGACATTGTCTTTCACCTCCAGACATCGTGCCGACGGCTTGTGATGGGTCTCTCACATCAATACCTATTTGTCCCATTCTTTCTGCAGCTATAGTGTTTGCTTTTTCAATATCAAACGTTTTGAAAAAAGGTAAACCTTTTTGTGGCTCTCTGCCCATAAAAAAATTTCTAGTTACACTCATAAGGGAAACTAATGCTAAATCTTGATAAACAGTACCTATCCCAATATCCAAAGCATCTCGTGGTGAGTCAAAAACTATTTTTTGATCTTCAAAAATAATTTCACCTTCATCAGGCTTATGAACGCCTGCTAAAGTTTTTATCAAAGTAGATTTTCCAGCTCCATTGTCACCAAGTAAGCACATTATTTCGCCTTTTTTAAGTTTCATGGTGACGTCTTTCAAAGCAATTACTTTACCAAAAAATTTACTTATATTATTGAATTGAACTAAATATTCAGACATCATTTAGTCTCCGTAACTTTTTTTCTAATATAATTATTGAATACTACTGCAATTAACATCATTGCGCCTAAAAAAACCTTAAACCAATCAGTATCCACATCTGTATAAAAAATTCCCATTGATACAGTGCCAAAAATAATAGCGCCCAATGCTGCTCCGATGGCAGAGCCATAACCTCCAGTCAAAAGACAACCGCCAACCACGGCAGCTGCTATTGCTTCCAATTCTTTTAAAGTTCCTCTCATAGTATCTGCAGAACCTGCATCTAAAACTTGAATACAAGCAAATATTGTCGATGCTACAGCTGTTCCAATAAATAGACTTATTTTTACTCTTCCAACAGGTACACCAACATTTGTAGCACCAACTTTATCTCCACCTGATGCAAATATCCAATTTCCATATCTAGTTTTCATAAGTATCCAAGTCGCAAATAATGTAAGAGCAATAAACCATATTACTGATGGTGGAATACCTGTAGCTAATGGTGTACCGTCAGTTCTCAGTGCAATTAATTTCATCGATCCTAGCCATGTGAATAACCATTGAAAAGTATCTGTTGCAAACAACCAAGCGATTGGATCATCTTCTATTAAAACTCTTAACCCTGGTACTTGAGTTCTTCCTGTAATTAATCTCGTAATAGCCAAAGTTGCCCCTCTTAAAATGAACAACATTGCAAGAGTTACTATGAAGGATGGAAGACCAGTTTTTACTACCATTATACCATTGAAATAACCAATTAGTACTGCCATAGCAAAAGCAAAAATAATACTCGTCCATAAAGGCCAGCCCCAATAAATTGCAGGTATAGCGATACAGATTCCTGCAAAACCAATCATTGATCCAATTGATAAATCAAACTCTCCACCGATCATTAACATTGCAGCAGCAATAGCAATAATTCCTAAATTAGCTGAAACATCTAAAAAATTTAATGTCCCATAAGCGCTAAACATTCCAGTGTCACCAGCAACTATTCCAAAAAAAATAAAAACTAAAATTGAGCCACCCAAAGCACCAAGCTCTGGTCTGTTTAATAAAACTCTAAGAGGTGAAATTTTTTTAAGTCTTTCATCTTGTCCACTATCTTTTTTAGATTGAATACTCTCTGATTTTACAGACATATAAAAATTATAATTTAAAGATGATTAAAAAAAAGGCCTGACTAACATTAGTCAGGCCTTTAATTCATATTTTTATCTATAACCTTGAGCTGCCCATTTTATTACTTTAGACGCATTGTCAGGAGTAACAAAACCAGGTCCAGTCATTACTACACCTGCTGGCATTGTTCCCCATCTCATATATTGTCCAAAGATAGCTATTGGTAAATATCCTTGTAGATATTGCTGTTGGTCAATTAAAAACTCTACTTTTCCTGCAGCAGCAGCTTTTAACATATTTGGAGACATATCAAATGTTCCTAATCTTACAGAACCAACTTTTCCAGCTGACTCAAGTGCTTTCAATGCTGCTTCACCAGACAATCCAGCACCTAAAGTTAGAATAGTGTCATAGCCACCACCTAATTTTGCAGCAACAGCTTTTTGAATCTCTGTTGGGTCATTTGAAGTACCTAAAATATCAACAGATCCACCAAAACCTTTTTTGAAACCAGCACATCTTCTATCAAGTGCAACGTTTCCTACCTCATGGTTAACACATAATGCTTTTTTTCCACCAGCGGCTTTCATTTTTTGTCCACCACCTACACCTGCTTCAAACTCAGTTTGTCCAACGTGTGCACTAATTCCTAAAGATGCATAATCATCAGATCCAGAGTTCATTGATATTACAGGAATACCTGCAGCAATCGCAGCTTTAACTGATTTTCCTAAAGCAGCAGCATCTGGTAATGTTATCACAATACCTTTCGGTTTTTGTGATACAGCATTATCAATTAATTTTGCCATTTCTACCATGTCGAAAGTAGCTGGTGCTGTGTATTTGCAAGACACTCCCATGTCTTTACATCCAGCATCAACTCCATTTTTAGCAACTGACCAGAAAGGATCATTTGCTTGACCATGAGAAACCACAATTATATCTACAGCTAAAGCAGATACAGACATCATTGCCCATGCAGCTAAAGCTAATATAAAGTTTTTTATTGTTTTCATTATTTTCCTCTAATTAAAGTTAACTTTTAAAAATAAAATCTAATCAAAATATTATTTGGTTGTAAAGCAGACAGGTTGCATTCTACTTATGGTTGATTCAATTAAAGATTAAGTTTTTCAAACTTTTTTGATTTTAAAGATTTTTGAGCTGCATTCGCAATTATCAGAGCTTTTCTTCCCTCTTCAAATCCTGCAAGAGGTTGAATTTTCTTTCTTATAAATTTTGCAAAATCCTTTAGTTGATTTTTATAAGCATCTTTATACCTCTCAATAAAAAAATTAAGCAAAGGAGATTTGTTCGAAGTTGATTGTGCAGAATATAAAGATGTCTCGTTTTGTCTTTTATTTTCTGAAATTAACATACCTTTTGATCCAAATAATTCTATTCTTTGATCATAACCGAAACTACAATGTCTGGAATTAGTTATTATGCACTGAACACCAGCTTTAGATCTAATTATGGTAGATGCTAATTCAAAATCTTTTATTTTATCAAATCTTTTGTCTGATATGTTGCTACCAGAAGCTATTATTTTCGCAGGCTCATCATTACCAAGGTAGAATCTAACAAGATCAAAATCATGGATCATCATATCTCTAAAAATACCACCAGATTCTTTTAGATATTTCATAGTTGGTGGGGCAGGATCACGACTAGTGATAATAATTTTTTCTAATTTACCTATTTTTCCACTTAGTAATTGTTTTCTTAAATTATTGTGTGTTGGGTCATATCGTCTATTAAAACCTAATTGTATTTTTGGATTTAATCTTTTAATTTTTTTTTTGCAGGACTCAATTTTCTTAATACTTAAATCCAGTGGTTTTTCACAAAAGATAATTTTTTTATTCTTAATACCATCTAAAATAAATTTAATATGTGTTGATGTTGATGAGGTAATAAAAATAGCTTTTATATCTTTATCTTTATAAGCCAAAGATGGATTATTTATAGCTTTTGTTTTTAATGTTTTTGAATACTTTTTAGACAATTTTTGTTCAATGTCATAAATATATTTAAGATTAAAATCTTTACTACGCATTAAATTTTTTCCATGCATAATACCAATTCTACCAAGTCCAAATAAAGCTATATCAATCATTTAAAATTTGTATTAAAATAATAACTTAACTAAAAAAATTTCTTATGTCAGTAAAATTAGGAGTTGCACCCATTGCATGGAGTAATGATGACATGCCTGAGTTAGGTGGTGACACCTCATTAGAACAATGTTTAAAAGAAGCCAATGAAGCAGGCTATATAGGCATAGAGTCAGGTGGAAAATTTCCAAAGAAATCTTCGGAATTAATTCCAAAATTAGATCAATTTAATCTTAAACTTTGCTCAGGATGGTATGGTGCTAATCTAAGAAAAAATTCTGTTGAGGAAGAAAAAAAATCCATTCAAGAACAACTAGATTTATTTAAAGATTGTGATGCACCTTGTATAGTTTTTGCGGAAGTTTCTGGCTCTATTCAAGGAGATCCTAATAGAAAATTATCAACTCGGCCTCAAATGGAAAGGGACGAATGGCAGAAGTTTTGTGAAAAAATTTCTGAACTAGGAAAATATTTAGAGGATGAAGGAATGCCTTTAGCATATCATCATCATATGGGAACAGTAATTGAAACTCAAAAAGATACTGAAAGACTTATAGAAAATACTCATGAAAGTGTAAAATTAACATTAGATACAGGACACATGTTATTTGCAAAAGGGGACTCAAAATACATATTACAAAATTATCATGAAAGAATTTTGCACGTCCATTGTAAAGATATAAGAAAACAAGTTCTTGAAAAATCTTTAAAAGAGGATTTAAGTTTTAGAGGTGCTTTTTTAGAGGGTGCGTTTACAGTACCAGGTGATGGTTGTATTGATTATCAACCTTTATTTAATGTATTAAAAAATAATAATTATTCAGGATGGTTGGTGGTTGAGGCAGAGCAGGATCCGGCAAAAGCAAATCCGTTAGTGTATGCGAAAATTGGTTATAATTATCTTACAGATACATTGAAAAAATCTGAAATTGAAATTTATAAAAATTGATTATCTATAGAGTGAAGTTAGTTCATTATTTCCAGCAGCAACACATGGAGATTTAAAACAAGTACCCACAACCCATTCAGATCCAGGATCAGGTAAAAAATTTGATGACATCACAAATATAACACCCATCTCAACTGATTGCCCCGCTTTACCTTCTGCTTTAATTCTAGGATCAGGATCAGTTTTTACTTTAGTATCCTCTGAAAAGGGATTCTCTATATTAAGATTTTTGTTTATATAATTCACAACTTTAGATGAAGACCATTCGCCATTGCAGGGATCACCCCAAATAGTTAATTTACCTTCATCATTATTCCCGCAATTATTTATTTCTCCATTTATAAAATCTACTACTTTCTTATGATTTTCTTTAACCAAGTTAGCTTTTGCTTCAACAGCGGGTCTTGTACTTGCAGTCCAGATCAACATACCAACCACATATACTAACGATAACAACACTAATGCTTCTAATAGTCCAAAATTTTTGAAATTTATTCGCATAATTAAAATTTAATAATTTTTGATTTGTCTAATTTTTTTTCAAAAAAATCAATTATATTTTGTATTGTTTCTTTTCCCATTCTTATCATGCATTCTTCAGTAAATGCAGCGGTATGAGGACTTAAAAAAACTTTATTGTTTTTTAGCAAAGGATTATCCTCTTTAGGTGGTTCTGTTTCAAAAACATCTAAACCTGCACCAAATATAAGACTTTCATTTAAAGCTTTATCTAGGTCATTCTCATTAATCATACCACCTCTTGCAGCATTAATGATTATACAATTTTTCCTCATTGTTTTAAGTAGGTCATAATTAATAATATTTTTCGTTTTATCATTAAGAGGCATATGTAAAGAAATGGCATCCATAGATTTTACTGCTTCTGTAAGATCTTCGACTTTTTTCCCACCCAATTTCTCAATAATATCTTTTGAAACAAATGGATCATAAACAAAAACATTCATTTCAAATCCTTTACATCTTCTAATTAAAGATTGACCTATTCTTCCAAATCCGGCAATTAAAATATTTTTTTTCCAAAGTTCAATTGTTTTTGGAAGTTTGTTTCTATTAGAAAAATTTCCTGTTTTAACAGACTCATCATACATATTTTTTCTCTTCGATATATTGAGCAACATAAACATAACATGTTCTGCCACCGCAACAGCATTTGCTGTAGCCGTAATTGCCAAGGTGATATTTTTTTCTTTAGAAGACTTGAGGTCAATATTGTCGTACCCAACCCCATGGCGAGATATAATCTTAAGTTTTTTTGATATATTGATTAATTCGCTAGATAAATTTGCTGTTCTAATTGATAGACCATCACACTCCAAAATTTTTTGTTTAATATCTTTGTCATCTATATTTTCAATAATCTCATAATCATAATTTGTGTTATTCTTTATGAGATCTATCCCCGCTTTATGAATAGGTTGAATTATCAAAATTTTTTTTTTATCTGACACTTAAATTTAGTAAGCTTTAGAGTCTTCTTTTGATTTGATTGATTTTAATTTAGATACAGCTTCTTTTGCACCAGCACTCATATACCTTTGATCGGATCCAATGGTTACCAAATTAAATCCTAAATTAAGCATTTTTTTTGCATACTCTGGACTAGCATTATGAATACCTGCAAAAATTTTATTTTTTTTTGCATGTTCCAAGATACTCAAAATCTTTTCATAAGTTGGACTTCCTTCAGGATTGTCAAAAGCTGGTTTTTGACCTATAGCCAGACTTAAATCAGCAGGTCCAATATAAATTCCATCTATTCCAGGCGTACTCATAATTTCATCTAATTTATCTAAAGCTTCTTTTGTCTCTATCATTGCCATTTTTAAAATCTCATCATTTGCAAAATCTCCATAATCTGAACCTCCATAAATTAATCCTCTAATTGGTCCAAAACTTCTATACCCTTCAGGGGGATACATGCATGCTTGAACAAATTTTTCTGCTTCAAATTTGTTACTCACCATTGGACAAATTACGCCGTAGCACCCTGCATCTAAAATTTTCATTATTTGTCCTGGTTCATTCCAGTTTACTCTTGCTAAAGGAGTAACATCCGTAGATGAAATTGATTGCAGCATTTGTAATGCATTTGGATAATCTATAACACCATGTTGCATATCAATTGTAAGCGAGTCCCAACCTTGATGAGACATTACTTCCGCTGAGAAAGAGCTAGGAATTTGTAACCAGCCATTAATTATTTGCTCACCATTTATCATCATCTTTTTTATTTTATTTGTCCTCATTTTAAGATTTCAAACCAAGGTGAGTGTACTTTATATTAAGATAATCTTTAATTGCCATTGAACCACCTTCACGTCCATATCCAGTTTGTTTAATTCCTCCAAAAGGTGCCTCAGCTATCGCAACTGCAGGAGTATTAACTGCAACAGTACCAGTTTCCATTAATTCTGAAGCTCTGTGAGCTTTATCCATAGAATTTGTATAAATATAACTACATAATCCTAAGTCATTATCATTAGCTCTCTCAACTACTTCATCAAAAGTTTTAAATGACAACATTGGAACTAATGGACCAAATGGTTCTTGTTTCATTATTGTAAAATTGTCCTTTACATTGTCAAAAACTGTTGGCTCATAAAAATATCCTTTGTTAAAACCTTGAGGTCTTTTTCCGCCCAATAAAACTTTTGCTCCCTCTTTTTTAGTTGTTTCAACTAATTCTTCGATTTCTCCTAATCTTTTTGCAGTTGTTAAAGGACCTAATTGAACTCCTTCATCTAAACCATTTCCAATTTTTAATTTTTTGGTTCTTTCAATAAACGCATTAATGAATTCGTCTTTTTTATTTTCTTGTATATAAAATCTATTAGGTGAAATACAAACTTGACCATTATTTCTAAATTTTGCAGTAATTGCCATATCTGCAACTTTATTTATATCAACATCATCAAAAACTATAAACGGTGAGTGTCCACTAAGCTCCATCGTGACTCTTTGAACTTTGTCTGCAGCCTTTTTTAAGATTAATTTTCCTACTCTTGTTGATCCAGTAATTGAAACCTTTTTAATAATATCAGACTCTAACAACTCATTTGAAATACTTTCAGGATCTCCTGATAATAAGTTTACAACTCCTGGAGGGACTCCCGCTTCTTTACAAATATCTACTAACTCCATTACTGTTCCTGGAGTAATTACATCAGGCTTACAAATTACTGAACATCCGGCAGCTAATGCTGTTGAAATTTTTCTTGCTGCTAGAATTAAAGGAAAATTCCATGGCACTAAAGCTGCTACAACTCCAACTGGCTGATAATAAACATGAACTCTCGTATCTGGAAATCGACTTTCGACTGTTTGTCCATAAATTCTTTTTGTTTCCTCAGCATTCCACTCAAAAATATCAGCAGCCCCACCAGTTTCGCCAATTCCCTCTGCTAAAGGTTTTCCAACTTCAATCGTTAACCATTTTGCTAAAACATCTTGTTTTTTTCTTAAAAGATCAGCAATTTTTCTAATAATATATGATCTCTGCCAAGGTAAAGTGTTTTTCCAAACTTCCAAACCTTTCTCTGCAGATTTAAGAGCTTTTTGAACATCTGCTGAAGACGCTTTAGACGCTTGGCCAATAATTTCTTCTGTAGCAGGATTTATAACATCGTAAGTTTCTTTTTTTTCCGCTTGTTGCCACTTACCATCTATGAACTGCCCAAATTTACTATACATAATTTTTATTTTATGGTTAATTAAGCGAAATTTTAAGAGAATATATCTACAATTATGAAAAAAATAAAGCTTACATGTGCTCATGCAATTGTAAAGTTCCTGACTTCTCAAAAAATTCTTATCGATGGTAAAAAAGAACCTTTATTCGCTGGTGCTTTTGGAATATTTGGTCATGGTAATGTAGCTTGTTTAGGACAAGCTTTAGAGGAAAATAAAGATAAACTTCCAACTTATAGAGGTCATCATGAGCAAAACATGGCTTTAACAGGAATTGCTTACGCTAGAGCAAAAAGAAGAAAACAAGTATTTGTAGCAACAAGTTCTGTAGGTCCTGGTTCTACAAATATGGTAACAGCTGCAGCAGTTGCGATGAGTAATAGACTGCCAATTTTATTTCTTCCGGGTGATACTTACGCAAATAGGATGCCTGATCCAGTTTTACAACAAGTAGAACATTTTAATAATCCAGGAATTACTCAAAATGATGCTTTTAAACCAGTTACAAAATATTTTGATAGAATAACCAGACCAGAACAAATTTTACAAACATTTCCCCAAGCAGTACAAGTTTTATTAGACCCAGCTGATTGTGGTCCAGTATGCATATCTTTATGTCAGGATATACAAGGAGAAATTTTTGATTATCCTGAGGAATTTTTTAAAGAAAAAATCCATAATATACGAAGACCAAGACCTGATGATTTTCAAATTAAAGAGGCAGCTGAAAAAATTAAAAAATCAAAAAATCCAATCATAATTTCTGGTGGAGGTGTTTTTTACTCAGATGCAATGGAGGAACTTTCTACTTTTGCAGTTAAACACAATATACCCGTAACACAAACTGTAATGGGTTATTCTTCAATGAAAAGAGATCATTCTCATTTTTTAGGACCTATTGGGGGTTTAGGAGGAAAAGCAGCAAACAACTTTGCAAAAAAAACTGATTTAGCGATTGCTATTGGAACTAAGTTAGGAGATTTCACAACTGGGTCATGGTCCAATTTTGAAAATCCAAATTTTTCATTAGTATCAATTAATGTTGCAAGATTTGATGCTAGTAAGCATATGGCACAATCAATTATTGGAGATGCAAAAGTTTCTCTAAATGAACTATCACAAGCTTTAGGTGATTGGAAAGCATCCGAGGAATGGCATAAAAAATCCAGAGATGAACTTAAATCTTGGAATGAATATGTTGATAAAGAAAGTGGACCAACTAATCAAAAACTCCCAAGTTATGCTCATGCAGTTGGTGCAATTTATAGAAATTCTGATCCAAGTGACATCGCTGTCACTGCAGCTGGAGGTTTGGTAGGAGAAGTTGTTCAAATTTGGAGACCAAGAGAACTTAATACTCATGAAACAGAGTGGGGCTTTAGTTGTATGAGTTATGAAATTTCTGGAGCTTTAGGAATTAAAATGGCCAACCCAAATAAAGAAGTTATCACATTTGTAGGTGATGGATCATATTTACTTTATAATTCAGATATATATTCATCTGTAATAACTAATAATAAACTAATTGTAATTGTTTGTGATAATGGTGGTCACGCTGTCATTAATAGACTTCAATTATTTAAGGGTGGAAAAGAATTTAATTGTCTGTTTGAGAGTTCAAATGTTTCAAATTTAGTAAAAGTAAATTTTGCAAAACATGCAGAAAGTATGGGGGCAAAGTCTGAAGAGGTAAGTTCTATCAGTGAATTAGAGGAAGCTTTCAAAAGAGCGAAGAAATCAAAAGTGACTTACGTTATTTCAATCAAAACTCATTCGTATCAATGGCTTGAAGGATCAGCTTATTGGGAAAGTCCAACTTTAGAAATTCCCAAAACCAAAGAAAATGAAAAAGCTCTAAAATTACACAAAGAAGGTAAAGCAAAACAAAGACAGGGAGTATAACCCTAATGAGCAAAGTATTTAAAGTTGGCTTAATTGGCTGTGGTCATATCGCAGAAACATATTTCAGAGCTCACAAATATTTCAAAAATTTTAAAATCATTAAATGCGCAGATGTTAAAGAAAAAGCAGCAAAGAAATGTGCTAAAATTTATAAAATTAAATCAGTTTCGGTAAATAATTTACTCAAAGATAAACAGGTTGAAATAATATTAAATCTAACCCCTCCAAAAGTTCATTATCAAATTGCAAAAAAGTCTTTGTTAAATGGAAAACATGTATACTCAGAAAAACCACTAGCAATAAATTTAAAAGACGGAAAAGAACTACTTAAGCTCTCAAAAAAAAAGAAATTATACTTAGGAAATGCTCCAGATACTTTTCTAGGAGGAGGCAATCAAAAATCGAAGGAATTATTAGAAGGTAAAAGTATTGGTAAAGTAAATTTAGGTAATGCGATTTTTGCTTTTCCAGGGGTTCAATCTTATCATCCTGACCCAGAACCATGGTTTGCAAAAAAAGAAGGTGGTCCAGTAATTGATATGGGACCTTATTATCTCACAGCATTAGTAAATTTATTGGGTCCAGCAAAAGAGGTAAAAGCCGCAAGTTTAATGAGAGGTTCACGATTTAGAACAATTGGTATTGGTCCTAAAAAAGGAAAAAGAATTAAGGTAGAATGTCCAACGACATATTTTACAACAATTATATTTAAAAATGGAAGCATAATAAGACTTACTCTATCTTTTGATGTTATAGCCCATCAAAGAAATCATATTGAACTTTATGGAACCAAAGGTTCAATGATTGTGCCAGATCCTAATATGTTCGGTGGTTCAGTTTATGTATGTAAAAAATTAGGAAGCCCATGGAAAGAATTTAAAACAAATAAAATGCCACTAGGAAAAATTAATATTAGAACGCAAAGTTCTAGAGCAAATGAGTCACCTACTAACGCTAATTATAGAGGAGTTGGTCTTGCAGAAATGGCTTATTGTATTGATAAAAAAAAGATACATAGATGCAATGGAGAAGTATCTTTGCATGTTCTTGACTTGATACAATCAACTATGCAATCTGCTAAAACAAATAAACCAATTAGACTTAGTACAACATGCAAAATTCCAAAACTTTTTATTAATAAAGAAATAAATAAATTAATGAGATAAAATATGCAGATTGGAATTGATCTTGGGGCAAGTAAAATAGAGTATGTGTTATTAGATGATGTTGGCAATGAGCATCATAGAGAAAGAACCGAAGTTCCAAAAAATTATAAAGATACATTATCCATAATTAAAAAAATAGTTATCGAACTCGAACGTAAAGCAGGTAAAGAATTACCGGTGGGTGTATGTCATCCAGGGATTCATTCTATACAAACAGGACTAGTTAAAAATGCACCTAATTCTTTTTGGATTAATGGTAAACCTTTACAAAGAGATTTACGGAGTGAGATTGGTAAAGAAATTTATTGTGAAAATGATGCAAACTGTTTTGCTTTATCAGAAGCAATAGATGGTTCTGGAAAACATTATAAAATAGTTTTTGGGGTAATTCTTGGATCTGGTGTTGGAGGCGGTTTAGTTATAGATAAACGAATTGTCAATGGACCTAATGGGATTACTGGAGAATGGGGACATAATCAAATACCGAGCGCTTGTATTGAAGGTGTTCAAATAAAAAAAACCAATTTAAGAGCTGGGGAAATAGAAAACTTTGTTGCGGGTATAGGTATTTCTAAAGCGTTCAAAAACGAGTTTAAAAAGGATTTATCTGCCCAAAAGATATTTGAGATGCATAGAAAACTTGATTTAGATGCGGAAAAATTAATTGATAAATATAAAGATCAACTCGCTATGTCTTTAGCCACAGTTGTTAATATTATTGATCCAGATGTATTTGTTTTCGGGGGTGGAGTATCTAACGAAATAAATTTTTTAGATGAAATTAAACAAAAAATGAAAAAATTTGTAGCAGGGGGTGAATTTGAGGGGACTTTTTTAAAACCCAAATTCGGTGATGCAAGCGGTGTTCGGGGTGCAGCTCGATTAGCAAGAACCACAAATTATTGACTAGTGAATAAAATTCATTTACTACAAAAGGAGCTAATTATTTAAGTTTAGGAAGAGAAATATGAAATTATGTAGAATAGGTAGCGTTGGTGAAGAAAAACCAGCAATCATAGATAGTGAAAACAATTACCGAGATTTGTCATCAATAATTAATGATTTAAACCCTGACACATTGAATTTTGATACATTAGAGAAAATAAAAAAAACTGATATTTCAAGTTTACCAACGCTTGATTCAAGTTCTAGAATAGGTGCATGCGTTTCTAACCCATCAAAATTTATTGGCATTGGTTTAAATTTTAAAGATCATGCCGAAGAACAAAATTTGCCAATACCAAAAGAACCAATTATTTTCTCAAAATTCACCAGTTGTATTACTGGACCAAACGATCCTATCATTGTTCCTAAGGGATCTAATCATACTGATTGGGAAGTTGAAATTGGTTTTGTAATTGGAAAAAAAGCTATTAATGTCAGTATTGAAAACGCCTTAGATCATGTCCTTGGTTTTTTTCTAGTTAATGATGTGAGTGAAAGAGATTTTCAAAAGAATAGAGGTTTGACTTGGGATAAAGGAAAGGGTTTTGATACTTTTGGTCCAATAGGCCCATTCATAGTTACTACAGATGAATTACCAGATTATCAAAATTTAGATATGTTTTTAGATGTAAATGGGCAAAGGATGCAAACTGGAAATACAAGTAAAATGATTTTTGATGTTAAAACTTTAGTTTCTTATATGAGTTCGTGTATGAGTTTACACCCTGGTGATATTTGTTGCACCGGTACACCCCCAGGTGTTGGAGAGAACATGAAACCACCTCATTTTTTAAAAGGTGGGGAGGAAGTAGTTCTAGGCATAGATAAACTTGGTACTCAAAAACACCAGGTTGTTCCTTATAAGGAATAATATAAATTTTATTTATTAGATGTTAGAAATTTTTATTGCTTTAGGTGCGGGTTTGATAAGTTTTTTATCCCCATGTGTATTACCATTAATACCTGGTTATATCTCTTATATTTCTGGTACTTCACTCAATGAATTAATAGAAAAAAAAAATATAAACTTAATTCCTATCATTCTTTTTACAATTGGTTTTTCAATTGTTTTTATTATTTTTGGAGCTGCTTCAACTTTTTTAGGCCAAGTGTTATTACAAAATTCAAATGAATTAAGAATTGGTGCTGGATTAGTAATCTGTATTTTATCTTTACATTTAATTGGAATTATAAATTTAAAATTTTTGAATTATGAAAAAAGACTTCACACAAATAGTAACACTAATTTTTTTAGCCCAATATTGATTGGTATGGCTTTTGCTTTTGGTTGGACACCATGCATAGGCCCTATTCTTGGATCAATCTTAGCACTTGCCTCAACAGAAGAGAGTATCAATAGAGGTATTATACTTTTATCATTTTATTCTTTAGGTCTTGCGTTACCATTTATTCTATCAGGTTATTTAATTCAAAAATTTTTAATTTTTTCAAAAAATTTCAAAAAGAACATTAATTTAATTTCAAAAATTGGTGGTGTAATATTATTAATTACCGGTATATTAATATTAACAAATCAGTTACAAGCATTAGGTTATTATTTACTTAATATATTTCCTTTTTTGCAAAATTTTGGATAATTGTTTATGAAGATTTATCAAATTGACTCAAGTGCTAGAAAAGAGGGTTCGACTTCAAGAGCTTTAGCTAAAAAGTTGCTAGAAAAAATTAAAAAACCTGAAGATGAGGTTATATATAGAGATCTAAATGAAGAAATGGTTTTTGTGAGTGGTTTAACAGAATCTGGAATGAATATTGATGAAAAAGATCAAAATGAAAACCACAAAAAAATGTTTGAGCTCTCCACTCAACTCGTAAAAGAACTCAAAGAGAGTGATATTATAATTATTTCAGCACCAATTTATAATTATGGTCCCCCTGCAACTTTAAAAGCTTGGTCGGATTTGGCGGCTAGAGTTGGGGAAACCTTTAAATTTAAACCCAATGGTAGAAGAGAGGGTTTATTAAAAAATAAAAAAGCTTATTTAGTAATTACATCAGGAGGAACTAAGTTAAATAGCAATGAAGACTTTTTAACTCCTTGGTTGAAATTTATTTTGAATTTCTTTGGTATAGAAAAAGTTGAGACAATCAGTGCGGATCAAATGGCCCTAGATTATGAAAAATCAATTAAAGAAGCTCACGCACAAATTGATAAAATAAAACTATAATCAATTTAAATTAATTTCGAAATTTTGATTTGCTCTTTTCTAATTCAATAAAATAAATTAATATGTTCAAAGGGGTGTCTTAACAGACTGAGATTAAACCCTACGAACCTGTCCGGTAATTCAGAAAGGGAACGATGGATAAAACATATTTTTTAACACAATCAACTGCATTATCTTTAGTAATTGTTATATGTTTAATTTTTTTATCATTTGGAATTTATTATTCTAAAAACTATCAAGGATTAAAAAATTATTTAACTGCAAATAGAAATATTGGATTTCTCTCATTAACAACAAGTTTGACAGCATCTGCATTAGGTGCATGGATACTTTTTGGTCCTGCTTCAGCTGCAACCTGGGGAGGTTTAGGTGCAGTAATTGGATATTCTCTAGGAACAGCTTTTCCAATGTTTTTTTTTATATATCTTGGAAAAAAAATTAGAAAAGAGTTTCCTCAAGGCTCCACGCTCATTGAATTTTTAAGAAAAAAATTTGGTAAAAGTTTATTTAAACTTATTTTACTGATGACAATTTTTTACATGTTTATTTTCTTATGTGCTGAAGTTACAGCGGTTGCAGTTTTGATTAACTATATTTCAGGTACTGATCTTTGGTTCACTGCTTTAATTGTGCTATTGTGTACTTTAACTTATACTTTATATGGTGGATTAAAAGCTTCAATATTGACTGATAACATTCAAATGTTTGTCATTGGTTCATTATTATTGATTTCTTTAATATATATTTTGTCTTTCACAGGATCAAAATTTTCATTTGATTTTGTAAAAGAAAAAAACCCTCATCTTTTAAGCGGATCTTATTTACCTGGTTATACCTCTGGTTTAACTTTTTTTATTGCTGTAGCAGCAACCAATTTATTTCACCAAGGTAATTGGCAACGTATTTACGCAGCAAATGATTATAAAACTTTAAAAAAAAGTTTGATTTTATCTTTTTTGATAATTGTACCAATTGTTTTTTTTATGGGGTTTACAGGACTAATTGGTTTTTCACTCAATTCATCAATAAGGCCCGATCTAAGTTTTTTTTACTTATTACTAAATGAACAAGCAATATTTTTATCAATAGTAATTATTATTTTAGGTCTAGCATTAACTATCTCTACAGTAGATACCTTAATTAATGCAATATCAAGTTTAATTATAGTCGATGGAAAAGCTACATTTGAATTTAAAAAAAAGACTAATTATATAAATTTTTCAAAATATATAATTATATTTTTATCTGTAATATCTTTTGTAATTGCATCTTATGGCTTTGATATTTTATATTTATTTTTACTGGCTGACTTATTTTGTTGTGCTTTTGTGCTAACAGTTTTTTATAGTTTCTATAATAAGATTGATGAAAAAAATGCATATATATCAATCATTATTGGACTTATATTTGGATTTTTATTTTTCCCTTCACCAGATTTCTCAAAAAGTTTATTAGTTGGAATATTGTTATCAAAAGAAATATTTAGTCCATTTATATCCCAATCATTATTATTTTTGTCATTTATCATTGCAACTTTTTTACCTTTTTTGGTTCTTAAGGCTCAAAAGATCAAATTTTAGTCGATTGTATTAAGTGAATTAATAGTTATATAACTGACCGAATGTCAGAAAATCAAATAGTAATTAATGATCTCTCTAAGGTTTATGATAATGGCTTTAATGCTTTAAAAAATATAAATCTCAATATCAAAAAAGGAGAAATTTTCGCGATGCTTGGACCCAATGGTGCAGGTAAAACTACTTTGATTAGCATTATTTGTGGAATTGTAAAACCATCATCAGGAAAAGTTACAGTTGAAGACTTTGATATCATTGAAGATTATAGGGAAACAAGATCACGTATAGGACTTGTTCCTCAGGAATTAACTTTAGAGCAATTTGAAACTGTTTTTAATAATGTTTCGTATTCAAGAGGTCTGTATGGAAAAAAACCAGATCCAAAATATATTGAAAAAATCTTGAAACAACTCAGTCTTTGGGACAAAAAAGATTTAATCTTGCGACAATTATCTGGTGGAATGAAAAGAAGAGTTTTAATTGCAAAAGCATTGTCTCATGAACCAGAAATTTTATTTTTAGATGAACCTACAGCCGGTGTAGATGTAGAATTAAGAAAAGAAATGTGGAGAGTTGTAGAAACTTTAAGAGAAACAGGCGTTACAATAATATTGACAACACATTATATCGAAGAAGCAGAGGCTATTGCTGATCGTGTTGGTGTTATAAATCAAGGTGAGATTATTATTGTAGAACAAAAGAAAGAATTGATTAAAAGAATGGGTCGAAAAGTTTTATCTGTAGAATTGCAAGAAGAAATCCAAGATATACCAAGCTCATTAAAAAAATATAATTTGATTATTGGAAGTAATAGAATGTCATTAAATTATACATATAATTTAAAAGAAAAGCAGACTGGAATTACGAATCTTTTGCAAGATATTAAAGATTCAGGACTTAAACTAAGAGATTTAAAAACAGAACAAAGCAATTTAGAAAAAATATTTGTTACTTTAGTTAGGGAAAATAATGAAAATTAATATTTATGGATTTAAAGCAATTTATTTTCATGAGATGGATAGATTTCGACGAACTTTGGGTCAATCCCTTTTATCACCAGTAATTTCTACCTCATTATATTTTATTGTTTTTGGTTCTGTCATAGGTGGTTATGTTCAAAAAATAGATGGTATTAGTTATGGATCTTTTATTGTTCCAGGATTGCTAATGTTAACTTTGTTAACTCAATCAATAAGTAATACTTCTTTTGGAATTTTTTTTCCTAAATTTAATGGAACTATTTATGAAATTTTAGCAGCACCAATATCCTCTTTTGAAATTGTTTTGGCATTTGTAAGCGCTGGAGCAACCAAAACACTTATTGTTGGTGTTGTAATTTTTTTAACAGCTCAATTTTTTGCTGACGTGCAAGTTCAATTTCCATTTCTGATGATTTTTTTGTTAGTTCTTGTTTCTTTTACATTTGCATTGTTTGGTTTTTTAATTGGTTTAGTCAGCAAAGATTTTGAGCAAATGTCTATTATTCCATCTTTAGTAATCACACCAATGGTATTTCTAGGTGGAAGCCTTTATTCTTTAGATATGTTACCTGAGTTTTGGCAATTAATTACTTATTTTAATCCTGTGGTTTACTTAATAAATGGCCTTAGATACTCATTTTATGGAATATCAGATTTTAATATTTGGATAAGTGTAGGTTTAATGGTGTTATTTTTGTCAATTTGCATAATTATTGTCTCTATCTTACTTAAAAAAGGCTACAGCATAAAATCTTAAAAGATTTTATATAAAAATTTTTTTTAGTTTTTTTAGATTATCTAAATTGTCAACTGTGTACCATTTTTTTGGCATTACATCCGAAACATATAATTGTCTGATTTTAATTAGTTTTTTCCAGAGAATATTAAAGTCATCAGTTGGCTTAATTTTATCGTTTATCTTTTTTGGATTTAATATCTGAATACCGGTGCAGTAAATATCAGATTTTTGTGTTCTTGAGAGTTTTTTAACAATATTTTTTTTCTTAAAAATAAAATCTCCCGCTAATCCTTTAATTGGTTTTGTTGGAATTAACATGCATAGAGGCTGACCTTTTTTATAATAATCTTTCTCAAGTTTTTTAAAATCAATGTTAGTGACATTGTCGCAAGTTAAGACATAAATTGGAGAGTTGAATGATTTAAATATAGAGTTGAATATCCACCAAGAATTACCTTTTTTATCTGTATTTATTATTGACGAAACTTTTTCTTCTATTAAATGTTTAGCTAAAATAGGCCCTTTATAACCTACTGAAATATGAACAAAATTTATATATTTTTTCAGTCTTTTGATACCTCTCGCTATCAATGAAGTTTGTTTAAATTTAACTAAACCTTTAGGTATTTTTTTTGTAAGAGGCATTAATCTGGTTCCTCGACCAGCTGCCATTATAAAAGCATGATTTATTTTTCTATAAGTCATTAGATTTCAGACCAAACTTGATAATTTTTTCAATTTCAGACTGTGCTAATCTTTTTGCATTTTCAGAAGACACTATTTCTTTAAGTGGTTTTTTTAAAAGATTATTAAAATCAATTACAAAATACTTTTTATTCTTAATTTTCATCTCTTTAGCATATTTTAACTCGTCCTCACCAATTAAATACTCATCTTGTCGATCACCTTTTCTGGATTGAATTATTTTATATTTACCACCAAATTTTTTTGTCCAGACTTTTAAGAAATCAATCATTTTCGCAGATTTCATTTCAGCTGAAAGAATTTTTCCATTTAATTTATTTTTAAGTTTTAGGGCCTGATCAATTAGACTTACAGCTTCATTGACTGAAAAAAAAAATCGCCTCATATAAGGACCAGTTGTAAGTATAGTCTTATTTTTTTTAAACATTTGTTTCCATATTGGTAAAACAGATCCAGTAGACCATGTTACATTACCATATCTCACACAAATAAATTTAGTTTTACTATAAGATTTTATTGATGAAAAAAGTCTTTCCATACAAGATTTACTTAAACCATAAATATTTTTGATTGGCGGTGATGCTTTGTCAGTTGAGACACCTATAACTGTTGGAACTTTTTTATTTATACAGGCACGAACAACATTTGTAGATCCAAGTATATTTATATCAATACATTCAAATGGAAATTTTTCTGATAAGTCGACAAATTTTGTAGCTGCAGCATGAATTACGATATCAGGTTTAGTATAATTTAAGCAATCATGTACCGACTCAATATTAGAAACATCCAAAGGTACTACTTCACAATTCGTTAAATTCTTTACTAAGAAATTTTGCTTATTATTACGAGCGCCAAGAAAAACTTTATATTTTTTCTTATAAAAATTAGCTAAATTTCTTCCTAGATAACCTGTACCACCTGTTATTAGAATTTTTTTCATTATTAAATGTTATAAATATGTTTATAATTTTAAAATAAATAATGTCTATATCTATTCATATACCTTTTTACAATCCAAATCCCGAAAAAAAAGAAGGTTATAGAAATTTAAGACGTTTTGATTATCTTGAAGAAAATGTAATTAATCTAAAAACACTTTCAATTAAGAATGATATTTTTATTCACACGCATAATGATTTTTTGGATGATAAAAATTTAAATGCTAAAATTATAAAACATCAAATAAGTGATAGTGACCTGAATAAAGGGTATTTAACATGGAAGTGTAGATCATTAATGGAAGAACAAAGAAATGACTATGAATACTTTACTTACTTAGAGCACGACATTAAGTTCTCAGAAGTTAATTTACAATATTGGCTGAAATATCAAGATTTATTAGCAAATAAAGGGTTTCATTTAGGTTTTTTCATATATGAAATGAATAACAAAACTAATCAAAAACATAGTATTCATATTTCAAGAAAATTAGACAAATTTTTTGAAATTGAGGGTCAAAATTTTATCGTTAATGACTTAGAAAATTATTGTTGTTTCTGGATCTATACAAAAAAACAATTTGAAACTTTTTTAAAATCCAAATGGTGGTCATTCGAAAAAAGAGCACATAACTTTAGACATAATTATGGTATTACAGAGAGATCATCAATTGGTTTCCACGCTCTTTGTATGAATTATTTCAAAGCAACTTTAATTCCTGAAAAAAATAATCAACCACACCCAGATTCTTTTATTGAACACATGACGAATAATTATTTTGAAAAATTTCCTGAAATAGAAAAAAAGCATTATTTTGATATTAGGGGTGCTTGCAAGTTTCAAATTGATGAAATTATCATTGATCCAGGAAATAGAAGAAAAATGGCTGATAATTTCATTTCAAATAAATTAATTAAAAATCTTTTTTGGAAAATTAGATTTATCACTAGAAAATTTAACTGACCCATTTCTGGGCCAGTTAATAGACTAATATATAAGAGGAATTGTTTTATTAGAATTGTTCAGACTCGGTTGAGCCATCCATTGCTGTAGTTGAGCTCTTTCCACTACTTATAGTATTAGATACAGCATCAAAATAAGATGTACCTACTTCTCTTTGATGTTTTACGCTTGTGTAACCATCTTTTTCACGAGCAAATTCTTGTTGTTGTATCTTAGAATAAGCAGCCATACCTTCTTTTTTGTATTTTTCTGCTAATTCAAAAATTGCAATATTTTGTGTATGAAACCCAGCAAGCGTTATAAATTGAAATTTATAGCCCATTTTACTTATTTCTTTTTGAAATGAAGCGATTTCTTCGTCTGATAAATGCTTCTTCCAATTAAATGATGGAGAACAGTTATATGCTAAAAGTTTTCCAGGAAATTTTTCATGAATTGCATCTGCAAATTTTTTAGCTTCTTCAAGATTAGGTGTAGCCGTTTCACACCAAATTAAATCTGAATATGGTGCATATGCCAATCCTCTTGAAATTGCTTGTTCAATTCCTGATTTGACGTAATAAAATCCTTCAGGAGATCTTTCTCCTGTTAAAAAGGGTTTATCATTTTCGTCAAAATCATTAGTAATTAGTTTTGCAGCATTTGCATCTGTTCTAGCCAAAATTATCAATGGCACATCTGCAATATCAGCTGCCAATCTTGCAGCCTTTAAATTTTTAATCATAGTCCCTGTCGGCACAAGTACTTTACCACCCATATGACCACATTTTTTTTCACTAGCTAATTGATCTTCAAAATGAACACCTGCTGCACCAGCTTTAATAAACTTTTTTGTAAGTTCAAAAACATTTAATGGACCTCCAAAACCTGCTTCACCATCAGCAATGATTGGAAGCATATAATCAATTCTTTTTTCTTTTTTCATATCACCATCTTTTAATTCCATATGTTGAATTTGGTCTGCTCTTAGCAAAGCGTTATTCATAGATTCAACAAGTTTTGGAGCACTATCATATGGATATAAAGATTGATCAGGGTACATTTCGCCAGCACTATTAGCATCTGCAGCCACTTGCCAACCACTTAAATAAATTGATTTTAGACCAGCTTTAGCATGTTGAACTGCTTGATTTCCTGATAAAGATCCTAAAGTACTAATATAATTTTCTGTATTAAGAAGTTTCCAAAGTTTAACTGATTGTTGTTTACATAGGGAATATTCTATTTTAATTGAGCCCCTTAATCTTTCAACTTCATCGGGGGTATAATCTCTTTTAATTCCTGCAAATCTTTTTAGTTCGTATGAGATGTTTTCTGCACTCATAATTGGTAGTTACCTCAGAAGTTAAAATTAAAATGAAAAAGTAAAATTTGATTTAGTTAGAGTCGTTAAGAGTCTCAACCAAATCTTTCATTCCACTTGAACCCCAATCACAATGGTCATCTCTCATGTAAATACCTCTGCTATTATGTCTAGCAAGGTCCTCATTTTTTATGATTTGAGCTTCATTTTCTGTGTTTTTTTGTTTATCAGTCATGTAAATCTTATAATTTACAAAATTTACAAAATCCATAAAAAACCTCAATTTTACTTGTAAATTAAGTAAATTTTTTGTAAATTAAAATTTACAAAATTTACAAAAAATGAAATTTAGTAGAGAAATTGGGGAAAAATTAAGAGTTTTTCGTAAAAGACTTGGTCTTCAAGCAAAAAAATTAGCAGAACAATTAGATATATCACCAAGCTATCTGAATTTAATTGAAAGTGGAAAACGAGCAATTGATGGTGAGCTACTATTAAAAATTTGCCAGGAGCTAAGAATTGAATTATCGGATTTAAAAAATGAGAATGATATTGATATCAGTAATTCTAAATTAGCAATTTCAAAATTTTCAAAAGTAAAAAATTTAAACAAATTAGATCTTAAAATTGGGCCAAAAATAAAAGCTTTTAGACGCCAATTGGGGCTTCAGGCCAACAAATTTGCTGAACAAATAAATATATCACCAAGTTATTTAAATCTAATTGAATCCGGCAAAAGAAAAATTGATGGTAATTTATTAATTAAAATAAGTAAGGAACTTAGAGTGGATCTATCAGATTTAACAAGTAAAAGTGATATAAATTTAGAAAATGATATTTCAAATCTTTTAGATGACCAGCTATTTGATGATCTGGATATTTTAGGACCTGAAGTTAAAGATTTAGTAAATACAAATCCTAAAATCGCAAAAGCTTTAATCAAACTTGGTGACAATTTTAAACAAAAAGACCACGAAATTGTTAATCAAGTAGAAAATTTATCTGGTAAAATAATTGATAATAGAAAAACTTCGTTTCCAGGTGAAGTTATATCTGATTTTTTGCAGGAAAATAAAAATTATTTTCCCAAACTAGAAAATTTTGCTAATGAAATTTTTGAAAAAGTTCAAAAAAATAATCGAACCAGATATGTTGCTTTGTGTGATTTTTTAAAAAAAGAATATTCAATAAAAGTGAGAGATTTAATACCCGAAGAAAAAAAACCATTTTCAAAAGTTTTTAATAAAAAAAATAAAGAATTATTACTCAGTGATTATAATTCATTAGAAACAAAAAAATTACATGCAGCAGCTCAAATTGCTCAAGAAGGAGCGAATGATATTATCGAAAATTATTTATCAAAATTTAAATTTCCATCAGAGGAGTCTAAAAGATTATCTCAAGTTGCATTATTAAATTATTGTGGAGCAGCTATACTAATGCCTTATAAACTTTTTCATAATGAATGTAAGAGATTGAAATATGATCTCCAGTTATTACAAAATACATTTGCAACTTCCTTTGAACAAGTAGCTCATAGAGTAACTTGTTTACAGGATCCAGAATTACCTGGCATACCTTTTCATTTTTTAAGAGTTGACATGGCTGGAAATATTTCAAAAAGATTTTCATTATCTGGAATAGAAATTCCGAGATACGGTGGCGCGTGTCCTAGGTGGAATGTATATTCCGCATTTACAAGACCAGGAGTAATACAAGCTGCAGTAAGTAAAATGACCAACGGTGAAAAATATGTTTGTATAGCAAAAACAGTTGAAAAAGGTGTTGGAAGATATGGTCAATCTAAAAGTATTTTATCTATAGGTTTAGGTTGTGAAGCAAAATATGCTAAAGAATTCGTCTACACAGAAAATCTCGATATTTCTGACAAAAAAACTGAAATACCAATAGGAGTATCATGCAGAACGTGTGACAGATTAGATTGTTCTCAAAGAGCCTTTCCACCTTTACATAAAAAGTTCGATGTTGATATAAACACAAGAGGTGTTTCAGTTTATGTGAATGATAATAATTCGAGATAAATCAAAATGTTAAAATTTGTAATCCCAGCAATTATTTTCTTTTTAGTTGTCCTTTTTTGGGAAAAAATTAATGAGAAAATTTATCAAAAATTTAAAATAAAGATCAATCTAATTATAGTTATGGCTGCTCTATTATTTTTGTTAGCAGTCTTAATATTGTTATATTTTTAAGTTTATGAAAAAATTTTTAACTATTTTCCTAATTTTTTTTTTTAATTTAAGTAGTTTATTTGCAGATGAAAGAATTAAAAAACTTAATCAATTGTTTGATGATTTAAAAACTCAAAATTACTCAGCCGCGTATAAAATTGAACAAGAAATTTGGCAAATATGGAGCACACATCCAAATGATGAAAATTTGACAATGTTATTAAATAAAGGATCAAATTTAGTAAATGAATTAAAGTATAATCAAGCAATAGATATATTTTCTAAAGCAATAAATTCGGATCCATTATGGGCTGAGGCATGGAATAAACGTGCAACTGTATTCTATTTATCTGGTAATTTTGAAAAGTCGCAAAAAGATATTGATAAAGTTTTAGAATTAGAAAAAAGGCATTTCGGCGCTCTTGCTGGACAAGGTCTTGTAAATATTCAATTAAAAAATTATAATAAGGCTATTGAGAGTTATGAAAAAGCTAAAGAGATATATCCCACAATGAAATCACCAGATATGATGATAAATCAAATTAAAGAACTAATTAAAAAACAATCCATCTAAATGATAGATTATATATTACCATTTTTAATACTTATCATGATTGTGGTATTCATTCATGAATACGGCCATTATTATTTTGCCAAAAGATATGGTGTTGCAGTAACTGATTTTTCAATTGGATTTGGAAAGGAAATATTTGGTTGGAATGATAAATCTGGAACTAGATGGAAAATTTGCTGGATACCTCTTGGTGGATATGTAAAATTCTTTGGAGATCGAAATGTTTTTTCACAAGCTGATCAAGAAAAATTAATAGAAAAATACAACGAAGAAGACAGGAAAAAATTATTCGTTTTAAAGCCACTATATCAAAGAGCTTTAATTGTTTTTGGTGGACCATTAGCAAACTTCTTACTCGCATTACTAATTTTCTTTTCTATTTATACTTTTGCAGGAAAAGATTTTACTCCTGCAATGATCAATGAGGTACAAAAAGATAGCCCTGCAATGATAGGTGGTTTGAAACAAAATGATATTATTTTAGAGATAGATGGAAATGAAGTTAAAAGCATTATGGATGTTTCTAAATTTATAACGTTATCAACAGATGATTTTATAGATTTTAAGGTTAAACGTTCATACGACGAAATATTATTAAAAGTAAAACCTAAAATGGTTTTAAGTGAAGACAACCTTGGAAATAAGATTAACAAAAGGATTGTTGGAATTAAATTAAGTGCTTACAACAACGAGATAAATCATGTAAAATTAGGACCCGCACAAGCTATATATCATGCAGCAAATGAGGTATATTTCGTAAGCATATCCTCACTTAAATATATTGGTGCAATGATTTTTGGAAAAGCTGATACTTCACAACTTGGTGGACCAATTAGAATTGCTAAAATTTCAGGTCAGGTAGCAGAATTTGGTTTGTTGGCATTTGTTAGCATGATGGCTTATATTTCTATTAGCTTAGGATTAATTAATTTATTTCCGATACCAATGTTGGATGGAGGTCATTTAATGTTTTATGCTTTCGAAAAAGTGTTAGGACGTCCTCTATCACAAAAAACACAAGAGGGTTTTTTTCGAATCGGGATGTTTTTGCTTCTAACTTTGATGATATTTACTACATTTAATGATCTGAAAGATCTTGGCTTATTTAGTTAATAAAATTCACATCTTTAAATAACCCTTTAAAATTAAGGTTTTTTTACTATACCAGATATTGTGTATAACTTTGAGCTAGATACTAAAAAAAGGCTTGATTTATCAATACTTTTGATAAAGATGGTAAATAACCTAATAAAACCGGAGCTAAAATGAACAAAAAACAACTAGTTGTCAAATTATCAGGCGCTTTAAACCTAAGTAAAGCTGATGCTGAAAGAACTTTTGACACGATTACCAACACTATTTTAGATGCACTAAAAGCTGATGATTCAGTCAAAATTGCAGGATTTGGTACATATAAAGTGGCTAAGAGAAAAGCGAGAGTTGGAAGAAACCCTAGGACTGGTGAGCAAATTCAAATTGCTGCATCGCAAAAGGTTAAATTCTTACCTGCCAAAGCTTTAAAAGAAGTATTCAATAAATAGTTAATTTTACAGCCTTAACGTCAAAAAGCGTTAAGGCTGTTTCTATATGCAAAATCTGCATACCCAATTTTCATAATCAGCGTTAGTTTTTAGGAATTATTAAAATACAAGCACTCTCAATAACAGGGAGGTCTTATGACTAAATTAATAAAAAAAATAAATGCGCCGCTTATTAGTTTAATTTTTTTATTGAACATGAGTAGTGCAGGTATGGCAGATACAACAGTTTCTGCTGAAGTAGGTTTTATTTTTAATACCTTATTATTTTTGATTTGTGGATTTCTAGTAATGTTCATGGCATGTGGTTTTGCTATGCTAGAGTCTGGAATGGTTACATCAAAAAGTGTATCCGTTATTTGTGCAAAAAATATAGGGTTATTCTCAATTGCAGGTATAATGTTCTGGCTCGTAGGTTATAACTTAGCCTATGGTATCAGTCCGGGTGGATATATTGGAAAATTTATTCCATGGGCAGATGGTAGTAAACTAGATACAGGTTATTCCGATGGTTCAGATTGGTATTTCCAAATGGTATTCTGTGCAACTACTGTTTCAATCGTATCAGGTACAATGGCTGAAAGAATTAAATTATGGCCATTCTTTACATTTGCTGCAATTCTATCAGGAATTATTTATCCAATCGTAATGGGTTGGCAGTGGGGTGGAGGCTGGTTAGCAGAGTTAGGATTTGCTGATTTTGCTGGTTCGACTTTAGTGCACTCAACTGGTGGTGCAGCTGCTTTAGCTGGTGCAATGATAATTGGTCCAAGACTAGGAAGATTTACTAAATCTGGGGCTCCAGCGCCGCTTAAACCGTTTGCAGCTTCATCAATACCATTAGTAACAATTGGAGTATTTATTTTATGGCTAGGTTGGTTTGGATTTAATGGTGGTTCACAATTAGCGTTGGGAACGGCTACGGATGCAATTGCTGTATCAAAAATATTTATTAACACATTCCTTGCTGGTGCAGGTGGTGTTATGGGTGCAGCAGTTATAACAAGATTGCATTTTGGTAAAACTGACGTAGTTCAAATGTTAAATGGATGTATTGGTGGTTTGGTTGCTATAACTGCAGAACCATTGTTACCATCACCATTTGCTGCAATTTTAATTGGTGCTGTAGGTGGATTAATCGTAGTGTATGGTACTAAACTATTATTCTCTTTAAAAATTGATGATGTAGTTGGTGCTATTCCTGCTCACTTATTCGCTGGAATTTGGGGTACGTTAATTGTCCCTGCTACAAATTCTGGTGCAAATTTTAGTACCCAGTTAATTGGTGTATTATCAGTAAACATATTTGTGTTTATTGTAGCTTACATAGTGTTTAGCGCTATCAAAGCAACAATTGGCCTAAGGTTAAGTAAAGAAGGTGAAACCAAAGGTACTGATGTCACTGAAACTGGCGTGATTGCATATGCAATACGTGACTAATTGTTAACAATAAGGGACTCTTCGCTCTCTGTGTATCTCCGCGATTACTCATCGAAGGGTCCCTAAAATTCTCTTTTAAAGTTAGTTAAACGAAAAAAAGCCCCTCCCTCAAGGGGCTTTTTTTATTTTCATAAAACTTAAAGGATTACAAATTTTCAATCACCTGATTAAACACTTCATCGGGCTTAAGTTTCCTCATCCCATTTCTATCCCTATGCCAAACATTATCCACATAATCCTTTGGAACTATTGGAGTAATTTTACTATATTTTAGTTCACTCACTGGGTCATTGGCTATTAATCCAAATGATTTAATTCCAAGAGCTGCTGCAAGATTTAATGGACCTGAATTATTTCCAAGAAAAAAATCTGAATTTTTAATTGCCAATATTACTCCTTGTAGATCTTTACTAGAACAATCGATAAAATAATTTTTATTAGACCCAGCAATTATTTTTTTTGCAATATGAGATTTTTCAGGGCTACAAACAAGATATATGTAATCAAATAATTTTTTTTCAAACAAAAGATCCGCAAGTTTGATAAAATCTTCCTCATACCACATTTTGTAATCTTCAAAAGAATCGACCCCAAAAGCAATTTTCTTTCCATCAACAAGAAGGTCCGAATTATTTTTTTTGAGACGCTCAACATCAATTTCCAAATTTGGGTATTTATTCTCTATTGTTACTGAATTAATCTTAAGTAGTTTTTGAGATCTTTCAGAATAATTTAATTTTAAATCCTCCTCATTAAGAAAATTTTTTACAGTAAGCCATTTCTTTTGGTTTTTAAATCCTGGTCCAATAATATTCTTAATTTTTGCTATTTTAGCTGCAATGGCAGGTTTATTGACTTTATCTAATATATAAACAAAATCATATTTCTCAGATTTAAATACTTTTATTAATTTGAATACATCAACCCAATAAAATAAACCCTTCCTGAAATCATTATAAAAAATTTGATTTATATGTTTAAGGTCTTTAAGAATATTTTGGGCTTGTGTTTTTTCTCTGACAACTAAATCTATATTTGTTTGATGATGTTGACTGATAGCTTTTATGTAGGGTAATTGCCAGATTAAATCACCTAATTTATGATGAGTATAAACGATACAAATTTTATTCATTTTTATTTTTGTGATTTCAAAAAAAACTATATAATAAATTTAGTTCTATGAATATAAAATCGTCAAAAACATTAGTCACAGAAGCTTTAAGCGAAATTAAAACAATTTCACCAGACGAAGCATTATCAATGGTGAATGAAGATAAATGTAATCTAATTGATATAAGAGATATAAGAGAACTTGAAAGAGATGGGCGAGTTGAAAATTCAAATCATATTCCGCGAGGCATGTTAGAATTTTGGTTAGATCCTGATAGTCCATATTTTAAAGATGGTAAATTAGATATGAATAAAGAAATGGTTCTTTTCTGTGCTGGCGGTATGAGATCAGCATTGGCTGCAAAAACTCTCAAAGATATGGGGTTTGAAAAAGTTTCACACATTGATGGTGGATTTGGAGCTATTAGAAATAGTAAATTTAAGATTGTTTAAGAAACACACTCTTCTAAAGCATATTCAAGTCTATCTTGTCCCCAAAAAAGTTTATTGTTGACTATGAAAGTTGGAGCACCGAATACATCATTTTGAAAAGCTTTGTCAGTCAAACTTTTTAATTCATCTTTTACTTTTTGATTACTTATATTTTCAAAAAATTTTTTTTTATCAATTTTACAATTATCTAAAATTTCGTTTACGTTAGCTTCGATTGATATATCTATATTATTTTTCCAATAGGCATCAAAACAGAGATCAAAATATTCACTTTTTTTATTTGCATCAATTGAAATAAATCCTCTCATTAAATAAAGGGTATTAATTGGAAATTTTTCGTTCCATTTAAAAGATATATTATTTTTGTTAGCTATAATTTCGCAATCATTCTTCATATTTTTCATTTTTCGCTCATTAAATGCAGGAGCAGTTATGTTACCTAACTTATGCAAACCACCTAGCAAAATAGGTTTATAATTAAAATCGACCCCATTTTTATTCTGCATTGATTTAATTTTTTTATAGGCAATGTAAGAATATGGACTAATAAAATCGAAGTAAAAATCGATGATTTTACTCATATAGGTTCATACTTTTCGCGTAAAATATTCTAATGAGCCAATAAATAAAAATGCCTAAAGGACCAATTAAATAAGTAATTATCAATGGGATGCCAACAAGAACCTTATTGATAAAAAATTTTTGTGAGTCTCTTACAATCCAGCCACCGACGAATAAATTAATTGATACAAAGTGGATCCAAAATAACATTAAAAAAATATTACTTGAAAACAAACCTGATAAATTATTAATACTTAAATATAATTCAAAATTACTATCGAAATCATAAGCACTTAAATAAGCTTTATAAAGTACAAATATGTAAGCACCCCCTAATAATGTGATTGGAAAAATAGAAGTAATAAAATATTTTGTAAAGTTTGATTGTGGAAAAAATATTAATACTAACCAAAAAGGCAAAACTCCTAAATTCACCCAGAAGTAGAGAATTTCAATTGTAAAGTAAGCATAAATTTGTTCGATCATTTTAAATTATATTATATTAGATCTTATAATGATTCCTATAAGAAATAAGAGAAAAACATTACAGGTGACTGTAGATGAAATGAGAAATTTTGCTGTAGCATATGTTGAAAAATATGCCCCATCTAAACAACAATTAAGAACATATTTACTAAAAAAATATCTCAAGTTATCTGTTCCAAATGTAAAAAAACAGGATGTGACAAATTTAATTGATATTGTTTTATCTGATTTAGAAAAAAATAAATTTATTAACGATAAATTTTATTCTGAAAGTAAAGCCAAAAGTATGATCCGAAGAGGAAGTTCAATTAATAAAATTAGAAACTACCTAATTGGCAAAGGTGTTAATGATGAATTTATAAAAGATACAGTCAACAAAATTAATGAGGATAATTCAGATCAAGATTTTTTTTCAGCAATTAAAATTTGTAAAAAGAAAAGAATTGGACCAGCTAGGATAGATGACAATAGACCCCTTTTTTATAAAAAGGATATCTCTTTATTAGCAAGAAATGGCTTCGATTTTGAGACATCAAAAAAAGTTATGGAATTAAAAAAAGATGATTATTTAAAAATAATAAAACTACTTTGATTTTTTTTTCTTTTCTTCTTCAACTAATTGATTGATTTTATTTCTGATATAATTTTTAACATATACAAATACCAATAAGCCAAAAATAGATACTGATACAATAATTATAAGTATTATCCTTAATTGTTCATCCATTTTAGATATTTTTATTTTTTAAGATTAAACTTGGATTCTTAAAATTTTTCTTTCCATATTTAATTTCTTTGCCTTCAAAATCTGTAATTATTCCTCCAGCATGTTGTAAAATTGCATGACCAGCCGCTATATCCCATTCACAAGCTCTAGGCTCAGCCACATATCCATCATATTCACCAGCAGCAATGACACAAAATTTAAGAGAACTTTTCATTCTAACATATTTTTTTACATTAAATTTTTTATGTAATTTTTCTATTTCAGGTTTAATATTGTTTGAATAGGATACAAATTTCACATCATTTTTATCAAAATTTTCAGAACAATTTAAATTCTTGGTTTCACCATTTGTAAACTCATAGGCATTATTTGGACCATAGGAGTAAAACATTCTTTTTTTTGAAGGAGCATAAATTAATCCAGCTACTGGATTTTTGTTAATTATTAATCCAGCATTAATTGTAAATTCCTCTAGATTATTTATATAGTCGTAGGTACCATCGATAGGGTCAATGAGCCAAAAATTTTCAAGATTGTTTATTGATTTATTATCAGAGGTCTCTTCTGATATGATGGGAAGTTCAGGTGTTAATTCTTTAATTTTTTGAGTAACAATTTTATTAACTTTTAAATCTCCATTACTAACAGGAGTATTATCGGCTTTAATTTTTTTTATAAGTCCTTGTTTTCTTAAATCTAAAGAAATTTTTCCTGCATGAATAAATGTATCAATCAGATTTTCGACAATCTCTTTTAAATTCAAATTATTCATTGATTTTTATTAATTCTATATTTTTAGTATTTATTACTTTTTTTCCAACATTTTCAAAATTAACTGTCACTTTTCCTTTTATAATTGATTGAACTTGACCTATACCCCAGTTTTTATTAGCAGGATTGATAACTTTGTCTCCTGGTTCAAAATCTAATATCATTTAATTTAACTTATATTAGAAATAAGTATAAATACCATCAAATGAATAAAGAATTAAATTCAATAGGATTAAACAAGAAACCATCAGACACAAAAGTAGTTGTTGCAATGTCTGGAGGAGTAGATTCATCTACTGTTGCAGGCATGATGAAAAAAGAAGGATATGACGTAATTGGTATTACTTTAAAACTTTATGACGATGCAAAACAAGTCTCGGAGTCAAAGCAATGTTGTTCTGGTCAAGATATCATGGATGCAAAAAGAGTTGCTCAAAAATTAGATATAGAACATAAAATTTTATATTATCAAAATAAGTTCAAGCAAGGAGTTATAGATAATTTTGTTGATAGTTACTTAAAAGGTGAAACTCCAATACCTTGTGTTCAATGTAATCAAACAGTAAAATTTAAGGATTTATTTGAAGTTTCTAAAGATTTAAATGCTGATGCTTTAATCACTGGGCATTATGTGAAAAGTGTTACTTCAAATAATAATACAAATATGTACAGAGCTATCGACGAAAATAGAGATCAAAGTTATTTTCTTTTCAATACTACTAGGGAACAACTTGATTATTTAAGATTTCCATTAGGTAGTCTTCATAAAAATGAAACACGTGAAATTGCCAAAAAACTAGACCTTAATGTTGCTGATAAACCAGACAGCCAGGATATATGTTTTGTACCTGGTGGAGATTATGCATCAGTAATTCAAAAATTCAGACCAGACTCATTTAAAAAAGGAAACATAAAAGATCTTAAAGGTAATGTCATTGGTGTTCACGATGGAATTATAAATTTTACTATTGGTCAAAGAAAAGGAATAAAAGTTTCTGACAAAGAAGCTCTGTACGTTATTAAAATTAATTCTGAGAAAAATGAAATAATTGTTGGACCAAAAGAATATTTAGGAAAGAAAGATATTTTATTAAAAAATGTTAATTTATTAGCAAATGAACAAGAATTTAAATCCAGCATTTTTGTAAAAGTTAGATCTACTGGTAAATTGCTTGAAGCAAACGTCAATTTAAGTGATCAAAATGGAGCTGATGTAAATCTTAAAAACCCTGAGGATGGAATATCACCAGGTCAAGCGTGTGTCTTTTATCAAAAAGATCAATTTGGCCACAAGGTGCTTGGAGGAGGATGGATTAAATAGTAATTTTTTTCCAACTTAGGTAATAAAGGAGGTAGAATAAAAAAATTGCAAAAAAATAATTCCATTCAATAATTAATATAAAAGTCTTTGTATTTTCAAAAAATAATAAAAAAAAACACAAAAATAATGTTATTAAAAGTATGTGCGCTAAAAAATATTGAAATTTAAAAAATATATTTTTAAGTCCCAAAAGAGTTTCTGAGAGTTTTTTAACACATTTAACAAAGTAGAATTTTGCTAATATTGAAAATAACACACAACATGCAAGATTTAATCTTATTAAGAACTTGTATAAGTTGTTATCAAATTTAATCCCTAAAAATATAATATGAATTATAAATGTTATGCCGCAAATTAAACCAAAATTATAAAATTTATTTATTTGTTTTTGATCTATATCGAAATTCATAAAAATTTTTTTTTGATTTCTCCAAAAAAAGCATACTAAAAAACCTGTAAATATCATTGCAGGTTTAAATACTAACCAATTAGGAAATACTCTTCCCAATCTACTTATTGAAGTTGCTCCATCAATATAAGGAATTGCATAACCAATTTTTTCTACATCTTGTTTAGACCTGAGAGCATCAACAGCATTATAAATTTTTATATCTTTGTAATAATGTCCACGTGTAGGTTCGCCTCTCCATTCAAAACTTTGTGAAAATATTAAGATAGAATTAATAACTAATAAAGGAATGATGAAAAGCACCAAACCCAATTTTCTGGATCTGGAAACAAGTTTCATAAATAATAATCTATTTTTTCTTATTTTTTTTTCTAGCTCTTCTTTTTTTTGACCCCATTTTTCTTCGGCCTCTGTGTTTCTTTGGATAACTCATTAAAACCTTTATATTAATTTATTGAATTTTTGATACGGATATAGCATTGTCCTTTAATCATATCAATTTTTTTATGGGTAAATCTTTTAAGACATTTTTAAAACATACCGCAAAAGATTTTCATAACCAATCAGTAAATCCACCAGTAGTAAGAGCATCGACCATTATTTTTAAGTCTATGCAGCATATACGAAAAACTCAAAAAAAAGCTCTACGAAATCCAACAGGTGGTCATTTTGATTATGGTAGGCAAGGTACCTCTACTACTTATATATTACAAAAAATTTTAACAAAACTTGAAGAAAGTTATCATGTTTTTACGACACCAACAGGTTTTGGCTCCGTTTTTTTAGCAATATTCAGCGTTGTAAGACCTGGAGATGAAATGTTAGTTGCAGATCCAGTCTACAGCCCTACACGAATTTTAACTGAAGATTATCTAAAAGATTTTAATATAAAGACAGTTTTTTATAATCCGCATGACCTCAATACATTAAAAAACAATATTACAAAGAAAACAAAATTGATTTTTGTAGAAAATCCGGGGAGTAATACTTTTGATTTTCAAGACTTGGGTAAAATTATTTCGATTGCAAAAAAGCATAAACTTTACACTGCAATTGATAATACGTGGGGTACTCCTTATTACTTAAAACCAATTAAACTTGGTTTTGATATGTCAATTGTCTCTGCAACTAAATATTATTCTGGGCATTCAGATGTTATGGGTGGAAGTTTAGCAGTGAATAAAAGGGTATTTTCTAAAGTTAAAGCAGCAGAAAAAATTACAGGTCTTAGATTAGGACCTGATGATGCTTATTTAATAACTAGGGGATTAAGAACGTTAGACGTTAGATTAGACAGACATAGAGAAAATGCTAAAAAAGTTGCAGCATTTTTATCAAAAAATAAAAGAATTAAATTGTTATATCCTTTCAAAAAAAATTCACAAAATTTTAGAATGTGGAAAAAATATTATTCTGGAGCGTCAGGTTTAATGGGATTAAAGATAAAAGCTAAGAATATTAATTCTGTTCGAAAGTTTGTTAATTCACTGAAATTGTTTGGCTATGGCTATAGTTGGGGTGGATTTGAGAGTTTAGCGCTTCATCAAGAATTTAGAGAAACTGGTAAAAGAAAATATATGAACTTACCAAAAGATGAACATCTAGTAAGATTACATATAGGTCTTGAAGATCCTAATGATTTGATTGCTGATATCAAACAAGCTTTAAGACATTTAAGATGAGTTCTGAAAAATTTTTTCGCTCAAAAACTGCGATAGTAACTTTATTTGCTGCATGCTTTGTTGTTCTGATTTCTTTGGGTGTCAGACAAACATTTGGTTTGTTCTTTATGGACTTCAACGAGAGTTTAAAGATAAGCAACACCGCATTTGGTTTTGCAATTGGGATGCAGATGTTGATGTGGGGTATAACAGGTCCTATCTTCGGAGCTATAGCAGATAAATACGGAGGACATATAGCTATAATTGGAGCATTTATTTTTTATACTTTAGGTGTTTATTTTTTATACACGGGTCCAAATACTGGAATATTTTTTCAAATCCATATGGGTTTATTAATCGGAATAGGTCTTGGTGGAACGGCAATAAGTATTCCTATGTCAGTTGTGGGGAAACATTTTCCATTATCTACAAGAACGATTGCAATGAGTTTTGTTACTGCTGTTGGATCATTTGGTTACTTTCTTTCACCAATTTTCACTAACTTTTCTCTCACAGAGTTTGGTTGGAACTATACATTATTTGTTTTTTGCTTATTTTTGTTATCTGGTTTAGTTGCAGCATATTTTGTTAGATCTCCATCTAAAACGGAAAGTGTCGAAAAAACTTCAGATCAATCTTTTAAGGAAGCTCTCTCAGAAGCTTTTAAAACTAAAAGTTATATTTTGCTTGTATCAGGGTTTTTTGTATGTGGTTTTCATATAACTTTGGTTGGAACGCATGTACCTAAATATGTAATAGATAGAGGACTTGAGGATTGGACTGCAGCAGCAATTTTATCTTTGATCGGTTTATTTAATATTTTTGGTTCACTATTAAGTGGCTACCTCTCTGCAAAAATGAGTAAGAAAATTATCCTTAGTGCAATTTACTTTTTAAGAGGTGTTTCTATAATTTTTTTTATATTTATGCCCGCAAGTAATATTAATGCATTTTTATTTGGGGCAAGTTTTGGTTTTTTATGGCTATCAACAGTGCCTGCAACAAGTGGAATTGTAGCTCACTTGTTTGGGACAAAATATTTAGGCCTTTTGTATGGAATTGTTTTTTTAAGTCACCAAGTAGGATCTTTCTTTGGCGCGTATCTAGGGGGTTTATTTTATGATCTATACGGGTCATATGATTATGCGTGGTATTTAGCAATTGCATTATCAGTTTTTGCAGCAATAATTCATCTGCCAATTAGAGAAGAACCAGTTTTAAGACTAAAAACAGAATAATTTGAACAAATTAAATCAATTAACAGAGATACATCAGTCAGGTAAATCCTACATTATTTATAAATCTCAAAAAGGATTTAATCTTTATACTAATTTTTCAAAAAAAATTATTTTAAATAATAAAAATATTAAAAGTTTTTTAACTAAAAAAAATAAAAAGAAATCAAAAGATACTGACCTTTTTATTGGTTTCTTTGGATATGAGTTATTGAATAATCTGATTGATGTTAAAATCCCGAAACAGAAGAATTTAAATTTTCCCAAAGGTATTTTCTATAAACCAGAAAAAAAAATCAAATTAAGTAACAAGTTAAATTATGATTTTGAAAATTTTAAATCAGGTAATTTTAAAATAAATATTAATAGAAAAAATTATACAAAAATATTCAATAAATTTAAAAAAAAAATAAAAAGTGGTGAAACATATCAAATTAAAATTTGCACTAAATATAAAACAAAGTCAAAAATTAATCCGTTAGATTTTTTTTCGAGGTTATCTAATACTAATCTAGCTCCTGAGGCTTTTATGATTAAAGATCATAATTATTCAATAATTAGCTGTTCTCCAGAAACTTTAATTACAAAAAAAGGGAGTGATATATCTACAAAACCAATAGCTGGAACTGTAAAAAAAACGAAGCATTTAAATAAAATGAAGGCATTAGATTATTTTAGAAAAAATTTAAAGGAAACCAAAGAGCATAATATGATTGTTGATATGGAAAGAAATGATTTATCAAGAATTTGTAAAGTGGGCACTGTAAAATTATCTAAACAAAAAATCGTAGAAGAATACAAAGACCTTTTTCATTATGTCAGCCTCATCAAAGGTAAATTAAAAAAAAATATAAATAATTTTGAAATCATTAAAGCAATGATGCCTGGTGGTTCAGTTATTGGGTGTCCAAAGATAAATACGCTTAATCTTTTAAATAATCAGGAAAAAGAAAACAGGAATATATATACAGGTAGTTTTGGCTACATAAAATTTAATGGTGATATGAGATTTAACATAATTATACGTTCAATTTTAAATTTTAAAAACATATCTGAAATTTCAGTTGCTTCAGGTGTTGTCGTCGATAGTAATGCCAATCATGAATTCAATGAGAATTTTCTTAAAGCTAAAGCATTAATAGATTTATTTAAATGATTTATGTAATTGATCATCACGACTCCTTTACTCATAATGTAGTTCATCAATTTGCTTTGTTTGATAAAGTTGAGTGCGACAACTATGATAAAGTTAACGAAAATAAAATTAAGCACGCATCTACAATAATTTTTTCACCAGGACCAGGTAATCCAAAAAATTATCCAATCACCTCAAAAATTTATAAAAAATATAAAGGTAAAAAGAAAATCATAGGGATTTGTCTAGGATTTCAACATATTCTATTTTGTGAAGGCGCAAAAATTGTTGAACAAAAAAAAATTTATCATGGATTTCAATCAAATATAAAAGTAATCACTAATAAATCTTTATTCAAAAAAGGAAAAATATTTAAAGTTGGCAGGTATCATTCTTTAAAATTAAAAGAGCCTTTCAAATCTAATAATTTTGAGATAACTATGAGATGTTTAAATTCAAAAGTTGCAATGGCATTTGAAAATCAAAAGGAAAAAATTTATGGATTTCAATTTCACCCAGAATCTTTTTTAACTATCAATGGCAACCTACTTATTAAAAAAATCTTATCAGCTTAAAGACTTAAAACAGATAGAATTCCAAGACCTTTGGGGGGATCATGGAATTTTTACAACTATGTGGATTTTTGGCAAACCAGCAAAAATTTTATTTTTTGATAATCATTTAAAAAATTTAATTTTATCACTAAAAAAATATCAAATTAAAAAGAAATCATTAAGGTCGGATATCTTAAAAATAATAAATAAAAATTTATCCAAAAAAAGGAAATATAATCACCTATTGAGAATTGCTATAAATAAAAAAGTTATTTCAATATCTTTAAGAATAAGAGTTAAACCGAAATTAAATTTTAATTTGAGGTTAGTAAAATTAAAAAGAGAAAAACCAGAATTTAAAAATCTCAAATATAAAAAGATTTTATCTTATCTATCTAAAATGGATAATTCCCAATCAGATATTGCATTGGTCTCTAATAAGAAATTATTAGAAACTGGAACCTCAAATTTATTATTTGTTAAAGATCAAAAATTTTTTACTCCCAAAAAGGATTATTATGAGGGAAATACTTATAAATTTTTCAAAACAAAAATAACAAAGATTTTTAAGAAAGATATTTTACTTAAAGAGATAAAAAATTATGATGAAATTTTATTGATAGGATCTGGGAAAGGAGTTACTTCAGTTAAAACTATAAGTGAGCTTAAATGGAAAAGAAAAAATCTAAAAAAATTTAAGTTTTTATCAAAACAATATGATGCAGTTATAAATAAATGCAATTCTTATAGATTTTAATAGATGAAAGATCCAAACAATCCTTGTTTATTTTGTAACGTAAAAAAAAGTGGATGTGCTCATGAAAATGAACTGGCCTATGCAAGTTATGACTCTTATCCAGTTTCAGAACATCATTGTCTGATTATACCCAAAAGACACATAAAGGATTATTTTGACTTATCTAATGATGAATTGGTTGCATGTAATGATCTTATAAAAATTGTTAAAAAAGAAATAACAAATAAAGATCCGTTGGTTAAAGGATTTAATCTAGGCACAAATATAGGAATTGTATCTGGTCAATCTATTTTACATTGTCATTTTCATCTGATTCCCCGAAGAGAAGGAGATGTTGACAACCCCCAGGGTGGAGTACGATCAGTTATTCCAAACAAACAACATTATAAAAGAAATAATTAGCCTGTTATAAAAGACAAATTGACCCCAGTTTGAGGTTGAACTATAAATTCAACTATATATAAAACTTTAAAACTAATTCAAAATTTAACAAAAGGCGGAAATGTTAAGTAACAATCCATTTTCAATTTTATCAGAAACCATTTCACCCTTTGCAATGCAATCTTTTATCATTGCAATGGTTTTGTTAATTGCAATTGGAACTATTATTCAAATGATACATCACAAAAATTTGACTTATTTTTTTAATAACGCAAAAAAAGCAAAGCTTTCAGCAACAAAAAAATTAGGCGTTGGAGAAAAAGTATCTGTTATTGCTAAAACTACTGTTGTTGATATTGGCACAACTTCTGAATTAGGTTTTGGTAAAAGAAGACTTGCCCATGTTCTAGGAATGTATGGTACGATTTTATTTTGGGTGTCTTCAGTTATTTTAGTTTTTTGTTACACAGGTGCTGATAAACCAAGTTCTCAAACTTGGTCAATGATTTGGCATGCAGGAGCAATATTAACATGTTTAGGTGGATATTGGTTTTGGTTTTTTTTAAGAGTTGATGTTTCAGCAGAAGCCCATCCTTGGTATAGAATTATTAAAGCTGATTTATTTGTTTTGGCATTACTTGCGTGTTCAACTTTTGGGTTAGCTTGGTCATTCACTCAATTTAATGGACAAATAGGATTGTCTTATTTATTTTTAATTTTATTTGTTACATCTAATCTAGTTTTATTTGGTGGTGTTTATTGGTCAAAATTTGCTCACATGTTTTATAAACCTGGAGCAGCTATTCAGAAAAATTTAGCAGAGGCAGATGGATCTAGGGATAATTTACCTCCACCAGCTGATGCCCCAGAACAATTTGGCCTGGGTATAAAAAGAGAAGAGCCAAAACATTATTAATATGTTAATAGAAAAAGGAGAAAAATAAAAATTATGTCAACTTTTGTATACATGACAAGATGCGATGGCTGTGGTCATTGCGTAGATATATGTCCTTCAGACATCATGCATATTGACGAAAATATCAGAAGAGCAAAAAATATTGAACCAAATTTTTGTTGGGAATGTTATTCGTGTGTTAAAGCATGTCCTAATCATGCAATTGATGTGAGAGGGTATGCCGATTTTGCTCCGATGGGTCACAGCGTTAGAGTAAGAAGAGAAGAAGAAAAAGGAACTATCTCTTGGAAAATTAAATTTAGAAACGGAACAGAGAAAAACTTCGTTTCACCTATAACCACAAAACCTTGGGGAAAATTTATTCCTAAACTTGCTGAAGGTGATACTCCTAACCAAGGAGAAATTAATTCACAAAGATTATATAGTGAGCCAGAAGGATTAAATACCAATAAAGAATTACCATCGGTTCCAAAAGAGTCTTTTAAAAAAGGTGTTTATTATTAATGGCTAAGCACAAAACACATTATGAGCAGTGTGATGTATTAGTTGTTGGTGGTGGAATGGCCGGCACAGGAGCAACATTTGAGGCCAGACATTGGGGGAGAGATTTAAAGATTGTTTGTGTTGAAAAAGCAAACATTGATCGAAGTGGTGCGGTCGCACAAGGTTTATATGCAATCAATTGTTATATGGGTATGCAATGGGATGAAAATCAACCTGAAGACCATGTAAGGTATGCCAGAAATGATTTAATGGGAATGGTTAGAGAAGATTTGGGTTATGACATGGCTCGTCATGTAGACTCAACTGTTCATATGTTTGATGAGTGGGGTCTACCAATGATGAAAAATGAAAAAACTGGAAGATATCTAAGAGAAGGTAAATGGCAAATAATGATTCATGGAGAAAGTTATAAGCCAATTGTTGCTGAAGCAGCAAAAAAATCTGCAGATAAGATTTACAACAGAATAATGATTACTCATTTGTTAATGGATGAGTCTCAAGAAAATAGAATTGGTGGCGCAGTTGGTTTCAATATGAGAACAGGTGATTTTCATGTGTTCAGAGCGAAAGCAGTTATAGTTTCAGCTGGTGGAGCATCACATATTTTTAAACCAAGAGCGGTTGGAGAAGGTATGGGAAGAACTTGGTATGCACCTTGGAGTAATGGATCTGCATATGCTTTACCTATTGCGGCAGGTGCAAAGATGACCCAAATGGAAAATAGAATTGTATTGTGCAGATTTAAAGATGGTTATGGACCAGTTGGAGCATACTTTTTACATTTAAAAACATATACACAAAATGCTAACGGCGAAAATTATGAGAAAAAATGGTATGAGCAAACTAAAGAATTAGTTGGAGAATATATTGATCATCATCCAACTCCTACTTGTTTGAGAAATCATGCCTTTATTCAGGAGGTTGCTGCAGGTGGTGGACCGATACACATGGTTACCAAAGAAGCTTTTCAAGATCCTCATTTAGAAACTGTAGGTTGGGAGAACTTTTTAGGTATGACTGTTGGTCAAGCTGTAGTTTGGGCATCACAAAATATTGACCCAAAATATACAAATCCAGAATTAACAACTTCTGAACCTTACGTGATGGGATCACACGCAACATGTTCTGGAGCTTGGGTGAGTGGACCAGAAGATCTATCTCCACCAGAATATTTCTGGGGTTATAACAGAATGCTTACAATCGATGGACTTTTTGGTGCTGGAGATACTGTAGGAGGTAGTGCTCATAAATTTTCATCAGGTTCTTTTACAGAGGGAAGATTAGCTGCAAAAGCAGCAGTTAAATATATAGAGGATAAAAAAGCAGAAGGAATAAATGTTACTGATAAACAATGTGAGGATTTTAAAAAGGCAGTTTATAAACCTTTAGAGACTTATACAGTTGCTCAAAATGAGATCACCGGTGGGACTGTTTCACCAAGCTATATTTCTCCAATACAAGGATTACAAAGACTTCAAAAAATTATGGATGAGTATGTCGGGGGAATTACCTCAAATTACATGACGAACGGCAATATGCTTAAGAGGGCTCTTGAACTTCTAGAGTGGTTGCAAGAAGATTTGGAAAACGTGGGAGCTGAAGATTATCATCAATTAATGAGAGCTTGGGAGCTTAAACACAGAGCTCTAACCTCACAATGTGTAACAGAGCATACATTATTTAGAGAGGAAACTCGTTGGCCAGGTTATTATTACAGAGGCGATCATATGAAACTTGACGATGAAAATTGGCATTGTTTAACTGTTTCTAGAAGAGACCCTAAAACTGGAAAATTCACTCTGGAGAAAGTACCAGTTTATCATATCGTTGACGAAAAAGAGAAGAAGAAGGCTTCGTAGCACCATATTCCAAACTTCTTTATGGACCTTTTGAAAAAATCTGACGAGGAGATATACGCGATAGCCAAGCCTTTTTGGGAAAATCTCGTAAGAGCCTCAAATATGAAAGATTATGGTGGCTTTACAAGAGATTTCTCTACCCAAATGCTGTTTGGGGCTAACGAAGTAGAGCTTGGAAAGCAATGGGCTAACAACAAGATTATCACCAATTTAAATGAGACCTACGAACCGTTCGGAACATTAAGAAGAGGCGATCACATTACTGTGTTAATTAAGCAGACTAACAAGGAGGTGCCTGGAGAATTTTTAGGAAGGCTGGTCCTTGGTGTTGAGGATGGCGAAGTAAAAATTTTTGGAGCCACAATTTATTAATTAAAGTTTGACAATTTTTCTGCTGGTGCTATTGAGGATATAGATGCACCTTTCAAATATAAAATTTTTACAAAAAATCTTAAATTATAAAACAGCATTAATTAAAACAGGAATTTTTTCAGCAATATTAGCTTGCTGGGGTGTAATATTATTTGGAACTTTTTTAACTTTTAAATAAATTTTTTTAAAAAAGTTAATTATTTTAAATGGAAGTATTTTTACCAATAGCACAAGTACATGTTACTGCTATTGAAATCATTTTATTAAGTGCTTTAGTTGGAATTTTATCAGGACTATTTGGGGTAGGAGGGGGTTTTTTAATGACACCTTTCTTAATTTTTTTAGGTGTTCCACCAGCTTATGCCGTCGCCAATGAAGCAAATAATATTTTAGCTACCTCTGTTTCTGGATCTACTACTCATTATCTTAAAAATACATTGGACTATAAAATGGGTTTTATGATTGTCATTGGTGGTGCAATAGGAACTATTATTGGAATTTATACATTCACTTACTTTAAAGACATTGGTAAAATAGATACAGTTATCTCACTTGCTTACATGTATATCTTGGCAATTATTGGAACTTTAATGCTTGTTGAAAGTCTTGGCGAGATCGATAAAGCAAGAAAAAATACTATTGTAAAACGAAAATTACACGTTCATTATTGGATACATGGTCTTCCATTTAGGATGAGATTTCCTAAATCAAAATTATACGAAAGTGCGTTCACGCCAATTATAATTGGTTTATTTGTAGGTTTTATTGCTGCAATTATGGGTATTGGTGGAGCTTTCATACTAGTGCCTGCCATGATTTATATTATAGGGATGCCAACAAAATTAGTTCCAGGAACATCTTTGTTTGTAACTATTTTTGTAAGTGTCATTGTAACGTTTTTACATGCATTTAATTATGGATCTATAGATTTAATTTTAGTTTTAATGTTGGTTATTGGTTCAATAATTGGAGTACAAACAGGTCAAAAAATTGGTCAGTCAATTGAAAGTTCTGGTCTAAAAGCGCTATTAGCAGTTTTGCTATTAATTGTTGGAATTGCAATTGCGTATGATACTTTTTTTGTTGATCATACTATGAATGGTATCAATAAGGTTGCAGAGAAAGACCTAACACCATTATCAGTGTTAGTTCAAAAATTTTCTAAAGATATGCCAATTGTATATAGTTTATTTTCAATATTTTTTGCCGTAGCGTTAGGTGTGGCAGCAGCATTTATTCGAAGATTTTTATCTGATTTAAAAAAAAAGCACTTTAGCAAACCAGCTAAGTAAAAATTTTAAGCACTTCGGTACAATTTGGTCATTACGAATTCTCTATGACCTAGAGCTTCAGCGCAAGTCAGTCTACCATTTGCAACTTTTAAAGTTGTTTTAATAAGTTCATCTCCAGCTTCAGATAAATTCATTTCTCTTGAGAGAATTTTTGAAACATCACAATCTATATGTTCTCCCATAGATTTAACTGTTAATGGATTTGCAGTTAATTTTATAACTGGTTCAATTGGGTTTCCTACAATATTTCCCTGACCAGTAGGAAATAAATGAATATTAAATCCCGCAGCTGCTTGTAGTGTTACACACTCCGCTGCAGCAGATGACGTATCCATGAAGTATAAACCTTTTCCTTTTTTTGGCTCTTCAGCCGGCTCTAAAACATCAACAAATTTACAATTTCCTATTTTTTGAAAATTTCCAAAAGCTTTTTCCTCAATAGTTGTTAAACCACCTGCTATATTTCCAGCAGTTGGCTGACTTTCAGAAAGGTCATCAGTTGCTTCTTTTAAAATAAAATCGTTATAGGCGCTCCAAGTCTTCATGAATTTATCTGAAGCTTCTTTTGTGGCACCTCTTGTAGCACAAACCTTTTCTGCTCCTGTCAGTTCTGATGTTTCCCCAAAACACAAATGAACTCCAAGTGGTTCAAGTTTATCCATTAAATTTCCAACTGTAGGATTAGAGGCTAAACCAGAAGTGGTGTCAGACTCTCCACATTTTACAGAAATCCATAAATCACTTATTGGACATTCCTCTCTCTGTTTTTCAGAAGCCCACATAACAAATTCTTGAGCTTTTTTTGAAGCTTTCATTACAGTTCCAATATCACCAGTACGTTCAATATGGAAACCTTCAACTGGTTTACCAGTTTTTGCAATTCCATCTACAATTCTCTTAGTCCATTTAGGTTCAATACCGATCACAATTACCGCTGCAACATTTGGGTTGCTACCAGTTCCAATCATTGTTCTAAAATGCAATTCTAAATCTGCTCCGAATTGTAATCTTCCATAAGAATGGGGAAGTGCTATTGTTCCTTTAATGTTATTTGCAACTGCTTCAGCACATGCGTTTGAAATATCATCAACTGGTAAAATGATTACATGATTTCTTGTTCCTGCTCTGCCATTTTCTCTTTTATAACCTAAAAAACTTTTTGGAATTTCCATCTAATTACCACTTTTTTGTTTTGACATTATGAACATGTACGTGTTGACCTTTTTTAATTGCCTTAACTACTTTACCTATATCGTGACCATATTTTAAAATTGTATCTCCCTCTTTTAAATCAATCATTGCAATTTTATGGCCTAAAGGGATTTCATCTGCTGATTGAATGTTAACTGAGCTGTCATTCTCCATTATCCAGCATTTACAATCTTGTTTTGGAGTAATTTTTTCTATTACTACCACCCCAACATTGTCTTTTTTATCGTGAATTATAATATCTGTTGACATTTATATAGTGTCGATTTGTTTGTTTGAATTTTCTAAAATCTTATATATTAATCGCAAAAATTAACAATTAATTTTTAAAAAATTGTTCTAGAGTAATTTAGAAAGGTTCTACAAATGACTAAAATGACAACAGAAGAAGCTTTTGTAAAAGTTTTACAAATGCATGGTATTGAACACTCTTTTGGAATTATTGGTTCAGCATTCATGCCTATATCTGATATTTTCCCAGATGCAGGAATTACCTTTTGGGATGTGGCACACGAAACAAATGGTGGTTTGATTGCAGATGGTTACACAAGAGCTACAGGAAAAATGTCAATGGTTATTGCACAAAATGGTCCAGGTATAACAGGATTAGTTACACCAATTAAAACTGCTTATTGGAACCACACACCTTTATTATTAGTAACACCACAAGCTGCAAATAAAACTATGGGGCAAGGTGGTTTTCAAGAAGTAGAACAAATGAATTTATTTAAAGACATGGTTTGTTATCAAGAAGAGGTAAGAGATCCTTCGAGAATGGCTGAAGTTTTAAATAGAGTAATAGAAAAAGCAATAAGAGGTTCAGCACCAGCACAAATAAACGTTCCAAGAGATTATTGGTGTCAAGTGATTGACATAGACCTTCCCCCAATCGTCAGATTAGAAAGACAAGGTGGAGGTGCTGATGCGATTGCTAAGGCAGCAGATTTATTATCTAAAGCGAAATTTCCAGTTATTTTATCTGGAGCAGGTGTTGTTATTGGCGGAGCAATTGAAGAAACTAAAAAACTTGCTGAAAAACTTGATGCACCTGTTTGCTCAGGATATCAACACAATGATAGTTTTCCAGGAAGTCATCCTTTAGCAGTTGGACCATTAGGATACAATGGATCAAAAGCTGCGATGGAATTAATTTCTAAAGCTGATGTCGTTTTAGCTTTAGGAACAAGATTGAATCCTTTTTCAACTCTACCAGGTTATGGAATTGATTATTGGCCAAAAAAAGCAAGTATAATTCAAGTTGATATGAATCCAGATAGAATTGGATTAACTAAAAAAGTTACAGTTGGAATTAGTGGTGATGCAAAATTAGTTGCAACGCAGATTTTAGAAAAGCTGTCTTCAAATGCAGGCGATACCGATAGACAAAAAAGAAAAGATTTAATTCATCAGACAAAATCAGCATGGTTACAAAAATTGTCTAGTTTAGATCATGAAGATGATGACGAAGGAACAGTTTGGAATAAAGAAGCTAGAGAAAGAGACGCAGATAGAATGTCACCAAGACAAGCTTGGCGAGCAATCCAAGCTGGTATGCCTGAGGATGTAATTATATCAAGTGATATTGGAAATAACTGCGCTATTGGAAATGCCTATCCAACATTTGAAAAGCCAAGAAAATATTTAGCGCCAGGTTTATTTGGTCCCTGTGGCTATGGTTTTCCATCAATACTGGGTGCTAAAATTGGTTGTCCTGATACACCTGTAATTGGTTTTGCGGGAGATGGAGCATTTGGAATAAGCATGAATGAAATGAGCTCTTGTGCAAGAGAGGAGTGGCCTGCAATTACAATGGTAATTTTTAGAAACTACCAGTGGGGTGCTGAAAAAAGAAATACAACTCTTTGGTTTGATAATAATTTTGTTGGTACAGAACTTGATCCAGAATTAAGTTTTGCAAAAGTAGCAGAGGCCTGTGGTTTAAAAGGAATTACTGTTAAGACTATGGAAGAGACTACAGCTGCCATTAAACAATCTTGTGCTGATCAAAAGAAAGGTATTACAACATTTATTGAAGTGATATTAAATCAAGAATTAGGTGAACCTTTTAGAAGAGATGCTATGAAAAAACCAGTAAGAGTAGCTGGTATTAAAAAAGAAGATATGAAGAAGCAGCCTTCTTTAAATTCTTAATGTAAATCTATATCTGGCCAGTCTTTATCATTAAATCTATCCAGTTCTTTTTTCGTGATAGGTCTAAATAATATCCACCCGATCACAATAACTAAAGCTAATAGAATTAATGTTTGCATGATTTAATTTATTACAGACATAGGATCTAGTCTAGTCTGAAACCAATTCACTCTAAAATCTAGATGTGGACCAGTTGATCTTCCTGTTGAACCTACAGTTCCAATGATATCTCCTTGATTTATTTTATCTCCAACAGACACCATTACATTTTCAAGATGTGAATAAATAGTTGAGATGCCATGACCATGGTCCATAATTATTGTTCCACCCGTATAATAAAGATCATCTTCTGCCATGGTAACAATACCCGATCCGGATGACTTGATCATAGTTCCTTGTTTAGCAGCAATATCAATTCCATAATGAGGCCATTTAGGTTTACCATTTAAAATTCTTTGGCTTCCATAGACACCACTTATAATACCTTCAACTGGCATAATAAATTGATTTTTGAAAAAGGGTAAATCCGAGTTAATTGCTCTGGCTTCACCTATTTTATTATTTTCTTCTTTTATTCTTTTGTAAACAGACTCAGGAGGCGTGACTTTACTTTCTTCCAAACCATCTATTCTTTGAATATTATATTTCCTTTTAAGAACTTTCTTTATTATTTTATCTTTTTTTCCATTAACAATTTTTGTAATTGTTAAATCAAACTTTCTATCTCTATCTAGACCAAAAACAAAAAAACCATCATCTGATACTTTGACTTGTTTTTTATCTATTATAATTTTTGCTGTTGGATCAGTCTTTCCAATAATAAAGTGTCCTTGTAGAAATTTTCCCGTAAATTCTATTGCTATTGAATGTGTTGGTATAAAACAAAAAATTAAAAAAAATAATTTAGTTATTATCTTGCAGTCCATCCACCATCAACCAATAATGAGGTTCCTGTAATCATTGATGCAGCATCAGAGGCAAGAAAAACAGCTGCACTTGAAACATCAGAAAGTTCTGCAAATTTTCCTAATGGAATATTTCCTAATACTTCTTTTTTAAATTTTTTACTTTTTAGAAATTTTTTTGTCATTGGAGTAACTACAAATGTAGGACAAACTGTATTTACTCGTATGTTGTATTTTGCAAGATCAATAGACATACCTTTTGTTAATCCCTCTAAACCAAATTTTGTCATGTTGTATACGCTTCGAATAGGACCCCCAACATGACCCATTTGTGATGACATATTGACAATCGAACCACCAATTTTTTTTCTATTTTTTGACTTTATCATCTTAAGAGCACACAGCTGAGCAAGGTTAAAAGTTGCCATCGTATTAATCTTTACAAGATATTCCATGTTTTTAGTCTTCACTTTTGTAAAATGTTCAGGAATATTATTGCCTGCATTATTAATCAAAATATCTATTTTTGGTTGTTTGTTAATAATGCCTTTAATTTCATTATAATTTGTGATGTCACATACATAAGATTTACATTTTGAATTTAATTTTTTAATCTTTTTTGAAACTTCATCTAAATCTTTTTTAGTTCTACTAATTATAATCAAATTTGCTCCAGCTTCTGCAAGAGCTATTGCGCAAGCTCTTCCAAGCCCTTTGCCAGCACCAGTGACAACTGCTGTTTTATTCTTTAAGTTATAATTTTTTAAATACATTATAAAAACAATATTTTAATATCTGTGTAAATCAATTCAATAGCAACAATTAATATTGCAATCAAACCTGCCCAAGCAATCCATTTATACTTTTTAATCCAATTTGATATTAAAGTTGCCGCAAAGGCCATTAAAGCAATTGATAGAACCAAACCAAATACTAATAATCCATAATGATCTCCAGCTGCCCCTGCAACTCCTAAAACATTATCTAAGCTCATTGTAAAATCTGCTAAAAGGATTGTCCAAATCGCTTTGAAAAAACTAGAATTATCAACTTTTATATCATCATGATTTTCAGAACCTTTAATGACATCCACATACAATTTGTAGACAATATAAAGAAGAAGCAAACCTCCAAAAAGTCTTAGTCCCGTTATTTGAAGTAAATATGCAGTCAGTAAAGTTAAAATAATTCTTAAAACTACCGCACCACCAATTCCAAAAATAATAATTTTTCTTCTTTGCTCTAAAGGAAATTTTGATGCAACCATACCAATTATTATTGCATTGTCTCCTGCAAGGACTAAATCGATTAGAATAATTTGAGTTAATATAGTTAATTGTTCTGGTGTAAATAATTCAGCAAACATCAATGGGTAAGTATCATATCTGCACCTTTTTCTGCAATCATTATTGTAGGTGCATTAGTATTACCTGATGTAATGTTTGGCATTATAGAAGCATCAATTACTCTTAAATTTTCAATTCCTTTAACTTTCAGTTTTTCATCAACTACAGCCATATCATCTTGACCCATTTTACATGTTCCAACTGGATGAAAGATTGTTTGTGCAAAATCTGAACCTGCTTTTACAAGTTCCTCATCATCATTAATGTCAATACCTGGTCTATATTCCTCAGGTTTATATTTTTTAAATGTTTCAGATTCCATGACAATTTTTCTTGTAAGTTTTAATCCTCTGGCTGCAATCATTCGGTCATGATCAGTTGAAAGATAATTCATTTTTATTTTTGCATATGTTCTGGAATCTTTATCTACAATACTCACATGACCTCTACTTGTAGGTCTAATATTTGAAACAGTAGGTGTGAAAGCATGAAAATCATGATTTTTAGTTGCTCCTAGGGTGTCCATACTCATTGGTTGTACGTGCCATTGTAGATCTGGTAATTCTAATGAGGGATCACTTTTAGCAAACATACACATTTGGCTCGCTCCCATGGTCATTGGTCCACTACGATTAAAAACATATTCCAGACCAATCATTAATTTTCCAAATAAACTATTAACCTTTTTATTTAGCGATTTAAGTCCTTGAACTTTATATATAGGTCTAAACATCAAGTGGTCTTGTAAATTTTCACCCACACCTTTTAATTCCTGTACTATATCTATACCTAATTCTTTTAATTTTTTAGAATTTCCTATTCCAGAAGTTTGCAATATCTGAGGTGAACCTATCGAACCAGATGATAAAATTATTTCTTTATTACAAGTTAGTTTTTTAAGCTCATCACCTTGCCAGTATTCAATTCCTTTTGCAGTTTTGCCTTCAAAATTAATCTTTTTTACATGAGCATTGGTTATGGTTTTTAAATTTTGTCTGTTTTTTATTGGGTTTAGATATCCAACTGAAGTACTACATCTAAAGCCATCTTTTTCAGTAACTTGAAAATAACCACATCCATGATTATCACCTGTATTAAAATCTTTCGTTTTAGGGATACCAAACTCTTCGGCAGCATTTTGAAATTCATTCAATAACGGTAATTGAATTCTTTGATCAGAAACTGATAGAGGCCCACCAATACCATGAAATTCATCTTTTCCTCTTTCTTGGTTTTCTGCCTTTATAAAATATGGCAGAACATCATCCCAACCCCACCCAGTATTTCCTAATTGTCGCCAAATATCATAATCTCTACTTTGTCCTCTTATATAAAGTAGTCCGTTGATCGAAGAGCTACCACCTAATGTTTTACCTCTTGGATAACGAATTGACCTATTGTTCATTGAAGCATCAGGCTCGGTTTTATAACACCAATCAACAGAGGGATTGTGCATGGTTTTAAAATATCCGACAGGAATATGTATCCATGGATAATTATCTTTTCCACCAGCTTCAATTAATACGACTTTGTTTTTTGGATTTTCAGAAAGTCTATTTGCTAGAACACATCCTGCAGATCCTGCTCCAATAATTACGTAATCAAAATTTTCCATCAATAGTTGAATCGTTTTTTAGTTTAAGCTTTTTAATGCTTTTACACTTATATTTATCAATTGTCACTTGTGCCGGGTTTGTTTTTCTGATTGTATAATCTACTTATAATTAACTACAGAGAGGAATAATAATGAAAAAAATCATTTCAATGTTATTTGCAACAATTCTAGTTCTTGGTTTTACATCAAGTGCCAATGCTGCAAAAACATTAAAGTGTCAAACTGTTCTTAACACTAAGGCTGATGAAGTTAAAATGTTAAAGGACTTTACTGACACAGTAACCGAATTAACAAGTGGATCATTAAAATTTGAAATATTACCAGCTGGTGCAGTTGTAGGAGTTAAAGAAACTCTAGATGCTGTTGATAAAGGTTTGATTGATTGTGGTTTCGCATGGACTCACTATTGGTCAGGCGATCACCCTGCGGCTATGTTATTTGGTTCGCCAGTAGCTGGTGGTGGAGTAGGTATCGACAATATCGCATTCCTATCATGGTTCCAATATGGTGGTGGTAAAGAGTTATACGACCAACTTTGGAAAGAAATGGGAAGAGATATTAAAGGATTTATGATTCAACCAGTTGGCCCAGAAGCTTTAGGTTGGTTTCCTAAACCAATTAAAGATATGGCTGACTTTAGAAAATATAAGTTTAGAACTCCTCCAGGAATTCCAGGACAAACTTATAAAGACATTGGTATAGCGTCTGTTGCAATGGGTGGTGGAGATATTCTTCCAGCTCTTGAAGCAGGAACTATCGATGCTGCTGAGTGGTGCTGTCCAAAACCAGACTTAACATTTGGTTTTCAAAAAGTGTTAAAGCACTATTACTTACAAGGTTTACACCAAGTAGTCGTAAATGCTGACTTTTATATTACTGGAAAAACATACAATGCTATGAGTGCTCATGAGAAAAAGTCACTTGAAGTAGCTGCTAATGCTTCATTAGCAAAATCTTTAAGTTACAGAATCTATGAGAATGGTAAAGCTTTAAGAGAGCTAACTACTAAACATGGAGTAATTCTAGAAGATACACCTTCAGATTATTTCACAGAATATATGGCTGCAGCAAAAGCATCTTTAAATAAGAATGCTAAAGATAATAAATTTTTTAACGAAGTTTACACTTCAATGAAAAATTTTGCTGATGTTGCTGTTCCTTTCTGGAGTGGTGCTCAAATGTCTAATGCGAAGCTAGGAATGGCTCACGCAGCAACATTAAAGTAATCAGTAATCAATCTTGATTTTTTAGAGCGGACTTTTAAAGTCCGCTCTAATTTTTTTAACTAAAATTTTATGGCAGACGAACCTGGTAAACTAGATATCTCTGATGAAATGATTGCCGAAAGGCGAGGTGGATCAGGTAAAATGCCAACAGATATGCCATCATGGATGGCTAAATCTATTATTAATATTGATAAATTCAGTAAGCGGATTGGTAGTATTGTTTGTTGGATATTGATGCCACTAATTTTTGCAATGACCTATGAAGTTCTTGCAAGAAAATTATTTTTAGCTCCAACAATTTGGGCTTACGACATAAGCCGTTTTCTTTATGGCGCATTATTTATGCTTGGTGCAGGATACGCTCTTTCTAGAGGAGTGCATATAAGAGCAGATTTTTTATATAGAAATTTTAAAACTAAAACACAAGGTCTTATTGATTTCTGTTTATATCTTTTATTTTATTTTCCAGGACTAATTGTTTTTCTTTATATGACCATAGGTTTTGTTGAAGAGTCAATTAGAAGAGGTGAACGAGGGATGGATACTACTTGGATGCCTTATATGTGGCCTATTAAAACGTGTTTGTTACTTGGAATTATTTTTTTATTAATTCAAGGTTTTTCAGAATTACTTAAAAGTTATTGGGCAGCTAAAAGAGGTGAGTGGCCAGGAGAGAACAAATGATAGCAGAAATGATTGATCCAGCTATTTTAGGTTTCATTTTAGTTGGTGTGATGCTATTTGCAATATTTATAGGGTTTCCCATTTCGTTCACTTTAATATTTCTAGGATTTGTATTTGGTTATCTTGGTTTTGGAAAATTAGTTTTTTATTTAATGACCCTTCAATTTTCAATGGTCATGACCGAACAAACGCTCGCCGCCGTCCCGCTCTTTGTTTTTATGGGTATTATGATGGAACAAGCTGGATTGATGGAAAGATTGTTTTCAGCATTTCAAATGATGCTAGCAAAAGTAAAAGGGTCTTTATATTACGCAGTTCTATTTGTTTCAGTCATATTTGCGGCGGCAACAGGAATTGTTGGTGCATCAGTGACAATTCTTGGAATTATGGCTGCAAAATCAATGAATAGATCTGGTTATGATGTAAAACTTGCTGCTGGCACTATTACTGCTGGTGGTACTTTAGGAATTTTAATTCCACCAAGCATTATGCTTGTTGTAATGGGACCTATTATGGAAATTCCAGTCATTGATTTGTTTGCAGCTGCAATCTTACCAGGAATTCTTCTTGCAAGTTTGTATGCAGCTTACACAACAATCAGATGCATGATTAATCCAAAACTTGGGCCTGTTTTGCCTGATGACATGAGAGCTGCAAGTATGAAAGATGTATGGATAGAATTTTTCTTAGGTTTAGTTCCTCCAGCAGCTTTAGTATTTGCTGCATTAGGTAGTATTTTATTTGGATTTGCAACCCCAACAGAAGCAGCAGGCTGTGGAGCTATGGGTGCTTTATTGCTTTCGTTGGCATATAAAAAATTAACTCTTTCAAAACTTCAAGAAGCATTAGTGAAAACATTAGAGATCACAGCTTTAATAATGGTTTTAGTTGCAGCATCAAATTTTTTTGGTGCAGTTTTTGCAAGATTAGGAACTCCAACTTTATTAACTGAATTTTTATTAGGCTTAGAAATGAACAAGTATTTAATTCTAGCTATGATAATGGTTATGATTTTTTTATTGGGTTGGCCGTTAGAATGGGTACCGATTGTAATGATTATTATTCCAATAATTTTACCATTGGTAGAGGCATTAGGATTTAATTTAACTTGGTTTGCTATTTTAGTAGCTGTTAATTTACAAACCGCCTGGCTCTCACCTCCAGTAGCACTCTCAGCTTATTTTTTAAAAGGAGTTGTTCCTGAATGGGATTTAAAAGATATTTACTATGGAATGATGCAGTTTATGGTTCTTCAAGTAATTGGATTAGTTTTGATCATTATTTTTCCTAAAATTGCACTTTGGTTACCAACTCTCTTATATGGACAGTAGAATATTAAAGTTTTATATTGTCTAAGTGAGTCAGCAAAAAACAAAAAAAAACTCTCATTAACTGGGATTTAGTAACTGTTAACCCTAACAATAAAACTTGGGATTGGAAGGATTTATTTTGTTTTTGGGGAGTTAATATTCAAAGTGTTATTGGATTTTCACTAATTGCATCTTTGTACTTAATTTATAATTTGAACACTGCTGTAGTTCTTTTTGGAACAATTTTAGGAACTTTTTTTGTTTATATATTTTGTAACTTAATTGGAAAACCATCTCAGAAATTTGGATTACCATTTGTTGTCTTATTAAGATCATCATTAGGATTTAGAGGTGCTCAATTTTTTGGACTTTTGAGAAGTATTGTTGGAATATTTATGTTTGGTATCCAAACATACTTCTTATCAAAGGCGATTGGTTTCTTAATTCGGGTTTTAATGTACTCAGTAGATAATTCAATTTTACAAAAAGAAATTTTATTAGTTTTTTTCATAGGATTAAACATTATCGATTGGGCTGCTATATTGATTTCAATTATACTGCAAACTTATTTATTTAGTGTTGGCATGAATTATAACAAAAAATTAATCAAGTTTTCTGCATTAACGATTTATGCTGCAATGATAATGTTTTTCTTTATTGTTTTATTATCCGATGTAAAACTGACTGCTCAATCTTTCATAGATGCTTTAGATTTTCAAAATATCTTTAATCCAAATAATGTTGGTCCAATAATTACAGTTGCAGGGACTATATTTACCTTTTTTTCTATTGTAATTTTATCATTTGGAGATTTTTCTAGATACGTTAAAAATGAACAAGAGCTTAAAAAAGGTAATTTAAGCTTAATTTTAAATCTAATAATTTTTTCATTTTTTGTGTTATTTATTG
>CACPEJ010000002.1 GCA_902632935.1 uncultured Pelagibacteraceae bacterium
ATCTTAAATAATGAGTCAATTTATCAGATGTTTTATCAGTAATTCTCTTTGATATTTCGCTATAAATAATCTTATTCTTAGATACTGCAATTTTTCCAATTACATATGGTAGTTTCTTTTTTCTATTAAAAAAATAAGATCTGTATAAATTTTCTGCATCTTTTCTTAAAAGCCCTTTTTTGACTCTAATGTTGTTTTCTTTTAATATAAAATAACTTTTGCCCTTTACTTTTAAATCAACGTCATCTATTGAATAATAAACTTCTCTGATCTTATTCTTTATTATATTTTTTGTGCAGGGTGGAGTTTTCCCATAATGATTACATGGCTCTAAAGTAACATACATTTTTGAGTCTTTTAAATTTTCTGAGCAATTTAAAATAGCGTTATATTCTGCATGAGGTCTGCCATTATAGCCTGTTTGACCTATAGATATTATTCTATCATTCTTTACAATTACACATCCAACCGAAGGATTGTTTCCTGTTAAACCTCTTCGCGCATTAGCTAAGTTTAAAGCTAATTTCATAAAATTTTTATCTTGAGTTGAAAATTTATCTTTTTTTGTAGACATCTAGCTTGTCCACAAATTGTACGAAATCTTGTTCTTCTCTGAAGTTTCTATAAACAGAAGCAAATCTAACATAAGCAACTGGATCAAGTTCTTTCAAACCTTCCATGACCATTGTTCCAATTGTATTACTAGAAATTTCATTTTGACCAAGTTCCTCAAGTGATCTAGAGATCCGACTTATAAATTTTTCAACAGTTTCAGTATCTAAAGGTCTTTTTTTTAGAGCAATATAAATTGATTTTGCAAGTTTATCTCTATCAAAAGCAGATTTTCTTCCATTTTTTTTTACTACCATTAATTCTCTAAATTGAACTCTTTCAAAGGTAGTAAATCTCGCACCACATACACATAATCTTCTTCTACGTATAGCGGTACCATCCTCTGTTGGACGTGAGTCTACAACAGAGGTCTCACCTTTCTTACATATTGAACAAATCATCTATTCAAATTTTTGTAGATTGGAAATGAAGAGCATAAATCAATCACTTCTTTCCTAACTTCTTCCTCTATTTGACTATTGTCCTCTGGATTTTTGGATAATCCTTTTATTACTTTAGTTATTAATTCGCCTACTTTTTCAAATTCTTTTAAGCCAAATCCTCTTGTTGTAGCAGCTTGTGAACCAAGTCTTATACCTGAAGTTATCATTGGTTTTTCTGTATCAAAAGGGATTCCATTTTTATTACAAGTAATATTGGCTCTACATAAACTCTCAGAGGCTATATTTCCTTTTACACCAAAAGGTCTCAAGTCAACTAACATAAGATGTGTATCTGTGCCACCTGAGTAAATTTTAAATCCATTATTTTTTAAAGTCTCTGCTAACATTTTAGCGTTTGATAAGACATTCTTTATGTAAGTTTGGAACTCAGGTTTTAATGCTTCAAAAAAACCTGCGGCTTTGGCAGCGATAATATGCATTAAAGGACCACCTTGATAACCAGGAAAAACAGCTGTATCAAATTTTTTTCCAAGATCTAAATCATTCGATAAAATAATTCCACCACGTGCACTTCTAAATACCTTATGTGTTGTTGATGTTACGACATGTGCATAGTCACAAGGATTTGGATATCCTTTGCCAGCTACTAAACCAGAAAAATGAGCCATATCTACCATTAGATATGCACCAACTTTATCAGCAATTTCTCTAAATCTTTTAAAATCAATTACTCTTGAATAAGCACTGCCACCTGCAATAATCAATTTTGGTTTATGTTCTAGAGCAAGTTTTTCAACATTATCATAATCGATTAATTCAGATTTTTTATCTACGTCATAACTTATTGCATTAAACCATTTACCCGACATTGAAATTTTCAATCCATGAGTTATGTGACCTCCTGAATTTAAGCTCATACCCATAAAAGTATCGTTTGGTTTTAACAAAGCCAAAAATACAGCACCATTTGCTTGAGCACCTGAATGAGGTTGAACATTTGCATACTTACAATTGAAAAGTTTTTTTATTCTTTCAAGTGCCAGTTGTTCTGCTACATCAACATGTTCACAACCATTGTAATATCTTTTTCCTGGATATCCTTCTGCATATTTATTTGTTAGAACTGATCCTTGAGCTTCTAATACAGCTTGTGAAACTATATTTTCAGAAGCTATTAACTCAATGTGATTTTGTTGTCTAATTAACTCATCATTTATTGCTTTAAATAAATCTGGATCAGATTTTGAAAGACTTTTTTCAAAAAAATCTTGGTAAGAAGAATTTATATATTTTGTTTCACTTGACATATTTTTCCCTATATCTTTTTTACTCTTATTTTATGTCTACCACCTTCAAATTTAGTATTAATGAAAACTTCAATACATTTAAAGGCAGTATTTTTTTTTGTCAATCTAGATCCTAATGTTATAATATTAGCGTTGTTATGCAATCTAGATAATTTTGTGTTTTTTACCGAATAACACATCGCAGCTCTAATTTTTTTATGTTTATTTGCGGCCATAGACATACCCATGCCTGAACCACAAACTAAAATACCCATATTTTTGGAGTTAACACTGACCTTTTTACACAATTTATGAGCATATAATGGGTAATTTACCGAAACCTTTGAATTATCAGTCCCAAGATCATGAAAAATGTATTTTTTTAGAAATCTTTTTTTAATTTGCTCTTTCAAATTATATCCAGCGTGATCTGAAGAAATAAATATTTTTTTCAAATTAATTAAATTTGTAATCTAAAACGCATGCAACTAGATGGATTCTATTTTCTTCTCCACCATTAAAAAAATTATGATACTTTAAATTATTTGTTATCCAAACTGATCCATCAGCAGGCATATGCTTTGCTACATTATCAATAACCATTATCGATCCAGGATTTGTAATTATAGGAATATGAAGCCTTGGTTCTGGGTCTCTATGCCAGCTTAAAGTCGATCTTGGCTCTTTTAATAAAACTCTTACTCTTCCTAGTTTGTATTTAGAGGATAAAACATCAAAGACTTCTTTAAAATATGTATTTTTATAATCTTCTATAAATTCAGAATATGCTGACTCATTTATCATTACATCTCTCATCGCCTCTTTTCCAGATGAGTCTGGTTTAGTCCAAAATACTCCTCTAGCTTTATTACCTTTAATTGATTCTGGATCACCTGGTATTTGAGTTAGTGATATGGCTCCAAAATTTGAAATACCATCTACACCAGTAAAACCTCTTATAGCCAAAACATCATTGTATGCTTTCTTAAGTTCAGATATGTCAAATTTGACATCTTGCTTTTGAAAGTCATTAAAATTTAAATTCATAAGATAAATTGTCTCCTAACATTGTTTATTATCTTTTTTAAGATATATTTGTATATAACATTTGTCGCATTAATTATAGAAATTTAACATGATTACAGGAAAATATCCCAATTTAAGAATGAGACGCAGCCGTAAAAGTGATTGGTCTAGACGCTTAATTGAGGAAAATAACCTAACCCCTAGTGATTTTATATTACCAATATTTTTGATTGAAGGAAAAAATAAAAAACAATCTATTAAATCAATGCCAGGTGTTTACAGATACACTTTAGATAAATTAAATAATCTTGTAGATAAAGCAATTAAAAAAGGCATACCTATGATTGCATTGTTTCCATACACTGAAAAAAGAAAAAAAAACGACTTAGGTACTGAGGCTCTTAACGAAAATAATCTGGTTTGTAGAGCTCTACAGATAATTAAAAAAAATTATAAAAATGAGATTGGAATAATGTGTGATGTTGCATTAGATCCATATACCTCACATGGTCATGATGGACTTTTACAAAACAAATATGTGTTAAATGATGAAACCATAAAAATTCTGCTAGATCAATCTTTATTACAGGCACAAATGGGTTGTGATGTTTTAGCACCATCTGACATGATGGATGGTAGAATTGGTGAAATTAGAAAATATCTAGACAAACATAATTTTAAGATGACACAAATCCTTTCTTATGCTGTTAAATATGCGTCAAGTTTTTATGGCCCTTTTAGAGATGCAGTTGGTTCAAAAAACTTATTAAAAGGAAATAAAAAAAATTATCAAATGGATTATAGAAATAGTGATGAAGCCTTAAGAGAGGTTGCTTTAGATATTAAAGAAGGAGCTGATATGGTTATGGTTAAACCAGGACTACCATATCTTGATATTATTAAAAAAGTTAAAGAAAATTTTAAAATTCCAGTTATGGCATATCAAGTCTCAGGTGAATATTCTTTACTAGAACATGGAATTAAAAATGATTTAACTGATCGAAACATTATTTTAGAAAGTCTTATTTCGTTTAAAAGAGCTGGAGCAAATGCTATTGTCAGCTATTACGCTGATAGATTAGACCAAATTATTAAATAATTATTTTAAAGTATTAATAAATTGTAATCTGCTGATTGGTTGGTTTAGGTTATTTGGCTTTAAAATTGACTTTTCAAGATAATCACTCAACAATTTAAGAGCTGTCAATAAAGATCCCATATCTTCAGCAGAGTTATTTTTTTCAATCAAAAAATTAGGTATAATTCTTTTTTCTGATGATGACTTTGATATATATTGTTTTTGATCACCAATAATTTTTTCATTAACTAAATTCTCAAAATTTAAGTCATAGCCTAATGATTTAAATAATTCTAACTCCCAAAAGATATAATTCTTTATCCAGTCTTTAGAGTTTAATAGAATATAAAATTCTTCTATTAAAGAAAATATATTTACATTTCTTTGTGATTCAGCTGTAAGTAATTTTACCAAATTCATAGCTGATGAAATACAGGTTAATTTTTGATGATTATCAAAATATAGTGGAGATAAAGCTTCTTGAATCTCTACTTTAAAATAGCCTATGCTATTTTCATTTTTAGAATTGTAATTTACATAAAGTTTATTTCCTATTTGAAGATAGTTCTTAATTTTTTTTGAAGTTCCACCAAAAATAATGCCGCTCACTTTGCCAAAATTTTTTGTATAAATTTCGGATATTAATGAATTTTCATTATATCTATTTTTGTTTAATAAAAATCCAATATCGTCCCAAATCATAATTTGCCCTGATTTTGTAAACATTTAATAGCAGCATTTTGTTCGGCATCTTTTTTTGAACTCCCCTCTGCTAAAAAAAACTTAGTATCAATTAATTTTACACCAACCTTAAAAAGGGGTTTGTGTCTTGGTCCAGTATTTGAAATAAGTTTATAAATTGGTAATTTCTTAAATCTTTTTAAAGAGTATTCTTGTAATTTTGTTTTTGCATCTATCTGAGTAATAACACTGTCTTTAATATTTTCTGACCATAATTCTAAAATAAATTTTTCTACAGAATTAAAACCTTTGTCTAGATAAATAGATCCTATTAGAGCTTCACAACAATCAGAAACAACTTTATCTTCTACTATATTTTTCTTTTTCTTAATATCTAAAGTTAAAATATATTTATCAAGGTTAATATTTTTTGCGATTTGTAAACAGGTTTTCTTATTTACCAACGATGCAAACTTTTTATCTAATATACCCTCTTTTTCATTGGGATAAATTTCCAGAAGTTTTTTTGCAATTACTAGTCCTAGGACACGATCTCCTAAAAATTCTAATTTTTCATTATTAATTTCTTTGTTATAGCTTTTATGTGTTAATGATCTAACTAACAAATCTTTGTCTTTGAAATTGATTTTAATTTTTTTTTCTAAAGTTTGATAATTAATTTTCATTATTTGATCTTTTGAAAGAATCTATCAAATCTGATTGATTTGTTCCATTTCCAAAATGAAAAAATACTTCCAATAGATCTATCTGAGGAGAAGAAAATAAATTGTGCCTTTCCTACAAGATTATCTTTATGCACATATCCTACGCTTGATAAATATCTACTATCTTTAGAACAATCTCTATTATCTCCCAAATAAAAGTAGTGATCCTTTGGAACTATAAATTTGTCTGAATTTTTAAAAGTATAATCTTTTAAGTAAACAGTTTTATGTTTTTTTCCATTAGGTAAAATTTCCTCAAAAGTAAATACATTAATGGTTCTATTTCCACAGAATATTTTATCACTTTCTGAGATTCTGGATTTTAAAACTTCTGCGTTATTTATATACAAATTTGAATTAATAAATTGTACTTGATCTCCAGGCAACCCAATTAATCTTTTTATATAATCAGTTCTATTATCTGCAGGAGTTTTGAATACAACAACATCTCCTCTTTTCGGCTCACTAAACATTAACCTTCCTGTAAAAATAGGTGGACTAAACGGAAATGAATGTTTGCTATAACCATATGAATATTTAGTCACAAATAATCTGTCTCCAACTAACAGATTAGGCTCCATTGATGAAGATGGTATATAAAATGGTTGAAGGAATATCGATCTAATAAAAATTGCAATAATTAATGCATAAAATAAGGTTTTTATGTTTTCTTTAAAAAAATTTTTATCTAACATTATCTTTTAACCAAAATTGTAAATGCTATTGAATAATCTCTTTCGTCAGATAGCGAAAGAAACAAATCATATTTTTTAATTTTGAATTTTTTTTTTATAATTCTATCAATTTTTTTTGATTTAAAGAAAAAAGGTTTACCCATTTTATCATTTAAAATTTCAATATCTTTAAAACTTAAATTATCTCTAATACCAGTACCAAATGATTTTGATAGAGCCTCTTTAGCTGCAAATCTTTTTGCAAAAAAGTTTGTCCTATTAACTTTATTTTTTGAAAATTTAAGTTCATTAGGTCCAAAAGTTCTTTTTATAAAGTTTTGGTTTTTAATTAAAGGCTGAATTCGTCTATTATTTACTACATCAACTCCAATTCCTAATATTTTCATTTCAGTTATTTAATAATTTTTTTAAATTTTTTTATTACATTGGATAAACCAAAAAAAACCGACTCACCGATTAAATAATGTCCTATATTAAATTCTTCTATCTCCTTAAATTTAGTTAAAAGTTCAGTTGTTTTATAATCAAGTCCATGACCTGCATGAACTTCTAAACCAATTTTCTTTGCAATGATTGAACATTTTTTAATTCTATAAAGTTCTTTGGAATAACTTTTCTTCAATTTTACTAATCTAGAGAGTCTACCTGTATGAATTTCAACACAATCAGATCCTAATTTATATGAGGTCTTAATATCATTAATTGATGGATTTATGAATAAACTTGTTCTAATTTTTTTTTTTTTAAATTTCAAAATTATGTTTTTAATTTTATTATTATTTTTATTTAAGTCTAAACCTCCCTCTGTGGTAACTTCTTTTCTATTTTCTGGCACTAAACAAATATAATTTGGTTTGATTTTCAATGCTTTACTTATCATTTTTGGGTTAGTTGAAATTTCCAGATTAACCAAAATCTTTTTTAGAGAACAAATTTTTTTTGCATCATTATCTTTTATATGTCTTCTATCTTCACGAAGATGAATTGTTATCGAGTCAGCACCTGCTTTCTTTACAAATTTAGCTGCAAATATTGGGTCTGGATGTAGTTCACCTCTAGCATTTCTCAGGGTTGCTATATGATCAATATTTACACCAAGACGTCTCACTTCGTGTATCTACTTCCTGGTGTCGAAATTGGAATTAATTTCAACTCGTTTGGAATTTTGTTCTTTTTATAAGTTGGAACAGAAATTTTTAGGTGTGAAACTATATCTTTTTTTATTTTTAAATTATTTTTTGATGACCGATCAATAATTGTTGCAAAACCGATCAATTTTGCTTTTGAATTTTTTATCAATTTTACACATTCCATGCTTGATTTGCCTGTGGTTATAACATCTTCGATAATTAATACTTTTGATCCTTTTTTAATTTGAAAACCTCTTCTTAATTTAAATTTTCCTTTTACTCTTTCACAGAAAATAGTTTCTTTTTTAAGTAGTCTTCCAATTTCATAACCGATTACTATACCACCCATTGCAGGTGATAAAATCAAATCGAAGTTTTTAAATTTTTTCTTAATTTTGCTAGCTAAAGATTTACATATTTTCTCTGCTTTATGCGGAAAACTTAATAGTTTTGCGCATTGAATATATTTTGAGGAGTGTAATCCAGAAGATAAAACAAAATGTCCTTCTAATAACGCATTAGTTTTTCTTAAAATATCTAAGGATTTTTTGTGTGAAAGCATTTCTTTTATCTTCGTGTCTAATTATCTTAAATTTTATACCTTTTTGTTTTAGCTCTGCAATAAAATTAGTGAAATTTTTTAAATCCCTTATGATTAATTGAAATTTAAAATTTATATAGTTTGGGTTTTTGCCTGCCATCACAAGGTTTGAAATATTCAGTTTATGTTCTCCGATTAATGAACTTACATTACCAAGCTGACCGGGTTTATCTGGTAAAGATATCCATAAAGTAGTATTGTATTTTTTTACTCTTTCCTCTTTTCTTTCTCCCTTTTCATGCCAATAACGTCTTATAGCTGCCCTTGCTTTTCCTGTTTTTGTTATTGGGATCCAATGCAATGATGGTGAATGATTTTTTGAGGTGATAATTTTAACTCGATCTCCATTTCTTAAAATAGTCTGGAGTTCACTTTTATTACCATTAATTTCACATCCAATTGCAGTATCTCCTATTTTAGTATGTACGGCATATGCAAAATCAATTGGAGTTGCATCTTTTGGTAATTTAATGACAGATCCTTTTGGTGTGAAGCAAAAAACATTTTCTTGGAACATTTGTAGTTTTGTATATTCATATGAATGCTCTGGATTTTCATTTTTTTCAATGATTTCTACTAAATCTTTTAACCAGTCATATTCTTTCCAAGTTAAAGAATTAAATTTCTCAGAAGATTTATATTGCCAGTGTGAAGCAATACCCCTTTCAGCAAAATCATGCATTTCTGTTGTTCTAATTTGAATTTCTACGGGTTTTTTATTAGATCCAATAACTGCTGTATGAATTGATTTATAACCATTAATTTTTGGTGAAGAAATATAATCTTTAAATTTGCCAGGTATACAATTGTATTCTTTATGTATTATCCCTAAAGTTTTGTAACAATCATCTATATTTTTTAAAATTATTCTAAATCCAATAATATCAGTTATTTGCTCAAGAGAAACTCGCTTTTTTTGAACCTTTCTCCAAATTGAAAAAGGTGTTTTACCTCTTCCATAAATTTTAGATTGTACATTATTATTATTTAACAAAGTGCTGATTTCATTAGAAAGAGATTCGAAAATATCTTTTTTGTCAGATTTGATTTCATCCAATCTATTTTGAATTAATGTTCTTGCATCAGTATTCAAAACTTCAAAAGATAAATCTTCTAGTTCATCACGAATTCTATGCATTCCCATTCTATCAGCCAATGGTGCATAAATTTCCATTGTCTCTTGTGCAATTCTTTCTCTTTTATCTTCTTTAGTAATAGCTTTTATCGTTCTCATATTATGTAAACGATCAGCTATTTTTACTAACAAAACTCTTATATCTTTTGAGGTAGCTAAAATAAGTTTTCTAAAGTTCTCTGCTTTTGAGTTCGTGGTTGCAGTGTTTTCAAAAACTGAAATTTTTGTAACACCATCAACTAAATCTGCAACCTCTTCACCAAATTCTCCTTTAATGGTCTCGTAAGTAGCGTAAGTATCTTCGATTGTATCATGTAATAAACCAGTAGTAATAGTAGCGCTATCTAATTTAAGATCTGTTAGGATATTTGCAACTTCTATTGGATGTACTGAATATGGGTCACCTGAAGCTCTCTTTTGATTACTATGTGCTTTAACAGCAAAATCATAAGCTTTATTCAGTTTTTCAGGGTTTAAAAATTTGTTATAAATTTTTACTTTATTTATTAAATCTTCAGAATTAAGCATTAAAACACTATATCACTAAATTAAATTTGTTTAATAGACCTAATGTCTCTATTTTTTAATGATAATAATAGTTTTTTTATAGAATGTTTTGAAACTGGATGTTTCCAATTTCTATCTATCTCAAATAATGGAAAAAGGACGAAATTTCTCTTATGCATTCTTGAATGAGGTAGATTTAATTCACCTTTCATTTTTTTTCTATTAAAATCAATTATATCAATATCGCACTCTCTAGGAGCATTTCGAAGTCTTTTCTTTCTTCCAAGGCTTGTTTCAATAGTTTTACAAACACTTATTAATTCAAGAGGTGATAATTTAGTTAGAACCTTAACTACAACATTATAAAATTTAGGATAGTTATTATCAGGCCAAGACAAACTCTCATAATAGCTTGATGATTTCACTATCATAATATCATTAAGAATTAATTTTGATTTAGCTAATTCAATATTATTGATTTTATTTCCTAGATTAGAACCTATACCTAAATAGACAGGATTAACTTGATTTTCTAATATATCTTGCTCTATCACGATTCCAATCTCTTTGTTTTTTTACTGCTCTTTTATCAAATTGTTTCTTGCCCTTGGCTACAGCTAACTCTAATTTTGCTTTTCCTTTTTTAAAATACATTTTTGTAGGTACTATTGTGAGCCCGTCTCTTTGCATTTTCCCAATTAGTTTATTAATTTCTCTCTTATTTAATAACAACTTTCTTTCATCGGTTGGATTATGGTTTGAATAACTAGCTTGCTTATAAGATGCAATATGCGAATTTATCAAGACTATTTCACCTTTTTTTTCTATTGCGTAAGAATCTGCTATGTTAACTTTGCCATTACGAATTGATTTTATTTCAGAACCTTTTAAGACAATACCTGCTTCAAACAAATCCTCAAAAAAATAGTTGAAACTAGCTTTTTTATTAAGACAAATTATTTTTAAACCACTATTGGTTTTTTTTTTCATTAAACTAGTTTTGCAGAATGAAGTGCTTTTTTAACAATATCCTTAGTTTCAGCTGTCACTTTTACAAGAGGTAGTCTTACATTATCATCACAAAGATTTAATAATTTTGCTGCATATTTTACTGGACTTGGATTACTTTCGACAAACATTGCATGATGAAGAGGTTGTAATATTTTATCAATTTTTTCAGCCTCTTTAATTTCATCGTTATTTTCAGATTTTGATAATTTTTGAAAATCAGAACAAAGTTTCGGAGCAATATTTGCAGTAACACTTATAGCTCCCATTCCACCTCTTTTATTAAATTCTAAAGCATTATCGTCATTACCAGTTAATTGAATGAATTCATTTCCCATTTTTTTTAAAGTTTGCTCAACCCTATTTAAGTCTCCAGTTGCATCCTTAACACCAATAATATTTTTCAATTCAAATAATCTAGCCATAGTATCAACAGACATATCAATAACCGATCTACCAGGAATATTATAAATTATTATAGGTATTCCACATTTATCATTTATTGCTTTATAATGTTGGTATAAGCCTTCTTGTGTTGGCTTGTTATAATAAGGTGTTACAATAAGAGCGCCTGTGGCTCCAATTTTTTCTGCATGAGTTGTAAGTGAAATGGCCTCCTCTGTAGAGTTCGACCCTGTACCTGCAAAAACTGGTAATTTCCCATTACTTTCTTTTACACATAACTCAATCACTCTTTCATGTTCATCATGACTTAAAGTTGGTGACTCACCAGTTGTTCCTGCTGGAACTAATCCATTTGTCCCATTTTGGATATGAAAATGAATTAAATTAATATATGTTTCATCATCAAGTTTATCATTTTTAAACGGGGTGACTAAAGCAACATTTGATCCTTTAAACATAAATACTTATAACATACATTGTAGATTCATATAGTAAAAGATTATGATTAAAAAAATCTTATTTTGGATAGTATTGATTAATTTATTCGGTCTACAAACTATAGCTCAATCTGACATAATCCCATTAAAAAAACCTATCCAATCTGATGAGCTAACACAAAAAAAATTATTAACAGATGTACTAAAACCCTTACCCAAACCAATACCAAAAATAGTAACAAAAGAGATAGAAAAAAAAATTGAATCTAAGCCAGAAAAGAAGATAAGTGGACTGATACTTCCCAAAAAAAAACCTTTAATTGCTGGAACAAAAAAAACAAAAGAAATAAAGATATCAAAATATTATCGTAAAAAAGATTTTGCATTAGCAAAAAAAGCAATTTCCGAAATGAAAAAAGCTAGTTGGACAGCTGCAATTAAAACTGCCAAAAGAGCTAAAGATAAATCTATATATGACTTTATTCAATGGAGGCATTTACTTACAAAGGGAAATCAAGCTTCTTATTATGATTATAAAACATTCATAGACTCAAATGAAGATTATCCTAGAATTGGAAGAATAAAATATTTAGCAGAACATAAACTTTCTACAGAAAAAATTAGTCCAAAAAAAATTATAGATTGGTTTGGTCCTACAGAACCTTTAAGTGGTTTTGGTAAAATGATATTGGGAGAAAGTCTTATTCTTAATGGTAATAAGGAAAAGGGAATAAGATTTATTAAAGAAGGCTGGATATCAGCTGAATTGTCTAAAACAGATTTAAGATTTTATCGTAAGAAATTTAAGAAATATCTTAATGCAGATGATTATATTAAACGGGCAGAATATCTTGCTTGGAATAACAAATACTGGGACTTAAAACGACTATTAAGATATTTGCCTAAAGATTATGAACTATTATACACAGCCAGACAACTATTGATGAGTAAATCGTATGGTGTCGATAATGCTATCTCTAAAGTTCCATCTAATCTTAAAAATGATGCTGGTTTAAATTACGATAGATTAAAATGGAGAAGAAAAAGAGGAAGAGTTGATAGTTCTGTTGAAATACTTTTAAAGATAAAAAATACAAAAGATTACTTGGTTCGTCCTGATAAATGGTGGATAGAAAGAGAAATAATTTCTAGATCATTAATATATAAAAAAAAATATGAATTAGCTTATAAAATTGCAAACAACCATGGAATGAATGATGGACCTGAATTTGCTGCTGCAGAGTGGATGAGTGGTTGGATTGCATTGAGTTTTTTAGATGATCCAGTATTAGCCAAAGAACATTTTGAAAATTTTTATAATAATGTTGGATACCCTATTAGTACAGCAAGAGGCGCATATTGGTTAGGTAAAACTTATAAAAAACTTGGTGATAAAGATTTATCTTATAAATGGTTTAAGGAAGCAACAAATTATTTGACCACTTACTACGGTCAATTGGCATTTATGGAAATTAGTCCAAATGAAAAATTTGAGCTTTCAAAAGACATGATTGTTAAAAAAGAATATCGTGATTATTTTTTTAAAAAAGATCTAGTCAAATTAATATATTTACTTGATGAACTAGATGAAGATAAATATGCTAAACATATACTAAGACATTTGGCTAATGATGATGTTGGTAGTGGTAGTGAGGTTTTGGCAGCTGAACTTGCAACAAATATAGAACGATTTGATTTCGCAATTCAGATTTCTAAAATAGCATCCTATGAAAAAAGATTTCACAACAAATATAATTACCCAATCATAAGCACACCCAAATATATTAATGGAAGAAAAATTCCAGATAATGCTTTCATTCTTTCAATCATAAGACAAGAGAGTGAGTTTGATTTAAGTGCCAATAGTCATGCTGGTGCAAAAGGGTTAATGCAATTAATGCCTTACACTGCTAAACTAGTTGCTAAACAAGCAAAACTTCCTTACTCAAAATCTAGGTTAACTACTGATGCAGAATATAATATTAATCTAGGATCACATTATATAGCAGGATTAATTCTTGAATATGACGGTGCTTATCCATTTGCAGTGGCTGCTTACAATGCTGGACCAAAAAGAGTTCGATATTGGAAAAAAATAAACAAAAATCCTCAAAAAAATCAAATTGATTATATCGACTGGATTGAATTAATTAAATTTAAAGAAACTAGAAATTATGTCCAAAGAGTATTAGAAAACTACAATGTTTATAGATATGTGCTTGAACAACAGCCAATCGCAATGAAAGACTTTTTTAAGAATAATCCCTTGTTTTAATAATGGCGGAAGAGGAGGGATTCGAACCCTCGGTACAAGTTTCCTCGCACGGTCATTTAGCAAACGACTGGTTTAAGCCTCTCACCCACTCTTCCAAGAAATTTGTCGCCTTTGATTGTATTGAATAATCAACATTAATAAAGTAATTATTCATTAATTATGAAAAATAAGTATTCAATATTTTCGCTTATTAAAAATGCTTTTTCTTATCATGAAAATTGGGAAAAGGCATGGAAAGACCCTGAGCCAAAAAAAGAATATGATGTGGTAATTATTGGTGGGGGTGGCCATGGTTTAGCAACAGCTTACTATCTGGCAAAAAAACATAATATGAAAAATATTGCTGTTGTTGAAAAAGGTTGGATTGGTGGAGGGAATACAGGAAGAAACACTACAATTATAAGATCTAATTATTTATGGGATGCAAGTGCTGGTCTTTATGATCACGCTCTTAAAATATGGGAAGGCCTTTCTCAAGAATTAAACTACAATGTAATGTTTAGTCAAAGAGGAGTAATGAATCTTGCTCATAATCTTCAAGATGTAAGAGATCTTAAAAGAAGAACTCATGCTAACAGACTTAATGGTATTGATGCAGTATATTTAAATACTGAAGAAGTTAAAAAATTTTGTCCAATAATAAATACATCTCCAGATATAAGATATCCTGTATTAGGTGGAACTTTACAAAAAAGAGCTGGAACTGCAAGACATGATGCAGTTGCATGGGGATATGCACGAGGTGCAGATGAAATGGGTGTGGATATAATTCAGAATTGTGAGGTGAAAGGTATTAAGAGAAATGGCGATGCAGTTGAAGGTATTGAAACTACAAAAGGATTTATTAAAACAAGTAAAATTGGCGTAGTAGCTGCAGGTCACTCTAGTGTGATAGCTAATATGGCTGGATTAAGGTTACCATTAGAGAGTAAACCCCTCCAAGCTTTAGTTTCAGAGCCTGTAAAACCAATCATAGATACAGTTGTTATGTCAAATGCTGTACATGCATATGTTAGTCAATCAGATAAAGGTGAATTAGTAATCGGCGCAGGAACTGATGATTACGTATCGTACTCACAAAAAGGAAGTCATGATATTGTTGAAGGGACATTAAATGCAATTTTAGAGTTATACCCTATCTTTAGTCGTATGAGAATGTTAAGACAATGGGGTGGAATTGTAGATATTTGTCCAGATGCAAGCCCAATTATAAGTAAAACATCAATCAAAGGTTTATATTTTAATTGTGGCTGGGGTACAGGAGGATTTAAGGCTACACCTGGCTCTGGAGATTTGTTTGCGCATACTATAGCCAACGATGAACCGCATAAACTTAATGCTGCATTTAATTTGAATAGATTTGTAAGTGGTGACCTTGTCGACGAACATGGTGCAGCAGCTGTAGCTCACTAATGTTTTTGATTAATTGTCCTTTTTGCGGTGAACGAGAACAAAGTGAATTTAAAGCTGGTGGAGAAGCTCATATTGTTAGGCCCAAACAACCAACTGAATTAAGTGACGATCAATGGGCAGAATATTTATTTATGAGAAAAAATATTAAAGGTATTCAATTCGAAAGATGGAACCACATTCATGGTTGTAGAAAATGGTTTAACATGGTGAGAGATACATCAAATGATGAAATTAAAGCCGTTTACAAAATGGGTGAAAAACCACCGGTTAAATAATCAATGACAAAAAATTTAAGAGTAAAAAGTAGTAAATTGGTCGATGAAACATATCGAATTTCATTTAAATTTAATGGTACAACTTATTATGGATTTAAAGGTGATACACTTGCTTCTGCCCTATTGGCTAATAACATACACCTAGTTGGTAGAAGTTTTAAATACCATAGACCTAGAGGAATTATGACTGCTGGGTCAGAGGAACCAAACGCCATTGTTCAACTTCATAATGGAACTTCAAGAACAGAACCAAATGTAAGAGCTACTGAAATAGAAATATATGAAGGTCTTGTTGCTTCAAGTCAAAATTGTTGGCCTAGTGTAAAGTTTGATATTGGAGGTATAAACAATTTTTTAAGTCCATTATTACCCGCAGGTTTTTACTACAAGACTTTTATGTGGCCAGCAAGTTTTTGGGAAAAATATGAATATTTTATTAGAAAATCTGCTGGTTTAGGAAAATCACCTGATGTTCCAGACCCTGACATATATGAACACAAATACATTCATTGCGATGTATTAGTTATTGGTGCAGGTATTTCAGGACTTATCGCAGCAAAAACCGCTGCAAAAAATGGTTTTAAAACACTATTAGTTGAGGAAAAATCATATTTAGGTGGTTCTACAATTTATCAAGACTCAGAATTTTTTAAAATTAACAATCAAAATTCAGCTTCATGGTTAGAAAAGGAGATCAATGAAATAAAAAAAATTGAAAATTTAGAAATTAAAACCAGAACAAGTGTTGCTGCTTTTCATGGTTATAATTTTTTATTAGCAAGGGAAAATTTAACTGATCACTTGCCACTTGAACAAAGAGAAAATAAAACGCGTCAAAGATTACTAAAAATACGCGCTAAAAAAGTTATTACAGCCACAGGGTCTATAGAAAGACCTTTAATTTTTGACAATAACGATCGCCCAGGGATATTACTCTCATCTGCTATAAAAAAATATGCAGATTTATTTGGTGTAGCATGTGGAGAGAAAAATATTTTATTTACCAATAATGATAGCGCTTATGAAACTGCAATAAGCTTAATTCAAAAAGGGATTAAAGTACAAGCAATAATTGACAATAGAGAAGAAATTGATTCTAAACTTATTAAAGAAACTGAAAAAAACAATATTAAGATTTATAAAGGTTACACGATTGTAGATACGTTTGGATACAAAAGAATAAATAGTGTCTCTATAATGAAATTGTCTAAAGATGGTCAAAAGGTTGTAGGATCAAAAGAAAATATTTCATGCGATAGTTTGGGTATTTCAGGAGGTTGGACACCAGCAGTTCATCTATTTACTCAATCGGGTGGAAAACTTAAATTTAGAGATGATGATCAAATTTTTATTCCAAATACTTATCCATCAAATCAGATAAGTATCGGAAGTTGTAACGGTGATTTTACTTTAGATGAAATATTAATAAATGCACCTAAATTACTCAAACAATTTTTGAATATCAAGAAAACCGAATACGAAAATATTGAAATATATTCAGCATTTAACAAATCAAAAAGAAATATTTGGTTATTGCCTTCAAATAAAATTGTAGGGAAAACTAAATCATTTGTAGATTTTCAAAATGATGCAACAGCTAAAGATATCAAATTAGCTTTAAGAGAAGGTTTTAGGTCTATTGAACATGTTAAAAGATATACAACAACAGGTATGGGTACGGATCAAGGTAAACTTGGGAACATGCATGCCTTAGGAATAATTTCCGAAACAGCATCTTCTAAAATGAGTGAACTTGGTACTACAACATTTAGACCACCCTACACTCCTCTTACATTTGGTACTATCGTTGGAAGAAATGTTGGTAAATATTTTGATATAATAAGAAAAACACCAATTCATGAATGGCATGTTGAAAACAATGCTGAATTTGAGAATGTAGGACAATGGAAAAGAGCTTGGTATTATCCACAGAATGGTGAAAACATGCACGAAGCAGTTCAAAGAGAAAGTAAAGCTGCAAGAGATAGTGCGGGCATATTAGATGCATCCACGTTAGGTAAAATTGATATTCAAGGAACTGATGCCTCTGAATTTTTAAATAGAGTTTACACTAATGCTTGGTCAAAACTTGAGATTGGAAAATGTCGATATGGTTTAATGCTAAACGAAGATGGCATGGTCTATGACGATGGTGTTACTACCAGATTAGACGAAAATCATTATATCATGACAACGACAACTGGTGGTGCTGCTACAGTTTTAGGTAAACTTGAAGATTATCTTCAAACAGAATGGCCTGAACTAGATGTGTATTTAACATCTGTAACTGATCATTACGCAACTATTAGTGTTTGTGGTCCTAATAGTAAAAAAATAATACAAAAAGTAATACCTGAGATCGATTTATCAGATAAAGATTTTCCTCATATGTCATTTAAAAATTCAAAAATTGGTAAAGTGAAATGTCGAGTTATGAGAATAAGTTTTACCGGTGAGCAAAGTTACGAAATCAATATTCAGGCCAATTACGCTAAATCAGTATGGGAAAAATGTATGGAGGCAGGAAAGGAATTTAATATTACCCCCTATGGGACTGAAACAATGCATTTATTAAGAGCGGAAAAAGGATTTATCATAGCCGGTCAAGACACAGATGCAACTATGACACCAATTGATTTACAAATGGATTGGATAGTTAGTAAAAAGAAATTTGATTTTATAGGTAAAAGATCTTTATATAGATCAGATACTATTAGGGAAGATAGGAAACAATTAGTAGGTCTTATCACAGACAATCCAGAAGAAATATTAGAAGAAGGGGCACAAATTGTTGCAGATATGAACAAAACACCAATAGAAATGTTAGGTCATGTTACTTCTAGTTATTTTAGTCCAAATTTAAAAAAATCTATTGCTCTTGGAGTAGTTAAGGGCGGAAAAAATATGATGGGTCAAAAATTGATAATTCCAATGGAAAAAAAACAAATCAATGTAACAGTTACAGATCCGGTATTCCTAGACAAGGAGAACAAAAGATTAAATGCTTAATTATTCAAATGTAATTGAAAATGATAAATCTTATCCAGGTTTGCAAATGAGAGAAATAAAACCTGTCATGAAACTTATTATTAGAGGAAAAAAAAGACAGTTTTTATCTGCAGTTGGAAAATCATTAAATCTACTTTTGCCAAATGAAGCAAATACTTCCTCAAGAAGTGATCAATTAACAGCTCTTTGGTTAAGCCCAGATGAATGGATGATTTTTTCAAATGAAATCTTAAAATCAGATGATAATAACTACGATGTAGAAAAATTACTCAATAAAAATATTTGTAAAACAAATTTGGGTGCTGTAACAGATGTCACAGACCAATTTGTATTAATAAATCTTAAAGGTGATAAAATTTTTGATTTATTTGAAACTGGATCTCCATTTAATTTTAATGATTTTAAATCCAAAAAAGGCCTTGTAACTCAAACAATTTTGGCAAAAATTGATATAATTGTTCACAATCAAGACATTAACGATGTAAATTTGTTTGTGAGAAGATCCTTTTCAGATCATTTATTTTCGTGGATGAATGATAGTGCGTCAAGATTATAGATCTCAATAATAAAAAAAATAATATAACTCTCTATATTATGAAAAAATTACTAATATTAATATTATTTACCTTTTTACCATTATCACTTAATGCAGATTCAAATTTAGATAAAATACTATCATCAGGTGTGTTAAAGGTTGGAACTACTGGAGATTGGGATCCTATGACAGTTAAGGATCCAGCTACTAATAAATATAAGGGTTTTGATATTGATGTCATGAATGAACTTGCAAAAGATATGGGTGTAAAAATTGAATTTGTACCAGCAGAATGGAAAACTATTGTGTCAGGTATAACATCAGCAAGGTATGATATTTCAACAAGTGTAACAAAAACTCCAAAACGAGCTGAAGTAGCAGGATTTACTGATACTTATTACAAATATGCTACTGTTCCACTAGTTCTTAAAAAGAACTTGAAAAAATTCCCAACTTGGGACTCCCTAAATAATGAAAATGTAACAATAGCAACTACTCTTGGTACTTCTCAAGAAGAAAAAGCGAAAGAATTTTTTCCAAAATCAAAATTAAATTCAATTGAAGCTCCAGCTAGAGACTTTCAAGAAGTATTAGCAGGTAGAGCTGATGGTAACATTACAAGTTCAACAGAAGCAAATAAATTGGTTATCAAATATCCTCAGTTAGCAATTGTTCCAGATGGTGGTAAAAATCCAGCTTTTTTAGCAATGATGGTGCCAAAAGGTGATACTAAGTGGAATGATTATGTAAATAAATGGATTAAAGATAAAAAATCCTCAGGGTTCTTCACTAAGTTATTAGCTAAATATAATTTAAAGAGTTTATAAAAAATTAGTAATTAGTTTTTAATTCTTTATAACTTTAAGAGTGAGAAATTTATTTTTTTTACTCTTAATTTTTCCATTAACTTCATGCGGTAAAAGTGAATTAAATTGGTTAATCTTGTCTCCAAACAATATAGAAGGATTAACTAACTTAAAGTTTTTATTAAGTGGTTTAACAACCACTATCTATATTAGTATAGTATCTATAATCATTTCAATTATTCTTGGTCTTTTAGTTGCTATTCCATCACTAGCTAAGAGCAAATTTTTAACCTATCTTAATATTGGATATGTGGAGATTGTAAGAGCAATTCCTTTATTAGTTTTGATTTTATGGATTTATTATGGTTTACCAATTATGACAGGTATAAGTTTTAGTCCTTTTGTTTCTGGTATAATAGCTCTTTCAATTAGTGAAAGTGCTTTTCAAGCAGAAATATTTAGAGCAGGAATTAATTCAATTAAAAAATCACAATGGGAAGCAGGAAGTTCTTTAGGATTAAGTTTTTTTAGAAAATTAAGATTAGTCATCTTACCTCAAGCAATAAAGAATATTTTACCAGCTATAGGTAATCAATTCGTTTATGTTCTCAAAATGTCATCACTTGTGTCAATAATTGGTATTGGAGATTTAACAAGAAAAGCAAACGAATTAGTTGTGACAACTTATCGGCCGCTAGAAATTTATACATTTTTAATTCTAGAGTATCTTATTTTAATTTTGGTTGTTTCATTTTTGGTTAGAAAATTAGAAAGAAGATTACAAAAAGATTAATTTTTTTTTCTCCAATCCCAAGGATATTCAAATTTCATAGACCACATTCCTAAATTATTTAATCTTGCATAGTTCTCATCAGACACGAATTTCTTTGAATATTTTCTATATGCAAAAGCATAACCTTCTTTTACTAAATAACTTGATAAACTAATATTATTTACGAAACATTCAGCTAAGATTCTTTTATACTGATCCTTTCCCTCTTCAACACATTCAACTTCATTATTTCCTATTATATTGATTAGTAATTTTTTTGCTTCAATCCCACAAAAAATTATTTGATTATCTTTACTACAGGTTTGTTTCAATTCAGGGGTATCAATTCCACTAAATCTAATTTTTTTTCCATTTAAATGTAAAGTATCACCATCAACAACTTTGATTTCATATGATTTAACATCTTTTATAGTTAAGAAAAAAGAGGATAGGAAAAAACTAATAACTAAAAATAGCTTTATTTTGTTTAAATACATTATTTAGAAAGTACCCAATAAATATTAAAACAGCAATTCCCATAGCCCAATTAGTCACCATAATAGTATAAAAAATATCTTGGTAATCACCACCTCTTATATTTATCACATACCATAAACTTAGAAAAGGAAACGCAGTTAATCTTAAAATACTCAAATAGAGACTATACAAAGGTTTTTTAACAGCTTGAAATACTGCTGTAGTAATAAAGAAGACTGGGTAAATTGGTCCAATTAAAGCTGCAACCTTAAGATAAATAGCACCACTCATAACTGCTTCTTGATTATCAGTAAATAAAGATACAAAAAATTCAGCCCCAAAAAAAATTATTACTCCAGCAACAGTCATAAATGATATTCCAAAAAATAAAGCCTTAGTATAAAGCTCTCTTATTCTATTATAGGCTTTTGCACCAAAATTTTGTCCTCCAATTGAAAGGACTGCAGTATTTAAACCAATAACAGGTAATAAAAAAACTTGCTCTACTCTTAATGCTGCACCATAGCCAGCTGTTGCTAATTCCCCAAATTTACCTATGAAATATAAGATGTTAAATATACCTACACCAATAAACAACATACTGAACATTACTGGTACAGCTTGATTTGTTAATGACTTTAAATATTCAAATTTTGGAATAAAGCATTGAGGTTTAAGGTAATTTCTTATTTGACAATTATTAACCTTAAAAGCTAAATAAATTGTACCTATTGATTGAGAAATTACAGTAGCAATAGCAAGGCCAGCTATTCCAAATCCTGGGATAAATCCATATCCCCATATAAAAAGAGGATTTAAAAAAATGTTAAGAAAAAAACTAAATATCAATACATTTCTATAACTTCTGGTATCACCTTGAGCATTCAGAGTTCCATTTAGAGATATCTGTATCAATACGATAAAAGTTCCGTAGAAAATAATATCTAAATATTCTCTCGTTAAAATTATTCCAGCTTCATCAGAGCCCATGACACCTAAAAGATAATTTGATGAATTTAAACCAAATATTGTAACAATTATTGACACTAATACTGCAAAGATTAAAGACTGAGCCACGTATAATGATGCAACTCTTATTTTTTTTTCACCGATTGAATTACCAATTAAAGCATTAGTTGCAGCACCTAATCCAACACCAACAGCTATAATGGTAAAATATATTGGAAATGATTTTGCAATTGCACCTATTGCTTCTGCAGAGATTCTACCTGCAAACCAAGTATCAACTAAATTATAAAATGTTTGAAATAATGAGCCTACACTTGCAGGTATCGTAACTCTTCTCAATAGTGTCCAAATTGGATCTTTTGTTAATTTTATTGATTTAGACAAAATTATCCTTATTTAAATTCTTTTTGAAAAATATATTTTTTTCCAGATTGCTTTGCTTTGTATATCTGACTTTGTCTCATTCTAAAACGAGATTTTTGGTTTTTTGAGAGTTTATCAATACAATTGGGACAAGTTACACCCTCCTCATATCTTTTAGATTTTTTATCTTTAGTTGAAATTGGTTGTCTACATCCAGCGCAAATTGAATAGGTTCCTTGTACTAATCCATGTTTTAAAGTTACTCTATTGTCAAATACAAAACACTCACCTTTCCATAAACTGTTTTTTTGTTTGATTTTTTTTAAGTAATTCAAAATTCCACCCTTTAATTGATAGATATTTTTAAAACCTTTTTTTTCTAAAAATACAGAGGCTTTTTCACACCTAATTCCACCGGTGCAAAACATTGCTATTGGTTGATCTTTTTTTAACTTTTTTAAGTATTTTGGGAAATCTCTAAAGTTGTCTATATTTGGATTTACTGATTTTTTAAAAGAACCAACTTCATGCTCAAAAGGTTTTCTTGCATCCAATAAAAAAGTTTTCTTATCTTTTATTAATTCATTCCACTTCGTTGGTTCAATATGAGTATCTTTTTTTTTAATTTTAGTTGAGATTTTGAGATCCATTGGAACGACTTCTTTTTTAATTTTCACTTTAGATTTATGAAAAGGTTTAAATTTACTTTTTGAATTATTGAAACTATCAAATTCTTTAATGCTAAAAATTTTTTTTAATTTAACAATTGTAGCCTGAATATCTTTATTTTTTCCAGATATAGATCCATTTAAACCCTCTTCTGATACAATAATTGATCCATATATGTTTTTATTTACTAAAAGATTATTCAATATTTTTTGATTTTTTTTTAAATTATATATTTTTTGAAATTTATAAAATCCAAATACAGTAAACATTAAATCTTCCTACAGATAGTCATTCCATCTCCAAAAGGGACCATGACCTTTTCAATTCTCTTATCCTTTGAAATAAAATTATTTAAATCTCTAATACTTTTCGTATATTTGTCATTTATATCTTTGTTAACAACTTCTCCGTGCCATAAAACATTATCAATAATAACCAAACCCTCTTTATTCAATAGATCTAGTGAAATTTCATAATATTTTTGGTAATTCATTTTATCAGCATCAATAAATACTAAATCAAATTTTTCATTTCTAATACTCATCAAACTTTCTAAAGCTGGTTTAATTATTGTTTTAATTTTGTGATTTTGATTAGCTTTTTTAAAAAAATTTTGAGCGATTTTATTTGTTTCTTCATTTTTATCTAAGGCAATTATACTCCCCTCATCTGGTAATGCTAAGGCCATAGACAACGTACTTAAACCTGTAAAAGTTCCTATCTCTAAGACTTTTGTAATTTTGGAGATCCTAATAATCAGATGTAAAAATTGACATTGGGAAATAGATATTTGCATTCTTTTAATATCACCAAGTGATAAGTTATAATCTATTATTTCTTTTTGAATTGGATGTAATTTCAAACCATTCTTTAGTATGTAATCTTGTAAATGTTTTGTGATATTAAGGTCTGAACCCATAACCTTATAATTTTTTCTTCAGGATCTCATTGATCAATTGAGGATTTGCTTTTCCACCAGATGCTTTCATTGCTTGACCAACAAAAAAACCAAATAATTTTTCTTTACCTTGTTTATATTCAATAGCTTTTTCTCTGTTCTCATTAATTATTTTTTCAATTAAAACTTCTAAAGCCTTTGGATCACTTTGTTGCTTTAATCCTTTTTCCTCAACAATTTTTTGTGGATCTTTATCTCCATCAATCATTAATTCAAAAACAGTTTTTGCTATTTTTCCAGAAATAGTTCCATTCTTAATTAGATTTATCAATATAGCGAAGTTCTTGGCACTCACTGGACTTTGAGAAATTTCTAAACCTTTACTATTTAAAACAGCAAATAGTTCTCCTGTAATCCAATTGACTGCTAACTTAATATCTTTGTTCTTACCCATTTTAGCTAAAACTTCTTCAAAGTATTTTGCGGTATCAATATCAGACACTAAAATATTGGCTTCATAAGGAGACAATTTAAATTCTTCGATAAATCTTTTCTTTTTATCATCTGGAAGCTCTGGAATATCATTTTTAAGATCTTCAATAAATTTATCAGATACCTCCAAAGGTAATAGATCAGGGTCTGGAAAATATCTGTAATCATGTGCATCTTCTTTTGATCTCATTGATCTAGTCTCATTTTTTTTTGTATCAAAAAGTCTTGTTTCTTGATTAATAGTCTTGCCCTCTTCTATTAAATCAACTTGCCGATTAGCCTCATATTCTATCGCCATTTGCATAAACTTAATTGAATTAACATTTTTAATTTCACATCGAGTGCCAAATTCTTTTGAGCCTTTTGGTCTTACAGAAACATTTACATCCGCTCTTAAAGAGCCTTCTTGCATATTTCCGTCACAAGTTCCTAGGTACCTCATTATAGATCGTAATTTTTTAATATAAGCATTCACCTCATCTGGGGATCTTAGATCAGGCTTGCTCACTATTTCCATTAAAGCTACACCTGATCTGTTTAAATCTACTAAAGTATTTTGTGGGTCAAGATCATGAATACTTTTTCCAGCATCTTGTTCTAGATGTAATCTTTCTATACCTATTTCTTTTTGACCATTAGGCATATCCAAAATAACTTTGCCCTCACCTACGATTGGATCTTTAAATTGTGATATTTGATATCCTTGAGGTAAATCAGCATAAAAATAATTTTTTCTATCAAATACAGAGCGTTTATTAATCTTTGCATTAAGACCAATACCAGTTTTAATAGCTTGTTTAATACAAAATTCATTTATTACAGGTAGCATTCCTGGAAATGCAGCGTCAACTAAACTTACTTGTGTATTTGGTTCAGCACCAAATTTAGTTGATGAAGAAGAAAATAGTTTTGACTCAGACAATACTTGAGCATGTACCTCTAATCCAATTACAACTTCATATTGATTATCTTTCCGATTAATTAAATATTCTGTGTTTTTTTTATTCACTTAATCCACCAATCAGTAATTTTGTTTTTAAAATTTATTTTCTCCTCCATAGCAAAAGCAATGTTTAATATATTTTGTTCATCAAAGGCTTTACCGATAATTTGTAACCCCAGAGGATAACCTTTTGCATCGTGTCCTGCAGGAATTGATATACCAGGCAGGCCTGCCAAATTAACTGGTACTGTGAATATATCATTTAAATACATCGAAACTGGATCATTTGTTTTTTCACCTATTTTAAAAGCTGAGCTAGGTGTTGATGGTGTTAAAATTGCATCAACTTTCTTATATGCTTCATCAAAATCATTTTTGATTAGTTTTCTCACTTTTTGAGCTTTAAGATAATATGCATCATAATAACCAGATGATAATACATAAGTTCCAATCATAATTCTTCTTTGAACTTCTGCACCAAAGCCTTCAGATCTAGTTTTTTCATACATATCAATTAAATTTTCACCTTTGGCTCTGTATCCATACTTTACACCATCATATCTTGCTAAATTAGAAGATGCCTCTGCTGGAGCAACAATATAATACGTTGGTAAAGCATAACTAGTATGTGGAAGTGATATGTCGATTGTTTCAGCACCACAATCTTTTACGTATTGAATACCTTTTTGCCAAAGATCCTCTATTTCTTTAGACATACCATCAACTCTGTATTCTTTTGGAATTCCAATTTTTTTTCCTTTTATATTTTTTGTAAGTTCCTTGCTATAATGATTTCTTTTAAAATTAATTGAAGTAGAATCTTTTGAATCATATGTACTGATCACTTCTTGCAATAAAGCACAATCTTTCACATTTTGGGCCATTGGTCCTGCCTGATCTAATGAGGAAGCAAAAGCAACTATCCCATATCGTGAGCAACTTCCGTATGTTGGTTTTAAACCTACAATTCCAGTAAATGAAGCTGGTTGTCTAATCGATCCTCCAGTATCAGTACCAATTGTGATTGGAGTTAATTGTCCAGCAACTGCTGATGCTGAACCACCCGAAGAACCTCCGGGGACTAAATCTTTATCAATAGGATTTTGCACGTTTCCAAAATGACTCGTCTCATTAGATGAACCCATTGCAAACTCATCACAATTTAATTTACCCAGAAGTATTGCACCTTCATTCCAGATATTTTCAGTAACTGTAGACTCATAAGTTGGTACAAAATTATTCAAAATTTTACTACCAGCAGTTGTTTTAATATTTTTTGTGCAGAACAAATCTTTAACAGCCATAGGTATACCAGGTAATTTTAAATCTAAATTTGGTTTCTGATCAAACTTTTTTGCTTTATCTAAAGCCGATGTAAAATCGTCTGTGATATAAGCATTTAACTCACTAGATTTTTCAGACCTTTGAATAAACGCTTTGGTCACATCTGTTGAAGAAAGTTTCTTATTTTTAATATTCTCTACTAATTCTGTTAAAGATTGTTTTGTAATGTCTGACATTATTCAATTACCTTTGGTACAACAAAATAATCCTCATTATCTTCAGGAGAATTTTTAATTATTTGTTCTCTAATATTTTTGCTTTTGATCTCATCAGATCTGAATTTTAAAGTTGTTTCGGCTATTGATGTTAATGGCTTTACATCATCAGTTTTTAATTCATTTAGCTTTTCAATAAATTCAAAAATTGAATTCAAATCATCAGCTAATCTTTCTGCCCTTTTTTCATCAACAGAAATTCTTGATAATTTAGATATGTGTTTTATTGTTTTAAGATCTATACTCATATGCTATTTAGGTATGACGCAAACTATCATTTAAGTTAAAAATATACAATATGATCACGTTAGAGGAATTTAAAAAAAATCACTTAGATAAGTGCAGATTGATAGGCTTAGACCTTGGTTCAAAACGAATAGGAGTTTCAATTTGTGACGAAAAACAATTAATTGCCACACCATTTAGAACTATAGAAAAAAAATCATCTCAAAACCTTATAGATCAACTTAAGTCAATAATTATCGAAAACAACATAAAGGGAATCATAATAGGAAACCCCTTAAATATGGATGGCTCTTCTGGCAAATCTTCTCAATCAGTAAAAGATGTTTCAACGTATATTGAAAAGAACATTGATATTCCAGTTTGTTTGTGGGATGAGAGATTATCAACTGTTGGTGCATTTAATCTATCTAGTCAATTAGATGTGAATGTGAGTAAAAGAGAAAAAAAAATTGATGAAAATGCTGCCGCTTTTATATTGCAAGGAGCAATAGATTTTTTGAACAATTAATACTTGCTATTATATAAATTTATAGCTATAGAGTTGGTTTTAATGGCAATAAAATCAAATAAAGCTATTAAAATTTCCCAAAAACATCTGTTAGGTATCCAAGATTTATCTATAAATGATGTTAATCTAATACTTGATGAAGCTCACGATTTTATAAAAGTAAACCAAAGTAAAAATAAAAAAATTGATGCGCTAAGAGGAAAAACACAGATCAATTTATTTTTTGAGCCCTCAACAAGGACGCAAAGTTCATTTGAATTGGCAGGAAAAAGACTTGGAGCTGATGTGATGTCAATGAATATAAGTAATTCTGCAATTAAAAAAGGCGAGACTCTTATTGATACAGCAATGACACTAAATGCTATGCATCCTGATATTATTGTAATAAGACACCAAGACTCTGGGGCATGTAACCTACTTTCTCAAAAAGTAAATTGTGCAGTTTTAAATGCTGGAGATGGAAGAAGAGAACACCCTACTCAAGCTTTATTAGATGCTTTGACAATTATAAATCGAAAAAAAAAAATTGAAGGTTTAAGAATTGCCATCTGTGGAGATATCCTACATTCAAGAGTTGCAAGATCTAATATTTATTTACTGAATATGTTAGGAGCAGAAGTAAATATAATTGCTCCCACAAATTTGATGCCTAAGGAAATAGGAAAATTTGGTGTCAATACATTTACCGATATGAAAAAAGGATTAAAAGATTGTGATATTGTAATGATGTTAAGATTACAAAATGAAAGAATGACAAGTTCGTATCTCTCATCTAACAGAGAGTATTATGAATATTATGGCCTTACACCAGATAAATTAGAATATGCAAAAGCTGATGCATTAATCATGCACCCAGGTCCAATGAATAGAGGTATTGAGATAGATACTAATTTAGCTGATGATATCAATAAAAGTGTAATTAAGGAACAAGTAGAACTAGGAGTTGCGGTAAGAATGGCCTGTTTAAAGATTTTTTGTACTTAAATGAAAAAACAATATTTTATAAATGCAAATATAATTGACCCACATAATTCAATTAAGGAGACGGGTGGTCTTATAATCTCTGAAGAAGGAAAGATAGAAGCGGTAGGAAAAAAGGTCAATACAAATAATCTTCCTACAAGAGAAAAACCAATTGACTTAAAGGGAAAATATATATTTCCAGGTTTAGTTGACATGAGAGTATTCGTAGGTGAACCAGGCTATGAATATAAAGAAAATTTTAGAACCTTAAGTAATGCTGCTTTAGCTGGTGGCGTAACTTCTGTGGTAACAATGCCAAATACTGATCCGATAATAGACAACGTATCTATAGTCGATTTTTTAAAAAGAAGAGGAAGAGATAAATCTCGAATAAACATTTTTCCATGTGCATCACTTACAAAAAATATTGAAGGAAACAATATGACAGAATTTGGTCTTCTCCAAAGTAAAGGTATAATAGCATTTACTGATGGCATTAAAACTATTCAAAATCCCAGATTAATGTCTCGGATAATGAATTCTGCAAAAGATATTGGCTGTTTAATAATGCAACATGCAGAAGATTATGAACTTGCAAAAAATGGGATGATAAATTCAGGCATTATCGCATCTAAATTAGGATTATCGGGTATTCCTGAGATCGCAGAAAGAATTTTGATTGAAAGGGATCTTACTTTGCTTGAAAGAGTAAAATGCAGATATCATATTTCTCAATTATCATCACAAAAATCTATTGAGGTAATCAAACATAGGAAAGAAATCGTAAATTTCACATCTGGTGTTTCGATAAATAATCTCTCTTTAAATGAAAATGATATTGGTGATTTTAGAACTTTTTTAAAACTATCTCCACCTTTGAGGCGTGAGGAAGATAGAATTGCTCTAGTGGAAGGATTAAAGGATGGATTAATAGATGTGATTGTTTCAGATCACAAACCTGAAGATGAGGAGTCAAAGAGATTAACATTTTCTCAAGCTGCAACAGGCGCATCAGGTATAGAAACTCTATTATCTTTAAGTTTAGAGTTGTATCATAATGGATCTTTAAAATTAGAAACATTAATTAAAGCGCTTACTTCAAATCCTGCAAAAATTCTCAAAATAGATAAAGGTAACCTCTCCATCGGCAATGATGCAGATTTTTGTGTTGTAGATATAAATAAACCATGGATTGTAAAAAAAGAAAAATTGGTTTCAAAGTCAAAAAATACTTCAATTGAAGACAAAAAACTCCAAGGTAAGGTCACGAATACATTTGTAAAAGGAAAAGAATTATTTAAGCTTTAATATGGATGTTTTTTTAATAGGTATCATTTCCTACCTTATGGGCTCGATACCTTTTGGATATATACTTACAAAGATATTTTTAAAAAAAGATATAAGAGAAATCGGATCCGGTAATATTGGAGCTACCAATGCCTTGAGAACTGGAAATAAAAGTATTGGTTATTTCACTTTAGTATTAGATATTTTAAAAGCAATTATTCCAGTTATTTATGTAAAAATTTTCTACCAAGATTTTTTATATATTGCATCTTTATGTGCCTTTTTAGGTCATGTATTTCCAATTTGGCTTAAGTTTAAAGGTGGCAAAGGTGTTGCTACCTATGTTGGTATTTTATTTGCTATAAATTTATATTTTGGAATTATATTTTCTGTATGTTGGTTTATAACTTTTTTTATTTCAAAATTTTCATCACTATCATCTTTAGTAGCTTCAATATCTATTCCAATCTATCTATTAATTTCTAATCAGTTTAATCAAGCAATTTTTTTTACGATCATGTTTATCTTGATTTTTTTTACTCACAGAGAAAATATTAAAAGATTGATAAATAAAGAAGAAACTAAGACAAAAATTTATTAAATTGACTATCTAAAGCTTTTGGGTAGTTTGTAGTTTATGAATTTGGTTATTGTAGAAAGTCCTGCTAAAGCAAAAACTATTAATAAATACTTAGGTAATAATTATAAAGTTTTAGCAAGTTATGGTCATATAAGAGATTTGCCGTCAAAAAATGGTTCTGTCAATCCAGATCAAGATTTTAAAATGGAATGGGAAGTTGATAGTTTTTCAAAAAAATATTTAAAAGAAATAACTGATGCGGCTAAAGACTCATCCAAAATTATATTAGCAACTGACCCTGATCGTGAAGGCGAAGCTATTGCTTGGCATGTCAAAGAATATTTGAATGAAAAAAAACTTTTAAAAGATAAAGAAATTGAACGAGTTGTATTTAATGAAATAACCAAAAAAGCTGTTATTCAAGGAATTGAAAATCCTAGGCAAATTGAGCCATTACTAGTCGATGCGTATATGGCAAGAAGAGCCTTAGACTACTTGGTTGGTTTTAATATATCCCCGATCCTCTGGACGAAACTTCCAGGTTCAAAATCTGCAGGAAGAGTTCAATCTGTTGCTTTAAAATTAATTACTGAGAGAGAACATGCAATTGAGTCTTTTAAACCCAAGGAATTTTGGACTTTAAGTATTAAATTTGCTGATACTACAAATCAAAATTTCACTGCTAGTATTAGTCAACTTGACAACAATAAGATTGAAAAATTTTCATTTAGAAATAAAGAAGAGATAAATAAAGCCATATCAAGTATTAATAAAAAAAAATTTAGTATAACTGATATTTCTAGCAAAATAGTAAATCGTAATCCCTCTGGACCATTTACGACTTCAACTCTTCAACAAACCGCATCGAGTCGACTAGGTTTTGGTGCATCTAGAACAATGCAAATTGCCCAAAAACTTTATCAAGGTATAGAAATGGAAGGCGAAACAATTGGCTTAATTACCTATATGAGAACTGATGGAACTAATTTATCAAAAGATGCTGTAACAAGTTTCAGAAACTATATCCAAAAAGAAATTGGTAATCAATATTTGCCTAAAGATGTTTTGAATTATTCAGGCAAAAAAGCTAAAAATGCGCAAGAAGCTCACGAAGCAATCAGACCTACTGATATTATTAGAACTCCTCAAAGTGTTAAAAAATATTTAAGTACAGATCAAAATAAACTTTATGATCTAATCTGGAGTAGAGCTTTATCTTCTCAGATGGAGTCAGCCAAATTTGACAGAAATACTATCACTATAACGTCAGATAATAATGATACAATTTGTAAAGCCAGTGGATCAGTTTTAAAATTTGATGGTTTCTTAAAGATTTATAATAATCAAAGCAAAGATGATGATGAAACTATTTTACCTGCTGTGTCTAAAGGACCTATTAATATTGAGGCGCTAATAGATGAACAGCATTATACACAACCACCACCAAGATATTCCGAAGCTAGTTTAGTTAAAAAGCTTGAAGAGCTTGGTATCGGGAGGCCTTCTACGTATGCAAGTATTATTTCTACTATTGCCAATCGAGGTTATGCAGAGATATTGAATAAAAGATTTTTTCCTACAGATAGAGGAAAATTAATTTCAGCCTTTTTAGAAAAATTATTCTCAAAATATGTAGATTACAACTTTACAGCAGGATTAGAAGATCAACTTGATGAGATCACTACTGGCAAAGAAAGTTGGATTAAAGTTTTGGAACTTTTTTGGAAAGACTTCAATAATAATGTTTCGGAAGTGAGAGAAAAAAGAACTAGAGAGGTGTTGGATTTACTCAATGATAGTCTAGGTGAATTAATTTTTGATAAGGATAATGAAGGCAATGTAGTAAGAAAATGTCAATTATGTAGTTCTGGAACACTTAGTTTAAAGAATAGTTTCAGAGGTGGCGCTTTTATAGGGTGTTCAAATTATCCAGAATGTAAATTTACACGACCCTTATCTAAAGCAAAAGCTGCTGCTCAGGCACAATTGGCTGAACCAAGATTTATAGGAAAACATGAAAATGGAAATGATATATATTTGAAAAATGGTAGATTTGGCCCCTACCTTCAATACGAGAAAATCCTATCTGACATAGAAGTTGAAAAAATTAGTAAGAAAAAGAAAAAAACTAAAAAATTAAAGCCAGATGTTAATGAACTTTTAAAAAATGTTTCAATACCAAAAGGATTAGAATTAGAGAGTATTAATTTGGAAAAAGCTCAATTTTTATGTTCGCTACCTAAATCTCTGGGAATAAATCCAGACAATCAAAAAGAGATTACATTAAACGTTGGAAGATTTGGTCCTTATTTAAAATGTGAAAATAAATCAGCAAGAATAGAAAATGTAGAGGAAATATTTTCCATAGGCTTAAATAGAGCAATAACATTAATAGCTGAGGCTAAACCTGGTCGAATGTCCTCTTCTATGATAAAAGATTTGGGAGAACATCCTGAGGATAAAAAACCTGTTAGAGTCATGAAGGGTCAGTATGGGCCTTATATAAAGTATAAATCACTCAATGCAACTATTCCTGAGGAAAAAGACCCCACTGAATTAACGATGGAAGAAGCTTTAATATTGATTGAGAAAAGAAAAGAATACGATAAGAGTAAAAAATCAAAAAGTAAGAAAAAAAAATGAAAAAAATATTTATAATTTCAATATTTTATTTATTTTCCATAAACATTCTAATTGCTGATGAACATAAATGTTCTGGGATGAAAAAACTTTCGAAAGAGTATTTGGCATGTACAGCCAAAAATATTAAAGAAGGTGCTGTCAAAAAGAAAGATCAAGTTAAAGAAGGGTCTATAAAAAAAACAAATCAAATTAAAGAAGGTACAAAGAAAATATTTAATAAAGTTAAAACTAAAATCAAAAAAAATTAATTGATTATGAACTTTGAAAATAAAATTAAAGAACTTAATATAAAGCTTCCTGAAGCGAAAGCACCAGTTGGTAATTATGTTGCAACAAAAATTACAGGAAAAATGTTATTCATATCAGGACAAATTTCTATTGATGATAATGGTGAATTAATTAAAGGAAAAGTTGGTAAAGAATTGGATGTCACGGCTGGTTACAATGCTGCTAAGAGATGCGCTTTAAGTATTATTGCCCAGGTTAAAAAAGCCTGCGACAATGATTTATCAAAAATAAAATCATGTGTGAAATTAACAGGATTTGTAAATTCAACAGATGACTTTATTGATCAGCCTAAAGTAATAAATGGCGCATCTGATTTGATAGCTTCAATTTTTGGAGACGCAGGTATGCATACCAGAGCTGCTGTAAGCACAAACAGTTTACCACTAGGTGTTTCGGTTGAAGTAGATGCAATATTTGAGTTAAATTAGATTATTACTTTCCAACGCTGTAATATTTAAATCCTTGGTCTTTAATCTTTGATGAAGAATATATATTTCTCATATCAAAAATCATGAACTTCTTACCTTTAACTAAACTTTTAAAATTAATTGATTTGAAATCATTCCATTCAGTATGAATAATTACAAGATCAGCCCCATGAACAGCATCTTTTATTGAAGTCTTATTAATTACATTTTTAAACCTCATAAATTCAGTTTTATAACCAGTTGGATCAAAATATTTTATAGTTGCTCCTTTTTTTGATAACCATGGTATCATTTTTAAACTTGAGGAATCTCTCATATCATCTGTATTAGCTTTAAATGTAACACCTAAAAAGGTAATTATTTTATTTTTAATTTTCCTATTTAAGATTATATTAATTCTATCTAATAAAATTTTAGATCTATTTTCATTTGATTTTATTACTGATTTAACCACTGATAAATTTGTTTTAAATTTATCTGCTGTTGTAATAATGGCTTTTGTATCTTTAGGAAAACAAGATCCACCATAAGCAGGTCCTGCTCTAAGAAATCGACTGCCTATTCTTTTATCCAATCCCATACCTATTGATATATCCTCAACATTAATGTTAGTTTTTTCACATAAATTAGCTATTTCATTTATAAAAGTAATCTTTGTTGCCAAAAAAGCATTAGAGGCATATTTAATCAATTCTGCGGCTCTTCTGGAAGTTTGTAAATAAGAAGCACCCTTAGAAATAAGTGGGCTATAAAGATTTTTTAAAATTCTACCTGCTTTTTTATCATTAGTTCCGATAACGACACGATCAGGATAAACAAAATCTCTTATTGCTTCTCCCTCTCTTAGAAATTCAGGATTTGAAACAACAGAAAATATCTTTTTACTATTTTTTTTAGATAATATTTTTTCAATTTCATCTCCTGTCGTCACGGGGACTGTTGATTTTGTTATGATAATTTTAAATTTATTAATTGAAGAACTTATTTCTTTAGAAACTTTGTAAATTTGACTTAAATCTGCTGAACTACCACCTTTTTTTGTTGGTGTACCAACACAAATGAAAATTATGTCTGAGTCTTTAATTGATTTTTTTAAATCTGTAGAAAAATTTAATTTTTTATTCTTAAAATTCTTTATTACTAATTCTGATAAACCAGGTTCATAAATTGGAATCTTTCCTTTTTTTAGTAAATTTATTTTTTCAACGTTATTATCTACACAAATTACATCATTTCCTAAATCAGCAAAACATACTCCGCTTACTAAACCTACATAACCAGTACCAATCATACACAATTTCATGATTTAGCTATCTCTAAAGTTGATTTGATGTAACCACTCATGCTTCCACAATCAAGATATTTTCCAGAAAAATTATGAGCAATGAATTTTTTATCATTTTGAATTAATGATTGGATAGCGTCTGTAATATGTTTCTCTCCTCCTTTACCTTGTTTTAGCTTGAGTAATTTTGAAAAAATTTCTCTAGGTAAAATATATCTTCCAATTACCGCTTTATTAGATGGTGCTTTTTTAACAGATGGTTTTTCAATGACATCTGAAATCAAATAATTATTCTTATTTATTTTACTTTTTAATTTATAAATTCCCCATCTCGAAACATTATTTTTTTTAACATTCATACTGGCCATAACAGATACATTGTATTTTTTATGAATTTTTATCATCGATTTAGAACAATTTTTTTTAATGATAAGATCATCTGGTAACAACATCAAAAAAAAATTATCTTTTATAAATTTTTTTGTTTTCAATACAGCATCACCAGTACCAGTTGGTTTGTTTTGATAAACAAATTTTATCATTTTTTTATATTTTAAAATTTTCTTGTATTCTTCCTTAATTCTTTTATCTTTTTTTTTTTTAATAATTTTTTTATAAAAATTGTCATTATAAAAATAAGTCTTTATCATTTTCTTCTTATTTGAAATTATAAAAATAACCTCTTTAATACCTGCATCAATACATTCATCTAGAATGTATTCAATTCCTGGTTTACCATTAATAGGTAAAAGTTCTTTTGGAAATACACTGGTTAATGGAAGTAAGCGTGTACCCAAACCAGCTAAAGGAATAATTGCTTGTTTAATCATTCAAATGTTTTACTTATTAAAAAGTTTTATACAAATGAAAATTTTATTAAATAATAATGATTTAAATGAGGCATTACAAAATGTGTCTAATCTAGGTTTTGTACCTACCATGGGAAGCCTTCATAGAGGCCATATATCGTTAATTAAACAATCCAAAAAAAAATGTAATAAAACTATTGTAAGTATATTTGTAAATCCAAAACAATTTAATAATAAAAATGATTTTAAGAAATATCCAAGAAATAGAAAGAAGGACTTATCGATTTTAAAAAGACTTAAAGTTAATTATGTATATTTGCCAACTGTTAAGGAAATTTATAGAGTAATTAGATCCTCTAAGATTATAATTTCAAAAAAAGACAAGATATTATGTGCTAAATACAGAAAGGGACATTTCGAGGGTGTAATTGATGTAATGGAACGGCTAATTGAAAACATCAAACCTCAAAAAATTTTTATGGGAGAGAAAGATTTTCAACAATTATATCTTTTAAAAAAATATTTAAGAAAACACTCTTCAAAAATAATAGAATGTAGAACAATTAGAGAAAGAAACAAATTAGCATTATCTTCCAGAAATTCATTATTGCAAAAACGTGAAAAAAATTTAGCCGCAAAATTAATTACCAATATTATGAAACTTAAAAGAAAGTTGCATATGCGATCAAATATTAAAAAAGTACTTAATAAAACTGGAAATGAAATAAATAAATTACAAAATGTTAAGATTGAATATCTCGAATTAAGAAATATTAAAAATCTTAAAATTTCTAATAAATTAAAAGATTCAAAAATTTTCGTATCTTTTTATATTAATAATGTAAGGTTGATTGATAATTTTTAAAATTCTATAAAAAATAAGCCCCTACCCCTAAAAAAGAAACAAAACCTATTACATCAGTTATTGTTGTTACGAAAACACTAGAGGCAATTGCTGGATCAATTTTCATTTTTTTTAAAGTGACTGGAACAAGTATTCCAAATAAACCTGCCACTACCATTGTCAAAATCATTGAGATCGATATTATTAATGATAATTGGTAATCTTGAAACCAGACTTGGACGATAAAAGAACTTATAACAGCAAAAATTATTCCATTGAGAATACCAATATTAAATTCCTTAATAATGTTTTGATTAAAGTTATTTTTTGTTAAATCATTTGTTGCTAAAGTTCTAACAGTAACTGCTAAAGTTTGCATACCTGCATTACCACCCATCGATGCAACTATTGGCATTAAGAATGCCAAGACAACCATTTGTTCAATTGTTGCACCAAACAAACTAATACAATAAGTGGCCAGAAATGCTGTGAATAAATTTAAAAGTAACCAGTTAAATCGTCTTTTAGTTTTTGTGATAACACCATCTGTAATTTCTTCGTCACCAACACCAGCTAATCTTAATGCATCTTCCTCAGCCTCTTCTTTTAAAACTGTTAATACATCATCGGAAGTTATCATTCCTACAAGTTTATTATTTTTATCTACAACACAAGCTGAGTTTAAACCATAATTTTCAAACGAGTTACCAACTTCTTCTCTATCCATATCCACTGGAACTAAAAAAATTGAGTCATCCATGATTAAGGACATTTTTGTTTCTCTAGGTGTTCTTAATACTTTTGAAGATGGTACTGCGCCAATAGGTTTAAAATTTTCATCAACAATGTAAATTTCTAAAAATTCTTCTGGTAAGTCTTTATTCTCTCTTAAATAATCAATAGTTTGTCCTACTGACCAGTTACTTGGAATTGCTGTAAATTCTCTTTGCATTATCCTAGCAGCACTATCCTCTGGATAACTAAGACCTTCTAATAAAGCAAATCGATCTTTTGGGGGTAATAAACTTAATATTGAATTTTTATCTTTTTCATCAACATTTTCTAAAATGGCTATAGCGTCATCAGATTCTAAATTTTTTAATATCCTAACAATTGCATCTGACGAAAGATATTTAATGATTTCTGATTGAACAGACTCATTTAATTCAACAAATACTTCTGGATCAATCTTAAAATTATTTAATTTTATTAAACTTTCTCTGTCATTTTGACTTAAATGTTCAATAATATCAGCAGCATCAGCGGGATGCATTTCCTCAAAAGATCTAGTTATAAAAGATGCATCATTTGAGGTAATTTTGTCTGTTACAACTTTTATATATTCTTTATTAAATTCAAAATTTACTTTTTTATCTTTAATTTTTTTTATTAAAGCCATAAATACACCTATTATTTAGACGGATCTTTTAATACAAAATAAAAAGAATACAATTTTTAAATGACTATAGAAATTAAAAAGTCCCAAAATCCAGTAAAATACAAAGAAGCGATATCTTTTATGGAAGATCGACTTAAAGATATCGATCTAAAAAAAGTAGATGATTTGATTTGGGTTTTAGAACACGATCATATCTATACATCAGGAACAAGCCATAATGAAAATGAGATAATAGATAAATCTATAAATATTATAAAAACCAATAGAGGTGGCAAAATAACTTATCATGGACCAGGTCAACTAATTTGTTATTTTGTAATTGATTTAAAAAAAGGTAAAAAAGATATTAGAAAGTTCATATCAGTAATTGAAAAATCAATTATTGAAACCCTGAAACTTTATGACATTGAAACATTCGCTGATAAAGAAAATATTGGCATTTGGTATAATGATAATTCAAATATAAAAAAAGTTGCTGCAATTGGAGTTAGAGTAAGTAAATGGATAGCTTATCATGGTTTTTCTATCAATATTAATAACGATTTAAAAAAATATGATGCGATTATTCCTTGTGGGATTAAAGATAAAGGTATTACTAATCTCAAACAAATTAAAGATCAAAATTATGACGAATTAAAAAATAAGCTAATAGAAATATTTAAAACTAATTTGAAAAATTTAATCTTTTAGTCTTTAACAACTTATTAAAATAATCTGGTAATAAGGCTTTGTAAGTATATTTTTTTTCATTAATCATAAATTTTATTTGATAGGAATGAAGCATTAAATCTTTATTTATACCCTTCGAAGAAACTGATGAATTATATTTTTTATCACCAAAAATTGAATGTCCTATGTTAAATAATTGTTTTCGCAATTGATGTTTTCTTCCTGTGATTGGTTTCATTTCTACTAAACTTGCATTGGTATTTTTATCTATCACTTTAAAAATTGTTTTAGCTTTTTCTATAATCTTTTTTCCATTGTCGTACCTAATCAAATTATCATTCCATTCACCTGAGTCTTTTTCAATTTCTCCGTTACATATTGCTAAATAAGTTTTGTGCACTTTTCTTAATCTAAATAGAGAGGTCAATAGTTGAGCTGTTTGTCTATTTTTCGCAATAATAAAAACACCTGAAGTATCTTTGTCTAATCTATGAACAGAGAATGGTTTTGTTCCTTGAAATATTTCACTTTTTGCAAATATATCTACTAGATTTTTTTTTGACTTTGTTCCACCTTGAACTGATATTCCTGCACTTTTATTTAAAACTATAAAATCTTCATTGTTATCTATGATCAGATCTTCGTTAGATTTTATTACCTCAATGGATGGATTGAATTGTTTTTTATCGTGTTTAATTTTTTCTTTAAAATCAAAATTGAAGAGTTCTATTTTATCGTTTGTTTTAATCTTAAAAGAGCTTTTTATCTTTTTTTTGTTTATTTTAATTTTTCCTAACCTTAAACTCTTTTCAATAAGACTTTGTGGTACTTTTCCTAATTTATTTCTTAACCATCTATCAATACGCATGTTATTAAACGTTGACTCAACGATAAAACTTCTAATCATTAATATTTGAGGCTTTTATTTATGCTGTGGCAGCTTTCTTATCTTCTTTTTTTTCAACTTCTTTTGCTGGATCTTTCTTTTTTTTATCAACTTTTTTGGCTTGAACGTCTCTATCAACAAATTCAATTATAGCCATAGGCGCATTATCTCCGTATCTAAAACCGGCTTTAATAATTCTTGTATAACCACCAGCTCTTTTTTCGTATCTTTTAGATAAAGTTTTTTTAACTTTATTGGCTGACTTAATATCCTGCAATTGAGAAATCAAAATTTTAGTATTATGCAAACTATCTTTTTTACCTAATGTGATTATCTTATCAGCCTGTGGCTTTAAAAATTTTGCTTTTGGTAAAGTTGTTTTAATTTGCTCGTACTTTATTAAGGAATTAAGCATATTTTTAAGCAGGGCTTTTCGGTGTTCGGAAGTCCTGTTTAACTTCTTATTTGCCATTCCATGTCTCATTAGATGCTTTCCTCTAATTTTTTAGACATTTCTGCGATATTATCTGGTGGCCAATTTGGAATTTCCATCCCTAAATAAAGAGACATACCAGTTAAAACTTCTTTGATTTCATTTAATGATTTTCTTCCAAAATTTGGTGTTCTTAACATCTCACCCTCAGATTTTTGAACCAAATCACCAATATAAATTATATTATCATTTTTAAGACAATTCATTGATCTAACAGATAATTCAAGCTCGTCTACTTTTCTTAATAAATTTTTATTAAATTCAGGCTCTGTTGAAACTTCTTTGACTGGAGCTTCCACAGGTTCATCAAAATTAATAAACATTTTTAATTGATCTTGAAAAATTCTAGCAGAATAAGCAACTGCATCTTCAGCAGAAATTGATCCGTTTGTCTCAACTTCCATCGTTAATTTATCATAATCTAAAGCCTTACCCTCTCTTGCGGTACTTACTGAATAAGAAACTTTTTTAACGGGACTATATAATGAGTCAATTGCAATTAAACCTAAAGGTGGTTCTTCAGGTTTATTTAAATCAGCTGGAACATAACCTTTTCCAGTATTAACATTCATTTCCATATGGAAGTGAGTATTTTCATCTAAATTACAAATAACTAAGTCAGGATTCAAAATTTCAACATCAGGAACTGATGCGATGTCAGATGCTTTTATTTCACCAGGTCCTTTGGCATCTAATACTAGTTTTTTTGTTCCCTCAGCTGCACATTTTAATGCTAGAGATTTAACGTTTAAAACAATATCAGTAACATCTTCTCTTACACCTTTGATAGATGTAAATTCATGAAGTACACCATCAATTTGAATTGAAGTTACAGCTGCTCCTCTAATTGAGGACAATAAAATTCTTCTAAGTGAGTTACCAAGTGTTAAACCATAACCTTTTTCTAATGGTTCAGCGATAATTGTAGCGTGAGTTAAATCATCACTTATTTTAACATCAAGTTTCGCAGGTTTGATTAATGATTTCCAATTTTTCACATTTACATTTTCTACATCCATTAAACTCTCCTTTTTTTTGGTGGCCTAGTACCATTATGTGGCATCGGTGTTGTATCTTTAATTGATAAAATTCTAAATCCTCTCGCTTGTAACGCTCTTAATGCTGTTTCTCTGCCTGAACCAGGACCCTTAACTTCCACAGATAAAGTTTTCATACCAAACTCTAAGGCTTTAGATGCAGCAGCATCAGCAGCTATTTGCGCCGCATATGGAGTTGATTTTCTAGAACCCTTAAAACCTTTTTGTCCAGCTGATGCCCATGAAATTACATTTCCATTAGTGTCAGCAATTGAAATAATTGTGTTATTAAAAGTTGATTGAACATATGCAATTCCATTTAAGATATTTTTTTTAGTTTTCTTTTTTTTTGAATAAGAACTTTTGACAGCTTTTTTTGGCGACTTTTCTTGACTCAGTTCTTTGTTGTCTTTTTTTTCTGATTTTGCCATGTTTATTTCTTAAGTGGTGTTAATTTTTTTCCAGCTATTGCGATAGCTTTTCCTTTTCTCGTTCGAGCATTACATCGTGTTCTTTGACCTCTTACAGGTAATTTCTTTCTATGCCTCGAACCTCTATAGCAAGCTAAATCTATTAGTCTTTTTATGCTCAGTGAATAATCTCTTCTAAGATCGCCTTCAACTTTAAAATTTTGATCAATGTATTCTCTTATTCTTAAAATTTCATCATCAGTAAGTTGGTTCACTCTTTTTTCTTTAGGGATTGCTAATGATGTACAAATTTGTTTTGAAAATTTATCACCGATACCATAAATATAAGTAAGCCCTACTTGAACTAATTTATTTTGTGGGATATTTATTCCTGCAATACGAGCCATAAATTTTGAGATAAATTTAGCCTTTTATATAAGAAGTTCTTTTAAAGTCAACGTCTTAAACATTAAGAAAAGCATCTATTTTAGCGGTTATTTGCTCAATTTTAAGCGCACCATCTATTTCATAAAAGTTTGAATTTTTGGAATAGAAATCTAAAACGGGGCGTGTCATATCCATATAGGTTTCATATCTTTTTAGAATAATATTTGAGTCATCATCAGATCTTTTTTCTAAAGTTTTTCTTTTTTCAACTCGTTTAATTATTACTTCTTTTTGGACATTAAGAAAAAAAATATAATCAATCTTTTGATTTGAACTTTCTAAAATAGTTTCTAAATTTTTAGCTTGATCTAATGATCTAGGATATCCATCAAAAATAAGTTTATTTCTATATTTTTCATCAAAAATAACTTTTTTAATTAATTCGTTTACAATTTCATCACTTACAAATTTACCATCGTTCATGTCATTAATTATTTTTTTTCCTATTTCAGAATTTTTCTTGATTTCATCCCTTAACATATCACCTGTTGAAACTTGAAAACCATTTATCTTTTTAACTAAATATTTTGCTTGTGTTCCTTTTCCAGCACCAGGAGGTCCAAATAGGATTATATTCACGAATTATCTTCCGAATTTTGTTTTTTTAATCAACTGTTCGTACTGGGAACTCATTAATCTTGTTTGTATTTGCGTAACTGTATCAATTGCAACAACAACTACGATTAAAATTGATGTGCCTCCCAGATAGAAAGGAATTGGATAATTAGCAATTAAAAACTCAGGCATTAAACAAACTAATGTTAAATATAAAGCACCTATTGTTGTCAACTTTGTTAAAATATTATCGATATAAATTGCCGTGCTTTCTCCAGGTCTTATCCCTGGTACAAAACCACCATATTTTCTCAAATTATCAGCTGTTTCAGTTGGATTAAAAGTTATTGAGGTATAAAAAAAGGTAAAAAATATTATTCCTGATGCATAAAGCAACATATACAATGGTTGTCCTTGAGTAAAATATGAACTTAAATTTAAAAAAGTTTCATTATCAGAAAAATTAAAATTTGAAAAAGTTACTGGTAATAATAGTAATGCCGATGCAAAAATTGCGGGAATTACTCCAGCTTGATTAATCTTGAGTGGCAAATGAGATGACTCTCCCCCGTACATTTTATTACCAACTTGTCTTTTAGGGTAATTTATTAGTATTTTTCTTAAAGCTCTTTCCATAAAAACAATAAATAAAATTGTTAAGATTAATAAAACGAATAAAGCTAAGATCATTAATGTAGATACTGCTCCTGTTCTACCAAGTTCGAAAGTGGTAACTAAAGCTCTTGGAATTTCTGCAACAATACCAGCGAAAATAATAAGAGATATACCATTACCAATTCCTCTTTGAGTAATCTGTTCTCCTAACCACATTAAAAAAATAGTCCCAGAGACAATTGTGGTGACAGTTGAAATTTTAAAAAAAACACCAGGATTAATTACTAACCCAGCTGAAGACTCTAGTCCTACTGCTAATCCATAACCTTGAACTGTCGCAAGTAAAACAGTTCCATAACGAGTTATCTGAGTAATTTTTGCTCTACCAGTTTCTCCTTGTGATTTTAAATTTTTAAAATAATCAGAAACACCTGTTAAAAGTTGAACAATAATTGATGAGGAGATATATGGCATAATTCCTAATGCAAAAATAGCCATTCTACTCACTGCACCACCAGCAAAAACATTGAACATTCCCAATAAACCCTTTTGATTTCCTTCCATCATTATTTTGAGTTGTTCAGGATCTATCCCTGGCAAAGGGACAAAAGTACCAAATCTATAGACCACTAAAATAGCAAGGGTAAATATTATTCTATTTCTTAAATCAGTATTTGATGATGATGCGCTCATTAAATTAAACTATTTTTTTAATTGTATTGAACCACCAATTTTTTCAAGTTTTTCAACAGCAGACTTTGAAGCAAGATCTGCCTCAATATTAATCTTATCTTTAATGGCTCCGGATCCTAAAATTTTTAATTTAATTGAATTTTGATCTATTAATTTTAGTTTTTTTAGTAAATTTGAATTCAGCGTGTCTGTAGTTTTTATATTTTTTTTATCAATATATGATTGAATTTTATCTAGATTTAATATTGCAATTGTCTTTTTATTAATAGGGTTGAAACCTCTCTTTGGAAGTCTTCTATATAGTGGCATTTGTCCACCTTCAAAACTTTTAATCGCTACACCAGATCTGGATTTTTGACCTTTTACACCTCTTCCAGATGTTTTGCCTTTTCCAGAACCAATACCTCTACCAACTCTTAGTTTAGTCTTATTAATCTTATTTCTATTGTTTAATTTAATCATTATCCTCTTTTTTCTATAATCTCAGAAATTTTTTTATTTCTTATTGAAGATATTTGTTTTGGTGAATTTTGCTTCAATAGTGCTTTCATTGTGGCTCTAATCACATTATGGGCATTTGATGTACCCATTGATTTAGCTACAATATCTTTTACTCCCAAAACCTCACACACTGCACGAACAGGACCTCCAGCTATAATACCTGTTCCTTTAGAGGCTGCTCTCAATACGATTCTGCCAGATCCATCTTTAGCTTTTACATCATGGTGAATAGTTCTTCCTTCTCGAAGAGGTATATGAATAAGTTTTCTTCTTGCCATTTCATTTGCTTTTTTTATAGCATCTGGCACTTGTTTTGCTTTCGCGTGAGCAATTCCAATTTTACCAGACTGGTTTCCGACAACAACAAGTGCTGAAAAACCAAATCTACGTCCACCTTTTACTACTTTTGTTATACGATTAATGTGAACTAATTTTTCTAAAATATCGTCAGTTTTTTTATCTTTATTATTATCCATATTAAAATTCCATTCCATTTTTACGTAAAGTTTCAGCAAAAACCTTCACTCTTCCATGATATTTATAAATGCCTCTATCAAAATAAATCTTGGTAATTTTTTTCTCTTGTGCTTTTTTTGCTAACTTTTCAGCTACAATCTTAGATAATTCAGTTTTATTTACCTTTTGACCAGACTTAATATCTTTTTCAATTGATGATGCTGATAATAAAGTAACATTTTTCATATCGTCAATTATTTGCGCCGAAATATTCTTTGATGATCTAGAAATACTTAGTCTATATCTGTCATTTGAAGCAACATTTTTAACCTTATTGCTCACTCTAAATCTTTTTCTTTTACTGGTATCTAATTTCATTATTTCTTCTTTCCTTCTTTTTTCAAGATATGTTGACCCTTTTCTCTTACACCTTTACCTTTATATGGTTCAATTTTTCTAAGAGTTTTAAGTTTAGATACAACTGCTCCTACTTGTTGTTTATCAGCACCGCTTATTTTTAGAGTTGTTTGCTTTTCAACGTTGATTTTTATCCCTTCTGGGATGTCAAAATTAATATCATGACTATAACCTAATTGTAGATTCAATTGATTACCTTTTAGTGCAGCTCGATATCCAACACCTACCAGTTCTAGTATCTTCTCGTATCCTGTGTTTGAACCAATAACTGCATTATTAATTAAACTTCTATTCATTCCCCATAATCGTTTGGTTTCTTGATCAATTTTTTTCGGTTTGATTGATATTTCTTTTCCATCTTTTATATCAAGATTAAAAACATCTAAATCAATATTGATTGACTTTTTTCCGGATGGACCTTCTATGTTTAAAATATTTCCAGCCAAAGCAACTTTGACTTTTTCAGGGATTGAAATATTAATTTTACCAATTTTAGACATTAAAATACCTTACAAATTATTTCTCCACCCACTCTTTGCTTTCTTGCATCAATATCTGTCATTACACCTTTGGGGGTTGATACAATTGCTATACCTAAACCATTATTTATTTTTGGTAAACTTTCTGCACTAGAAAATATTCTTCTCCCTGGTTTTGAAACTCTTTCAAAAGTACTTATAACTGGGTTTCCTGAATGATATTTAAGCTCTAAAGATAAGAAAGATTTATTATTTTCTTTGTTCACTTTGAAGTCTTTTATAAATCCTTCATTCTTTAAGATATCAGCAATCTTAGTTTTAAAATTTGAGGAAGGTAATTCAACTTTCTTATGGCTTCTATCTTGAGCATTTTTTATTCTTGCTATCATATCTCCAATTGGATCACTTAAACTCATATTTTCCTTTCTACCAACTTGATTTAACTAAACCTGGTATCTTTCCTTGCAGACCTAATTGTCTTAATGCAATTCTAGATATTTTCAATTTTCTATAAACTCCGTGAGGTCTTCCAGTAATCTGGCATCTATTCATTACTCTTACTTTCGCGGAGTTTCTAGGTAATTTTGATAATTTTTGTTGTGCTTTAAATCTTTCCTCTAAAGGAAGCTTTTTATTCATAACAATCTTTTTTAACTTTTGTCTTTTTTTAAATAATCTGTCCGATAATTTTATTCGTTTATTGTTCTTATTTATTGAGCTTAATTTAGCCATTTTAGTTATCTCCTTTTTTAATAAATGGAAAATTTAACTTTTCTAAAAGAGCAAAACTATGCTCTTTACTTTTAGATGATATTACAATTACAATATCAATACCACGAACCTTATCAGCACGATCAAAACTTACCTCAGGAAATATGATATGTTCTTTAACACCAAATGTGTAATTTCCAAATTTATCAAAACCATTTGCAGAAAGGCCTCTAAAATCTTTAATTCTTGGTAAAGCTATATTCACAAGTCTATCTAAAAATTCATACATTTTATCTTTTCTAAGTGTAACCTTTAAGCCAGCATTTGAACCTTTTCTTGTTTTAAAATTTGCAACTGATTTTTTAAATTTGGTGATCACAGGTTTTTGACCTGTTATTTTTCCTAAGTCCTCCTCACAAGACTTTAATATTTTTGAGTCATTTCCATCTAAACCTAAGCCCATGTTCAAAACAATTTTTTCAATTTTTGGACCCATGTACAAATTTTTAAAACCAAATTGAGATTTTAATGCAGGTTGTATTTCTTTATAATAAAGTTCTTTCAATCTCGGAGTCATTATTTTTTAGCCTCAGTTTTTTTTGTTTTTGTTTTTTCGTCAATTAGTTTTAAATTTGATAAATGAATAAAACTTTCCTTTGAAAAAATTCCACCTTTTTTTTCCTTAGTTGTTTTTACGTGTCTTTTTACCATATTAATATCTTTAACTTTTGCTCTATTGTTTGGTCTGTCAATTTCAATTACTTCACCTTCTTTTTTTTTATCTTTGCCTGATAAAACTCGAACTTTTAAACCTTTTTTAATCATTACAAAACCTCTGGGGCTAGTGAGATTATTTTCATTTGCCCTTTATTTCTTAATTCTCTAGTTACTGGACCAAAAATTCTAGTTCCAACTGGTTCACCTTTGTCATCAACCAAAACAGCAGCGTTATTATCAAATTTTACTTTTGATCCGTCATCCCTATGAATTCCTTTTTTTACTCTTACCACCACAGCTTTATGAACTGATCCTTTTTTTACTTTTCCCTTAGGAATTGCCTCTTTTACAGCAATTACTATCGTGTCTCCTATACTTGCATATCTTCTTTTCGATCCACCCAAAACTTTAATACATTCGATTTTCTTTGCCCCGGTGTTATCAGCTACATTTAATTCTGTTTGGACCTGTATCATTATTTTGTGTTTTCCATTACTTGAAATTTCTTATTTTTTGAGAAAGGTTTGCTCTCAATGATTGATACTTTGTCACCTGTTTTAAATTTGTTATTTTCATCATGCGCATTGTATTTTTTTCTCACTTTTATTACTTTTTTTAATAATGGATGAGAATATTTTCGTTCAACTAAAACAGTTATAGTTTTATTAGGTTTATCACTTACAACCACACCTGTTAATATTTTCTTAGGCATTTAATTTTCCTTTTAATAATGTTTTTAATCTAGCAATTGTTTTTTTTGTTTCACTAATTTTTGCCGGATTTGTAATCTGTGAATTTGTCTTTTGAAATCTAAAATTGAATAAATCTTTTTTAAATTTATCAATGTTTTTTATAATTTGATCTTTTGAGAGTTTTTTAATTTCTTGTTTTTTCATATTAGGCAAATCTCTTTATAGTTTTTGTTTTAATTGGCAATTTTGCGGATGCTTTATATAAAGCTTCTTTGGCTATCTGTTCCGAAACACCATCTACCTCAAATAAAATTCTTCCTGGTTTTACACGGCATGCATAGAATTCTGGAGAACCTTTTCCTTTACCCATACGTACTTCAATGGGTTTTTTAGAAACTGGAATATTTGGAAAAATTCTTGTCCAAACTCTTCCCTGTCTTTTCATGTGCCTCGTTAGAGCAACTCTAGCAGCCTCTATTTGTTTTCCAGTAACCCTATCAGGAGATAGCGCTTTTAAAGCATAAGCACCATAGTTAATGAAATTCGCTCTTGAGGCAGTTCCATGAATTCTGCCTTTGTGAGCTTTTCTCCATTTTGTTCTAACTGGCTGTAACATTTATTGTTTTCCCTCTTTAGGTGTGACTTTATTCGTTTCTTGACTAAATTCTTTAGCAAAAACTTCACCTTTATAAATCCAAACTTTTATCCCAATTATTCCGTAAGTCGTAAGTGCTTCTGCCTCTGCATAATCTATATCTGCTCTTAATGTGTGGGAAGGTATACTGCCATCTCTTAACCATTCAGTTCTAGCAATCTCATTTCCACCCAATCTACCACTCACTGAAACTTTAATTCCTTTAGCGCCCAATCTTAAACAAGATTGCATTGCTCTTTTCATTGCTCTTCTATAAGAAATTCTCTTAACTAATTGTTGAGCAATATTTTCTGCAACTAAATAAGCATTTGTTTCAGGTTTTTTTACTTCTTTAATATTTAAAGTAACCTCATTTGAAGTAAACTTAGATAAATTATTTTTTATCTTATCTATATCACTACCTTTTTTTCCAATAACAAAACCTGGTCTAGAAGTGTAAATTGTAACATAACATTTGTTTGCTGTTCTTTCGATCATCACTTTTGAAACGCCAGAATTAATTACATTTTTTTTGATATATTCTCTTATTTTAAAATCTTCTATGAGGTAATTACCAAAATCTTTCTTTTTAGCGTACCAAACAGAGTCCCAACCTCTGTTAACACCTAATCTAAAACCTACTGGATTAACTTTTTGTCCCATGACTCTCCATTTTTTTTGCCTCTGATAAAATAATTGTAACACTTGAATAAGGTTTTAAAATTGGTGCAGCTCTTCCTTTTGCTCTTGGTCTAAACCTTTTCATGGTAATTTTCTTCCCACAATAAGCTTCTTTGACGACAAGTTTATCGATATCATATTGAAAATTATTTTCCGCATTTGCAACAGCAGATGAAATAGTCTTTCTGATATCACGAGTAATTCTTTTTTCTGAAAACTGAAGATCTCTAATAGCTAACTCTACTTTTTTTCCAACTATACTTTTTAAAATAGGATTAAGCTTTCTTACACTTGATCTAATATTATTATTAATAGATTTCACTATTTTTTCTTTTTTTTTCACTAATTTCTTATTTTTACTCATAACTATTTCTTCACCTCTGCCTCAGCAGGTTTTGCTTTTTTATCAGCAGGTGTATGACCAAAAAAAGTTCTTGTTGGAGCAAATTCACCTAACTTATGACCAACCATGTCTTCAGATATGGTAATGGGTATAAATTTTTTTCCATTATAAATCAAAAAACTAACTCCTACAAAATCTGGAATTATTGTTGATTTTCTTGACCAAGTCTTGATAGGAATTTTTTTTGGATCAGTCTTATATTTATCAACTTTTTTTATTAAGCTTTCTTCCACAAAAGGTCCTTTCCATACTGCTCTAGCCATTATTTTGTATCCTTCCTTTTGTTTCTTCTCTTCACAATATATTTATCAGTTCTCTTATTGTCTCTTGTTTTCAATCCTTTTGCTGATTGTCCTTTAGGAGAAACTGGATGTCTTCCACCTGCTGATTTACCTTCTCCACCACCATGTGGGTGATCTACTGGATTTTTAACTACACCTCTAGTGTGAGGTCTTCTTCCTAACCATCTTGATCTTCCTGCTTTACCAATTTTTATATTTTTTTGATCAGGGTTACTTAATACGCCAATTGTTGCCAATGATCTTGAATCGATTTTTCTAACTTCACCTGATGCTAATTTAATCAAACTATAATTCCCATCCAATCCACTAATCGTAACAGAAGTTCCAGCAGATCTTGCAATTTTACCTCCACCACCTGGTTGTATTTCAACATTGTGAATATCTATACCAACTGGGATATCCTGTAATGGCATACAATTTCCAATTTTTATCTCTTTTTTTGATCCATTTTCAACTTTATCACCCACCTTTATTTTTTGTGGTGCAAGATAATATGCATGTGAATTATCATCAAATTTTACTAACATAATGTAACAAGATCTGTTCGGATCATATTCAATTCTTTCAACTGTCGCAGGCATATCAAATTTTTTTCTGTAAAAGTCAACATGTCGATACATTTTTTTATGTCCACCAGCTCTATTTATAGACGTAATATGGCCATTGTTGTTTCTCCCTTTCATTGCATTTTTTGGAGAAACTAAAGATTTAAATGGTTTACCTTTCCAAAGACCAGTTCTATCTACAAGAATTGTTCCTCGAGTAGATTTTGTATAAGGTTTAAATGTTTTTAGTGCCATTTTAAATTCCAGTTGTTAGATCAATACTTTGACCTTTTTTAAGTGTTATGATTGCTTTTTTAAAACCAGGGACTTTAACTTTTCTTCCTCTAGTTAATTTAGTTCTATTTTGTTTATTGATAATATTTATCTTTGTAACATTTACTTTGAAAATTTTTTCAATGTTGTTTTTTATATTTTTCTTATTTGCTTTTGAAGGCACCTTAAATACAATCTTATTTTGTTCTGATAAATTTGTTGATTTTTCAGTAACTAAAGGTGATAAAATTTTGTCGTATAAATGTATCTTTTCCATCTTAAGCATACCTCTTTTCTAATTCTTTTACAGATGTTTCAGTAAACACAACCTTTTCAAACTTAACGATATCAAAGGCACTAAAATGATTAATGTCTGTTACTTTAATATTTGGAATATTTCTAATTGATTTTTCAACATTATCTTTTGAGGTTTTGTCTAGGATTATTATTGAATTTGATATTTGGAATTTTTTTAAAATTAAGTTCATCTCTTTAGTCTTTTTTATCTTAGAGCTAAAATCACTAAAAATTAGAAGGTTATTATTCTTTATCTTGTCACTAATTAATGATGCTATACTTTGTTTTTTTTCACTCTTATTCAATTTTCTTTTTTTATATGATAGCTCTCCTTTAGGACCATGAGCTATACCACCCCCAACAAAGATTGGGGCTTTTCTACTTGCATGTCTAGCGTTACCTGTTCCTTTTTGTGCATAAATTTTTGATGTTGGGCCTGAGACTTCGTTTTGCTGCTTAGTTTTTGCGTGCCTACCTTTATAGTTAGCATTAGTCTTATATAAAACTGTATTCACTAATTTCTTATTTATCTTAGCTGAAAAAATCTTATCTAAGACTTCAATAGAACTTTTTTTACCATCTAAATTAATTTTATCGACTTTCATTATTTTTTCTTTTTCTCCGGTGTTTTCTTAGATAATTCAGCAGCTTTGTGTTTTTCACTGATAGTCATTTTTTTAATATTTTTAACTGAACCTTTTACTAGAATTTCAGAGTTTTTTGCTCCTGGGATAGAACCTTTTAAATATAGAAGCTCATTTTCTAAATCTGTTTTAATAATTTCGATATTTTGCATAGTTCTTAATTTATCTCCCATATGTCCAGCCATTTTTTTTCCCTTAAATACTTTACCAGGATCTTGTCTTTGACCCGTTGAACCATGTGATCTATGTGAAATTGAAACACCATGTGTAGCTCTCAAACCACCAAAATTGTGTCTTTTCATAGCTCCTGCAAAACCTTTTCCAATCGTTTTTGATCTAGTATCTACAAATTTAACATCTTTAAAAATCTCTAATCCAAATTCATTTCCCTCTTTATAATTTTCGATGTTTTGAACTCTATATTCTTTAAGTTTCCTTTTAGCTTCAGTATTTCTTTTTGAAAAATAACCTTTCATAGCCTTTGTTAGTTTTGAGTTTTTGATTTTTCCGTATCCAAGTTGAACAGCGGTGTAACCTCTTTTTTCTTTATCTATTACCTGGATTACTCTAGCTTTTTCCATTTTTAATACAGTAACTGGTACCAACTGACCAGATTTATAAAATTCTCTAGTCATTCCAATTTTTTTTCCTAACAAAGCTATCTCACTCATAATTATATCTTAATCTCCACATCGACACCTGATGCTAAATCTAACTTCATTAAAGCCTCGACAGTCTGTGGTGTTGGCTCAATTATATCAATTAATCTTTTATGAGTTCTCGACTCAAATTGTTCTCTACTTTTTTTATCTATATGAGGAGATCTTAAAACTGTATATCTTTCAATTCTAGTTGGTAATGGAATTGGACCTTTTATTGTAGCTCCAGTTCTTTTAACTGTGTTAACAATCTCTTCAGTTGAAGCATCTAAAATCTTATTGTCGTAAGCTCTAAGTTTAATTCTAATATTCTGTTTTTCCATTTTAGCCTGCTATTTTTTTTGTTACTTCGTCTTGAACATTTTGTGGCACTTTTGCGTAGTGATCAAAAAACATTGAATATTGTGCTCGCCCTTGTGACATTGATCTTAAACTATTAATGTATCCGAACATATTTGCTAAAGGCACCATTGCAGTTATTACAGTTGCATTACCTCTTTGTTCTTGAGTGCTTATTTGTCCTCTTCGACTATTTAAGTCTCCAATAACATCGCCCATATAGTCTTCTGGCGTTACTACTTCAACTCTCATGACTGGCTCTAATAATTTTAAACCACTTTTTGTACAAGCATCTTTAAAACATGCTCTACTTGCTAGTTCAAAAGCTAATACACTAGAGTCAACGTCGTGATGTAAACCATCTAAAATTGTAACTTTATAATCAATCATTGGAAATCCTGCTAAAATTCCACCATCTGATACTGTTTCGATACCTTTTTCCACACCTGGAATGAATTCTTTTGGAATAGCTCCACCTTTGATTTTACTTTCAACAGCTCTCCCTTTACCAGGTTCTTGTGGTTCTACTAATAATTTGACTTTTGCGAATTGTCCTGCACCACCACTTTGTTTTTTATGTGTGTATTCTACTTCTGATGAGTTTTCTATTGTTTCTCTGTATGCTACTTGTGGAGCTCCAACATTTGCTTCAACTTTAAATTCTCTTTTCATTCTATCAACTATGATGTCCAAGTGTAATTCACCCATTCCCTTAATAATTGTTTGTCCAGACTCTTCATCAGATGAAACTCTAAATGAGGGATCTTCTTTAGCTAATCTACCCAAAGCTTCTCCCATTTTTTCTTGGTCAGCTTTTGTTTTTGGTTCAACAGCAATTTCAATTACTGGGTCAGGAAATTCCATAGGTTCGAGAAGGACTGGATTATCTTTATTACATAACGTGTGACCAGTAATGGTATTTTTCAAACCAGCTAGTGATACAATATCTCCTGCGTTAGCTTCTTTGATGTCCTCTCGAGAGTTAGCGTGCATTAATAACATCCTGCCGACTCTTTCTTCTTTTTCTTTTGATGAATTGTATACAGCTGTTCCTGTTTTTATTGTGCCTGAATAAATTCTAATAAATGTTAAAGATCCAACAAATGGGTCATTTGCTACCTTAAATGCTAGCGCAGAAAATGGTGCACTATCATCAAATTTCATTTCAATTTCATCCTCTGATCCCAATTTAGTCCCTTTAATTGAACCAATATCGATAGGGCTTGGAAGATAGTTAATCACCGCATCAAGTAGTGGCTGAACACCCTTATTTTTAAAAGCTGAACCAGTTAATACAGGAACAAAATCAAAATTTAATGTTCCTTTTCTAATACATTTAATTAAATCTTCTTCTTTTATTTCCTCACCATTTAGATAAGACTCCATCATTTTTTCATCTTGCTCAACGGCCATTTCGACTAATTCTGTTCGATATTTTTGAGAGATTTCTTTAAGATCTTCTGGGATTTCTTTATATTCCCATTCAGCACCTAAAGCCTCATTTTTCCAAACTTGTGCTTTCATTTTAACAAGGTCAACAACACCTGTTAGAGAGGCTTCAATACCGATTGGTACTTGTATTACCAGTGGTTTTGCTCCCAATCTATCTTTAATCATATCTACACACCTAAAAAAGTCTGCACCAGTTCTATCTAGCTTATTTACAAAACAAATTCTTGGTACTTTATATTTATCAGCCTGTCGCCATACTGTTTCTGATTGAGGTTCCACACCTGCTACACCATCAAACACAGCAACCGCTCCATCGAGTACCTTAAGTGATCTTTCAACTTCAATGGTAAAATCTACGTGACCTGGTGTATCGATAATATTAATTCTATGATCTTGCCAGAAGCAGGTTGTTGCTGCTGATGTAATTGTAATGCCTCTTTCTTGTTCTTGTTCCATCCAATCCATGGTAGCTGCACCATCATGAACTTCACCAATTTTATGACTTTTACCTGTGTAATATAAAATTCTTTCGGTTGTGGTTGTTTTACCGGCATCAATGTGGGCCATAATCCCGATGTTTCTATATTTGTCTAATGTATGAGATCTAGCCATAATATTTTACCATCTAAAGTGTGCAAAAGCCTTATTAGACTCTGCCATTTTATGTACATCCTCTTTTTTCTTTACAGCTGCACCTTTTTTTTCATACGCATCATAAAGTTCATTAAAAATTTTATCAGACATATGTTTATCTTTTCTTTTTCTTGCTGAGTCTATGAGCCATCTTATAGCCAAAGCTTGTGCTCTTTTACTTTTAACTTCAACTGGAACTTGATATGTAGCTCCACCTACCCTTCTTGATCTTACTTCAACAGTTGGTTTGATATTATTAATTGCTTCATTAAAAATATTTATAGGTTCATCTTTTGACTTGGTTTTAATCTTTTCAATTGCATCGTAAACTATTTTTGTGGCTACACCTCTTTTGCCATCGTACATAATATTATTAATTAATTTAGGGATAATTGTGGAATGAAATTTTGGATCAGGAACAATCTTTTTTTTAGGTTGTGTTTTTTTTCTAGACATGTCTATTTACCTTTTTTTGTTCCGTACAAGGATCTTCTTTTCTTTCTATTTGCTACTCCTTGAGTATCTAAATTACCTCTCAAAATATGATAACGAACACCTGGTAAATCTTTTACCCTACCACCTCTAATTAATACGACAGAGTGTTCTTGAAGATTATGACCTTCTCCAGGTATATAAGCAGTTACTTCAAATCCATTTGATAATCTTACTCTAGCAACTTTTCTTAAAGCAGAATTAGGTTTTTTTGGAGTTGTCGTATAAACTTTTACGCAAACACCTCGTTTTAAAGGTTGTTTTTGTAACGCTGGAACTTTGTTCCTAGCAATTGGTTTAGATCTTTTTTTTCTCAACAACTGGTTAATAGTTGGCATAATTGTAAATTTAATAATTGTTTATTTTTGAATGAAATAACTGACAGGTTATTTGTGGCAGCGTTTAGTGTCTAAAGTTAACACTACATTCCAACCAAAAATATCGCCAAAATACTTATTAATTTAATTTTGTCAAACTAAAACTAGTTAACAAATGTGTTATTTTTATTGATTTACAGGGGTTTCTGACTGTTCAATCTTTTCCTGCTCAGAAAGAAATTTATTGTCGTCTTGGAGAGCTTTTTTGTTCCATTTGTTTTTAATATTACCAGTTCCGGCAGGGACTAATCGTCCAACTATTACATTCTCTTTTAAACCATTAAGTGGATCAATTTTACCTTTGATAGCAGCATCTGTAAGAACTCTTGTAGTTTCCTGGAATGATGCAGCAGAAATAAATGACTCGGTCTGGAGAGAAGCTTTAGTAATTCCCATTAAAACTCTTTCTCCTGTAGCTGGTTTTTTACCTTCAGATTTTAATTTTTCATTAACGTTATCAAATTTAATTCTATCGATAATTTCACCAGGTAAATAAGAGGAGTCACCTGTGGATTTTACCTCAACTTTTTTCAACATTTGTCTTAAGATTGTTTCTATGTGTTTATCATTAATAATCACACCCTGTAATCTATAAACCTCTTGAACCTGATTAACAAAATATTCAGTTAAATCTTTTATGCCCATAATTCTAAGAATATCGTGTGGTAATGGCTGTCCATCTAATAAATATTCTCCCTTTTTAATTTTTTCACCCTGATTGAAATTGATGTGTTTTCCTTTAGGTATTAAATAGTTGGATGGTTCTGACCCATCTTCAGGCACAATTGATATTCTTTGTTTTCCTCGAACTTCTTTTCCAAATATAACTTGTCCATCATTTTCAGCGATGATCGCGCTATCTTTAGCTTTTCTAGCCTCGAATAGTTCAGCAACTCTTGGAAGGCCTCCAGTGATGTCTTTAGTTTTGGTGGTTTCTTTAGGTAATCTAGCAATAACATCACCAGCAGAAACTTTTTGACCATCTTTCACCGATAAAATTGAATCTGGAACTAAATAATATCTAGCTTCATTATCATCTGCCTTTTTAATAACATTTCCTTTTTCATCTCTTAAAGTAATTCTTGGTTTTAAATCTGTACTTTTTGATTGAGATCGCCAATCAACCACTGATTTTGAAGATATACCCGTTGCATCATCTGTTGTCTCTTGAATAGATACACCATCAATTAAATCAACATAGCTTGCAATACCACTTTTTTCAGCAATTACCGGTGTAGTATAAGGATCCCACTCACAAATTTTTGTATTAGCTTTTACTTTGTCATCATTTTTAAAAAATAATTTTGATCCATAAGCTACTTTATAAACAGCAATTTGAACTCCATTATCGTCCTCAATAGATAATTGTGTATTTCTACCCATGACAATTAAGTTCTTCTTAGAGTCTTCTAAAATATTTGAATTAATAATTTTTAAAGTTCCCTCATTTTTAGTCACTATTTGTGAGTCTTGTTTAACTGAAGCAGTACCACCTACGTGGAAAGTTCTCATTGTTAATTGTGTCCCTGGTTCTCCAATCGATTGTGCAGAAATCATTCCGATAGCTTCACCAACATGTACCATTTGGCCTCTTGATAAGTCTCGTCCGTAACAAGTTGCACAAACACCTTCTTTGGAACTGCACGTCATAACTGAAAAAACTTTCAATGATTTTATTCCAGCAGAATCAATTTTATCACAACCAAATTCATCAATTATTGATGATTTCTTGATTATTACTTCACCAGTAATAGGGTGCTTTACATCAGTTGCAACAACTCTACCTAAAGCTCTTTCAGACAAACTCACAACGACATTACCACCTTCTAATATTTCAGATAATTCTATAAAACCAGGATTGTCACAATTTTTTTTAGTAATTGTTAAATCTTGAGCAACATCGCAAAGTCTTCTAGTTAAATAACCCGAACTTGCAGTTTTAAGGGCTGTATCAGCTAGACCTTTTCTAGCACCATGTGTAGAGTTAAAATATTCTAATGCAGTTAAACCTTCTTTAAAATTCGAGGTTATTGGACTTTCAATAATCTCACCTGATGGTTTTGCAATAAGTCCTCTCATTCCAGCTAATTGTTTCATTTGTGCCGCAGATCCTCTTGCTCCACTATCTGCCATCATAAATACTGAATTTATTTTCAATCCCTCTGAAGTTTTCTCTGTTGCAGAAATTCCTTTCATCATCTCACCAGCAACTTTATCAGTACATTTTGACCAAGCATCAACAACTTTATTATATTTTTCACCTCTAGTGATTAAACCTTCTGCATATTGTGTCTCATAATCAGCAATTAGTTTTTTTGTGTCATCGATTAATTGAGTTTTATTTTCAGGGATAACTAAATCATCTTTACCAAAAGAAATTCCTGCTTTAAATGCGTGTTTAAACCCTAAATCTTTTAATTTATCACAGAAAATAACTGTTGTTTTTTGACCACAAAATCTAAAGACAATATCAATAATTTCTGAAACTGTTTTCTTTGGTAAAATTCTATCAATTAAAGAAAACTTAATATTATAATTTTTTGGTAATAAGTTAGCTAATAGAAATCTTCCTGCAGTAGAAGTGTACTTCTCAAATTTTTGGTTACCTTTTTCATCAATTGTTTCAAATCTAGAAATAATCGTACTATGGACTTTTATTTGACCAGATGAAAGGGCAAATTCAATTTGATCTGCATTTAAAAAATATCCAGCTGGCTTATCAGTAACCGGTTCTTGAGATAAATAATAAATTCCTAAAATCATATCCTGACTTGGTACAATTATTGGTTTTCCGTTAGATGGAGAAAGAATATTGTTAGTTGATAGCATTAATATTCTGGCCTCAAGTTGTGCCTCCAAACTTAAAGGAACGTGAACAGCCATTTGATCACCATCAAAATCTGCATTAAACGCAGCACATGTTAAAGGATGTAATTCAATCGCATCTCCCTCAATTAATTTTGGTTCAAAAGCTTGAACTCCCAACCTATGAAGTGTTGGAGCTCTATTTAGTAAAACTGGATGTTCTCTAACAATTAATTCAAGTGCATCCCAGACAGCATTAGTTTCTTTTTCAACTAATTTTTTTGCTTGTTTAATTGTTGAGGCTAAGCCAAGTTTATTAAGTCTTGCATATAAAAATGGTTTAAATAACTCCAACGCCATTTTTTTTGGCAATCCACATTCGTGTAATTTTAGGTCTGGACCTACTACAATGACTGAACGACCAGAGTAATCAACTCTTTTACCAAGAAGATTTTGTCTAAATCTTCCTTGTTTTCCTTTTAGCATTTCAGCTAAGGATTTTAATGGTCTTTTACCTGTTCCGGTGATTACTCTTCCCCTTCTTCCGTTATCAAAGAGTGCATCAACAGACTCTTGTAACATTCTTTTTTCATTTCTGATGATTATATCTGGTGCCTTAAGATCCATTAGTCTCTTTAAACGATTATTCCTATTAATAACCCTTCTATAAAGATCATTTAGATCTGATGTTGCAAATCTTCCACCATCTAAAGGAACCAATGGTCTTAATTCTGGTGGAATAACTGGAACAACAGTCATGATCATCCACTCAGGTTTTTGACCAGTTTCAATAAAAGACTCGATTAATTTTAATCTCTTAATAGCTCTTTCTTCATTCACTTTTGATTTTGTCTCTTTAATGTAATCTACAAGATTTTTTTTCTCTAAATCTAAATCAAGATTTTTAAGCATTTCCAGAACTGCTTCAGCTCCAATTCCAGCTGTAAAAGCCTCCTCACCATATTCATCTTGATATTTTGCTAGTTCTTCCTCATTTAAAAGCTGATTTTTTTGTAGACCTGTTAAACCTGGCTCAATAACAATAAAATTTTCAAAATACAAAACCCTTTCAACTTCTTTAAGCTTCATATCAACAGCAAGTGCTATTCTACTTGGTAGTGATTTTAAAAACCATATATGTGCAACAGGTGTTGCTAAATTAATGTGACCCATTCGTTCTCTTCGAACATTTGATTTTGTTACCTCAACACCACATTTTTCACAGATGATTCCTCTAAACTTCATTCTTTTATATTTTCCACACAAACACTCGTAATCTTTAATTGGACCAAATATTCTTGCACAGAAAAGACCATCTTTCTCTGGTCTAAAGGTTCTATAATTAATAGTTTCTGGTTTTTTAATTTCACCATAAGTCCAAGATTTTATTTTCTCTGGGCTAGCTAATGAGATCTTGATACTATTAAAATTTTGTGCCTCAGATATTTCTGAATTTTTAAATAGATCTGTAAGTTCTTTTTTCATAATTAATTTAATTCCACATTTAATGCCAAAGATTTAATTTCTTTAACAAGTACATTAAATGATTCTGGTATTCCAGACTCAAAGTTTTCTTCACCCTTAACAATAGTCTCATAAACTTTTACTCTTCCAGCAACATCATCAGATTTTACAGTAAGTATTTCTTGAAGTGTGTATGATGCACCATATGCCTCAAGTGCCCATACCTCCATTTCACCAAACCTTTGTCCACCTAATTGAGCTTTTCCACCCAATGGTTGTTGAGTTACTAAACTATAAGGACCAGTGGATCTAGCGTGAATCTTGTCTTCCACTAAATGATGCAGTTTAAGCATGTAAATTATTCCAACAGTAACTGGTCTGTCAAATTTTTCACCAGTTCTTCCATCCCATAAATAAGTTTGTCCTGATTTAGGTAAATTTGCTAACTCTAACATTTCTGTGACATTTTTTTCTTTAGCTCCATCAAAAACTGGAGTGGATATAGCTATACCATTTTGTAAATTATCACATAAATCCTTAAATTCTGTTTTACTTAATTTATCTACTTTTTGATCAAATATTTCTTCACCATAAACAGATTTTAAAAAACTCTCTATTTTTTCATTTCTCTCAATTTTTTTATTATTTTCATTGACTAAATTTTTAATTTGTTCACCAAATTCTTTACAAGCCCATCCTAGATGAGTTTCAAGGATTTGCCCCACATTCATACGACTAGGCACACCTAAAGGATTTAAAACTATATCTACTGGCCGTCCATCTTCTCTGTAAGGCATGTCTTCAACTGGCACAATCTTACTGACAACTCCTTTATTACCATGTCTTCCTGACATTTTATCACCTGGTCTTAGTCTTCTTTTGATTGCAACAAAAACCTTTACCATTTTCATCACACTCGGCAATAAATCATCACCACTTCTAATTTTTAAAACTTTATCTTCAAATCTTTCGGTTATGTCTTGTTTGGCTTTATTATACTGGTCTTTTAATTGTAAAAATGCATTCTCATTTTTTGGATTTGAAATAGTTAATTTAAAAAGATCATTAATTGATATTTTATTAATAGTTTCAAAATCTAATTTAGAACCAGCTTCAACATCTTTTATTTTCTTAGAAAGGGTTTCTCCTGATAAAATTTGAGCAGCTCTTTGTTTAATACTTCTCTCCAATATTTCTTCCTCAACAATTTTATCTTGTTGCACTTGATCAATTTCAGCTCTTTCAATTGTGATGGATCTTTCATCTTTCTCTATACCATGTCTGTTGAAAACTCTCACATCAACTACAGTACCACTGCTTCCTCTAGACATTCTTAGTGAAGTGTCAGTTACATCAATAGCTTTTTCTCCAAAAATTGATCTTAATAATTTTTCTTCAGGACCTGATGCAGAATCTCCTTTAGGAGTTACTTTTCCTACAAGGATATCCCCAGCATTCACTTCTGCACCAATATATACTATTCCCGACTCATCTAAATTTTTTAAAGCTTCTTCATTAACATTAGGTATATCTCTTGTAATTTCTTCTTCACCAAGTTTTGTATCTCTTGCCATAATTTCATATTCAACAATATGCACTGAAGTGAATACATCATCAGTCACACATCTTTCTGAAATTAAAATAGAGTCCTCAAAATTGTATCCTTGCCACGGCATAAATGCTACAGTAACATTTTTTCCTAAAGCTAACTCACCTAATTTAGTCGATGGACCATCTGCAATTATATCACCTGTTTTTACTTTATCCCCAACTCTAACTAAAGGTCTTTGATTGATACATGTGTTTTGGTTAGATCTTTTAAATTTTTGTAAATTATAAATATCAACTCCAGATTTTGAGAAATCAGTTTCCTCTGTGACTTTAATTACAATTCTCTTACCATCAATTTTATCAACTACTCCGTCTCTTTTAGCAACGATTGTAACTCCTGAGTCTAATGCAACATCGCTTTCTATACCAGTTCCAACCAAAGGTGCTTCAGGTTTTAATAAAGGGACTGCTTGTCTCATCATGTTAGAACCCATTAATGCTCTGTTTGCATCATCATTTTCTAAAAAGGGTATTAAAGAAGCAGCAACAGAGACCAATTGTTTAGGAGAAACATCAATATAATCTATTGTTTCAGGTTTTGCTAAAAGAAAGTTTAAGTTTTGTCTACAAGAAACTAATTCCTCAATTATTTTACCATTTTTATCAATTTTAGTATTTGCTTGTGCTATAGTAAATTTTGTTTCCTCCATTGCAGACAAATATTCTACTTTATCTTGAACAACACCTTCTTTTACTCTCTTGTAAGGACTTTCAATAAAACCATATTTGTTAATTTTTGCATAAGTAGATAAACTATTGATCAAACCAATATTTGGACCTTCTGGAGTCTCAATTGGACAGATTCTTCCATAATGTGTTGGATGCACGTCTCTAACCTCAAATCCAGCTCTCTCCCTTGTTAGTCCACCAGGGCCTAAAGCAGAAACTCTTCTTTTATGAGTAATTTCTGAAAGTGGGTTTGTTTGATCCATAAATTGAGAAAGTTGAGAACTTGCAAAAAAATCTTTTAGTGAAATTGTGAGTGGTTTTGCATTTATCAAATCTTGTGGCATAGCAGACTCAATGTCTAAAGTGGTCATTTTTTCTTTAATAGCTCTTTCCATTCTATAAACACCAATACGAGCTTGATTTTCAACTAATTCACCAACAGATCTAACTCTTCTATTTCCAAGATGGTCAATGTCATCAACATCATCTTTACCATCTCTTAAGTCCAACATTTTACGAATTATTGCTAAAATATCATCATTTCTTAAAATTGTAATTTTATCTGAACATTCTAAATCTAATCTAGAATTCATTTTGACTCTACCAACGTCAGACAAATCATATCGATCTGAGCTAAAAAATAAATTATTGAAAATTTGAGTTGCTATTTCAATTGTTGGAGGTTCACCAGGTCTTAACATCTTATAAATTTCAGTAATTGCCTCATCTTTAGTATTATTTTTGTCATTCAGGATTGTAGTGAGTAAATAAGGACCTTTGTTGATAGAATTTGTTACAGAAATATCTAAACTTGTAATATTTGCATCTAAAATTTGTTGAATGATTGTTTCATTTAACTCAGTGCCAATTTTTAATAATCCATCCTCTTGATCGTTTAATTTAATATCTTTATGTAAAAACTTTCCAAATAATGATTCTTTCGCAACTAGTATATCTTTTAGTCCATCATTAGATAATTTTTTAGCATTTAAATAATTTATTTTTTCTCCTAATTTAATTACAACTTTTCCTGATTTAGCATCAACAACTTCTTCAGAGAAATTTTTAGCCTTATAGTTTTCGGGGTTAAATTTTGTTTTCCACTTTTCTGATTTTGTATCAAAAATAAATTTTTCTGACTCATAAAATTCATTTACTATTTCACTTTTTGAATAACCAAGGGCAAGCAATAAAGTAGAAGCAAGAATTTTTTTCTTCCTATCAATTTTAAAATATAAAAAATCTTTAACATCATATTCAAAATCTAACCAAGACCCTCGATTTGGAATTACCCTACAATTAAACAAAAGTTTACCACTTGCATGAGTTTTACCTTTGTCATGATCGAAAAAAACTCCTGGACTTCTATGCATTTGGTTTACAACAACTCTTTGAACACCATTCGTTATGAATGTACCACTATTAGTCATCATAGGCACTTCACCCATATAAACTTCTTGCTCTTTTGCTGACAAAATATCTTTAGTGTTCGTTTCTTGATTTATTTCATAAACAACTAGTCGTAATGTGCACTTTAAAGCAGAGGAGTAAGTTAAGCCTCTAGCAATACATTCTTCCACATCAAATTTTGGTTTTTCAAGTCTGTAAGATACATATTCTAAAGTTGCTTTATCGTTAAGATCTTCAATGGGAAAAATACTTTTAAAGACTCTGTCAAATCCTTTAGTTAAATCACCTGCTTCTGGATTAAAAAATGTCAATTCGTCGTAGGAATTTTTTTGAACTTCTATTAGATTGGGAATGGATAAACTTTCTTTTAGTTTTCCGAAACTCTTTCTAATATTTTTCTTTTCAGTAAAAGATATTTGCATCTATGTCTTAATACTGATTAAGTTTAATTAATCAGTAGTTCAAAATTTCCTGTTAATTTATTTAAGTTCTACTTTTGCCCCTGCAGCTTCTAACTTAGCTTTAATTTCTTCAGCTTCTTTCTTTGGTACACCAGCTTTTACTTCTTTAGGTGCGCCCTCTACCAAGTCTTTTGCTTCTTTTAGACCAAGAGAAGTTGCTGCTCTTACTTCTTTAATTACGTTAATTTTTTTATCTCCTGCAGAAACAAGCATGATTGAAAAGTCATCCTTTTCTTCTGCCGCCGCTGCTCCTCCTGCAGCTGCTGGAGCTGCTGCCGCCATTGGCGTAACACCCCATTTTTCCTCTAGTTGTTTTGAAAGATCTGCCGCTTCAGCAACAGTCAAACTTGATAAGTCCTCTATAATTTTATTTAGATCTGGCATAATTTACTCTTTAGGTTGTGTTTCTGAATTTTCTGGGGGTAAACTACTCATTTTTTCCGATCGTGCAAGCAAAATACTCACTAATTTTGATGCAGATGCATTCAAAATACCCACAATATTAGCCCTTGCTTCATCCAAGGTAGGTAAATTTGCTACATTCATTACTCCAGCTTGATCAAGAATTTCATTTTCCATCATTCCACCGATCAATTTCAGATTCTCGTTATCTTTTGCAAACTTGGATAAAATTCGTGCTGACATAATAGCATCTTCTCCAAACGCAACAGCCGTTGGGCCAGTAAATAAATTTGATAAATCTTTACACTTAGTTTTTTCCAATGCTAACTTTGTAATTCTATTTTTTGTAATTTTAAAAATTATTCCATGTTCTCTCATTTTTGATCTTAATTCATCTAATTGAGTCATTGTCAGACCTTGATAATGAGTAACCATAACCGCTTTACTATTTTCAAATTGAGTTGTCATTTCAGCAATGTAGTTTTTCTTTTGCTCTTTATTCATCATAACTTAAATATTTTTCCCTAATTTTAATTTATATGAGACACCCATTGTTGATGTTACAAATGCAGTTCTGATTAGATCTCCTTTTACAGTATTATTTGATTTTTCCTTTTCGAGTGTATCTACAACAGCATTAAAATTTTTAATTAACTTCTCATCACTGAAAGATTTTTTTCCTATACTTACACCAATATTTCCATCTTTGTCATTTCTAATTTCTGCTTGTCCAGATTTTGCATCTGAGATTGCTATTTTTAAATTTTCAGTCACAGTTCCTAACTTTGGATTGGGCATTAAACCTTTTGGTCCCAACACTTTTCCTAATTTTGATAATTTAATCATCATAGATGGAGTACAAATTAATTTTTCAAAATTCATTTCACCATTTTTAATTTTTTCAATAAATTCATCACCACCTACAATATCTGCACCAGCATTTTTTGCTTCATCAGATTTATTATCCTCACATACGACAGCAACTTTTATCTTTTTACCGGATCCACCAGGAAGATTTACTACAGTCCTAATATTTATCTCACTTTTTTTTTGTTTATTGTTAATCTGAAAACTTAAATCAACTGACTCATCAAATTTAGTTGTACAATTTTTTTTAACTACTGGAAGTAATTTTTCAATTACTTCAGTAGGGAGTTCTGAAGTTTTTTCAGGAAGTTTTTTAAATCTTTTTGAAGACATAACTAATCTTTTACCTCAATACCCATTGATCTAGCAGAACCAGCAATAATTTTGACCGCTTGATCTAAATCAAGAGCATTCAAATCCTCCATTTTTTGTTTAGCAATTTCCTCAGCTTGTTTTTTTGTTATTGATGCAACAATGTTTCGACCAGGTTCTTGGGAACCACTTTTTAATTTTGCAGCTTCTCTTATAAAGAAAGATGCAGGTGGAGATTTAATTTTAAAGTCAAATTTTTTATCTTTATAAACAGTTATTTCAACTGGCACAGGTTTGCCAGCTAACTTTTTAGTTTTATCATTAAATGCTTTACAAAATTCCATAATGTTTACCCCTCGTTGCCCTAATGCAGGTCCAACTGGTGGAGCGGGATTAGCTTGTCCACCTTTGATTTGTAATTTTATAAAACCACTTATTTCTTTTTTAACTGCCATAAATCTAACTTACTTTCTCCACTTGATTATATTCTAAATCAACTGGTGTTGGCCTTCCAAATATAGAAACTGACACCTTAAGTCTAGACTTTTCTTCATCAATTTCTTCAACCATTCCACTAAATGAAGCAAAAGGTCCATCTATAACCTGAACTTTTTCACCAACAGTATATTCTATGGCTGATTTTGGCTGTGCAACTCCATCTTTTATCTGACCTAAAATTTTATCAATTTCTTTATCAGATACAGGGACAGGCATTCCTTTAGTACCTAAAAAACCACTGACACGTTTTATGTTTTTTATCATGTGGTAAATATCATTATCCATCTCGCTCTTAATTAAAACATAGCCTGGAAAATATTTTTTCTTTCTTTGAATTCTTTTACCTCTTTTAACTTCAGTTACATCGTGAGTTGGAACAATAATTTCCTCAAATTTTTCAGAAATTTTAGCCTTATCTGCTTCTTCTTTGATAAGTCCTGCAACTTTATTTTCAAAACTTGAGTGAGATTGAACAATATACCAATTTTTCATTAAATACTCACTTTAAGTAATAACTCTAAGAAAAATTTTAAAACCTGATCTAATAATAGAAAAAATAAAGACATAACTACTGCCATTGCAAAAACCATTAATGCACCCTGAAGTGTTTCTTTTCCTGTTGGCCAAGAGACTTTGAATGCTTCTTGTTTTACTTCTTGTATAAATTTAATCGGGTTCTTCATAGTTATTTAATTCATATTGGCAGGAGCGGAGGGACTCGAACCCTCAGCCTCCGGTTTTGGAGACCGGCGCTCTACCAATTGAGCTACACTCCTATATAGAGTTTACTCTATAATTTTAGTTACTACTCCTGCTCCAACAGTTCTACCACCTTCACGAATAGCAAAGTTTAATTTCTCTGACATCGCAATTGGTGTAATTAGTTTAACTGTAAATTTAGCATCATCACCAGGCATAACCATTTCAGTACCAGCTGGCAATTCTACCTCTCCAGTTACATCTGTAGTTCTAAAATAGAATTGTGGTCTATACTTTGTAAAAAAAGGTGTATGTCTACCACCCTCTTCTTTTTTAAGTACATAAGCTTGAGCCTCAAATTTAGTATGTGGTGTAACAGAACCTGGTTTGCAAAGAACTTGTCCTCTTTCAATATCAGTTCTTTCTACACCTCTCAAAAGTACTCCAACATTATCGCCTGCTTCGCCGGAGTCTAAAAGTTTTCTGAACATTTCAACACCAGTACAAACTGATTTTTTTGTTTCTCTAATACCAACTATCTCAAGTTCATCTCCTGTTTTAAGTACACCTGACTCAACTCTTCCAGTTGCAACTGTACCTCTTCCTGAGATTGAGAAAACATCCTCTACTGGCATCAAGAAATCTTTATCTTTTGGTCTATCTGGTTGTGGAATAAATTCATCAACATTCTTCATTAATTCTAGAATTGAATTTTTTCCAATTTCATCATCTCTGCCTTCAACTGCTGCAAGTGCAGAACCTTTAGCAATTGGAGTTTTATCACCTGGGAATTTATATGAAGTTAATAATTCTTTAATCTCTTCTTCAACTAGATCAATCATTTCTTTATCATCTACTTGATCTACTTTATTAAGGTAAACACAGATAGCAGGAACTCCAACTTGTCTTGCTAAAAGAATATGCTCTCTTGTTTGAGGCATGGGACCGTCAGCAGCGTTAACAACTAAGATTGCACCATCCATTTGTGCTGCACCTGTAATCATATTTTTTACATAATCAGCGTGGCCTGGGCAATCTACGTGTGCGTAGTGTCTTTTTTCAGTTTCATATTCAACGTGTGCTGTTGAAATTGTAATTCCTCTTTCTTTTTCCTCTGGAGCTTTATCAATTTGATCATAAGCAACTGCTTGTGCTCCACCAGTTTCAGATAAAACTTTAGTGATCGCAGCAGTTAAAGTTGTTTTACCATGATCGACATGACCGATTGTTCCAATGTTACAATGCGGTTTATTTCTTACAAATTTTTCTTTTGACATTACTAATATTCCTCACTTTTATTTTATTTATAAACTATATTTTTCTTGGAGCGGGTAAAGGGAATCGAACCCTTACATCCAGCTTGGAAGGCTAGCGTTCTACCATTGAACTACACCCGCACAACCCCAAGAGTAACACTCCAGTATTGCTAAAGATTATTGAATGGTGGAGGGGGAAAGATTCGAACTTTCGAAGACCGAAGTCAACGGGTTTACAGCCCGCCCCATTTGACCGCTCTGGAACCCCTCCCTTAGGGGAAGTGTCCCCTTGTTCAATAAAGCTTCAAACAACAAGCGTTTTATATATTTTATTTGTCTAAATGCAACACGTGATTTAATGGGAAAATATTTGAAAAAACGTGTAAAACAAAGGAAATTTTATGAATAAATCATCTTTTTTTATCATTGGACAACATGCTGTAATTGAGGCTCTTCGTAACCCTAAAAGAAAAGTTTTAAGAGTATTTTTAACTGAGGAAAGTAAGAAAAATATTCATAAAAAAAGTCCCAATAAAAACTTATTAAATGATGTCAAAATATATTTTAAAACAAAAAAAGAACTTGATAAATATAGCAATAAAGAAAACTTACAACATCAAGGGTATGTTGCAGAAATTGAGCATTTACAAAAACCAATACTTAAAGAATACATTAAAGAAAAAAATGAGATGACATTAATTTGTCTTGATGGTGTCACTGATCCAAGAAACATAGGATCTCTAATTAGAAGTGCAGCTTCCTTTAATATTGACGGAGTGATTATTAAAGAAAGGAACTTCCCTAGCGAAAGTAAACTTTTGTATAAGGCAGCAAGTGGAGCGATTGAATATATGAATATATTTGAAGTTTCAAATATAAATTCAACACTTAAAAATCTAAAAGAAAAAAATTTTTGGGTCTATGGTTTTGATGGAAATGGAAAAAAAGATTTTACAGATATTCAATGGAAGGGAAATAATATTTTATTGTTTGGATCAGAAGGATCTGGTATGCATAAACATACATCTAAATATGCAGATTTTTTAGTTAAGATTGAGATAAATGAAAAAATTGAGAGCCTAAATATATCAAATAGTGCCGCAATTGTATTTCATCATTTAAGTTATCTAAAAAAAAAGAGTTGATTAATTAATAAATAATTAATAGTTATTGCGCATGCCCTTGTAGCTCAGCTGGTAGAGCAATTGATTTGTAATCAATAGGTCCGCGGTTCGAATCCGTGCGGGGGCACCATTAAAAAGTTTCTCTTCTTAATTGTTCTATTTTGATTTTCTTTTGCAAACTTCTGTTTCTATCGTAGAGAAGATTAAATTTAATTTTTTGATTAGTTCTAACCATAATATTTCTAGCATTCCTCACCTCAATATTATCTGCAACAGCAGAAATTGGTCTTTTTTTTGAATTTAAATTTTTGATATTTATTTTAGATTTATCACTTACAATTTTACCCTTCCATCTCCTTGGCCTAAATGGACTTATTGGAGATATAGATAATCTTTTTGAATTTAAACTTAATATGGGTCCGTGAACTGATAAATTATAAGCAGTACTTCCAGCGGGTGTAGAAACCAGCACACCATCAGATACAAGTTTTTTTATGACCTGTTTAGAACCATGATAAATAGATAAAGAAGCAGCTTGCCTACTTTGTCTTAAAATTGAAACTTCATTTATAGCTATATGTTTTTTAATTCGATTTTTATTATTTCTAACTATCATTTCTAGTGGAGAAATGGTTATCATTTTTGCTTTATGTAAATTACTTATGATATTTTTTGATGAAAATTTATTCATCAAAAATCCATAACTTCCAGAATTTACACCATAAAAAAACTTTTTTAATTTTCTATTCTTCTTCAGTGTTTGAAGCATAAAGCCATCACCACCAATAACAATAATAATGTTAGATCTTTTAACTTTATTTTGATTAATTTTTTTTTGGATTATTGATTTTAATTTTAAAGATCTTAGATTTTTATCAGAAATGATTTGAACCCTAGTCATTTAATGGTGCCCTCGGCCAGACTCGAACTGGCACTCCGCAAGCGGCAAGGATTTTAAGTCCTTTGTGTCTACCAATTTCACCACGAGGGCTCCTAGAGTTTGCATTGTTATATCTGTCTTTTGTTTTAACACAACGCATTTATCTTGTTCAAGAATTATCGGTGACTAACTGGTGACTAACTGATTTTTAATTATCTACTTATTAAACTTATTATATAAAAAATATGCGTAATTTGCAGAGGCTTTTGAATATATTTGGTAAATATCATTCGTACCTGCAGTCTTTTGAATTTGAATATAATTATCTCCATTTTCAAAATTTGTAATTCTTGTAAAATTTACTGAATAAGACTTAATTTGACCTAAAAAAATTATTCTTTTATTAGTTAAATAAAGATCACCTACATCTTTAATAACGTGATGATCTGGAGACCCTTGAGACCATATTACATGAGTTTTAAAACAAATCTTTTCTCCTTTTTTTTTAGTAACCTTATCATCAGCAATATCTTTAATTTTCTTTTTTTTTAATGACTCTTGATGCTCGTCTAACCCCTCATGATAAACAAGAATATCTAAAACGTCTGAATAAGAAAAATTTTCTGTTTCAAGTTTTTTAGCAATTTTATCAACATCTTTAGTGTTTACTTTTTTTTTAGAAATTTCTTTATATTTATTAAAAATATCTCCATATTCTCTGTTGTACTTATCTCTTATATTAGATCTAAATAATTTTCCCATTAAGTTTCCAAAACCCATCCATAAAGCGCTAAACCAAAAAATTATTATAAAAAGAAGTATAGCTGATCCATCTTCACCATAGGGAAGAAAAAAAGGTAAAAAAATAAATAAGAAACAAAGAATTACACTCAAAGTCCAGCCAGACTCTAATTCTTTAGCTTCTATTTCTGATCTTCTCTCTTCATAAATTGGACTAATTATCATTTATTTTTTTTTGTTTAACAGTTCTGAAAATCCTGCAGCGATTATACCCGTAGGGATCGCAACTATACCAATTCCAGATATTGAAATTATAACTGTACAAATCTTTCCAATTATTGTGATTGGATAAACATCTCCATAACCAATTGTAGTTAAAGTAATTGTTGACCACCAAAAAGCTCTAGGGATACTTCCAAATGCTTCGGGTTGTGCGCTACCCTCTGCAAGGTAGATTACAATAGATGTAAATAAGATTATTATGACAGTAATGGCTAAACTAAATAAAATTTCATTCTTTCTTTTATCGATCACTAAACTTATATTTTTTAGTGCAGGTATTCTGTCCTTAAATTTTGCTAATTTTAACATTCTTAAAATTCTCAAGATTCTAAACAAAAATGTTTCATTTAATCCTGGGAATATTAGAGAAGGTATGAATGAAATTAGATCTATTAATGAATGAAATGAAAATACAAATTTAATTTTTCCAATAAATCCTTGGTATTTTTTTGAGTAACCACAAGTAAATAGTCTCAATAAATACTCAATTAAAAAAATGTAAGATAATGTTAAATTTATATTAAAAAAAAGTTCTGGGTTCTTCGACTTTATAGTTGGCTCTGACTCAATGATAATAATAATGAATGAAAAAATAATTATGGAAAAAATTAACTTTTGAGAAAAAGATAGATTTTTTTTCTCATTAAATAATTGTAAATATATCTTTTTCATTGAAAAATCTGAACTTAGATAATTTTAAGTCCTTTGTGTCTACCAATTTCACCACGAGGGCATTAATGAATTTCATAAGTGTTTATGCTATTATTTATAATTGAACAAGATGAATAAGTAAATTTTTTATTCTTTAGATCTATCTAACAATAAAGTGTATAAGATAATTATTTACTTAAAAATATGTCAACTAAAAACAAAAACTATTTTCAAGATATTGAAAAGTTATTACCAAAAAAAAATGCACCTATAAAACTCGTACTTAATAATCCAGGCGCTTTTCTACCAAGAGAGCAAATAATTAATTTTCTGTCTTATTATGAAGTTTTTAAATTAGTCAAGGATTTACCTGGCTCTATTGCGGTTGTCGGTTGTTTTATTGGTAATAATTTATTCTATTTTTCAAAATTACTTGATTATTTTAATCCAAACGTACCCGATTTTAGATGCTATGGATTTGACACATTTAATAATTATGACAAGAAAATAAATAAAAAATTTGACTTAAAGGGTATAAATTTTTTAAAAAAAAGAAGAGTGAATTTCAAAATTGATAAAGATTTAATAAAACAGTTATTAAAGCTTAATAATCTTGAAAGTCCATTGGATAGATATGATAGAACAATAATTTACATAGGTGATGCCTCAAAAAATATAAAGAAGTTCAAAAAACAAGAACCAGGTGTAAGATTTAAGTTAATTGAAATAGATACAAACACCTTTTTATCAACTAAGAAAAGTTCCGACCAAATTATAGATCGTTTAATAAAGGGAGGATATCTGCTCTTTAGAGGTTTTGGAAATAGGTTTTGGGAAGGTGAGTCTAGAGTTGTAGAAAATTTAATAAAAAAAAAAAATTTAAAAATTGTAAAACTTGAAAATAAGGGAAGATATCCTGCAGTTGTATTAAGGAAATAATTTATGAAGAAAGTTTATCTAGATAATTTAAAAAATTTTAAATTTTATGGTAAAAAAAACAAAAAAAATCTTCCTTTAGATGGCTATTATAAAATTAAAAAATTAAAAATTAATGTCAAAAATGAGATATATAAACTATTAAAAAGTAAAAAAAACTTAACCTATAGTGATAAAAAAACATACGAATGGTATGATAATAATTTTAAAGATTACGACTCTAAATTATACTACACATTTAAAGCACTCTGTTCAAAAGAAAACCAGGGGAGAAAGAAAATACTAGAGTCAATACCTCTCAAAGGAAAAAATTTTTTAGAAGTCGGATGTGGAACTGGTAGAGACTCAATTAACATATTAAAATATAAGAAATACAGCAATTATTATTTTCAAGATTTCCACTTTGGGATAATTAATATTTTTAAAAACAAAATTAATAAATTAAAAGTTAAGAACAGAAAAATAAATTTTTTTCAAAGCGATGCGGCAGACCTGCCATTTAAAGATAATAAATTTGATACATTATTTCATTTTGGAAGCTTAAATACTTTTGGTAATATCAAAAAATGCTTATTAGAGTTTGTTAGAGTTACCAAACACGGGGGTTCCATTATAGTTGGAGATGAAAGTATTGGTCTTTGGTTAAGAAACAAAGAATATTCCAAGATCTTAATGCACTCTAATCCTCATTTTAAATATAAATTACCTTTAGAGTACTTGCCCGAGCAAGCAGATAATGTGGAGTTGAAGTATTTATTTAAAAATACATTTTATTTAATCAAATTTAAAGTAAACAAAATTAAACCCAGATTTAATTTTAATTTCAAAATTGTCTCAAAAAGAGGTGGAACATACCTTTCTAGGTATAAAAATAAATTTTAGATTTTGAGATCAGCAATAAAAAAACCTTCTTTTCCAAAACCATTACCACAAAATAAAATTTTGTATTTATTTTTTATTGAAAAAACATGAGGATAACATTGCATTTTCTTAATTTCATTTTCTAGTTTGCCTGAAAATTTTAATAGATCATCTTTTCTTTTCCAATTTACTAAATTTGTTGAAACCGAATAACCCAACTTATAACTATTTTTTGAATCTTTCCTATAATCGAACCCTTTTCGATATGAAAAAATCATATGATATTTTTTCTTATAATAAAAGATGGAAGGACTAGTTTGACATTCATTATTTGTTTTTGATTTAATAATATTTTTATTTACAATATCCCAATTTAGACCATCACTTGAGCTAGCAAATTTTATTTTATAAATAGGCTCTAGTTTTTTTTTATATATTGTCCACTTAACACCAGATAAAAAATACATTAGATATCTTCTTTTAAATTTGTAAACCATAGGGCAAGCATTAAGAAATAAATTATCCTTTTTTGAGGTAATGATTGGAGATTTAAAGATTTTACTAAAATTTGATCCATCATTACTTTTTGCCACACCTATTGCCCAATCGAATGGTATTGACTCTTTTCGTGTCCACCCACAAAAATACATATGATATTTTTTTTTAATTTTAATTACTGATCCCAACATATTTCCAAATTCATTGAATTCACCTAGTGCACCAAGAGATATTATTGGCTTTTTTGAAACTTTCAAAATTGAAAAATTTTTTTTATCAAAATCAGCATAAGCGGAATAGCTTATAAAATTTCCCTCTTTCGATTTTTTTTCTCTGGTAGAAAAATAAATTCTAAAAAATTTAGGAAATTTTACTAAATACGGACATTGTGCGTGAGAAATAATCCATTTCTTATTATTAATTTTTTTAATATCTAATATTTTTTTTCTATTAATGATTTTTATCATAATTATTAATAATTCAACAAGGGTAATAAGTAAATTTTTTTTATTATATCTCTCTATGCTCTAGTCATCGTCTGGTTGTCCCATAGATGGTCATATTTAACCATGACTTATAGTTTTTTTTTTAATTTTTTAAATTCTAATATTGATTTTATATAATATTTTTTTTTTCCTCTTGTTATAACTGCTCCTTTTAAGGATTGTTGGGAAAATATTTTATTTTTGATTGTATTAAATGAGTCCTTTTTCAAATTTATTGTATAATCACTTTCAGTTAAAAAATTATTGTATTTACCTTTTCTTATTTTTTTTATTTTAATTCTCTTTTTAAAATACAAATATAATTTTCTTATTAGTTTTTCCAATTTCTTTTCCATTAACATTCTAAGCTGTAAAACATTATATCTCTTATTTAGACTGATTTTTTCTTGAAAAATTATTTCACCTAAATCTATTTTTTCATTAATTTTATGTAATGTGAAATATGTATTTTTATCACCGTTTAATATTGTCCAAACTTCTGGAATTGGACCTCTGTTAAATTTAAGTGAGCCTCTGTGTAGATTGAAGAATTGATGTTTATCAAGTAATTTTTTGGAAATTATCAAAGGACACTCATAAATTATAAAAATCTCATTATTTTTTTTTTTATTTAATATTTTTTTTTCTAAATTGTTTAGATTACTACAATAATTTATTTTCTTATTTATTCTTTTTTTAATAGAATGATACCTTTTACGGGTGATACAGAATATTTCATTTAATCTAAAATAATCATTATTATTTAGTAAATTGATTATCTTGAGATTATCTCCAATATAATTTATTTCCATAGAATTAATCTTTTTGTAATTCAGATATGCTAAACCCACCTCTACCAAAGTAGTTACCACAATAAGCCATTAAAATTTTATTTTTGTATTTAAAAACGTAAGGATAACATTGCATGCCACTATTCCAACTTTGTAAAACTCTTTTATTATATTTGATTTTTTCTGGTTTTGACCAGACACTTAAATTTTTTGATTTTGAAAAATAAATTTTATATCCATTCTTTTGATTTCTAAAATCTTTATGTTTTCTTTTACAAAAAAAAACATAGAATTCAGAATTTATTTTTATAATTGTTGGCCTATTCGTAACTTCATTTTTTTCTACTTTATACAAACTTCTAATTTTCTTATTTTCGTATTTTCTTATTTGATATATATTCTCATATTTATTTTTGTATAAAAACCACTTAAGTCCTAACGAAAAGAGGAAGATTTTTTTTCTTTGGTTTTTAAAAATAAAAGGACCGTTAGAAAAAATTTTATTTTTAAAATAAACCTTTGTTAATTCCAAAGTATCTTTTTTTAGTTTACCTTTGAGAACATAAGTTTTGTGAGGATATTTTGAGGTTTTTTTCCACCCAGTCAAAAAAAAATTATTGCAACTTTCAAAACACCCAGGCATCAAGCCATCATTAGCATATTTCTTTTTAAGCGAATTTTCTTTAACTGATATCTCGCATAATTTTTTTGATAACTGAAATTTTGAATTGATCTCAATATAACCAACTCTAGCTTTTGACAAACCTATTTTTGCTTCCCTTTTTTTTCTAAAAGAAAAAAAAATTTTTAATTTATTTTTTTTTAAGACAATAGTTGGAACTTGTGGCCAAAAATTATCTCTTTCATTTAATCTGTAGATAAATAAATTTTTGGAAACTCTAAACATTAATCAAATTATAATATCCAATATTTTCTCTTTATTTATAATTTTCATAATAATCATTAATAATTCTATTTCTGTCAATTTTACCATTCGAATTTTTTGGGAGGTTTTTTAATATAATAATTTCTGTAGGTTTCATGTATTTTGGTAATTTTTGATTAATTTTATTTTTTATATTTTTAATATTTTTAGTAACTACAAAACATATGAGCTTCATATTTTCATTATTAGAATTTTTTAAATAGATGCAATTTTCTAAAACTATGTCAATATCATTAATTCTACTTTCGATGTCTTCGATTTCAATTCTATTTCCTAGATATTTTATTTGATTATCAACTCTTCCCTGAAAATAAAGTTTTCCATTTTCCTTCTTTATTAAATCTCCAGTCTTGAAGCAAGGTATACCACTATGATTTAAGAAAAATTTTTTTTTTGTTAATTTATTGTCTTTATAATAACCGAGTCCTACCCCAGGTCCTTTTAAAAGTAATTCTTTATTCTTTCCGTATTTTTTATTTGATATCAGCTCATATTTAAAATTTTCGGTAATATTTCCAATTGAGACTAAATTATTATTATCCTTTAAATCTTCAATTTTGACATGTTTTATATTTGAAATACAAGTACATTCAGAAGGACCATAAACATTTATCAATTTTGCCTTATCAGTTTTTTGAAAAAGTTTAGCTAATTTTTTTTTGGGGAAACCCTCACCTCCAAATATTATAAATTTATAAAATTTTAAATACTTCTTTTTTACTAAATCTAAATTAATTAAAAAGATTAATATTGATGGCACTGAAAACCAAATTGTACATTTTTTGTTATAAAAATATTTAAGGCAAGAAAATAAATTGTTAGTATTTTTAATTTCTAATGGACAGATTGATGCTCCATTCATTAAAGAAATAAAAAAATCAAAGACAGCATTATCAAAATATATTGGATTTATTTGAGTAAAAATATCTTTTGAATTTACTTTAAATTTTTTTTTTGCCCATTTGTTAAAACTCTCAATATTTTTATGAGAAATACATACACCTTTCGGAGAGCCTGTTGATCCAGAGGTAAATATTACATATGCAATATCATCATTTTTAATTATATAACTCTTCTCTTCTATAAAAAAATTTTTATCAATTTTATTAATTAAAAATTTTTTTTTATCTCTAATTTTATTGTTAACTGTATCAATTACTAAATCAGGTTTATACTTAAACATGATTTTTTGATAATCTTCATTTTTGATATCAGGGTCAATACATGCATATGGAATACCAAATTTTAAACAAGCAATCATTGATGCATAACCCTCCAAAGATTTATTGTTGAAAATTAAACAAAATTTTATTTTTGAATTATCAAAAATATTTGTAATTATGTAGTTGCTTGCATTATTTAATTCTTCATAAGTAATTGTAGAATTCTCTAAAATGATGCATTTATTTTTTGGACTATTTCTTACAATTTTTAAAAAACTTTTAATAAAATTCATCTATAGTTATAATCCACCATCTATTTGTAAGACTTTTCCATTAAAATAATCATTTTTAATTATAAATAATATTGCATTTAATATTTCATTTTTTTTGCCTAATCTTTTAATAGGTATCTCATTAATAATTTTTTTTAATTTCTGTTTTTTTGTTTTGTTGTTCGTTGATTGTAAATTAATGTATCCTGGAGCAATACAAGCAAATCTGATTTTATGATTTGAAAATTCTTTTGACCATGTTTTAGTTAGAATTTCTATTGATTTTTTACTGGCAGAATATCCTGACTGACCAACAACTCCATTAGAATTTACTGAGGAAAAATTTATTATCAAACTTTCTTTTGAGGATTTTTCAATCATATGTTTAACAAAATAACCCGAAGTTAAAAAGGGGATTATTACATTTTGTTTAAAAATATTTATAAGGTTTTTCTCAGAGTGAACTTTTTTTTTAATAAAATCATATATTAACTCGTTATGTATCAAGCCATTACAATTTATTAATATCTTTATCTTTGGATACTTTTTAAAAATTTTTTTTAAACTTTTTTCAATTATTAACTTATTATTTAGATCAATTTTAAAAAAATTTTTTATGTCTTTATTTTTGTTTTTATCTACAACAATTGGGTCTAATTTTTTTTGAAATAAATAGTTGGTAATTACTGACCCTATAGATCCAGACCCTCCAATTATTAATATTTCATTTTTTTTTAATTTCATTTTTTTTTATCAATTTCATTATTGAAGCATAATTTTGTATTTTTTTTATATTTTTAAAATTTGTTTTTATATTAAATCTATCTCTTAAATGCACGAGTAAATTCATATGTAAAAGAGAATCCCAATTTTTATATTTTGAAAATTTTTTTTCATTATCAACAATTTTTTCATCTAAAATTTTTTCTATTTCATTTTTAATTTTATTATTGTTCATTTTTTAAATATTTCAAAAAATCCAAACTTTTAATTTCTATTTTTTTTGATGTAGAATTTATTATCGTACTTTCATTTCTAATTTTTCCTGTTACTAAAGCCCCTGCCCCAACAAATATACTATTCGCTATCGAGCTATTATTGCTAATTATTGAGTTAGATCCAAAAAAATTGCAATTACCTATAGAAGTGTCACCAGAAATAACAGTCCCAGATGACACCCAATTAAAATTATTTAATCTCACATTGTGTGAAATTACAGAATTACTCCAAATAATATTTCCATTCCCGATTTTTGATCCAGGATTTATAGACACATTATCAAGAAGAATATTATTTTCTCTAATCATAACGTCATTCGGAACTTGAGCGCTATTATCTATATAGTTAACAAAATTATAACCTTCCGATTTTAAGCTCTCAAAAATTTTTTTCCTTATATTATTCATTTCCAAATACCCTATTGCAGTAATAATTTTATATTTTTTTGGGCTAAATTTTTTTTTCAATTCCTCTAAAGAATAAATAGGTCTATTATTAAATTTTTTTGATTTAATAAATTTTTTTTTTGAGGCATAAGCAATGATATTGAATTTTTTTTTTAGATATGTGCTTAAAATTTTGGAAATATTACCATTACCAAATACTATGATTTCTTCCATTTTTTTTAATTAATATAGTTTTCAATAATTTTTTATTATATTATATTTAGATGATTGTCTCTGCCATGCAACCTTATTATTTTCCATCAATTCATTATTATCAATTAATTTTTTCAAGTGATATATTTGTAATATTAGATAATGTAAATTTTATAAATAGAGGGTTTATACATAAAAATTATTTTATTGATAGAGCAACAAAAGAAAAAAAAATTTTTAATTTGATTATAGAAAAAAAATCTCAAAATAAATTAATCAAAGATTTAAAATTAATAGATTACAAAAAAAAGTTTTGAAAATTTAAAAAAAAATTATGAAAAAAACAAAAATTTTAAAGATGTTTACGAAAAAATTTTTATAAAAAAAATATTTAAAAAAGAATATAATTTGGTGATAGATTTGTTGGTAATTTCAATTAAAGAAATAAGTAATTTATTAGGAATTAATACAAAAATAATTTTGTCTAGCTCTTTAAAACAAAATAAATTTACTGCACAAAAAAGAATATTAGATTATGTAAAACAACTTAATGGAAAACAATATATAAATTTTATTGGTGGCTCTCACTTATACGACAAAAAATTATTTGAGGAAAATTCAATCAAATTAAAATTTTTAAAAAATAATTCACATAAACATTCAAAAATATCAATTTTGCACACCCTAGCTAAATATGGTTTAAAAGAGACAAAAAATAATTTTATAAAAAATTATGAATTAGTTGAATAATGAGACATTGTAATGTTTTTGATAAAATAACTATTTAAAAAAATTTTTGTTTATTAATTCATTTTCAAAATTTCGAATTTCACTTTCATAATATTTTTTTGAAATTTTATATAATTTATCCTTTAAATCATAATAAAAATTAAGATTTTTTTTATAAAACTGAATCTTGTTTTTTAAATCTTTTTCATTTTTATAAAAAATATATTTTTTATATTTTTCTAGAATATGTGGAATTTCTTTAGGTTTTTCACTTAAACAAAAACTCCCACTTAAAAATATATTATAAAATTTTGAAGTTAAGGTTAAATTCATTGGGTTGTTAGGATTTATAATTAAAAAATAATCACCTATATTTTCATAAAAATTATAAGCGTCAACGATTTTAAATTTTTTTTTGGGATATAATCCATAAAAATTTAGATTCAGTTTTTTTATAATCCTGATTTTTTTAAGATTATATGTATAATTTGAATATTTTATTAAAGATTGAAAATTCTTAATTAAATAAAAATTGTCCCCATTTTTAATTAAATCAACATCAAAATTTTTTTTAAAATTTAATTTTTTTTTTATTACATATCCAATCATTGCAACTTGATTATTATTAAAATTAGATTTTCTTAATTTGTCAAATATGAACATTAAAGATAAATTTCTAAATTTTACTTTGTATTTATCGTAAGTAAAATTTATTAAATTACGATTTGTAAAAAATTTATTGTTAGCATGATATGATGTGAAATGTAAAAAATTTTTTGAATTTATATATTTAAAAAAAAATGTTCTACTATCATCTATTCTCTGACTATCTTTAATAGAATACTTATCAAAAATATTAAGGACTATATTCGGGATTTGTTCATTAATATGATCCCATCTCATAATACATTTAAGGTTTAAAATATCTGCAAAAAAATTTTTAATTTTTTTTTGAAATTTTAAATTTGAATAAAGAATGTAACTTGAATTAAGAGATATAACAAAATCAATTTTTCTTAATCGATAATAGAAATAATAATAAATAATTTTTAAAATATCTTTTATTTTTTTTTCTTTTTTTAAAAATATATCTATTTCATTGAATTCAATAACATCAAATAAATATTTCTTTTTTAAACGTTTTATAATTAATTTTGAATTAGCATAATCTATTCCATAAAACCATCTTTTTGGTGGCATTATGAAAATTATTTTTTTCATATAAATTAAAGTATTGTTTTATAAAGTTTTTAAAAAAATATCACTTTGTAGAATGATATAAAGTATTTATAAAATAGATAATATATCTTAATTTAATAAATTACAAAAATTAAGATAATTTAAAAATGAAACTTTTTATTAAAAAAAAAATTAGTCAATTTTTCAATTTTAATCAAAAAAATAGAGATGTACCAGTTCATGATAGTTTCAAAAAAAATTTGTATGAGATGGATCAAAACACTAAACAAAATGATTTTTTAAGATTTATTAATGATAAACAATTTAAATTTACCGATGATTGGATTACTAACAAAACCAATATAATGCTAAATATATTTGAAAATTATAACATAAATCCTAAAGAAATTCTTGAAATAGGAGTTCATGAAGGTTTTTCTACAATATTTTTTCAGTACGCTTTTAAAGATTTTCACACTGATGTTATCGATATTTTTTTAAATGACACACGAAAAAAATTTGAGTCAAATATAAATATAATAAATCCAAAAAATATAGATATCCATCAAACGACCAGTCATAATTTTTTAGTAAATAATAAAAAAAAATACGATTTAATATTTGTTGATGGTGGCCATGGATATTTGGATGTTATTTTTGATCTATTCTATAGTTTTCAGTGTTTACATATAAATGGATTATTATTAATTGACGATTATGATTGGAAAGATGAAAATAAAGATAAATCTGTAAGATTGGCTACAAATAATTTTCTTGATGTAATAGAAGGTAGTTATGATGCAATACATCAGGGTCAATTTGCAGCAATTATTAAAAAAAAAAACGTTGTTCTGAATCAGCAACTTTAAATATATTTATTAATTTTTAAATTATTTGATATTCAAAAAATTTTCTAGTTTAATTATTTCTCTAAACTTTTTTTCAACTGGGTATTTATTTTTTATAATAAATTTCTTCTTTACGAAATTATATTGTCGATAATAGGATTTATTAATACTTAAATTATCATTTTGTAATACAGGATTCATTATTTGATACTCTTTTCCAAATAATTCTTTTATAAAATTTTGAAGATTTTCAAAAGATGCAATATAAAAAGCACAATTATTAATTTTATATACAAAACTATTTTCAAGCTTCTCAAAATTATCAAGTTCCAGATTAAATTTTTTATAATAGTTTTTGATGTATTTATTATAAGACAATTTAAAATTGAAAAATCTTTCATTACAAAAGTTTAATATATCTCTATTATTATATTTTTTTGCCTCAAACATCTTATAATTTCCTTGAAAAATAGATGATATAAAAGCAGTTCTATGATCTCGAAATATTGAAACGTAAACTTTAGGATTTTTACCTGATTGAAATTTCTTAAATTGAATTTTTGTAAAGTCAATTTGAAAATTTTCCCCATCCTTAATTTGATTTAATTTTTTAAGATCGTGCTTAAAATTTTTTTTGTTATTTTCACTAAGAAAAAAGTTCATATTTTTCAGAATTTTATTTTTATAATTGAGTGTTTCATTATGTATTCTAATAGCTTCTATATTATATTTTTTAGCTGTTGATAAAAATGTTGTTGATCCTGTTTTTGGTGGAGTATAGATGATCAATTTTTTTTTTCTTGATTTATAAATTCTACTTAAGATTTCTTTGATTAAACTTTCAAAAGTTTTTCTAAATAAAAAATTTCTTGAGACTATAGATAAATATATATTTTTTCTTGACATGGATATAGGATTATAAAAATTTATTTGTTCAATTTTGTTTAAAAAGTTTTTGTTAATATCAAAAATCTTATTTTTTGAAAAATAAATATACTCTGAATAAAAATTTTCTTTTAATGATGAATAAAATCTTATTACAAATAAATCTATATTGCTTTTAAGTTTGAAATTGAGTTTATTTTTTGGACTTTTTAATCTTATCTTTAAAATATCTTCATAAGGTGGTAAAAAATTTCTTTTTGATTTTATATTTCGAGTAAAAAAAAATAAATAATGAAAAATTTTTTCAAATAATAAGATCATTATTTTATATATTCTAATTTTTATGGAAATCTTTTTCATATGAATTTAAGCTTAATCTCTACAATTCTTCATTAAGTCAAAGCTCAAAGAGTACTTAAGCAATATCATCATTAAATTATATGATAATCCATGAATTGGATGTTAAGTAGATATATTTCATAATTTTGAATATTTAATTATTTGAAGGTTTCTGATTTTAATATTCCAAATTTTTTTACAAATCTTAATTTTTTTCTTATCACTTGAGGAATAATCGGAATTACATTTGATCTTAGATACTGGTCAAAATTATAAATTAATTCCTTTTTATAGGAGTAATTTTTTGCACAATGTAAGGCATGACTATAAATTCCATTAAGATCATTATAAGCATAATGATCTTGATGCATTTGAAGCTCACTAAGGCATTTTTCAAACATTTGTTTCCAGTTTTTTAGTTTTCTCTGTTTAAGTATTTTTGGGTTTTTAAAAAAATCCTCATTTTCAAAATCATATTTAGTTACTCCATTAATGAAACCAAAATGAATCCCTAAATCATTTTTCTTGCACCATTTTATTAAGTTATACATTCCATCATCTACTAAACTGGTTTTCATTACATTGCATGCTATTGAAACATTCCAGTTTTTATTATTTATTTTTGCAAATTCTTTTAGATCTAGAATGTTTTTTTCCAGTTTTGACCATATTGATCCGACTCTAAGTTTTTCTAAAGCTTTTCCTGCTGTCTCCATGCTTATAGATATTATCATGTTATCAAACACAGATAATTTTTTTATATATCTGTGTAACAGAGCTCCATTTGTGAATAAAGATAATGTTGTGTCATAAAAATCACTATCTTCTACAATGTAATCAATAAATTTCCTTGACTCTTTAATAACTAAAGGTTCACCACCTATCAAATGTATTGTTGAGGCTTTGTTAATTATATCTTTTTGTTTTATAAGTTTTTCAGCACTTACTGTAGAGTTAAAATTTTGATCTCTTTCAGGATTTTGAAAACAAAAGGTACACTTGAAATTACATTGATTACCAAAATTAATATATATTTTTGTGGGAAAAGATTCTAAAATAATTTTTTTTTGAAAAAATTCTTTTTTTGCGAGTTCAAGATTTGCTAGTTTTTCTAGATATATTTTTTCATTTTTTGGATTTTTAATTTTAATATTTTCCCAAGTCTTTTCTTGAAGTACATTGCCTGGAACATCTTTTTTACCAATTAACCATTCACAATTGTTACATCCTTGAGCGTTTTTTTCTTCACCTGTGATAATTCTTCTATAATTTTGAAAATATGCACCATTCCAAATTTTTTTAATATCAAGAGTGTTATTAGAGTTAAAATCAAATTTATCTATATCTTCTTTATAAAAACAACATGGTCTAATTGTTTGATGATAATCAAACTGCATTTCAAACCATGGTTGTAAACAATCTTCTAATTTCATATTATATTTAAAAATTTATTTTTATCTTTTCTATACCTTTCACAATACTCATCATAATCAAAAATTTCACCAAAAAATTCTAAACTATATTTCTTAATAAACTCTGATTTAAACTCATTTTTTTTTTCATCTGAAAAATCCTTAACTCGGTTTATCAATTCTATAGCAATGTGATCTTGATTGTAAATTTCGAAAAGTCTTAAAATCTTCATAATATCATCCTCATTTAATTTTTTTAAAGAATCCTCATTAAAGTTTTTAAAAAAAACAAGATCTCCCATCAATGGGCTGCCATTATAATTGGGTCCTGGAAAACTATACAAATATCTCGTAGGTAAAAATTCAGATGAATATCTACTATGAACAAAATTGAGTAAGTTGAAATTTTTTGAGTTCATATATCTCAAAACTTCAATAAAATCTCTAAATCCTCCTCCTTTTGCTTTGACGTAATCTACTTCAATTTGAATTCCAAATAACTTATCAGAATCTAATAAATTATCAGCTCCATATAAAACCTCATGATCATTAGCATCTATATCAATTTTTAAAAAATTAACTTCTTTTGGATGAATCAAATTATTAAAAGCATCGTCTATAGTAGTTTTTTTTTCGGTAAAATAATTTTTTGTAAAATTCTGATTTTTATTGAGAGTTGAAAGTTTAGAACTTGAAATATAATGATGATTGTTTTGAATTTTTTCTATAACAAATCGATCTTTTATTGACTCTGGTTCAATAAAATTTTGTCTAAGTTTACTTAAATTAGATGGTTCAATAACTTTATAGTTAAAAAAGTTAAAATTTTTTCCTTTATATCGTTTTTTTTGTCTATTTATTTCCTCGGTATCTATATCAATACCATAAAAATTAAAATTTTTCAGTTTAGTGAAATGTTCAGGTATTTGACCAAAACATCCAATATCTAATATATTTATAAAATTTTCTTTATGTTTATTTTCAATATAATTATTAAAATAAAGTACTGAGGATGTGAGTGAATCTGCAATATCAATCCCTCTTTTGAAATATTTTAAATTTTTAACTTTATTTCGTAAAAAAGTATTATTCAAAATAAAATCTCTTATATACTTTTTTATTAGTTTCATACTATCATTACTTGATTTGATGTCCTAATATACAACTAATTATTATTTTTTGATATATTATTAAAAAATCACAATTTGAGTTAGCAAAAAGCAGTAAATTATTGAAATATTTACATGAGGTAGAGAAAAATAAAATAAATATAAATTTCCTTAAAATTTTTCAGGATAAAAGATATCAATTTTAAACTATTATCAAAGTAATAAAGACAAACTTAAAATTTTACAGTCAACCCAGTCTAAATAATTAGAGATAATCTATGCTATAAAACCAATTTTTTGGATGTAGCATGAAGAGTATTTTTTTTGCATAATTAATGAAAAAATTTTTTTATAGTTTTTCAATATCCCTACAAAAACTTTTAAACTGAGTTATCTTCATGTTATCATTTATATAAAATCCAATTAAGTTTTTTTTAGTTTTTAGAGTGTTTATCATTTTAGTTTTTGGGTATTTTTGGAATATATTCACTTTATGCATAACATTATTAGACCACCATCTATTTAAGATTATATTATAGCTTTGACATAGCTTTATAAATTTACGATCAATGCTTAAATTTTTATAAAAAGTAATCTTGTTCGAGATAAATTGTTTTTTGTAATGAGCAATTTTAAACTTTGTTTTAAGAGAATTTTTTACAATCGAAGATCGTTTTTTTAAATTTTTAATTTTTTTGTTCATGTCATCAAAATTTGAAAGAAGTATTGCAGCATCATACTCTGAGAATTTCCCGTTAAATCCAATTATGTTAGATTTATTGTTTTTTTCACTTATTCCAAAATTAGTAATATTTTCAAATATTTTTTCATATTTTTTAGGACATATTATTAAACCAGACTCATTAGATCCTAAAGTTTTTGTAGGATGAAAACTACAAGTTATAAATATCTTATTATTAATTTTTTTTTTCAGATTTAAAAATGTATCGGCAGCATCATAAATAATTGGAATATTAATTTCCTTTTGAAATTTATTTAAATATTCAATATCAACTGGATATCCAAACGGAGAAACAACCATTAAAAATGCTATATCATTTCTCTTTGATAAAATTTGTTTTACTAATTTTAAATCAATTACTAAATTATCATCATTTATATCGACAAAATAAGGTTTAAAACCTGAATCAATTATTGAGATTGGGTTAGAGTAAAAGCTAAAAGATGGACATAAAACATATTTTTTCTTTAATTTTGTATTTAAATACTTTGTAATAGTTAACAATGATGAGTGTCCACTAGAGGTAAGTATGACACTGTTATCTTTATAATTTAAGTTTGTTTCAATTTTTTTTTTTAATTCTAAATAAAGTGGTCCAAAATTAGAATAATATTTGTTATTATCCACTTTTTTTAGATATTTGTTTATCTTGCCTCTTCTTGCTAAACTAAATTGACCGAAAAATTTCATATTAAATAATCTTTAACTTATTACATTAAATTATTATAGTTTATATAGTTTCTTTGAATAAAATTATAGTTGTGGAAAGTTAAAAATTTTAAATATATTTTTATTCATATTTTCCTCAAAAATTTACCTTTTGAATCAAGATGGCTATACCATTTGATTGTAATAGATTTTAAATTTTTTTTTATTTTATTATTTTTAAGAAATTTGACCATTTCTTTAACTCCATAATTAATTGAATACTTTGGTTTAAATCCTAATTTCTTCAATTTGATAAACGATACTTTGTATGATCTGTTATCTAAATTCCCATACCACTTAAGTTCTGCATTTTTATTGGTATTGTTTAAAACTATTTTAGCAATATTAATTATTTTTTCTGTACAAAGTTTTGATCCAACATTAAAAATTTGTCCATTGTATTTTATCAAATTTTGATTTATCAATTTGACCATTAATCTGCTTGAGTCCCTAACATGACACAATGGTCTGTACTGCAAACCGTTTCTCATTATTGGCAATAAATTATTTTTATAAACACCTTCGGTCATTCCGTTGACTGCAAGATCAAATCTCATTCTTGGTGAATATCCAAAAAGCGTTGCTTGTCTCAAAACGATTACAACAAAGCTTTTTGATTTAAGTTTTATTATGTCTTTTTCTGCATTTAAGTTAGATTTTGCATAAATTGATAAGGGTTTAGTTTTGCTATTTTCTGATACAATTTTTTTTTGGTTACCATAAACAGAACAAGTTGATGGAAGAATATATTTCTTAACACCCATCTCTTTAGAAATTTTCGCAGTTCTCAGCCTAGATTGATAATTTATTTGCCAAGTTAATTCAGGAAATTTATTTCCACTAGGATCATTAGATAAGGCAACCAAATCAATAACTGCATAAATATTTCTAAAATACTTAGAATTTATATTTCGAGCATCTTTTCTAACTAATCTTAAATTTCTATTTTTAGGTAAAGTTTTCCCAAAAAAAAACTTATCTATAGCTATTACTTTAAAATCCTTTTTTAATAACATTGGAACAAGAACACTTCCTACATACCCTCCTGCCCCTGTTACTATAATAGATTTCTTAATTATTTTTTTTTTTGATAATTTAGAATTTTGCAGATTTTTTAGTTTCATTTTTTTTCTAACAAACTTATCATTTTTAAATGATAAATTTATATTATATCAAAAAATTTATTTTTATCTTTAGTGTATCTTCAGCAATACTCATCGTAATCAAAAATTTTACTAAAAAATTTTAAGTTATATTTCTTATCAATAATGTTTTAAGCTGTTTTTTTATTAAACTTAATAATCTTTCGGTCTTTTTCTAAATTTTGATTATTAAAATATTTAAAATCTGACTCTTTATGAAAAATTTTGTTAAATTTAGAATCAGAAAAATGATACCACAAATCCCAAATATTCTTTTTTTGTTTTATTTGAACTACGGAATTAAAGTGTTGATCAATGTAAGATAGGAAAATGATATCACTCTTTGAAGTTAATTCCTCAAAAGTCATTACTTTTGTAGCATCAAATTTTTCAGATAAATAAGGATCGTAATAAAATACATCAATATTTAAACTTCTTAAGAAGTTCATCATTTTTATTGAATAACTCTCCTCAAAACATTGAGTATTAGATTTATAACCCAAGCCTAAAAATCCGAAAGATTTGATTTTATGATTATTTTTTAAAGTTGATATGATTTTATATAAATTCTCTATTGTAACATTATTTATCTTCTGGACTTCATCTGAAAATGAATTTTGAATATTATTATCAAGACAAAATTTTTTAAGAGATAAATTATCTCTTGGTAGACATGGGCCAGAATATGGACCTCCTGGCAACATAAATTTAGTACCTATTCTTCTATCTAAACCAACTGACTCCAACACTCTTAGATCACTTATGTCATCAAAGTTTTTACAAATTTCTTTAACGAAGTTTGAATAGGAAATTTTAGTTGTTAAATATGTATTTACTAATAGTTTTGTTAATTCAGCTTCTTTAAATTTAAGAAGTCTTATTTTTGGATTTTTATACAAGCTATTATAAAACTTAGTTATTTTTTTGGAAGCAAAAATACTTGAAGATCCAATTAATAAATAGTCTGGCTCCTCAAGATTTCGAATAACAGATCCTAAAGCAACGAAATAAGGGTTATATAAAACATAAAAATCACTATTGTTTTTTAAACTTTTATTTTCCAAGAAAGGTATTATTTCTCCCTCTATTGAACCAGGTTGTACAGTAGAGTTAATATTAATAATTTTTGAATTCTTTTGTTTTTTGATCGCATCAGCAACTTCTGCCAATATTTGAATTATTATTTCATTCGAAAAAGAACCATCTAATTTTGAAGGTGTGGGAACTGTGATGTAAATAATTTCTGCATCATTTATACAATCAGCAATATTATTGTGAAAAATTAAATCGTTATTATTATTTACTAAATTCTGTAATCCTATCTCATGTAAATGCGCACCATGATTTTTTTTCAGATCATCAACGAGATTTTTGTTGTTGTCATAACAATTTATCTTTGCACCAGAGCTAGATAAAAATTGAGCCATAGGATAGCCTAATTTACCAAGTCCTATTACAGCTATATTTCTAAACATATAAAAAACTTTAATTTAATTTTTCATTATGTAAACCCCAAAATTCATTGATTTTCAAATGATCAGGGTTTTTGGAAAATTTTGATGCCAAATCTAAAAAATCTTCATTAGTCAAATAAGGTATTTTCTTATTATTCAAATTGTCAAACAAATCCTCTTTCACAGATATAACACCACTTGTAAGGTGATTCATATGATAAATATAATATCTATCTTCAAAATCATAAAATTTGTATTTTTTAAATCTCGCTTCCCATAAAAAAAGCGAGTCTAAGTGCCAGGAATATATGGGTAACTCACAATAACCTTTTAACTTGATCCAAGAATTTTTATCCAAGAGTGTAAAATCACCACATGCATTAGTGAATAGTTTTTTTTGAAAAAAAAATACAGGTATTACATTGTAATATTTAAAATAAAAAATCATTTTATTAATTATACTTTTAAAATTTTTGATGGAAATTTTATTAAAGAAATTTTTATTAAATATATTCAAATATCTGAATATACTTGATTGCACATGATGTTTTGAATTTGTTTTGGTATCATAAGAATAATATTTTTTATCAATAAAATTTGTAAATTGATCCAAATAATTATCATTAATATTTCCTGAGTAGTCATAATCAATACAATGACGATTACATCTATAGATAGTATTTTTTTCTAATTTTTTTTGTGCAATAAATTCATAAATTTTTTGATTTAAGATTACATCGATATTGGTTGCTAAAATAAATTCACCTGACGCTCTTCTGATACCAACATTTTTTGCAATCATTTGAAAAAAATTTAAACGATCACTATTTGGTAGTTTTAAATGATGATCTTGTTTAACTGTTATTATTTTAGAATTTAAATATTCATTTGAAACTAAGTCTAATCTGTCAGATAAGGTTTTAGCATTTGGGATTTGATTCCATTCAACAAGAATTAACTCTGATTTTATTTGATGTTTTTTACAATTTTCAGCTAAACTTTTTATAAATATATTTGTTCTTTGATCTAAGTTTTCTCCATGATTATCATTTCTGCTTGCAGCAACCACAGATAGGTAGATATTATCTAATTTATTCACTACACTCCAGGAAATAACATAGAAATTTGAAATATTGAAATAATTATTTAATAATCAACTAGGTCAAAATATTGTGAATTATTTAAGAGAATTTTTAAAATGCATTAATAAACCTGAAATATGGATTTTTTATTCACATAAGAGAATAGCTTTAAAATATAGAGATACAATATTAGGTCCATTCTGGAATGTGATTAATAGTATTTTTTTAATTTCAGTATTATCGTTAAGTTATTTTTTATTTCTAAATCCTGATGATTTCAAAAATTTTATATATAGATTGTCGATATCAATTTTTTTATGGTTATTTATTTCTACAATTTTAAGAGAGTCAACTTCAACACTTAAGAATAAATTAGAAATACTTAGCGAAAAAAAAATAGATATCAAAAATTTTGTTTGTGAAAATATTTATACAAATTTTATCATTTTTATACACAGCTTACCTATAGTAATAATATTATTTTTTATTTCTGATTTTAAATTACAATTCAATTTGATTTTATCTTTTGTTGGATTATTTTTAGTTATAATCAATTTACTTCTCATAAGCTATTTCATTACTATTCTTTCGGCAATGTACAAAGATATAGAAAAGATTGTTGAAAATTTGGTGTATGCTATTTTTTTTGCGACTCCCATCATATGGAGTGAAAATATGGTTTCAGAAAAAATTCAAAATTTATTAATTTTTAATCCTATTTATCATTTTATTGTATTATTTAGAGATCCATTAATGAATAATGTTGATGGAAAATTTTATGAAAGTTTTTCAATATGTCTTTTATTAGCGCTAATAGTATTTATCATTAACCTTAAATTGTTTAAATATTTAGAAAAAAGAATTGTATTATATTTATGATTATATTTGAAAATGTTAGTCTGAATTACCCTATCTCAACGAAAAATTTATCACTAAGAAAAAATATAATAAATGGTATTTTTGGATCAAATATCAAAAAAAATTATATTGAGTCTTTAAAAAAAATTAATTTAAAATTGGAAAAAGGTGTCTACGGACTTTATGGGGCAAATGGATCTGGAAAAACGTCATTACTAAAAGTTATAGCGGGCATTTACCCTCCTTCCTCAGGACAAATTAAAGTAAATGGTTCCATTGGTTCAATGATTGATTTTCGTTTCGGATTAAGTAAAGATTTCACAGGAAATGAATGTATTGAATTAAGATTAATTGCCGAAGGTATAAACAAAGATAAGAGAAAAGAGTTAATCAATAAAATTAAAATTGAGACTGAACTTGGGGAATATCTTAATTTACCAATAAAAACTTATTCATCTGGAATGAAATTTAGATTAGCCTTTTTCACATCTTTAAACGTCCAAAGTGATATTCTATTATTAGATGAATGGATTGGAACCGCTGATCAAAATTTAAGAGACAAAGTTGATAAATTAATCTTAGAAAGAATTGCTCAATCAAAAATTACCCTTATTGCTTCGCACAATTTAGATAGGCTAAAAAAGATTTGTAATAATATAATTTATTTTGAAAAAGGTGAAATTTCAAAAATTACTTAAAATTACTCTTTTACGCTGCCGGCAGTTAGACCACTGACTAAATATTTTTCAAAATATATGAAAATAAAAAGTACAGGTAAAGTAACAATTACTGAACCTGCCATTAAGTATTGACGCGGTGTTTCTGCATCCCCGCTTAGATATTGAATAGCTCTTGATAAGGTAAATGATTTAGGACTATCTAAAAACATCAAAGAAAAAAGAAATTCATTCCAAGCTATCATAAAGACATAGAGTGCAACGGATGCAATAGCTGGCAAACTTAAAGGAATAATAATCTTTAAAATTATACCAAACCAGTTTTGACCATCCATAATACCCGCGTCTTCAATTTCTTTTGGAATACTTTTGAAATATCCTTGCAGCATGTATATTGCGACTGGCAAAGTAGTTGCTGTATAAACAATCAATAAACCAAAGATTGAGTTTCTTAATCCAAGTTGACTAAACACAGTATATAAAGGGATGACTAATACTATAGCTGGAAACATATAAATGATTAAGATCGAAGTTGATAAAAAGTTTTTACCGAAAAAGTTTAATCTAGCAACAGCATAAGCTGCAGGGATTGCAAATAATAATGTGACAATAACAGTTCCGATAGAAACTGCTGAGCTTATTAAGATATATCTACCAAAATTATAAGTTTCAAAGATAACAAAATAAGATTTGAACAACTCAGTTAAGCTTTTTGTAAAATCTAGACTAAAGTCTAAAGGATTAACTAATAAAGCGATCTGAGTTTTAAAACTGGTAACTAGCATAATGTAAAACGGGAATAAGATTACAAATGCAAAGAAAACAATGCCAAATAAGGTAATAAAATCAAAAATAATTTTTTCAGATATGAAATCTTCCTTTAAAGATTGCATATTATATTTTTTGAGTTTGTTCGTAAAAAATAAAGTAATTAAGAAAACTCCAAATATATACCAATATGGAGATGTCTCATTTAGGTAAAAATATGAAATTGAAAATATAAAAGATAATAAAAGAATCTTTATTAAGTTGTTAAGTTTATTACCGATTAAGACAAATGTTAAAGATAATAAAATACCAATTAAGAATACAGGTGTGATGTTTAAATTAGTAAAACTTAAACCTTGTAGTGTGGCCATGATCTTCCAAATTGATAAAATACATGTCAGAAAAAAAGATGAAACGATTAAAAATATTGCAAGAGACTTAAACTTCATTAGCCCTCTTTCCAATTAATCTAAAATAAATAATCATGAAACTAAGAAGTAACATCACAATGACTATCGAAACTGCAGAGCCCATTCCAATATCTGAAACTGCAAATCCTTGTTGATAAACATTAATAGGTAAAGTTCTTGTGCCTGATGCCCCACCCGTTAATAAAAAGATATCTTCAAATTTATTAAAGTTCCAAATAAACCTAATCATAAATAAAATTGAGATAATCGCTGTAATTTGAGGCAGTGTAATATGGATAAATTTTTGAATAGGACTTGCTCCATCCACCTCTGCGGCTTCATACAAACTTTGTGGTATTGCTTGCAATCTTGCTAAAATAAATAGAAAGGCAAGTGGAAAATAGCGCCAAATTTCAAAAAAAATGACTGTCGTTAAAGCCAACCTTAATTTAAATTCAAATCCTAAAATACTCATGGTTATGTATTTTTGGCCTAATAAATTTATTGGTTGTTCTATGATGTTAAAATTAACCAATAATGCGTTTAAAGTTCCGCTATTTGGATCTAGTAATAAAGTCCAAGTGTAAGCTAAAGCAACTACAGGGCCTACATATGGAAAAAGTAGAATACCTCGCATATAAGTTCGACCTTGAATATTTTGATTAACTAATTGTGCTGCTAAAATTCCAAAGATAATTGCACCAACTGTGCCAAAAAAAGTGAAGTAAAATGTTGTTAAAAGTAATTCAACAAAATTATTTTCATAAAAAACTTTTTTAAAATTTTCTAAAGTAAAATTCGTAGTGAGTAACGGGTTATCTGCTTTACCGCTTAAAACTGGTTTTTGAGATTTAATTATTTTTTTATCAATTATTTCACCATTGTTATTCTGTATAGTTATTTCAAAATTTTCCCTGTATTTCGCCTGCCAATTTCCAAAATTACAAACAACTTTTTTAGATTGAAAATTACATCTTGAGTCAAGATTGACTGGTGAAACATTTGTTGGAAATTTATCTTGAAACTGAACATTTCTTATTTCTTGAATTAAAGAACTATTTCGTAATTTATAAATAATTTTTAATTCTGATTGATTTTCTGATATTGATTTTACAATTTTCTTTGCTCGAGGCTCTGGAATTCTAATATCTTTTAATTCAATGTCTTTGAAACTGATCCAAACATTGGCAAATATGGGAAATAATACGATTGCAAAAACTAATAGGACTGCAGGTAAAACTAAAGTGTAAGCAGTTCTTTTTTCTAATTTTGATAATGAATCACTCATGATAAAAAGCGGATAATAAAATATTATCCGCTCTTTATAAATTTATTATTTAAAACTTAGCTAATTCAGCGTTAATTTTCTTAACTGCTTCATCAACTGAGATTTGATCATCAATATATTCTCTAGTGATTCTGTTTAAGAATTGAGAATTGATGATTTTTGATGCTCGAGATAGTTCACCCTCTTTAACACCCCATCTGTTTGCAGTGTCTAAACCTGCAACGATGTTATCAATAACATCTGCAGAATAAAGATCTGTTAAAGGAGCTTTTCTATCAACACCTACTGGTAATTTACTCCAAGCTTTAGTGTAAGCACTAGGATCACTTTTGTTTCCTCTTCTTACTGGGAATTTTCCTTCCGGAGCAATTCCTAATGTCGCTGTATAACCTTCACTCATAGAGTACTCGATGAATTTTTTAGCTTCATCAGTATCTGCATCCGCAGTAATACCAAAGTATCTTACATCAGCCCAAGCAGCACCTTTTTTATTGTTCGGTCCACTAAAATTAGTAATGAAACCAGTTTTAGAAGCTAACTCTGGTGATGTTGGATCGCTATTTATTGTTGGTGGAGCAGAGTCTCTTAAACCTGCTAATTCATCCATAATAAATGGTGACCAAATAATCATTGGTGTTTTGCCAGCAAAGTATAAAGCTCTTGATTGTTTCCAGAATAATTCTCCTGGAGGGCTTGCTTTCGCAATTACTTTATAAAATTCTAAAGAATTCTTTAAAGCTTTCCCTTGCTTTTTAGTTCCACCTTTTTTAACAAAATTAACTCCATTAGCTAAAAGTACATGTTCAAGTACTTGGCTCATAAAGTTTTCATCTGTTTTTGTGGCAGCTACAAAGCCAAACATATCATTACTTGATAATGCATTCACTGCTTTAACGATGTTTGCATATGAAGTTGGTGGCTCTAAACCAGCTGCAGCAAATAGATCTTTTCTATAAACGACCATTTGTGTCCAGCCATCAACTGGTACAGCTGCAATTTTTCCACCCTTCTTAGCCATATTTAATGCGCCCGGTGCAAATGTTTTCTTACCTAACGACTTAACTACAGCGTTATTTGCATCAACATCTAATATGCCTGCCTCAGCCCATGGTAAAACATATTGAAGAGTGTGATAAATCACATCTGGAAGATCTCCAGCAGCTGCTGCTGCAGTAGCTCTTGTGCCAAGATCTTTTTCTTCAATTGGTATGACTTCAACTTTGATGCCAGTTTTAGCTTCAAACGCTTTAGCCATCTCCTCTTGTTTTGCCATTCTAGCTGGTTGGACCTCTGTGGTCCAAAATTTAATATCTGCAAAACTAGTATTAGTAATTAGAAATACTAGAGCAAATATATTTATCATGATTTTTTTAATCATACATTCCCCTTCTTATATAGTTTCTCTCTGAAATTTAGATTTCTCTAATCTTCGCAATTTTTTCATTGCGATAAATTTAGCAGTGTAATAAATTTTTAACAACATTTAATGGTTACTTAAAATCCTTTTAAATCAAGTAAATGTCGAAAATTGTTATTAAAAATCTCAAAAAATCTTTTGGCGAAAATAAAGTTATCAACAATTTTAACATAGATATAAAGGATGGAGAATTTATAGTTTTAGTGGGTCCTTCAGGTTGTGGAAAATCAACTTTATTGAGAATGGTCTCTGGATTAGAAAGTATCGATCAAGGAGAAATCTTTTTAGATACAAAATTAATTAATAACCTGATTCCTTCCAAGCGTGAAATTGCAATGGTCTTTCAATCTTACGCTTTATATCCACACATGAATGTTTTTGAAAATATGTCATTTGGTTTAAAAATGGAAAAAATTTCAAAAAATGAAATTAACGAAAAAGTTAATCATGCAGCTGCTACACTTCAAATTGAAGATTTATTAGAGAGAAAGCCCAAACAACTTTCAGGTGGACAAAGACAAAGGGTTGCAATTGGTAGAGCAATTACAAGAAATCCAAAAGTGTTCTTATTTGATGAACCATTATCTAATCTAGATGCAGCTTTAAGATCAGAAATGAGAGTTGAAATTTCTAAATTACACAAAAAATTAAAAACAAATATTATTTATGTAACACACGATCAAATAGAGGCGATGACATTAGCTGATAGAATTGTGGTTCTAAACAAAGGAATTATTGAACAGTTTGGAACTCCAAATGAGATTTACACTGATCCCAATAATATTTTCGTTGCAGAATTTATTGGTTCCCCAAAAATGAATATTATTAAAATAAATAAAGAACAGATTATCAATTCAAAAAATATAGAATTGTTTAAAAATATAATAACTTTTGAAAATTTTAATTTTAAAGATGAGATTTATTTAGGTATTAGACCTGAAGATATTAGTATAAAAAATGATCGTGAAATTAAGTTAGACGTTGAAGTAGATCTTATTGAAAATTTAGGCTTTGAAAAAATTATTTACGCTAAATTATCAGACAACCAAATTATTATTAAATCGTCAGAAGATATAAGCAATCAATCGCTTAAAATATCATTTTCTAAAGACAAGGTTTTATTTTTTGACAAAAATAAAAACAGGATAAGATAGATTTACATGGAAGACTTGAAAAAGTAGTTAATGATGATAATAAAAAATATTATTAATGTTAACTCAAAAAGATCAAAAAACTATAAGATCTAGATTAGACAATATTTACAAAATAATCTTATCTAAAAAAGATATTGATTATTTTGAGAATGAAATTGTCCAAATAATCAAAAACTTTAATAAAGAAAATTCAAAAAAGAAGAAAAATATCTCTGAAAAAACAACTTTGGTAATCTGTTATGGTGACAGCGTATATTCCAAAAAAAATAAATCAATTAGAGTATTTCAAAGCTTCTTTCAGAAAAAATTAAAAAATTATTTTAACACTATTCATTTTTTACCATTTTATCCTTCAAGTAGCGATAGTGGCTTTGCTGTAAAAGATCATTATAAAGTTGAGAATAAGCTTGGGAATTGGTCGGATATCAAGAATGTTTCAAAATCAAGTGATGTTATGGCCGATATGGTTATTAATCATTCATCTGCGAGAGGTTTGTGGTTTAAAAATTTTCTTAAGAAAAAAGAACCTGGAAAAGATTATTTTTTAACAGTAAACTCTAAATTTAATTCTTCTAAGGTTGTTAGACCACGAGATCATAAATTACTTAAAAGGATAAAGATTTTTAAAAAAACTGATTATCTTTGGCGAACATTTAGCCCAGATCAAATCGATTTAAATTTTAAAAATCCTGCTGTATTAATTCAATTTATCAAAATAATGATTCATCTCATTAATAATGGTGTTACTATTTTTAGATTAGATGCTATTGCATATCTTTGGAAGGAGAATGGAAGTAAATGTATTAATTTAAAACAAACTCATGAAATTATTAAACTTTTAAGAAATATTATTAATCTGCTGAACGTACAAACTAGAATAATTACAGAAACAAATTTGCCAGAAAAGGAGAATTTGAGTTATTTTGGTAAAAATGACGAGGCTAACTGGATTTATAATTTTTCTTTACCACCATTATTAATTCATGCTTTTTTATTTGAAAATAGTTCATATCTAAATAAATGGAGCAGAAATCTTCCAAGTACAAAAAAAGGAAATTGTTATTTAAACTTTATTGCTTCACACGATGGAATAGGAATAAGACCTACAGAAGGATTATTAAATAAAAAATTATTAGATAATTTTATAAAGAGGCTAAAAAAAAATGGTTCAAAATTCTCTTATAGAAAAGTTCAAAATAAAACTAAAAAAGTTTATGAAGCAAATATTACTGTCTTTAATGCTTTGAAAAAATCTGATTATGATAAAAAAGGTGAATTTTATCTAGAAAGATATATTTCAGCTCATGCTATAATGATCTCTTTTGAGGGAATACCAGCGATATATTTTAATTCTATTTTTGGTACCTCTAATGATGAAAATAAATTTATCATCACTGGTAATAATAGGGATGTAAATAGATATAGATGGAATTACGAAGATATTTCTAAGAAACTTAGAAACCATAAAACTAAACAAAGTATATTTTATAATAGCATATGTGGTCTATTGGAAATTAGAAGAAGGCAAAAAGCTTTTCATCCAAATGCCTCGAGATTAAATTTAAATTTGGGTCAGAAAGTCTATGGATTTAAGAGAATAAGTAAAGATAAGAAACAAACTATCTTATGTATTACAAATTTAAGTTCAAAAATTCAAAAAGTTAAGTTTCATAAAAAAAATCAAAAAATGAAAAATTTATTAAAATCAAAAAATAATACTATTTATAAAAAATTTATAATTCTTAATCCTTTTGAGACAATTTGGTTGTCTAACATAAAATAAATTTTAGAACTTTACATTTGTTGTATATGTTATTTATTTGGTATATTTATAAAATGTGCTTTTTGAAAAAATTATAAACTTTTTTGATTATTTTCACCAAAGTCGGATTATCAATTATTTAGAAAAATTTGAAATAAAATATTTTATAGATGTAGGCTCACACAAAGGGGAGTTTTTAAGCTATTTATTAAAACTTAAACACAAAAAAATCTATTGTTTTGAAGCACAAAAAGATATTTTTAAAATATTAAGCAGAAAATATAAAAAAAATAAAAAGATTGAATTGTTTAATATAGGTTTAGCGGACAAAAAAGCTACAAAATTTTTTTATATTAACAAAATTAGTTCATCTTCAACATTTTCAAAAAGTAAGAATACTTTTTTCTCAAGATTTAAAAAATTTGTTTTAAACTCAGATAATTTTTATGAAAAAAAGTACCAAATCAAAACCAAAAGACTTGATAGTTATTTTGTTAATAAAAAAATAGATAATATGTTTCTTAAGATTGATGTTGAAGGATTTGAATTAAATGTTCTAAAAGGTGCGAAAAAATTAATCTCAAAACAAGTCAAACTTATATTAGTAGAAAAACACTTCTTTCAACTATATAAAGATTATACACCAGATGAAGTTGACATATTTCTTAAAAAAAATAACTTCAGATTATTAAAAAAATTCACTTTTCCTCTTTTATATTTTCAGGATAATATTTACATCAAAAAATAATTATTTATTGATAACAATCCATTTTACTTACTAATGAATATTTGATGTCATCAATTAAATCTTTACAACCATCTATTAGATCTTTTTTGTTAATCAGAACATGAGAAATATTTTCAATTTCATTAATTTCATTAAGAATTGACATTTTTTGATCAAAATTTTTAGCTGCAAAAAAGGATGAGGCTAAATTGATTCTGCTTTTCCACTCAATTATTTCATTGAATTTAAAAGGTGGGTGTTTCCAATCAACAAAAATTGGCAGGCCAATATTCATCCTTACATCTTCAAGAGAGACCGGTATTAATAACCTGTCAATATAAACATAATTTTCTTTAATCTTATTTATCAGCTCCATTTTTTTGTGAAAGTTTTTATTTGAATTCTCAATAAAATGATTTTTTACCGAAAAAATAGATACTGAAAAAAAAATTAAGATAATGCTTAATATTTTGATGTATTTTTTCTTATCAAAAAAATTTTGTATAAAAAAAGACAAAATTATCATTGTAGAAATGGGAACCAAAAAAACTGATGTCCTCCACGGAAAGCTTAGAGCTAAAGTATTATTTTCAAAAAAAAACTGAATAAATGAAAAGATAATTGACATAAAACCAAAAACAAGAAATGGTATAAAAAATTTTTTTTCCTTATAAATTATTATAAGCGATATAAGATAAATCAAAATTGAAAAAAAATCCTTATAAGAAAACCAACTTTGAATAACTGCATGATGTACAGCTCTATCTAATAAAATTTTTTGACCTTCTAATATTAAGTTCTTATCTAAAAAAAAGAAATTGAGTATTATGTATAAAGTAATTGGTAATATCAAAATTGAATAAATAATACTTATTTTGAATATTTTTATATATTCCTTTTTAAAAAAAAAGTAAGAAAATATTCCTAACATCAAAAAACCAGAGTGAAGAACATAAGTTGGGTGAAAAGATGCTGCTAAACAGATAAATAAAATAGAAAAGAAATTTTTATTTATTAAAAAGAGATAAATTGCTACAAAAAATAAAACACCAAAACTTGCGGGTTGATATCCTTCATTTATAACATCTTGGCCAGCAACACCTCCGAACAAACTATTTTCATGATAAATTATTATAAATAAAGAGAACCATACTAATGATAAAAATGGACTCTTTAATTCCTTAAATTGAGTTTTACAAATAAGAAATAAAAAAAGCGAACATAATGACAATAAGCAAAGATGAATTATATATAGAATTTTTAATGAGAAAAATTTAATTAAGAAATGATTAAATATTGTGAATAATGGTAGATGGTTGGTTGTATTGGCAATCCAATCATTTTGTAATTTATTAAATTCGAAATTTTTAATTGCGTGAATTAAATGTAAAGAGTTGCCTTTGAAAAATGGAAATTGCTGAACAGTTATTGCAAACAAAATACTTAAAACAATATAAACGAAGATTTCTTTTTTTATCAATTCCATAATTTTTAATCTGATATTTAATAATGTATTTAATTTAAAATTCGAGGTTTAGGTAAAGGCATAATAAATTTTCCCTTATATCCTTTATTTCTTAAATTTTTCATAACGTTTTTTCCATAATGCCAAGATAGGATAAGTGCATAATCAGGTTGATTTTTAATCATATACTTCTCATCAATAATTTTAATGTGTGTGCTTGGTGTAAACATATTTAACTTTAATGAGCTAGCTTGTTCAGCAATATAATCAATCAATTGGTTGGTTATATTACAATATGCCAATAAAGTTATACTTCTTCCCGGACAACCGACTCCAGCAATTTTTTTTCTTTTTAATTTTAATTTCCATAACATTTCACTTAAATTTTTTCTAACTGAGATTACTTTTTTTGCATATTGCTTATATTTTTTTTCAGAATAAAAACCCCGCTTTTTTTCTTGATCAATTATCTTTTTTACATTTGTTTTGGGTTTAATATTTTTATTTAGAGTTGCTGTTACTCGAATTGAACCAGCATAATTTGGTATTCTAGATGCATCAATTACTTTAAAGCCATATTTATTTAAGAGATAAATTAAAGGTTTTAATAAGTAAAATCTCAGATGTTCATGATAAATTGAGTCAAATTGCATTTCGTCTAAAATGTTAACAGCGTAATGAGATTCGGTTATAAAAATTCCATTTTTTCGATCAATTAAACTCTTTACTCCATTCATTAGACTATCAAGTTTATTAATGTGGGCAAAAATATTTGTTCCAGTAATTACATCAGCTTTTTGATATCTTTTTTTTATAATCCGAGCGGTTTTGTTATCAAAAAATTTTTGAATTGTCTTAATACCTTTTTTATTTGCTAATTTTGCAATGTTTGTAGGTTCAACACCTAAAACTTTAAAGCCTTGGTTTTTGAAGCCCTCAAGAAGCGTTCCATCATTAGAGCCTATATCTATTGCAAGAGGTTTTTTTGAAAACTTGTAATTTTTTACAGCATATTTACTTGTGTTATGTAACAAATCTTTTAAGGTTTTTGTTATGCCGCTCTTATATGGGTAATCTAAATGAAAAACTTCTTTGTTATCAACAACATAATTTATTTGGAGTAAATGGCAATTTCTACATTTTAAAAGTTTAAGTGGATAACTTTTTTCAAACTTATTTAAATCATTTTTAGTAAGTAAACTATCACATAAGCCTGAATGGCCAAGATCTAGAATTTCATATATTTTTTTAGATCTACAAATCTGGCATTCTTTGATAACTCCAGGTTTTAAATCAGAAACACTCATATTTATTGAATAATAAATACCTTTATATTAGATAATAACAAGTCATTTAAATTCAAATGAAATATGATTTAGATATTATAATTCCAGTTTTTCGAGAAGAAGGAAATATCTCAAAAACAATAGAGGAAATATTTAAAATTCCAGAAATTAATTTTAGAGTAATGGTAGTGTATGATTTTGATGAAGATCCAACAATTCAAGTAATCAAAAATAATTTTGACGAAAGTCAAATAATTTGTCTTAAAAATAAATATCAGGGACTCAATGGAGCTATAAAGACAGGTTTTGAGAATATTCAATCTAAAGCAATATTGTTATACCCTGCAGATGATCATGAAAATTTTAATTTAATTGCTAAAATGTTTTATAAGTTTTGTGAAGGTTACGACATAGTTTGTGCAAGTAGATTTATAGATGGTGGAAGTTATGAGGGAGCACCACTAGTAAAACGATTAATTGTAAAATTTGTATCCTTTACATTAACTAATTTTACAACGTTACCCACAAAAGATGCAACCAACGGATTTAGATTATTTTCAAAATCAATTGTTGAAAAATTCCCAATTGAGTCAAAGAGGGGTTTTACTTTTAGTATAGAATTGTTAGCTAAAGCATATAGATATAATTATAAGATTACAGAACTACCTGAAAAATGGCCAGTAAGAACAAGTGGAGAAAGTAAATTCAGTTATTATACAATTCCATTTTATTTTAAATGGTACTTATACATTTTAATGTCTGCTTTTAAAAAATGAAAAAAATTAATGTAGGAATAATAGGAAAAAATTTTGGTTATAAACTTATTTATAATGCAATCCATAGAATAAAAGAATTTAACACAATTGCTTTCTGTTTTAAAAATCCTGTAAATTTTAAAACTATTAATAAAATTAAGATATACACAGACTGGAAAAAAATGTTAAGTAACAAAAAAATCAATGCAGTAATAATATCTTCTCCACCAGAAACACATCTGGAAATAATCAAAACAGCTATTAAGAAAAAAATTCATATTTTTTGTGAAAAACCAGCGACTAAATCCTACAAACAAGTCATGCAAGTTATCAATTTATTAGAAAATAAAAAGTTATTACACATAGTTAATTATGAATTCCCAAAAATAGCAGCATTTAAATTTTTTAAAAAAAATATTTTAAAAAAAATTCATATCAAAAAAATTCAAATAAATTGGGCAATCAAAATGCCTCAACAAAAAAGATCCACATGGAAAAATTTTCACAATAGAGGCGGTGGTATCTTTTATAATTACGTATGCCATACCATCTATTATTTGCAGGACTTATTTGGTGATTTTATTATTGAAAATGTAAATAAAGACAGAAAAAAAAACCCTACTAATATAAAAATTAAATTAAGAAATATTAAAAAGAATTTTATTATTTATATAAATTTTAAAATTTTACCGTTAAAATCTAAACAGAAATCTATCCATCAAATTAAAATTTTTGATAAAAATAACAATTTTGAATTATTTTCAAAAACAAAAAGTTTAAGTGACCAATTTATATTAAAAAAATCTAATAAAGTCATTTTTGAACCAATAGAAAATAAAAAAGATTTTAGATTTTATCCTGTTTTTGAAAATCTTAAAAATTTTCAAAAAAGTATTAATGAAAAAAAAATATTAAAACCTAATTTTTTTGATGCAAAAAAAGTTCATTTTTTAATTAATCAAATATCTTCAATTGGATAAAGCTTTTAACAAATATTTTTTATCAAGTTTACAATCATTGTAGCCTCTTTTTACCACATTGAGATATCTTTCGGTGGGAAATCTGAAAGGTGTTTTTTTTGTCATTGTATAGGTCATAACTTTTTTTCCATAATATAAAAAATAATACTTCTTATATAAAATTGGAAAGTCTTCATAATTATCGAGTTTTTTTTCATCACTTTTAGATATTTCAAATAATGCACCTGGAACAATAGAATTTTTTTTTGGCTCAATATCTGCCGCTCGATATTTACTTCTAAATGTTAATTTAAAATTTTTGAGATTTATTTTTTTTAAAAAAACACTATCTTTACATCTTCTTTTCATTTGAAAATGATGTAGGTTACTACCATAAGCAAAATAAAGCATTTATCGATCTACTATTTCTATTTTTTTTTCTTTAATAAAATTTAAAATCTGAGCACTACAAGTATCAATTTTTGATTGCTGCTCAGATCGAAGAACTATGGATACTCCAAGTTTTCCTGCATGGAAAAAAGGATAGCTTCCAATTTCAACATCTTTATTCTGATCTTGAACTTTTGATAAAGAATTTGCAATTTCACTTTCTACAGTTCTTAAGCTTATTGTCTGGCTTATTATTGGATCACCACCTACAATTTTTTGTTTCAAACTTCCTAACATTGATTTTAATATCGATGGGACACCTGGTAAACAAAATACATTCTCAACACTAAATCCAGGTGCACCACTCGTTGGATTTAAAATTAATTTTGCATTACGTGGCATCCAGACCATTTTCTGTCTGCCTTCATTGAATTCTCCTGGTTTATAATAACTTTCCAATATTTTAAAAGCTTCTTGATGAATTTCATATTTTAATCCAAAAGCTTCTGAGACAGACTCAGCTGTGATATCATCATGTGTTGGACCAATACCACCAGTTGTAAAAACATAATTGTTATTTTTTCTTAAGACATTTAAATTTTCAATTATAGCTTTTTTTGTATCTGGTATTACTCTTACTTCATTTACCTGAACTCCAAGTGAATTCAGCCATACAGCCAAGGTGCTTGTATTTGTATCTTGAGTTCGGCCGGAAAGAATTTCGTTTCCAATAATTAATATAGCAGCATTAACTTTTGTATTTTTTTTCATATTATCTATAATTTGAATATGGAATTTACCAAGTCTTTAATAAAAGGCAAATTAATCAAAAGATATAAACGTTTTTTTGTAGATGTAAAAATAAATAAAGAAGTTGTGACAGCCCATTGTCCAAATACTGGCTCAATGAAAGGTCTGCTTGAAGTGGGAAATGAGGTCTATTTACTTAAAAACGACAATCCAAAAAGAAAATTAAAATATGGTTTAGAATTAATTAAAGCCAATAACAATTTAGTTGGTGTAAATACTCACATGGCAAACAAAATTGTTGAACATGGTCTAAATACTAATTTAATTAATGAGTTAAAAAATAATGATAGTATTAAGTCCGAAGTTTTTTATAATAAAGAAACTAGATTTGATTTTTTAATAGAGAAAAAAAAGCAAAAAAGTTTTATCGAAGTTAAAAATGTAACTCTTTTTAGAGAGAAAAAAACTGCCGAATTTCCTGATGCAATTACTACAAGAGGCTCAAAACATCTTCTTACCCTTATTGATGCCATAAAAAAAGGTTATAAATCATACTTGATCTTCTTAGTTCAGATACAAAATATGGAAAATTTTAAAATTGCCAAAGATATTGATGAAGAATACTATAAAAACTATCTTATTGCGAAAAAAGCTGGTGTTAATTTTCTTGCTTATAGATGCAAATTAAATTCAAAAGAAATAAGAATAGAAAAAAAGTTAAAAATAATAAATGAATAGTTATTTAGAAAAATTTGAAAAAATGAGAATTGCAGGGAAACTTGCAGCTGAGACCTTAGATATGCTTACTGAAAATATAAAAGAAGGTATTTCAACTGCTCAAATTGATAAACTTGGTTACGAATTTATTAGAGACAACGGAGGTTACTCTGCCCCACTTTATTATAGAGGCTTTACTAAATCATTATGTACATCATTAAACCATGTCGTTTGTCATGGAATTCCCTCTGAAGAAAGAATTTTAGAAGAAGGGGATGCAGTCAATGTGGATGTCACAGCAATTATTGATAACCACTACGGAGATACAAGTAGAATGTTTTGTATAGGTAAAACTTCAGTCAAATTAAATAATCTTATAGACGCAACTCACGAGTCGATGATGAGGGCCATAAAAATTTTAAAACCTGGAAAAAAACTTGGAGATATTGGTCACGAAATTCAAACATATGTAGAGGAAAAAGGTTTTTCAGTTGTCAGAGATTTTTGTGGACATGGTATAGGTACGACTTTTCACGAGTCACCAAATATTTTACATTATGGAAATAAAAATACAGGAATGGAACTAAAACCAGGAATGACATTTACAATTGAACCTATGATTAATGTAGGTAAATTTGCAACTAAACTGCTAAATGATGGTTGGACAGCAGTTACAAAAGATAAATCTTTGTCTGCACAATTTGAACATACAGTTGGAATTACAGAAAATGGTTATGAAATTTTTACAGAATCTGCTAAAGGTTATACAAAGCCTCCATATTTATAATTAATGATTAAAAGATATTCGAGAAAAGAACTTACTGATATTTGGTCGGAAGAAAATAAATACAAAATTTGGTTAGATGTTGAGATAGCTGCAGCACAAGCTATGGAAAAATTAAATCAAATTCCTAAAGGGGTCTCATCAATTGTTAGAACAAAAGCAAGAATTAATGTTAAAAGAATTCACCAAATTGAGTCTCAAGTTAAACACGATGTCATAGCTTTTTTAACTTCTGTCACAGAAAAAGCTGGAATTAAAGCAAGGTACCTTCATCAAGGGATGACATCATCAGATGTTTTAGACACGAGTTTCAATATTCAATTAGTTCAGTCAGGAAAAATAATTCTCAAAGACATTGATCAAATTTTAAAAATATTAAAAAGACAAGCAAACAAATATAAATTTACACCATGCATGGGAAGAAGTCATGGTATACATGCTGAACCCATTACCTTTGGTTTAAAACTTGCCTCTTTTTACGCAGAATTTAAAAGAAATAGAAAAAGATTAATCGATGCAATAGATGAAGTTTCGACATGTGCTATTTCAGGTGCTGTTGGAACATTTGCCAATATAAATCCAAATGTAGAAAAACATGTTGCAAAAAAACTTGGCCTAAAAGCTGAACCCATTTCAACTCAAGTTATTCCAAGAGATAGACATGCTTTTTATTTCTCAGTTCTTGGAATTATTGCGGGTTCTGTAGAGAGAGTAGCTACAGAAATCAGACATTTACAAAGAACTGAAGTTTACGAACTACAAGAATTTTTTTCAAAAAAACAAAAAGGTTCATCTGCAATGCCACATAAAAAAAATCCTATCTTAAGTGAAAATTTAACAGGTCTTTCAAGAATGGTTAGAAGTACTGTAATTCCTGCACTTGAAAATATTGCCTTATGGCACGAAAGAGATATTTCACATTCAAGTGTAGAGAGAAACATTGGCCCAGATGCTAATATAACTATTGATTTTGCCTTAGTAAGATTAGCCAATATTTTAGATAATATGATTGTTTATCCAAAAAAAATGTTGGAGAATTTAAATACAACAAAAGGTTTAATTTTTTCACAAGAGTTAATGCTTGAACTTACAAAAACTGGATTAACTAGAGAAAAATCATATAGAATGGTTCAAAATTTTTCAAAAAAGTGTTTTGCTGAAAATTTGAATTTATTTGATGTAGCACAATCTGACAAATATTTAATGAGTAAAATTTCAATAAATAAATTAAAATCAATATTTAGCTATTCAAAACATATGAAAAATGTCAATTTTATTTTTAGAAGAGTTATCAAATAATGAAAAAAGGGAAAAAACTATACGAAGGAAAAGCTAAAATTATTTATGCAACTTCTGACAAAAATCTTGTTATTCAATATTTTAAAGATGATGCAACGGCATTTAATAATCAAAAAAAAAGTACTATTGAGGGAAAAGGTGTTCTTAATAATAGAATTTCAGAACATATACTCTCAAACTTGAATCAAATTGGAATTAAAAATCATTTAGTAAAAAGACTTAATATGAGAGAACAACTTGTTAAACTTGTGGATATAATTCCTATTGAGTTCATTGTAAGAAATATTGCAACTGGATCTTTAACAAAAAGATTAGGTATCGAAGATGGAACTGTGCTTGAATACCCATTAATAGAGTATTGTCTCAAAGATGATAAATTGGGAGATCCAAATATAAGTAGAGAACACATTCTAGCATTTAATTGGCTTAGTGCTATTCAGCTTGATTTGATTGATGAAAATTTAAAACGTCTGAATGACTTTTTATTAGGTTTATTTCGAGGTGTTGGAATTAAACTAGTCGATTTTAAGGTAGAGTTTGGCTTTACTCATGAAAGCGGAAAAAATAAAATTATTTTAGCGGATGAAATCAGCCCTGATACTTGTAGATTGTGGGATTCAATTACTGACAAAAAACTTGATAAGGACAGATTTAGAAAAGACTTGGGAGATTTGATACCAGCTTATACTGAGGTTGCAAAACGACTTGGTATTCTTCATGAACAATCAAATGTATCCGCTGTTAACGTAACAAAACTCTCATCTATTAAAAAAAAGAGTAAATGAAAGTTTCCGCAATAATAACATTAAAAAAGGATGTTTTAGATCCACAGGGTAAAGTCATCCATCAAGCATTGGATGGAATGGGTTTTGAAAATATAAGTGAAGTAAGACAAGGTAAATATTTTGAAATAGATGTTAATGAAAATGATCCAAAGAAAGCAAAAGCTGTTGTAGAGGACATGTGTAAAAAACTTTTAGCTAATCTTGTAATCGAAAACTTTAAAATTATTGAAACACAATAATTAATGAAGTCATCTGTAATAACTTTTCCTGGTTCAAATTGTGATAGGGACATGGATGTTGCACTCAAGAAATTTGGTTTTACCAACAAGATGGTTTGGCATGATGATAATGAGCTCCCTAAAAGCGATTTAGTTGTGCTCCCGGGTGGTTTTTCATATGGAGATTACTTACGATGTGGAAGTATGGCATCAAAGTCTAAAATTATGCAATCAGTAATAAATTTTGCAAAATCTGGAGGATTGGTCATGGGAATTTGTAATGGATTTCAAATACTAGTTGAAACAGGTTTAGTGCCAGGAGTTTTGTTAAGAAATAAGTATTTGGAGTTTATATGTAAAAATGTCTTTGTGAAATTAGACAACAAAGAAAATACTTATTTTAAAAATCTTAATAAAGATGTTTTGGAATTTCATATTGCTCATAATGAAGGAAATTATTTTTGTACCAAAGATCAATTGAAAGAAATCAAAGATAATAATCAAATAGCAATTTATTATTGTAATAATGAGGGTAAGGTAGAAGATCAATATAATCCTAATGGTTCAATTAAGAATATTGCAGGAATTTTTAATAAAGAAAAAAATGTTTTAGGGATGATGCCTCATCCTGAAAGAATGATAGATCAAAGTTTATCTGGGGAAGATGGTTCAATTTTTTTCAAAAACCTTATTAATAATATTAAATAATGATAGTTAATGAACAAATTGCTATAGAACATGGTCTAAAGTCTGAAGAGTATAAAAAAATTTGTCAATTACTGAAAAGAACTCCAAATATTACTGAGCTTGGGATTTTTTCAGCAATGTGGAATGAACATTGTTCATATAAGTCGTCACGACTTCACTTAAAAAAGCTTCCAACTAAAGGAAAAAAAGTAATTCAAGGTCCAGGAGAAAATGCAGGTGTTATTGATATTGAAGATGGTGATGCAATAGTTTTTAAAATTGAAAGTCATAATCATCCTTCATTTATAGAACCTTATCAAGGAGCCGCAACTGGCGTTGGGGGAATTATGAGAGATGTATTTACAATGGGGGCAAGACCAATAGCAAATTTAAATTCAATACATTTTGGATCACCACAACATAAAAAAACAAAAAATCTTTTGCGCGGGGTTGTGCATGGCATCGGTGGTTATGGTAATTGTATGGGTGTGCCTACTATAGCAGGACAGACTTCATTTGATAGTTCTTATAATGGAAACATTTTGGTCAACGCAATGACACTTGGTTTAGTTAAAAAAAATAAGATTTTTTACTCTAAGGCTGCTGGTTTAAATAAACCTGTAATTTACGTTGGTTCTAAGACTGGTAGGGATGGAATTCATGGTGCAAGTATGGCTTCAGCAAGTTTTGATGAAAAGATTGAAGAAAAGAAACCAACTGTACAGGTTGGTGATCCTTTTACAGAAAAACTTTTATTAGAGGCATGTTTAGAATTGATGGCTGGTGACTCAATTATTGCAATTCAAGACATGGGGGCAGCTGGCCTCACCTCTTCGAGTATAGAAATGGCATCAAAGGGAAATTTGGGTATTGAAATTGATTTAAATAAAGTTCCATGCAGAGAAACTAAAATGACTCCATATGAAATTATGTTGTCTGAAAGTCAAGAAAGAATGTTAATTGTTTTAGAAAATGGAAAAGAAGAAATTGCAAAAAAAATATTTGATAAATGGAATTTAGATTTTGCGGTCATTGGAAAAACAACAAACTCAAAAAACATTGAATTATTTTTTAATCAAGAACAGGTAGCCAAAATCCCCATTAATATTCTTGTTGAAAACTCTCCAATGTATGATCGTAAATGGAAAAAATCAAAGTTACCTAAAAAAAATAAATTTAAAAATGAAATTTTGAATAAATTTAAGATAAAAGATGTACTGAAGAAGGTTTTATCTAATCAAAATATTTGTAGTAAAGAATGGATCTGGCAACAATATGATCATACAGTTATGGGTGACACCATTCAAAAACCAGGTGGGGACTCTGGTGTTGTAAGAGTACATGGAACAAATAAAGCTGTGGCAGCATCAGTAGACTCCTCAGCAGTATATTGTTGGGCCCACCCATTAACAGGAGGTAAGCAAGTCGTAGCGGAAAGTTGGAGAAATTTAATTTCTGTTGGAGCAAAACCTATCGCTATCACTAATTGTTTAAATTTTGGAAGTCCTGAAAAAGAGGAAAACATGGGTGAATTTGTTGAATGCGTTCAAGGTATAGGTGAAGCTAGCAAATATTTGAATTTCCCAGTTGTATCTGGCAACGTATCTTTTTACAACCAAACAAAAGAAGTTGGAATCAAACCAACTCCATCAATTGGTGGTGTGGGTCTTATTAAAGATTACAAAAATATGATTTCGATGGATTTAAAAGAAGTGGATAATTTAGTTTTAATTATTGGTAAAACGGAAGGTCATATTGACCAAAGTTTATTTGCCAGAACAATTTTAGATGAAAAAAATGGGCCTCCACCAGAGGTAAATCTTTTTAATGAAAAAAACAATGGAGAGTCATTATTAAATTTAATTGATAAAGGATATGTAAAAAGTGCTCATGACATATCTATAGGAGGCCTATTGGTTGCGATAAGTAAGATGTGCATTAAAGGTAATAAAGGAATTAAGATTAAAAAACCAAAAAATTTACTCAACGAAATTGAATATTTTTTTGCGGAAGATCAAGGTAGGTATTTAATAGAAATAAATAAAGGAGATTTAAAAGAAGTAACAAAAATTTTAGACAAAAACTCTGTGCATAATGAAGAATTTGGTATAATCACAAAAAACGATATGATTATTAATGAAAAGACAAAACTTACAATTGACGAATTAAAGTCTTATTATACAAATTGGTTATCTAAATACATGAGTTAAAAATGGCAATGGATTTAAAAGAAATCGAAAAATACATCAAAGAAGCAATGCCAGATGCAGTGATTGATATTCAAGATCTAGCTGGAGATGGCAATCATTATTCAGCAACTATAACCTCTTCTCAATTTGTAGGTAAAAGTAAAATTGAACAACATAAAATGGTTTATAATTCATTAAAAGGTAAAATGGGAAATGAACTACACGCTTTAGCAATTAAAACAAAGGAACAATAATGGATGATCAAACAAAAAGTTTAATTCAAAATCACATTGATACTAACGATGTGTGCCTTTTTATGAAAGGTACACCAGATCAACCACAATGTGGTTTTTCAATGACTGTTTCAAATATACTTAAAATGTTAGAAATAAATTTTAAGGGTGTGAACGTGCTAGAAGATCAATCTTTAAGAGATGGAATAAAGGTATTCAGCGATTGGCCAACTATCCCACAACTTTATATTAAAAAAGAGTTTATAGGCGGATGTGATATCATAAAAGAAATGTATGAGAGTGGAGAATTGAAAAAAGTATTTGATGATAAAGGTATTAATTATAAAAAGTAATTATTATCTAGAGTAATATTCAATTACTAAATTTGGCTCCATAACAACTGGGTATGGCACTTCTTCGAATTTTGGAGTTCTAACAAACTTAAATTTTTTATTTTTTTCATCCATTTGAATATATTCTGGAGCTTCTCTTTCTTTACTGGCTAGAGCAATGTCGATTATTGCAAGTTGTTTTGACTTATCTCTAATTTCTATAGTGTCTTCTTCCCTAACAGAATAACTAGAAATATTTACTTTTTTTCCATTAACTTTTACATGTCCATGGTTGATTAATTGCCTTGCAGAAAAAATTGTAGTTGCAAACTTTGCTCTATATATCACTGCATCTAATCTTCTTTCCAATAATCCAATTAAGTTCTCACTTGTATCACCTTTGAGCATGCTAGCTTTTTTATAAATATTTCTAAATTGTCTTTCATTAATATTCCCATAATAAGCTTTTAATTTCTGTTTAGCTTGTAACTGAATTCCATAATCTGAAGGCTTCGAGGTTTTTGTCTGACCATGTTGGCCTGGTCCATATGCTCTTGTATTAAATGGGCTTTTAGGTCTTCCCCAAAGATTTACTTTCAATCTTCTGTCAACTTTATGTTTAGAGTTTAATCTTTTTGTCATTTAATAGGTGGGTTTATAAACTTACTCATTATTTTGTCAATCAACGTTTTTTACCCAAACTTGCAAATACACCAGATAATATCCGTGTTTCTTTATCGGATAAGTCCATTTTGTAAAAAATATTTCTTAGGTTTTCTAACATTTTCGGTCTCTTTTCTTTGGGTCTAAAAAAATTCACCTCATCTAAATTTTTAATACAAAGACTTAACATTGATTGAATTTCTTTTTTACTTGCTGATTTTACTTTTTTTGATTTTTTAAATGGAATATTTTTTGATTTAAGAAGGCTAGCTACATATTGTGCAATTATAATTAAACTATGAGATAAATTTAAAGACTTGAAATCAGGATTAGTTGGTATTTGTAAAGTGTAATTTGCATAACTTACCTCATCATTTGATAAACCTGATGCTTCTGACCCAAATAAAAATCCAACTTTTTTCTTAAAGTCAATCTTTTTTAAATCTTCCAAATTAATATGTTTTATATTCTTATTTCTAAATCTTGCTGAAGTAGCAATTAAAATGTCAATCTTTCTTAAAGCTTTTTCTAAATTATCATAATTTTTACTTTGATTTACAATGTTTTTTGCTCCTACAGATGTAGCTAAAATTTTATCATTTGGAAAAATAGGTTTTGGATTAATCAACACTAATTTTTTAAAATTAAAGTTTTTTACTGCTCTAGCGCATGCACCAATATTTTCTGATAATTGAGGTTTATGTAAAATAAATGAGATATTATTTTTGCTCATCTATTTACTAGCAGGGGCATTATCCTTAAATAGTTTATAATCTAAGCTATCAATCAATGCTTTAAACGAAGCATCAATGATGTTTGTCGATACACCAATAGTAAACCAATTCTTGCCCTTTGAATCTGTACTTTCAATAGACACTCTAGTAACAGCCTCTGTTCCAGTATTTAAAATTCTTACTTTATAATCAACAAGTTTTAAATCTTTTAGATATTTTGAATATTTAGCAAGTCTATCAACGTTTTGTCTAATAGCATTATCTAATGCATTTACTGGTCCATTCCCCTCACCTTCGCAAATTATTTTTTCACCATCAACTTCTAATTTAGCTTTTGCAGAAGAAATTATTTCACCAGAATTATTTTTTTTAACAGAAACGTCATATTCATTAATTGAAATATATCTTGGTATTTCTCCAATAATTCTTCTAGCCAATAATTCAAACGAGGCATCAGCTCCATCATAACTATAACCAATAAATTCTCGATCCTTGACTTCATCTAGAAGCTTTTTGATTTTTGGATCATTTTCCTCAATATGAATCTTAATACTCTTTAATCTAGATATGATATTTGATTTTCCAGATTGATCTGAAACCACAATATTTCTTGTATTACCGACTTCTTCTGGATTAATGTGTTCATAAGTTTTTGGATCTTTTTGCACAGCAGATACATGTAGTCCTCCTTTATGTGAAAATGCCGCTGCACCAACATAAGGTAAATGCTGATTAGGTTTTCTGTTTAAAATTTCATCTAATAATCTTGAACATTCAGTTAAATTTTTAATGTTTTCTGATTTGATACTGATTTCAAATTGAGATGAAAAATCTTTTTTCAAAAAAAATGTTGGGATTAATGACATTAAATTTGCATTACCACATCTTTCACCTAAACCATTAATTGTTCCTTGAATTTGTCTAACACCAGATAATACTGCCGCTAAAGAATTTGCAACTGCATTACCAGTATCATTATGCGCATGAATCCCTAGGTTTTTACCTGGAACAACTTTCGAAACTTCTGAAACTATCTGTGTGACTTCATGAGGCAGTGTTCCTCCATTTGTGTCACATAAAACAATCCACCTTGCACCTTGATCATATGCAGCTTTGATACAAGACAATGCATATTTTGAATTTGCTTTATAACCATCAAAAAAATGTTCTGCATCAAACATGAATTCTTTTTTTGCTTTTACAAAATGTTTAGCACTTTCAGAAATATTATCTAAATTTTCATCATTCGTTATTCCTAAAGCTACATCAACATGAAAATCCCAAGACTTTCCTACTAAACAAACAGCAGAAGTGTTTGAGTTCATGAGTGCTGATAAACCAGTATCGTTTTCTGCACTTCTTCCTGATCTTTTGGTCATACCAAATGATGTTAACTTTGAATTTTTAAAATTATGTTTTTTTTGAAAAAACTCTGTATCTGTTGGATTAGCACCAGGCCATCCTGCTTCAATATAATCAACACCTAAATTATCTAAGGCTGAGGCAATTTTTTCTTTATCCTCTAAAGAAAAATCAACACCCTGAGTTTGAGCTCCATCTCTTAGAGTTGTATCAAATATGTATAATCTTTCTTTGCTCATTTAAATTTCCAGAGTGTTTTACCATCTTTGTCTTCTATTAAAACACCTTTGTCATTAAGTTCATCTCTAATTTTATCTGCTTCTTTATAATTCTTATTTTCTCTAGCTTTATCTCTTAAACGAAGCATATTTTTAATTTCAGCTTCACCTATAGATGCTTTATTTTTTTTAAAATTATTCCATTGTTCTCTACTTTCATTCATTAGGCCAATAAACTGGCATGTCGATATGAATAAATTTATGTTCTCACCTTTAGAGGCTTTTTCAAATAAATTATGAAGATTTGCAATATACCCAGGGGTGTTCAAATCATCATATAAAGGCTTTAAGATTTCATCCGGAACTTTTATAGATTTAAAATCAGATGAATAAACTCTGTACCATTTATCTAAAGTATTTTCACAATCACGTAATAACTTATCATTCCAATCAATTGGTTGTTTATAATGTGTACTCATTAGAGCTAATCTAATTATTTGACCACTAATCTTATTTCTAAAATCTTTAATCTTTAGGATATTACCTTGAGACTTAGCCATTTTCTCATTAGACATTGTAATAAAGGCGTTATGAATCCAATATCTTGCAAAAACTTTTGTTTCATTTGCACATCTAGATTGTGCTATTTCATTTTCGTGATGTGGAAAAATTAAATCTATACCACCACCATGAATATCAAATTCATTGCCCAAAAATTTTTTGGACATTGCGGAACATTCCAAATGCCAACCAGGTCTACCTTTTCCCCAAGGAGAGTCCCAAAAAGGTTCATTATCAGTTGAGGGTTTCCACAGAACGAAATCCTCAGAATTTTTTTTATTTTCACTAATTTCTATTCTTGATCCAGCAATCAACTCATCTAAATTTTTGTTTGATAATTTTCCATAATCAGCAAATTTTTTTACCTCAAAATAAACATGTTTTTGATTTTCATAGGCAAAACCTTTTTCAATTAGTTCGGTAATCATCTCTATCATTAGGTCTATATGTTCTGTCGCTTTAGGTTGGTGAGTTGGATTTTCACAATTCAAAAATTCACAATCTTTTAGAAAACTTGAAGTTACTTTTTCAGTAAGTTCTTTTGTGGAAATTTTTTGTTCTTGAGACGATTTGATAATCTTGTCATCAATATCAGTTATATTTCTAACATAAGTTACTTTTGAAAAATTATTTTTAAGTAATTTAAATAGGATATCAAATATAACTAAAGGTCTTGCATTACCAATGTGTGGATCATCATAAACAGTAGGTCCACAAACATACATTCCTATTTTTTCTTTATTTTTTGGAATGAACTGTTCCTTCTTGTTAGTTAAATTATTTGTTAAAAAAATATCCATCATTGATGATTAAGAAATATACCTTATTTGATGATTTGTTAATCTAATTGATTAACTAGGAATCTTACAAACTGGAATAGGCTCCATTTTATGCAAGTTTTGATTTCTAATTTTTTCGTATTGGCTTCTATGAGGAGAGCTTGGGTTACTCATTGCATCTTCTAATTCACTATAATTGAAACCTAACTGGCCTTCATCTGTTCTACCATCATCCCACAAGCCATCGGTTGGCGGAGCATCGATTATCTCTTTTAATATTCCAAGTTCTTTTCCTAATTCCCATACTTCAGTTTTATTACAATCTGCTATTGGAGAAATATCAACACCACCATCACCATATTTTGTATAAAAACCTACACCAAAATCTTCAACCTTATTTCCTGTTCCAACAACAATACCTTTGTTTGCTGCAGCAACCTGGTAAAGAGTTGTCATTCTTAACCTTGCTCTAGAATTTGCATAACCATGTTCATTATCAAATTTATTTAAAGTTGATGAAAATGTTTCAAATAATTTATCTAGACTAATAGTATGAGCTTCAACATTTTTAAATTTTTTTACTAACCATTCCTGATGTTTCAAACTTAAATCATGCTGGTTTTCCTTTTGTTTAATTGGCATAGTTAAAACAATCGTTTTTAAACCTGTCATCGCACTCAAAGTACTTGATACAGAGGAGTCAATACCTCCCGAGATACCAATCACTAAAGATTGAGCTTTGCTTGGCATTTGCTCAACATAGCTTTTAATCCAATTTGATATGTATTTTACTTTTTCTCCAGGATTCATAACTTATTATTTAATCTTTAATAATTTGAAAACAACAGTCTAAGATGCCGCTTGAATAGCATTTTTCGAATAGCTGCTATTCTTTTTAATTTCATCAGAAATCAAAAATGCTAATTCAATTGCTTGATCTGAGTTTAAACGAGGATCACAATGAGTGTGATATCTACTAGATAAATCAGCATCAGATATTTTTCTTGCACCCCCTGTACACTCTGTCACATCTTGTCCAGTCATTTCAACATGTAAACCACCAGCGTAAGAACCTTCGGACTGATGAACAGCAAATACATTTTTAACTTCACTAACTACATCGTTAAAAGGTCTTGTTTTAAAACCTGTTGTTGATTTAATTGTATTTCCATGCATCGGATCACATGACCAAACAACATTTAAACCCTCTTTTTTAATTCCTCTAATTAATTTAGGTAAAAATTTCTCAACATTTTTATGACCAAATCTGGATATTAATGTAATTTTACCCTTTTCGTTATTTGGATTAATCAATTCACAAATTTTTGCAATTTCATCTGGCTTAGAAGTTGGTCCACATTTAATTCCAATTGGGTTCTCAATACCTTTACAAAACTCTACATGGCCACCATCAATCTGTCTTGTTCTGTCTCCTATCCAAACAAAGTGAGCTGAGGTATCATGATATTCTCCAGTAGTAGAATCAATTCTGGTCATACTTTCCTCAAAAGGTAAATGTAAAGCTTCATGTGAAGTCCAAAAATTCACAGTATATAATCTGTTATTAAAGTCTGATGTAATACCACAAGCTTCCATAAATGCTAAAGCATCAGCAATTTTATCCTCTAACTCTTTAAATTTTTTAGCTTGAGGACTTTTCTTAATATAATCTAAGTTCCACAAATGAACTTTATTTAAATCAGCAAAACCACCTTTCGAAAAAGCTCTCAAAATATTTAAGGTTGAGGCTGATTGCGAATAGGCTTTGAACATTCTTTTTGGATCCGGTCTTCTTGCTTTTTCTGTAAAATCAATTGCATTTATGTTGTCACCTAAATAACTTGGTAATTCTTTGCCACCCTGTATTTCAGTTGGGGCACTTCTTGGTTTAGAAAACTGACCAGCTATTCTTCCAAGTTTAACAACAGGTAAAGATGCTGAATAAGTTAAAACTAATGACATTTGAAGAATAACTTTAAATGTATCTCGAATATTATCTGGATGAAATTCTGCAAAACTTTCTGCACAATCTCCGCCTTGCAATAAAAAAGCTTTTCCATCCACAACTTCAGCAAGTTGTTGTTTCAAATGTCTTGTTTCTCCAGCAAAAACTAATGGGGGGAAAGTTTTAATTTTGTTTAAAACTTGATCCAATTCTTTCTTATCCGGATATTCCGGTATATGTTTCACCGGATATTTTCTCCAACTATTTACTTTCCAATTTTTCATTTTCAACTCAAAATTGTTGTATCAGAATTTTTCTATTATTCAACGGTTACAGACTTCGCTAAATTTCTAGGTTTATCAATATCATAACCTTTTTTTAATGCCGAATAATAAGCTAATTTTTGCAAAGGTATGGTTAAAAGAAAAGGTAGTAGATCCTCATTAGTGCTTTCAACTTCGATTTTTTCCCAAATATTTTCTGAAATCACCTCATCTTTACTTTTATTGGTAATTAACAAAACTTTAGCCCCCCTCGCAATTACCTCCTGCATATTCGAAATTGTTTTTTTATAATAATTATCTCTTGGAGCCAAAACTACAACTGGCATACCCTCCTCTATTAATGCAAGAGGTCCATGTTTCATTTCTCCTGCCGGATAACCTTCGGCATGAATATATGATAATTCTTTCAGTTTTAAGGCACCTTCAAGAGCAATTGGATAAGAAAAACCACGTCCCAAAAACATAGAACCCTTTGCTTCATTAAAGGTATTTGAAATTGTTTGTATTTTGTTATCAATCAATAATGTTTTTTCAACAAGTTTTGGTAAATTTTTAAGATCATCAATTTTTTTATCAAAATTACTCTTTTCAATATCTTTTCTCAATAAAGCAAGTTTCAAGGCTAGAATATATAAAATTAATATTTGTCCAAGAAAAGCTTTGGTTGAGGCAACACCTATTTCAATTCCACAATGGATTGGTAAAACAAATTCAGAGTCTCTTGCAATTGAGCTTTCTACTACGTTTACTACTGCACACGTTTTAACACCACTTTGTTTACAAAGATCTAAAGCAGCATAAGTATCTGCTGTTTCTCCAGATTGTGAGACAAATACATAAAGTGTGTCTTTTTTAAATCTATTTTTTCTGTATCTAAATTCTGATGCTATATCTATATTTACATCTAATGATGTTATTTCCTCAAACCAATATTTTGCCATTAAACATGAATGATATGCTGTTCCACATCCAATTAAAGTTATTGATGATATCTCATCACTTTTCCATGGAAAATTGTAAATATTAATATCTTTATTAGACATATCTAAATACTCATTAATTCCATTTTTAATTGTGTTTGGTTGTTCTTCAATTTCTTTAGCCATAAAATGTTTGTAATCACCTTTGTCATATTTTTCTTCAGTAGAGGACAACTCTAAAACTTTTTTATTAATTTTAGTTCCTTCCTCGCTAAAAAATTCTACGTGATCTTTTTTAATAATGCAGAACTCACCATCATTTAAATAGGTAATCTTATTCGTCATCGATTTAAGCGCATAGGAGTCTGAACCAAGATAATTTTCATTAGGACCATAACCAACAGCTAATGGAGAACCTCTTCTAGCACCAACAATTAAATCTGGTTGATCTTTAAAAATTATTCCAAGTGCAAAGCTTCCGTGTAACGACTTTAATGTTTTTTGAATTGAATTAACAATGTTTTCTGTTTTAAGATTTTCAGTAATTAAATGGACTATTACCTCTGTATCAGTTTGAGATTTAAATTTGTGACCTTTTCCAATTAAAAATTTTTTTAATATTGTTGAGTTTTCAATAATTCCATTATGAACAACAGAAACATTCTGAGAAGAATGTGGATGAGCATTAATACTATTAGGGAGCCCGTGTGTTGCCCACCTTACATGACCAATGCCAATAGTTCCCTCCATATTTTGAACAAGGGAATTATTTTCTAAATTTTCAACTCTTCCTTCGGATTTTACCTCATTTATTAATCCATTATAGAGAGTTGCCATTCCAGCTGAATCATAGCCTCTGTACTCTAATTTTTTTAAAGAATTAATTATAGTTGCAGACACAGGTTTATTACTATTAATTCCAATTATTCCACACATAACTATCTAGACTTTCTTTTATAATTTTTGATTTCAGTCTGTAAACTTCTTGTTAGAGCTAAAGATTTTCTTTTTACATTTTTTGTAATTACAGATCCAGCACCAACTACACTACCCTCTTCAATTGTTAATGGTGCAACCAATGATGAATTCGAACCAATAAATACTTTATCTTTAATTATAGTTTTACTTTTTTTTACTCCATCATAATTACAAGTAATTGTTCCAGCTCCAACATTTACTGATTTGCCAATTTCGCTATCACCGATATATGTTAAATGATTTACTTTTGAATTTATACCTAAAGTACTTTTTTTAATTTCAACAAAATTTCCAACTTTTGAACCATTTTTTAAAACTGTACCAGGTCTTATTCTAGCATAGGGGCCAATATCAACTTTATTTTCAATCTTACAATTTTCTAAATGTGAAAAGGATTTAATAGTAACATTGCTTCCAATTTTAACTTTTGAGCCAATTACAACATAAGGCTCTATAGTAACATTCTTTCCTATCTTGGTATCTTTTGAAAAAAATATTGTTTCAGGACTAATCATTTTTACCCCAACTTTTAAAAATTTTTTTCGGAGATCATTCTGAAGCTTTTGTAAATTTAATTGTTTCATCTATGAAATTCTTTATATTAAGTATATATGTTTCTTAATTCACATATTATTTCTTAATAAAACTTTTAGTTATGAGGCAAAATTTTACAATTCTTTTTGATTTAGATGGAACTTTAGTGGATACAGCACCAGATTTGATGCGTGCTCATAATCATGTGATGAAAAAATTTGGCTACCCTACAAAGTCTACTGAGGAAATAAGAAATCTTGTTGGCCAAGGTGCGGGCGCGATGCTTGGTAGATCAATTTGGGGGCAGGCTAAAAAAGAGTTTGGAAAAGTGCAAGATGAAAAAATTAAAAAAGAAATGATAAAAGATTTTACAGACTTTTATGGAAAAAATATTGTTAACGAAAGTACATTAATAAATGGTGTTAAAGAATTTTTGGTATGGTCAAAAGAAAATAATATTTCTATGGCTGTTTGTACAAATAAGACTGATTACCTAGCCATTGATCTTTTAAAAAAAATTGGGATTTATGATTTTTTTGAATATGTTGCGGGACATAATACCTTTGATTATTGTAAGCCTGATCCAAGACATCTAACTTCTGTAATTGAAATATTACAAGGTGATATAAAAAAATCATTAATGATTGGAGATAGTGAAACTGATGCGAATGCAGCGAAAAATGCTGGGATACCAGTTATTCTAATGGAAGATGGATATACCGAAAAAAAAACGAATGAAATTTACCATAATCACTTAGTAAAAGACTTTATTGGTATCGAAAAAATTGTATCAAAATATCTTTAATATTGATTATTTTTTTTTAACTATTAAAACCAATCTCGTTAATTAGGAGTTATTTTGATAGTTCATAAAATTAAAGTTTACCCATCCAAAATTCATTTACCAAAAAAATATCAGCTTGCATGGAAAATTGCAGAAATTGCAAGTGATAATTCTAAATTAAGTAAAGATGCGATTGAAATGTCAATTAATAGGATTATTGACAATGCATCAGTGGCTATAGCTTCACTTAATAGAAAACCTGTTGTTTCATCCAGAGAAATGGCCTTGAAGCATTCAAGAAAAAATGGTGCAACATTATTTGGTGTTAATAATAAATTAAAATTTGATTGTGAGTGGGCGGCATGGTCTAATGGGACTGCTGTCAGGGAATTAGACTTTCATGATACTTTTTTAGCAGCCGACTATAGTCATCCAGGAGACAATATTCCTCCACTTATAAGTGTCGCTCAGCAAAATAAAAAAAGTGGTTTAGATCTTTTGAGAGGAATAATTACAGCTTATGAAGTCCAGGTCAATTTAGTTAAAGGAATATGTTTACATAAACATAAGGTAGATCATATAGCTCACCTTGGTCCAAGTGTTGCAGCTGGGATTGGTTCAATGCTAAGGTTAAAAACTGAAACTATTTATCAAGCTGTCCAGCAGGCATTACATACAACTATTTCTACAAGACAATCTAGAAAAGGAGAAATTTCAAGTTGGAAAGCTTATGCTCCCGCACATGCAGGAAAACTTGCTATAGAGGCTGTTGATAGAGTTATGCGTGGTGAAGGAGCACCAAGTCCAATTTATGAAGGTGAAGATAGTGTGATAGCAAGAATTCTTGATGGTAAGAAGGCTTTATATAAAATTCCATTACCAAAAAAAGGTGAAACAAAAAAAGCAATTCTTGAAACTTATACAAAAGAATATTCTGCAGAATATCAATCTCAAGCTTTAATTGACTTAGCAAAAAAACTTAAAAAGAAAGTTCAAAATCTTAATCAGATCAAAAAAATAGATATTTTTACAAGTCATCATACTCATTATGTAATCGGAACAGGTGCAAACGATCCACAAAAAATGGATCCTGATGCTAGTAGAGAAACATTAGATCACTCAATAATGTATATATTTGCTGTTGCACTTGAGGATGGTACTTGGCATCACGTAAAATCTTACACAAAAGCAAGAGCTAAAAGAAAGAGTACAATTAAAATATGGAAATCAATAAAAACTCATGAGGATAAAAAATGGACTAAAAAATATCATGATCCTAATCCTCGAAAGAAAGCATTTGGTGCAAAAGTAGTAATAACTCTCAATAATGGAAAAAAAATTACTGAGCAACAAGGTGTAGCAGATGCTCATCCTTATGGTTTACGACCTTTTAAAAGAAAAAATTATATCAATAAATTCCTAACTTTAACGGAAAATATTTTAGATAAAAAAGAAAGTGATAGATTTTTAAAAGTAGTGCAAAATTTAAAAAAATTAAAGCCAGGCCAATTGGATAAATTAAATATCGAAGTAAAAAAGAGTAAGTTAAAAAGAAATTTTAAAAAAGGTATTTTTTAATGCACTTTATTGAAAAAGAGCCAACACAAAAAAGAAAGGATTTTGTTAATAAATTAAAATCTAACAAGATTCTAAGAGTTCCTGGAGCCTATAATCCTTTAACTGCAAAGTTAATTGAAGAAATCGGTTACGATGCAGTTTATGTGTCTGGTGGAGTTATGGCAAATGATCTTGGCTTTCCAGATATTGGTTTAACTACATTGCAAGATGTTAGTACACGATCTTATCTTATTTCAAGAGTTACCAACCTTCCAACAATTGTTGATATTGATACTGGATTTAAATCTTGTAAAGAGACAATTGAAACTTTTGAAGAATTTGGAATTACAGCTGTTCATTTAGAGGATCAAATTGAGAGAAAAAGATGTGGACACCTAGATAATAAAGAATTGATATCAACAGAAGCTATGGTTAAAAAAATTAAAGAGTCTGTATCAGCAAAAAAGGACGAGAATTTTAAAATTATAGCAAGATCTGATGCAAAAAATGTTGAGGGAATAGATAAGATGATAGATAGATGTAAAGCTTATGAAGATGCTGGAGCAGAAATAATTTTCCCAGAGGCTTTGCATGACGAAAAAGATTTTGAAAAAGTAAGGAAAGAACTCTCTTGTTACTTACTAGCTAATATGACTGAATTTGGTAAATCAAAATTATTTAATTATAAAGAATTAGAAAAATTTGGATACAATATTGTAATTTACCCGGTAACCACACAAAGACTAGCTATGAAAAATGTAGAAGATGGATTACGAGACATTTATGCAAATGGACATCAAAATAATATTATAGATAAGATGCAAACTAGGAAGAGACTTTATGAACTTGTTGATTATGAAAAGTATAATAGTTTGGATGAAAAAATTTACAACTTCAGTACCAAGGGGCATGAATAATGAGTGATGATATTAAAAAAGGTTTACTAGGAATAGTTGTTGATGAAACAGAAGTTTCTAAAGTTATGCCTGAAATCAACTCTCTCACATATAGAGGTTATGCAGCTCAAGATTTGTGTGAATATTGTAGATTTGAAGAAGTAGCTTATTTAATTTTAAATAAGGATTTACCAAATACAATACAGCTAAGAAAATTTGAAAAAGAGGAAAAAAATAATAGAGATTTGTCCAAAGATCTTTATTCGATAATAAAAAAAATGCCAAAAAAATCTCATCCAATGGATGTTGCCAGAACGGCAGTAAGCATAATGGGACTTGAGGATAAAGAAACAACTGATTCTTCAGAGGAAGCAAATATGAGAAAGGCTATAAGAATTTTGGCAAAAACTCCAACTGCATTAGCTGCTTTTTACAGAATAAGAAAAGGGAAAAATATTATAAAACCTAAGAAAAATCTTAATATAGCAGAGAATTTTTTCCATATGTGCTTTGGAAAAATTCCTCAAAAAGAAATTGTAAAAGCATTTGATGTATCTTTAATTTTATATGCTGAACATAGTTTTAATGTTTCAACATTTACAGCAAGAACGATCACAAGTAGTTTGTCAGACATTCATGGTGCAATAACTGGAGCAATAGCTAGTTTAAAAGGCCCTCTTCATGGTGGTGCAAATGAAGAAGTAATGCATATGATGAATAAAATTAAATCCCCAAATAATGCTCTCAAATGGATAAATAATGCCTTAGATAAAAAAGAGGTAGTGATGGGTTTTGGGCATAGAGTTTATAAATCAGGAGACTCAAGGGTTCCAACGATGAGAAAGTATTTTGCTAAAGTTGCAAAAATAAAAAAGGATAAAAAATTTGAAAAAATTTACGATATTGTTGAAAAAGTAATGATTGATAGAAAAAACATTCATCCAAATGTCGACTATCCAACTGGTCCCACTTACCATTTGATGGGCTTTGATACTGATTTTTTTACACCAATATTTGTAATTTCAAGGATTACAGGTTGGTCGGCTCACATAATGGAGCAACACGCTGCAAATAAACTTATTAGACCACTAGCAAGCTATAAAGGTAATAAACACAGAAAAGTATTACAATTAAATCAGAGATAAATACTTATTTACTTGCCAGAATATTCTCTTTATCTATTTGCTGAAGTTTGTAGCCGTTTAGCTTAAGTTTTTCTTCAATCGCTTGTAATTTTTTTCCTTCAATAAAAGTACCATCAAAATGTTTTGATTCAAAAAGTATTTTATTTATCTCTATTTTATTAAAATTTATTGAATTCATAATTTTATATTCTGCACCTTCTACATCTATTTGAAGTTTATCAATTGATTTAATTGAATATTTTTGAATTAAATCATCAAAAGTAATGAATTCAATTTGAATAGTTTCTATATCATCTTCTTTTATATCAAATCTCTTATTTTTATGATTTAGGATATGATTTTTATCGAAAGATCCTATTTGACTCGCCCAATGCTTTCCAAGTTTAGCTATCGACTCTTTCTTCACATAATAAAAAAAATCTTTTTTAGATTTATCTATTATTGCATTTTTACAAATTGTGATTTTTGGATCGTCTCTGTATTCAGAATCTAATACTTCATAATTATAAGGGACAGGTTCAACTAAAAGTACGTTTCTATCCTGATATTCATTTACTAGATCTTTTAAATAAAATCCTGAATGTGCCCCTATAACTACTAGACCAAAGTCTTGCACTTGATATTAACTAAATGCTTCTACCCAAGTCCCTTGAGTTGATGCTTTAGAATATTCTGTTGCACGTCCTTCAAAAAAGTTCATATGCTCAACAGCATTTAACATAGTATCAAGCCATCCTAGAGGATTTTTTTCTACATCATAAATTGGTTCAAGACCTAATTGAACTAATCTTCTATTACCAATAAATCTGATGTAGTCTTTAACCTCTTGTGCAGTTAAGCCTTCCATCGGACCCATCTCAAAAGCTAAATCAATAAAAGAATCCTCATGCTCTACTATTGTTCTACAAGCTTCATAAAGTTCTTTCTTTAGTTTTGGTGTCCAAATTTCTGGATTTTCTTTTATAAACTCTTTGAAAATTCTTATCATAGAATTACAATGAAGAGTTTCGTCTCTAACCGACCAAGTTACTATTTGGCCCATACCTTTCATTTTATTATGTCGAGGAAAATTTAAGAGAATTGCAAAACTTGCAAATAACTGAAGTCCTTCTGTGAAAGCACTAAATACAGCAACAGTTTTGGCGATATCTTCTTTTGAGTTAACATTAAATCCTTGCATGTAATCATATTTATCTTTCATCTCTTTATATTTCATGAAAGCTGAATATTCAGATTCAGGCATACCGATTGTATCTAGTAAATGAGAGTAAGCAGCTACGTGAACTGTTTCCATAGACGCAAAAGCAGTCATCATCATTAAAACTTCTGTTGGCTTAAATACTGTTGTGTAATGTCTTAAGTAACAATTATTTACTTCAACATCCGCTTGTGTAAAAAACCTAAAAATTTGAGTTAAAAGATTTTTTTCTGGTTGAGACAAGTTTTTTTGCCAATCTCTTACGTCATCTCCTAGAGGGACTTCTTCTGGCAACCAGTGTATTCTTTGTTGAGTTAACCAAGCATCATAACACCAAGGATATCTAAATGGTTTATATACAGGGTTCTCAACTAATAGACCCATCTTTTTAGGTTGAATTATTTCTTTATTTTCTGTCTTAATTTTATCTGTTACTGACATGATAAACACTCCTCATATTCTGGTTGATCGTTAGTTTGTTGGTTTTTTGATTTATATACATTGGCTGTAACATCAGTCGATTTTGCATTATTGATATTTTCAGCTCTTTGAATTGATTTTGATCTACAATAATAAAGGCTTTTAAGACCTTTTTTCCATGCATCAAAATGAATTCTATGTAATTCTTTTTTATGAACATCAGCCGGTAAAAATAAATTTACCGATTGTGCTTGGGAAATGTATTGAGTTCTATCTCCACTCAGTTCAACAATCCACTTTTGATTTAACTCAAAAGCAGTTTTAAAAACATCTTTTTCTAAATCAGTTAAAAAATCTAAGTGAGATACTGATCCTTGATTTGTTGTTATTGTTGACCAAGTTTCGTCATCGTTTTTACCGTGACTTTCTAAGATCTCTTCTAAATATCTATTTCTAACATTAAAAGATCCAGATAAAGTTTTATGTGTATAACTATTGGCTGCAATTGGTTCAACGCCAGGAGAGGCTCCTCCACAAATAATGGAAATAGAAGCTGTTGGCGCAATTGCTGTTTTGTTAGAAAATCTCTCATTAAAGCCATATTCAGCTGCATCTGGACACGCACCTCGCTCTTCAGCTAATTCTTTTGATGCTTTATTTACTTGCTCATCAATTTGTTTGAATATTTTTTTATTCCAAGATTTAGCCATTACAGACTCAAGTGGAATTCTGTGTTTTTGCAAAAAGGAATGAAAACCCATTACTCCAAGGCCAACACTTCTTTCTCTCTCTGCAGAATATTTTGCATCCTTGAATTGATCTGGAGCCTTATTAATAAAGTCTGACAAAACATTATCTAAAAATCTCATTACATCACTAATCATGTTTGGATCATCTTTCCACTCATCATATTTTTCTAGATTTAAGGATGATAAACAACAAACAGCTGTTCTATCTCTTCCATCTTTATCAATGCCCGTGGGGAGAGTTATTTCACTACACAAGTTGGAAGTTTTAACAGTTAAGTTAGCAAGTTTATGGTGTTGTGGAATTTGTCTATTAACTGTATCAATGTAAATAATGTATGGTTCACCAGTTTCTATTCTAGCTGTTAACAATCTAATCCATAAATTTCTTGCGGATATAGTTTGTTGAATAGATCCATCAGCTGGACTTTTAAGTGCCCACTGATCATCAGTTTCAACAGCACGCATAAATGCATCTGAAACTAAAACTCCGTGATGTAAATTTAAAGCTTTTCTATTTGGATCACCTCCAGTGGGTCTTCGCATTTCAATAAACTCTTCTATTTCAGGATGATCAATGGGAAGATAACATGCAGCTGAACCTCTTCTTAGAGATCCTTGGCTAATCGCCATGGTTAAAGAATCCATAACTTTAATAAATGGAATTATCCCAGAAGTTTTTCCAACTTTACCAATTTTTTCACCAATTGATCTTAAATTACCCCAATAACTTCCTATACCTCCACCCTTTGCAGCTAGCCAAACATTTTCACTCCAAAGATCTAAAATGCCACCTAAACTATCTGAAGCTTCGTTTAAAAAACAAGAAATGGGTAATCCTCTTTTGGTTCCACCATTCGACAAAACTGGTGTTGCGGGCATGAACCAAAGATTGCTAATGTAATTGTAAATTCTTTGAGCGTGTAAATTATCATCAGCATATGTGCTTGCTACTCTTGCAAACAAGTCTTGATAAGATTCATTGTGACCAAGATATCTATCTTTCAAAGTTGCCTTACCAAAATCGGTTAAGTTTGCATCTCGAGAACGATCTATTTTAATTATGATACCTTTATCATTCTGAAAAAGTTCAGTTTCGTTGTTAAGTGAAAAAAGGTCTGGTCTGTTATTTTTTTCTACCTCTTTAACTTGTGGGCTATATTCAGAGACAGCTTTCTTTAGGGCCTGCGATAGAATTTTATTCATATTTTTGTATTATATTTTGTTATTAGTACGAAAACAACTATATGTTGTGTGCGTTTAGCGTTAATACACTATATAAACAACAAATCAATAGAACATTTATAGAACACAAGAAAAAAAAATCAATAAAAAAATTAAAAAAAATGTAAGTAATTAACAATAATGTCAGTAAATTTAAAAATCGATCCCTATGGTTTTAGAGAGTATGACGCTCGATGGTTGTATGAAAAAGACATAAATCTCCTAGGCATAACGAATCTTGGCAAAGGGCTAGGTACACAAATTATAAAACAAACAAATAAAACTAATCCAAAAGTGATTGTTGGTCATGATTATCGATCATATAGCGAAGACATAAAAGCAGCGCTTAAAAAAGGTTTAGTTTCAACGGGTTGTTATGTTGAAGATGTAGGTTTGTCTTTGTCTCCGATGGTTTATTTTGCACAATTCCATTTTAATTCTGATGCTGTTGCAATGGTAACTGCAAGTCATAACGACAATGGTTGGACAGGTGTTAAAATGGGTATCAGGAAAGGATTAACACATGCCCCTGATGAAATGAGAGAATTAAAAGAAATAACATTGAATGAAAACTTTGTAAAAGGACAAGGTCAGGAAAAAAAAATAGAGAATTTTCAAGACATATATAAACAAAGCTTAATAGATAATAATAAAATCAAAAAAAAAATTAAAGCAGTAGTAGCTTGTGGTAATGGAACTGCGGGAATTTTTGCACCCGATATTTTACGTGGAATAGGTTGTGATGTAATCGAACTAGATTGTAATTTAGACTGGACATTTCCTAAATATAATCCTAATCCAGAAGACTTAAAAATGTTACATGCAATTTCTGATGCTGTTAAAAAAAATAAAGCTGATATCGGGTTTGGATTCGATGGTGATGGTGACAGAGTAGGAGTAATTGATAATGAAGGAAATGAAATATTTTCAGATAAAATAGGATTATTAATTGCAAGAGGTTTATCAAATAAATATAAAAATTCAGTTTTTGTAGTGGATGTAAAGTCAACAGGACTATATGCGAATGATAAATTATTAAATTCTAATAAATGTAAAACAATTTATTGGAAAACTGGCCATTCACATATCAAAAGAAAAGTTAACAATGAAAATGCCTTGGCGGGATTTGAAAAAAGTGGACACTTTTTTTTCAATCAACCTTTAGGTTATGGGTATGACGATGGTATCAATTCAGCGATCCAAGTTTGTCATTTATTAGATAATCAGAACATAAAAATGAATGAAATCATTAAAGAAATTCCAAAAACGTTTCAAACACCTACTATGGCTCCTTATTGCAAGGATGAGGACAAATATGCGTTGGTCGATAAAATTGTTAAAGATATTGAAAAACTGAAAAATGAAAAAGTTAAAATTGATGACCAAGAAATTAATGAAATTTTAACAGTAAATGGCGTTAGGTTTTCA
>CACPEJ010000003.1 GCA_902632935.1 uncultured Pelagibacteraceae bacterium
GCAAATCTTAAACTAAGTGGTGAAGATAACTCTTTATATTACTTTGACTCAAAAAATAGTGAGGGACATTATGATAAGAGTGGAAAAAGTGTTCGGAAAGCTTTAATGAAAACACCAATTAATGGTGCAAGGCTTTCTTCATCTTTTGGAATGAGAAAACATCCAATTGATGGATTTAATAAAATGCACAGAGGAACAGACTTTGCTGCGCCAATGGGTACACCTATCATGGCATCTGGTAATGGAGTAATTAAAAAAGCAGGATGGTGTGGTGGAGGTGGTAATTGTGTGGTTATAAAACATAATTCTACTTATCAAACTGTTTACGCCCACATGTCAAAATTTGCCAAGGGCATCAGAAAAGGAACAAGAGTAAAACAAGGACAGACTATAGGATTTGTTGGGTCTACAGGAAAATCAACCGGACCTCATTTACATTATGAAGTGATCGTCAATGGTAAAAGAATAAATTCTCAAACATTAAAGCTGCCATCAGGGAAAATTTTAAAAGGAGATGAAAGAAAGATTTTTGAAACAAAAAGAATCAAATTGGACGTATTAAAGTCGGAAAAAATAATTGGTCTAAATTAATTAATTTCTGAATGTTTATCTTCGGCACCATCTTTTTCATTTGATGTAGAGTTTTCTTTTTTTTCTTTATTTTCATTAGTGTCGGCGGTTTCCTCTAAATCCTTATTTCTAAAACTCATCTTTCTTTGAGTCCCTTTCTCATTTAAAATTCTCGTAAAATGATCTGCATGCTGAAAGTAATTTTCTGATAAAATCTTATCCCCAGTTGATAAGGCTTCCCTAGCTAAGTTGTTATATTTCTCAATTAATTTAGGCGCATTGTGATTATTTCTACCTGGAGATTTTCTTTGAAAATTTTCAGAAGTTGAGAAACTATTAGTAAATTTATTTCTTTCACCATTAGACTTAAAATTTCTATCATTTCTTCGAAAATTGCTTCTTCGTCCGTTGTTGTTTCTAAATGTAACCATCTTATTAAGTTTTAATACTTACTATGCAGCGATCATGATTTGATAAATCTTTAACAGTTTTTTTTATATAAAACCCCTTATCACGTAATAGTTTTTTTACTTTAATTTTTTGATCAAAACCTATTTCTATTATGAAATGACCACTTCTTTTTATCAGTTCAGAAGATTTGTTTATAACTTTTCTGATTTCTGATAAACCATCTAACCCGCCGTCTAATGCTTGTTTAGGCTCAAAACCAATATCTTTTTCCAAACATTTTAAATTACTTTTTTTTATGTAAGGAGGATTAGATACAATTAAATCATATTTGCCTGTATTGAAATTGTCAATATTTGATTTAAATAATCTCAATCTATTATTTAACCTCAATTTGTAACCATTAACCTTACTTATTTGCAATGATTTATCGCTTATATCAATGCCAGTTCCAATTAAATTTTTCTTTTCTTTCAAAATTGACATTAAAATACAACCAGACCCAATTCCAATATCTAATATTTGCAGCCTGTTTTTATTTTTTATTAATTTAAGAGCTTGTTCAATCAAGATTTCAGTATCTGGTCTTGGTATTAATACATTATTGTTTACGATAAACTCATATTTCCAAAAATCTTTTTTTTTTATGATTTGGGCTATCGGCTTACTTTTAGCTCTTTCTTGAATTAAATTGTCAAAGTAGTCAAGATCCTTTTTTTTAATTTCTTTATGTAAATTTAAGATTATAAATTTTTTATTCTTTCTAATTGCTTGTGACATTAAAATTTCACTATCTAGTTTTGCTGATATGATATTATGATCTATTAAAATTGATTGTCCTTTTTTTAATGCACTCTGTATATCCATAATTTAAAGTTTGCTCAAACTTTCCTCTTGTGCTTTTAAAGATAAAGACTCAATTATTTCATCAAATGCTTCTCCCTCCAAAAATTCTTCCAACTTATGTAAGGTTAGATTGATTCTATGGTCTGTGACTCTTCCTTGTGGAAAATTATAAGTTCTAATTCTTTCAGATCTATCTCCGGTGCCAATCTTACTTTTTCTATCCGCTGATCTTTCTTGATCTATTCTGTTTCTCTCTAACTCATATAATCTTGCTCTCAATATTTTCATTCCCTTTGCCTTATTTTTATGTTGAGATTTTTCATCTTGCTGTGAAACACTCAAACCAGAAGGTATATGAGTTATTCTTACTGCACTATCAGTTGTATTAACAGATTGACCACCAGGACCACCCGCTCTGAAAACATCAATTCTTAAATCTGTCTCATTTATTTTTAAATCAACCTCTTCTGCCTCAGGTAACACAGCAACGGTTGCAGCTGAAGTGTGAACTCTACCTTGAGTTTCTGTATCTGGGACTCTTTGAACTCTGTGTACACCACTTTCATATTTTAAAGTTGAATAGATGTTGTTACCCTTAATAGACGCTATAACTTCTTTTAATCCACCTGCATCACTTCTAGAAATAGATATTAATTCCAGAGACCATTTTTTTTTATTACAAACTTTTTCGTACATTTTGAATAAATCACCTGCAAATAAACTTGCTTCTAAACCACCGGTTCCAGCTCTTATCTCTATAATAGCATTTTTTTTATCAGCCTCATCTTTTGGTAGTAAAAATAATTTTAATTTCTTTTCATTTTTTTCAAATTGTGAGTTTAGCTCACTTAATTCAGTATGAGCCATCTTCGTTAACTCCTCATCAGAATTTTTATCATTTAGAATTTTTTCTAGTTCAATTTTTTCATTTTTATATGAAGCATATTTCTTTGCGCTATAAACAATTTCATTTAAATCAGAATACTCTTTTGATTTTTCTGCAAACAATTTCTTGTCTACATTTCCTGATGCTAAATCTTTTTCTAGAGAAGAATGTCGAGTAATTAATTCCTCGATAGTTTTTTCTGGTATCATTTTAAATTATTTTCTAATTCGGAAGCTTTCTTTTCAACTTCATCAATCACTCTAGTTATGATTTCATCTGTCATTACTTTTTCACTTTGAACACCAGAGAGGTAAAGCATATTACTTCCTTTTTGCCCACCTGTTATTCCTACATCTGTCATCGCAGCCTCCCCAGGACCATTAACAACACATCCGATAATTGATAGAGTGATTGGCGTCTTGATATGTGATAATTTTTCCTCTAAGACCCTTACTGTATCAATTACTTGAAAACCTTGTCTTGCACAGGATGGACAGGAAATAATCTTTACTCCTCTATTTCTAAGACTCAATGATTTGAGTATCTCATTCCCAATCGCCACCTCTTTTACTGGATCATCAGAAAGAGATACCCTAATTGTATCTCCAATTCCTTCTTTAAGGAGAATTCCTAAGCCAATCGAGGATTTAATACTCCCTGCAATAAAACTACCAGCTTCAGTGATTCCTAAGTGAAGTGGATAATCTATTTTCTTTGAAAGTTGACGATAAGCCTCTACAGACAGAAAGACGTCAGAAGATTTTACGCTTACCTTTAAATTTGAAAAATCCATATCCTCTAGAATTTCAATATTTCTTGTTGCACTTTCTACCAATGCCTCTGGACAAGGTTCTTTAAATCTTTCTAGTATATCTTTCTCTAATGAACCAGCATTAACTCCTACTCTGATTGAGCAATTATTATCTCGAGCAGATTTAATTACTTCAACAATTTTTTTTTTATCTCCAATATTTCCAGGATTAATTCTCAAACAACTCGCTCCATTTTCTGCAGCTTCAATTGCTCTCTTGTAATGAAAATGTATATCTGCAACTATTGGAATACTAACATGTTTTGTAATTTCTTTAAGCGCTTTAGATGACGACTCATCAGGACAAGAAACTCTAACAATGTCAGCTCCTTCAGATTGTATTTCTTGAATTTGTTTAATTGTACTCTTAACATCTGATGTTAAGGTATTGGTCATTGATTGCACAGTTATAGGATTTTCACCCCCAACTTTTACATTACCTACATTTATAGTTTTGGTCTTTCGTCTTTTAATATCTCTAAAAGGTCTGATGCTCATTTTTTATTCTTGTAATTTAAATTCTTTATGTAAAGTAATTATAGCTTTTTTAGCATCTTTTTTATTAATCAAAACAGATATTTTAATTTCAGATGTTGATATAACTTGAATGTTAATTTTTTTATTTGCTAAAGCTTGAAACATTCTAAAGGTAACACCAGGAGTTGTTATCATTCCAACGCCAATTATTGATATTTTAGAAACACCTTTTTGGAATAACACTTTTTTAAATTTTATACTTTTGTTTTCTTGAATTATCTTTTTTGTTTTGTTGAGATCTTCAGCTTTAATCGTAAAAGTTAAATCAGTTTCTTTTCCATTCTGTGAAATATTTTGTACCACCATATCAACGTTAATAGAATTGATTGATAGTGGTTTAAAAATTGATGCTGCCACGCCCGGTCTATCTTTTACACCAACTAAAGTAACTTTTGCATCATTATGCGTTGAGGAAATTCCTGTAATAATTCTATTATTATTTAAATTTGTTCTTTTTGTAATTAATGTTCCAGGTTTTTTTATAAATGATGATTTTACCTCAACATTAATTCTATTTAATCGTGCATCTTGAATTGAAACAGGCTGCATAACTTTAGCACCCAAAGATGCCATTTCTAACATTTCCTCATAAGAAATTACTTTAATTTTTTTTGCTTTTTTTAATTTATTTGGATCTGTGGTGTATACGCCTTCTACATCTGTATAAATAATACATCTCTGTGCTTTAAAGGACTTAGCAATCATAATTGCACTTGCATCTGAACCTCCTCTACCTATCGTGGTTACTCTCTCGTTCATATTTATCCCTTGAAAGCCGGTGATAATAGGAATCCCTCCCTCTTTAAGGAATCTTAATAATTTTTTTTTATTCACTTGTTGAATTCTTGAATTTGTGTAAGGACCATTGGTAAAAATCGGTATTTGCCAACCTAGCCAAGATCTTGATTTGAAACCTTTATGGTTTAATCTTCCAGCTATCAAGGAGCATACGACCTGCTCACCTGAAGATACTAAAACATCAAATTCGGAGTCTATGAAATTGTTACTAATCTGTTTTGATTTTTTGATCAAATCATTTGTCACACCGCTCATAGCTGAAGAAACAACTATTACTTTGTTTTTTTTCTTTTTATGTTCAATGATAATATCAGTAACTTTTTTAATTTTTTCAATTGTACCCACTGATGTTCCACCAAATTTTAATACTACAATTTTCATGATAAATATTTTTAATTAAAATTTATTGATTAAATACATCTTCAATATATTGTTAATCTTGTAATGAAAACTAGCACAATAAATAAAAAAGAAATAGAGAAATTTTCTAGAATCGCAGAAGAATGGTGGGATCCTACTGGTAAATTTAAACCATTACATAAATTTAATCCTATTAGAATTTCATATATAAAAGAAAAAATAATTAGTAGTTTTAAACTTGAAAATTCAGATAAGCCATTACAAAAAATTAGATTATTAGATATTGGGTGTGGCGGTGGTTTACTATCAGAACCTATGAGCAGATTAGGAGCAGAAGTAACTGGCATAGATGCGTCAGAAAAAAATATACAAGTTGCAAAACTTCATGCAAAAAAGAATAATTTAAAAATTAATTATCTAACTGCCTCACCAGAAAATTTAAAAATAGATAGAAAATTTGACGTAATTTTGAATATGGAAATTATTGAACATGTTGAAGATGTTGATATTTTTTTAAAATCATGTTCATCACTATTAAAAAAAGAGGGTATAATGTTTGTTGCAACAATAAACAAAACTTTAAAATCTTATCTATTTGCAATAATAGGTGCAGAGTATATTTTAAGATGGCTACCTATTGGGACACACGAATGGGATAAATTTATAGATCCCAATGATTTAATTAAAATTTCTAAAAAATATAATCTTCAATTACAAAATCTAGACGGAATGAAATTTAATATTATTACCGACAAATGGTCTATAAGCTCAGATAAATCCATTAATTATATTGGAAAATTTAATAAAGTTTAATTACTCTTATCTTCAATCCATGGTATCATTTCAGCTTCAACTCCTTCTTCCTTAAGTTCTTGAATTTCATTTTTTGTAGCTGAGCCATAAATACCTTTTTTCTTATTTTTTTTATTATAGTGTAACGATCTTGCTTCGTAAGCAAAATTTTCACCCACATAATCAAAATTACTTTTGATAAATTTTTGATACTCTTTAATCTTATTTTTTATCTCATTTAATTTCATGTTCTTTTTTTCAAGATTATCTATGCTATTTCTATTTATTAATTGAGGAGCCATTAAAGTTTTTTCAACTTTTTGAGAATTACATTTATGGCAATTTAAAAAATTTTTACTTTTGAGTTTTTCATACTCTTTAGATGAAGCAAACCAACTATCAAATAAAAAATCACAATTTTTGCAAATCAACTTATATTTGATCATGATAATTATTTAGTAATAGTTCTATAAATTTCAATAGAACAAATCTAACTTCGATAATCTCCATTAATCTCAATGTATTTTTTTGTCAAATCCATGGTGTAAACTTTGAAACTTTTGGAACCACATGAGATATCAACATTAATATCAATGCTATCACTTTTCATATATTCGGATACTTCATCCTCATTATAATTAGAATTCAGCTTTCCATTGGAAACAACATTTATCTCACCAAATTTAATAGACAATTTTTCATGTTTAATTTGTACACCTGCTTTTCCTATTGCCATAACCACTCTTCCCCAATTGGCATCTTCGCCTGAGATAGCTGTTTTTACTAAAGGTGAATTTGCAATTGAGAAAGCTATTTTTTTTGCATCATCTTCATTTTTGCACCCCTGGATATTGATAGTTATAAATTTTGAAGCACCTTCACCATCAGCTACAACTCTTTTAGCCAAATTTAATAAAACCTTATTTAAAGCGATATCAAAATTTTTAATTTTTTCATCATTAGCATTTTTAATTTTAGGATGTTTTGATTTACCTGTTGAAAAAATTGAAACCATATCATTAGTGCTAGTATCACTATCACAGCTGATAGCGTTAAAAGTGTTAGAAATATTTTTCTTTAAAAGTTTTTTAAGTATATCATTTGGTAAATCAGCATCAGTAAAAATATATGCTAAGGTTGTAGCCATATCAGGTTGTATCATGCCTGAGCCTTTAGCAACCCCAAATATCTTTATATCACTTCCACCAATTGAACATTCCTCCATTGCCATTTTAGGCTGAGTGTCGGTAGTCATTATCCCTAATGCGGACTTCATCCAGATATACTTGTTTTGTGTATATTTTATTTTTTCAATTAGTTCAGGAATTTTAATAATTATTTTTTCCTCAGGAAAAATCTCACCAATAGTTCCGGTACATCCAAATATTATTTCCTTTGAATTAATTTTTTTTGGTTGATCTTCATCCTCTTTCTGTTTTTGTGTTAATTTTTGAGAGATAATTTCTGCAATTTTTTCGAGACTTTTATAACCTTGTTTTCCAGTGAAACAATTAGCATTTCTTGTGTTCACTATTAATGAAAAAATTTTTTTAGCTTTTTGATTTAAGTTCCATTTTATATTTTCAGAAATTATTTTGGATTGGGTATAAACAGATGCATAGTTAACTCCATCTCTAAAATAAAACATGACTAAATCATCTCGAGAACTATTATATAAGTCAGCACTAATCGTAGAAATTGCTACACCATCAATATGATCAAGATCTTGAAATTCGTTTAATCTCTTGCTTTTTGATTTAGATGATAGAAAATTTGTTAAATTAATACCCATTCTATTTAAAATAATTATTTAATGATTATATAAATGGTTATAAGTAAATAATAAATCAAAAACTGATGCTAAATCCACTTAACTTTTTCTCAAAACTAATTAAATCCAATAATCAAAGAGAACTTGATAGAATTGCTAAAATTGTAAACAAAATTAATTTATTAGAAGAAGAAATCAAAAATTTAAAAGATGAGGACTTTCCAAACAAAACTATCGAATTAAAAGAAAAAGTTAAAAAAGGAGAAAAAATTGAGCAGATATTGCCTGAGGCTTTTGCGGTAGTCAGGGAGGCCTCAAAAAGAAAAAGAGGAGAAAGACATTTCGATGTACAGTTAATAGGCGGAATAGTCCTACAAGAATCTAAAATTGCTGAAATGAAAACTGGTGAAGGAAAAACGCTTACTATTACTCTTGCGGCATATCTTAATGCTCTTTATGAAAAAGGGGTTCATATCGTAACTGTAAATGATTACCTCGCTAAAAGAGATTCTCAAGAAATGGGTGAGATTTATAACTTTTTAGGATTAACATCTGGTTACATAAACAATGATCAAGACGACTCTCAAAGAAAGCGAAATTATAATTGTGATATTACTTATGCAACTAATAGTGAATTAGGTTTTGATTATTTACGAGATAATATGAAATTTTCAAAAGATGAAATGGTACAAAGGGAACACTTTTTTGCTATAGTTGATGAAATAGACTCCTGTCTAATTGATGAAGCCAGAACACCATTGATTATTTCTGGAGCAGCAGAGGATAGAACAACCCAATATTTGGCTATAGATAAATTAATCAGATTTTTAAAAGAAAAAGACTACGAGGTTGATGAAAAGGACAAAAATGTACTTTTGACCAATGATGGAATAAACAATATTGAAAAAATTTTTTCAAATGCAGGAATTTTAAAAAATAATAACTTTTATGATCCTGAAAACTTAAGTTTGGTTCATCATGTAAATCAAGCTTTACGAGCAAATCATTTATTTCAAAAAGGTAAAGATTACATCATTCAAGATGATGAGTTGAAAATTATAGATGAATTAACCGGTAGAATTCTTGAAGGAAGAAGATTTGGTGATGGGCTTCATCAAGCCTTGGAAGCAAAAGAAAGAATTCCCATAAAAGTTGAAAATCAAACTTTAGCTTCAATTACTTATCAAAATTATTTTAAATTATATGATAAGATTTCTGGTTGTACTGGAACAGCAGTAACAGAATCTCAAGAATTTTACGAAATATATAATCTTCCAGTGGTTGTTATTCCAACTAATAAAAAAATGATAAGAAATGATTTTAATGACCAAATATTTAGAACAGAGACTGAAAAAAATGATGCTATTATAAGAAAGATAAAAGAGTGCCATCAAAAAGGTCAACCTTTATTGGTGTTTACCTCTAGTATTAACAAATCTGAAATATATTCAAATCTATTAAACAAAGAGAGTATTAAACATGAAGTACTTAATGCTAAAAATCATGAAAATGAAGCTAAAATAATCGCAAACGCTGGCAAAGAAAATTCTGTAATTATAACTACCAGTATTTCTGGTAGAGGAGTAGACATTCAGCTTGGTGGAAAGAAAGGCTCAATGCCAGATGAAGAATTAAAGTTGAATAAAGAAAAAATTAAATCACTTGGTGGATTATTTGTAATTGGAACTGAAAGAATGGAGTCTCGAAGAGTTGACAATCAAGCAAGAGGTAGATCAGGACGTCAAGGTGATGAGGGAAATTCAATCTTTTATGTAAGTCTTGAAGATGATTTAATGAGAATTTTTGGATCAGACTCAATGAATAATATATTACAAAAACTTGGTCTTAAAGATGGAGAAAGTATTGATCATCCTTGGATAAATAAAGCTTTAGAGAGAGCCCAGCAAAAGGTAGAGGCTCGAAATTTTGACGTAAGAAAAACATTAATTAAATTCGATAACGTTTTAAATGACCAAAGAAATGTAATCTTTAGTCAAAGAGAAGATGCCATGAATAGTGACACAATTTTTGATTATTCTAATAGTTTTTTAAACGAAATAATTGATGACCTTATTAGACTTAAAATAAAGAAAAAGTCCAATCCTAAAAGCACTGATTTCGAAAATAAACTTAAATCAATTTTAGGTAAGAATTTTATATATTCATACCTAGAGGAACTTACAAATTGTAGTGATAAAGAATTAAGGGAGTCATTAAATAAGAAATTTCAAGACTCCAGGGAGGGAAGAATAAAATTGTTAGGTAAAGATCAATCACAGGATATAGAAAAAAGAATTTTTTTACAAACTATTGATATAAACTGGAAATCCCACATTCAGTATTTGGAACAACTTAGACAAGTTATCGGGTTAAGATCTTACGGTCAAAGAGATCCTTTAGTGGAATATAAAAAAGAAGCATTTCACTTGTTTGAAAGTTTGTTAAGTAGATTGAAACTAGATTTTACAACAATATTAATGAATCTAACTTTAGTTCAATCATCAACTAAAAACCTAGATAATGATGAAAAGAAAGAGAATTATAAAAAAGCATTTGATAAAAAAATAAGTAGAAACGAACCTTGCCCGTGTGGTTCTGGTAAGAAATATAAGCGATGTTGTGGAGCTTTATAAAAAGTAAAGAATCAATCCTATAACAAAAATTGTAAGTCCAGCACCTACAACAAATATTTTTTTGGATTTTAAAAAGTGATTAAAATTACTTTTTTCTAAATTTAGCGAACTTAATTCATTTAAATTACTCATAAATCCTTTACTTCTACCTATTTTTAAAAATTTATTTTTTCTACCATCAAATATTTCCTCTGGGGACATTTGTTTAAAATTTTCTAAATTTTTATTTAAAGCATTTCTAACATTTTCTAGTATCAAATCTTTGTCTCTATGCGCACCTCCAGATGGCTCTGGTATAATTTCATCTATTATCTCAAGCTCTAGTAAATCTTTAGCCGAAAGCTTCATTGCTTTAGCTGCATCTAGCATTTTTTTTGGATCTCGCCATAAAATTGTTGCACATCCCTCAGGAGAAATAACTGAGTAAATTGCATTTTCTAACATTAAAACTTTATTAGATGATGCAAGAGCGATTGCACCTCCGGAGCCACCTTCCCCAATAACAATTGCAATCGTTGGAACTTTTAATTTCATACAACATTCTATTGATTTTGCGATGGCCTCTGCCTGACCTCTTTCCTCTGCACCAACACCAGGATAAGCGCCCGGAGTATCAATAAATGATATGATTGGTATATTAAATTTATCAGCCAGCTGCATTAGTCGAATAGTCTTTCTGTAACCTTCTGGTCTCATCATGCCAAAATTTCTTTTGATTCTTGAATCTAAATCCTCTCCTTTTTCCTGTCCAATAACTAAAACTGATAAACCATTAAACCTCGCAAACCCACAAAGCACTGAAAGATCCTCGCCATAAAAACGATCCCCTGATAAAGGGATGAAATCTTCAAACAAATTATCTATAAAAAATTTTGACTTCGGCCTATCCTCATGTCTAGCTACCATTGTAGTTTGCCAAGGATCTAAGTTTGCATATACCATTTTTAATTTTTCATCTAACTCGTCTTGTATCTGAGAAATTTTTTGTGTATCTACTTCTGAAAGTCCACTTTGATTATATGGATCTTTAAGTTTATCTAATTCATCTTCTAAATTCTTTATATCACTTTCAAAGTTTAGATAATTTTTCATATTCTATAATATTAACTATGGAAATTGACAACAAAATGTCAATGCTACTATTAATTAATTGACTTAGTTTTACGGGAGTTTTAGAAATTATTTATGTCTAAAAATTATCAAAATGTTAACAATTTAAAAATTTCGGAAGAATTGCTGTCATTTGTGAATAAGGAGTTACTAAAAGATTTAGATATTTCTTCTGAAAAATTTTGGGAAGGTTTTGATAAAGCTGTACACGATTTAGCACCTAAAAATAAAGAGCTGATCCAAATTAGAGAGAATTTACAAAAAAAAATAGATGATTGGCATATAAAGAATAAAGGAAATGAAATCGAAATTGAGCAATATAAAAAGTTTTTAAGAGAAATCGGTTATTTAAAGGAGGAAGGACCAGATTTCAAAATAGAGACCAATAATGTAGATGATGAAATTGCTCAAATTGCTGGACCACAACTAGTCGTTCCAATAATGAATGCTAGATACACTCTCAATGCAGCTAATGCTAGATGGGTAAGTTTATATGATAGTTTATATGGTACAAATATTATTGCATCAGAAGAAGGAGGAAGTGAAAGATACGACCCAAATAGAGGACAAGAAGTAATAAAATATGTCAGAGAATTTTTTGATAAATATATTCCAATTGATGGGACTAGTTGGAAAAATATATCTGCACTTAAAATAAAAGATAAAAATTTGCTAATTTTAAAAGACGATAAAGAGTATAAACTTAAGGATGAAAATAAATTTGTAGGTCACAGAGGTGATGTAAATAAGCCAACAGCAATAATCATAAAAAATAATAACCTGCATTTTGAAATTATAATTAATCCAAAAGCGTTTAGTGCTGCTCATGATATAGCCGGAATAAGTGATGTGATAGCAGAGTCTGCGGTTTCAACAATTTGTGACAATGAAGATAGTGTTGCTGCAGTTGATGCTGAAGACAAAGTAACATGCTACAGAAACTGGCTAGGTCTAATGAGGGGAGATCTAAAAGTACAATTCGAAAAAAATGGAAAAAAATTAGAAAGAAAACTTAATCCTGACAGAAGCTTTATTTCTAAAGAAGGAAAAGGTCTTAAATTGCATGGAAGAAGTTTGCTGTTAATACGAAATGTAGGCCACTTAATGACCAATTCATCAATAATTTTAAATAATGGTAGCGAAGTGCCAGAGGGAATAATGGATGCTTTTATAACAACCACTGCTGCATTACACGACTTTAAAAAAAAGAAAAATTCAAGAACTGGATCAATTTACATTGTAAAACCAAAAATGCATGGACCAGATGAAACAGCTTTTACTGACTTAATTTTTTCCAAAGTCGAGGAATTACTTGGCTTACAAAAGTATACTTGCAAAATTGGTATAATGGATGAAGAAAGAAGAACTTCTGCAAATTTAAAGGAGTGTATAAGAACTTTGAAAAATAGAGTTTTTTTTATAAATACTGGATTTCTAGATAGAACTGGTGATGAGATGCATACCTCCATGGAAGCTGGTCCAATGATTAAAAAGGGCGATATGAAATCATCCAGATGGATTTCTGCTTATGAAAATAATAATGTTGATATTGGTCTTAAATGTGGTTTTTCAGGTAAGGCACAAATAGGTAAAGGCATGTGGGCAATGCCAGATAAAATGAAGGAAATGTTAGATGAAAAAATAAGTCATTTAAAAGCTGGTGCAAATTGTGCCTGGGTTCCTTCCCCAACTGCAGCATCATTACATGCTCTTCACTATCATCAAATAAACATTTTTGATGAACAAAAAAAAATTATGAAGCGTGAACAATCTAAATTAGATGATCTATTGACTATCCCTGTGGCTGATAGACCTAATTGGTCAGTTGATGAAATCAACAAGGAAATTACTAACTCAGCACAAACACTGCTAGGTTATGTTGTCAGATGGATTGACCAAGGAGTGGGTTGTTCAAAAGTCCCTGATATAAATAATATTGGACTTATGGAAGATAGAGCTACCTTGAGGATATCGTCGCAACATATTGCTAATTGGATACATCATGGGATCACAACAAAAATTCAGGTAGTGGAAATCATGAAAGCCATGGCAAAAGTTGTCGATAAACAAAATGAGAATGATAAAAACTATATTAAAATGTCAGATAATTTCGAAAATTCTTTAGCATTTAAAACAGCTTGCGACTTGATATTTAAGGGAAAAGATCAACCATCAGGTTATACAGAGCCTCTTCTACATTTAAACAGAATAGAAAAAAAATCTAGCTTGAATTGATTTCAGATCTGTTTTTAAAGGCAGAGAATAATGTTCCATCATCAAGAGTTTCTATTTCACCACCAACAGGTAAACCTTGTGCTAATCTTGTAATTTTAGCCTTTGTTTTTTTTAGACTTTCTTGAATATAAAATGCTGTTGTTTGGCCTTCAACAGTAGCACTAGTTGCTAAAATTACTTCTTCTATATCATCTCTTTTTACTCTCTCAACCAATGAATTGATTAATAAATCCTCTTTTCTCTGTGTAGACGAAGAAATGGTTCCTCCTAAAATATGAAAATATCCTTGAAATATATTAGAATTTTCTATCGACCACTGATCTGCAATGTCCTCAACTACACAAATCTTTTTGAAATTCCCCTTTGGATTTACACAATTAACGCAATCTTGAAGACTAGATTTTAAAGATCCACATGCATTACATCTTGTTACATTTTTATAAATTTGAACTAATATGTTGGCCATAGGTTTTACAAGTTCATCTTTATTATTGATTAATTTTAGAACAATTCTCTTTGCAGATTTAGGTCCAAGACCAGGGAGTTTTGATATTATCTTTATTAGTTCGTCTATCTCATTTACATTTTGCATATTTATAGTGGCCATTTAAAGCCAGGGATTCCAAATCCTCCGGTTGTTTTAGAAATTTCTTCGTTAGTTTTTTCTCTTAATTTTGATTTTGCATTATTGTGAGCAGCAGTAATTAAATCCTCTAAAACAGATTTATTTTCCTTTAATGTTTCATCTGAGATTTCTATTTTTTGCATTATGCCCTCTCCATCCAAAATAACTTTAACTGAATTAGCTCCTGATATACCCTCTACTCTAATTTTTTTAATATTTTCCTGACTTTCTTTCATTTTTGCCTCAAGTTCTTTAGCCTTATCTAATATTTTAGTAAAATCTGTCATCTAATCATTTTCTTCTTTTGAGTTGACGTCGATTAAATCTGCATCAGGAAATTTTTCTATTAAATTTTTGTATAATTTAGATTGTTTAGCGGAATTAATATTCTTAATTTTTTGATTTATTTGCTTATCTTTTATTGATAACTCACCTTTTAATTTACTTAATGTGATAATCCATCTGTCTCCAGTCCATTCAAAAAGTTTCAAAGATAAATCTTTAATAAAATTTTTATCTAGATTATCATTAAAAGATATTTCAATACGATTGCTCTCAAAATGAACTAAATTTACATTTTTTTCTAGCTCATACTTAAGCTTAATCTCTTTTTTTTCATTACAAATTTTTAAAAGTTGGTCAAATGAATTTACATTTAGCTTTTCCTCTGCATTAATTTTTTTATTGTTTTCAATTTTCACTTCTTGCTCTTGTGAAATATTTTTAACCTGACTAATTGTTTCATTCTTTTTTTCGTTCACTATGATTTGTTCATCATCTTGCTTTTGAAATTGATCAATTTTACTCTTATTCAAGAGTGAATGCTCTTTATTTGCTGAGGACTTTAAATACATTAATCTAATAAGAAACATTTCAATTGATAGATTTTGATTGTTAACAATTTCTAACTCCCCAAGCGTTTTTAGAGTAAACTGCCAAAATAATATTAATGTTTCATCGCTAACTTCATTAGTAATTCTTTTTATTTTTGAAAACTCCTCATCATTCAAAGTAAAATTCATACTCTCCATATTTAATGAGTTAATATTTTTAAAGTAATAAACCAGCTCTAAAAAATCATTTATAAATACTTTCGGCTCAACCCCTTGCTCATAAATTTTTCTGTAAATTTCTATGACTTTTTTTTCTTCTCCCATTAAGATTAATTCAAATAAATCAATCAATTGTGATTTATCAAAATATCCAAAAATTTTTTGAGCTGAATTTAAATCTAATTCTTTATCTTTATTCAAACTTAATAAGGCTCTATCGAGTAAAGATAGTGCATCTCTAACAGACCCCTCAGAAATTTTTACAATCAGTCTCAAGGCATCATCTGATATTTTTCCTCTCTCTTTCTCTTTAATTTTTTTTATAAACTCAAACAATTCACCTGATTTAACTCTTGATAAGTCAAATCTCTGACATCTGGAAACCACAGTAATTGGAATTTTTTTAATTTCTGTAGTGGCAAAAATAAATTTTAAACTACCTCCATTCTCATATTGAGGAGGTTCTTCTAAAGTTTTTAATAAAGCGTTAAATGCCTGCTTACTAAGCATGTGCACTTCATCAATTATAAAAATTTTATACTTTGATGTGCTTGGACCATATCTTGAAAATTCAATGAGATCTCTTACATCGTCGACACCTGTTTTGCTTGCGGCATCCATCTCTAAGACATCAATGTGACTGGAATTAGTAATTTCCTCGCAGTTATCGCATAAATCATCTTTACATATTTTATCAATACCATTTATACAATTAAGAGATTTAGCTACAATTCTAGCAATTGTTGTTTTACCAACACCACGAATACCAGTGAAAAGATATGCATTGGGCACTTTGTTTGCTTTAATTGAATTTATGATAGTTTCAGCAATAACCTCTTGTCCTATCAATTCAAAAAAATTTTGCGGTCTGTACTTAAGAGCCAATACTTTAGAATTTTTATTCATAATTAAATGAGGAGACTAGACCCGTTCCACTTTTAGCTCGGCTGCTGAATTTCTTCCCTGACCGGTTCCATGAAGCAAACGCCCTAGCCCCCAAAACTATTATAGCAGGTATAATTTCTAGTCTACAATAAAAGATTATTTTTTATTTTCCTCTTATTTTGTCTGCCTCAAAAACACCTAAGACGTGAAAATCTTGGCAATGCAATCCTAATTCCTCTAAGGATTTTTGAACATTTGTATCCTCAATATGACCATCCAGATCACATAAAAAAAAGAAAGAGTCGAACGTATTTTTTTCTGGATAACTTTGCAATTTTGTTAAATTCACTCCATTAATAGCGAAACCACCTAAAGATTGGTATAAAGCTGCAGGTTTACTTTTAAGCTTGAACAAAAAAGATGTAATATATTTTTTATTTCCAAATTCTGGTTGAGATATATTTTTTCCCATAATTAAGAATCTTGTTAGATTGCCTTTTTCATTTTCAATATTTTTTTTAATTATTTCTAAATTATATGTTTTAGCACTCAAAGATGAAGCTATTGCAGCTTTTGTCTTATCTTTTGTTTTTGAAACCATTTCTGCAGAGCCAGCTGTATCAGCCCTCACATGCTCAATTAGGCTATTTGATTTTATAAATTTAGAACATTGAGAAAGTGCTTGTCCATGAGAGTAAACATCCTTTATGTCTGAAATTTTCGTGCCCGGTAAACCTAATAAATTATGTTCTATTTTCTGAAAATATTCAGAATAGATATTAAGTCTATATTTAAAGATTAAATATTCAATTCCAATATTGCCTGTAATTCTATTTGACTCTGGAATAATAATTTTTGAATTACCATCTTTTGAGGCTTTTAAAAAACATTCATCAAAAGTTTTACATGGAATAATTTCAGCATCTTTAAAAATTGATAATGCTGCAAGATGTGAATAGGCTCCAAATGTACCTTGAAAATAAATTTTATTCATTAAGATTTGTTTTCCATGATTTTTTTAACAGCTTCTAAATCCTCTATTGTGTCTACACCTATAGGGGCAAAGTTCGCAAAAGCAACATTAATTTTTATGTTATTATCTAACGCCCTAAGTTGCTCAAGTTTATTTTTGATCTCACTAGGAGATTGTTTTAAAGAAACAAATTTCTCAAGAGTATCTTTATCATATGAATATATACCAAGATGATGATAAATGTTCCCTTTTTCTTCAGTAATATTTCTCTTAAAATTTAATGCCTCCGGAAAATTTGTTCGATTTAGATTTTCTTTTGTCAAAACCTTAACGACATTTGGATTTTCCAATAGAGCTTTGTCATGAATTTTGGAAGCTAAAGTTCCTAAGTTTGAAGAACTTTCAATCATCTTTTTATTCAAGTTTCTAATATCATCTATATTCATTAAAGGTTCATCACCTTGAAGATTCATTATTAAATCAATATCCGCGGAATTAATTTTTTGAAACACCTCATAAATCCTATCTGTCCCTGTTTTATGCTCATTTTTTGTTAAAATTGCTTGTCCACCATTTTGTTTAACATCGTCGACTATCTCTTGGTCCTCTGCTGCAACTATTACCTCTCCAATATTTGCTTCCTCTGCTTTTTTAAAAACATGCGAAATGATTGACAATCCTTTAATTTTCATCAAGGGCTTACCTGGCAATCTCTCGGCAGACAATCTAGAGGGAATTATTACCAAAGTTTTCATTATTTTTTTTAACTATGAGCACAATATAAACAGAGGCAAAATTGTACATCAAAATATATGAGCAATTTTAAATTTATAGTGTTATATGTTCAAAATATTTTAATTAAATGGATTCATTTGAACTAAATAAGATAATCGCTGCTGTTTTATTGGTTGCTCTAATCATTATTGGCATTGGAAAACTTTCCGATGCTATTTTTTACGTAGAAAAACCTAAAACTCCAGGTTATGTCGTAGAGGTAGAACAAGGAGTAACGGCTAGTACAGAAACTAAATCAGACGCAGTAACAGAAAAAGTTGATATTGCAGCCCTGATGGCGATGGCAGATCTTGCTCATGGAGAAAAAGTTTTTAAAAAATGTGCCGCATGTCACTCGATTGTCAAAGGTGGGAAAAATAATATTGGTCCTGCACTTTACAATGTAGTGAACAGACAGGTTGGTGTTGTCTCCGATTATAAATATTCTAAAGCACTTACCGAATATGGAAAGAATTGGAACTTTGAAGAATTAAATGGTTACCTAATTAGACCAGCAAAATGGATTAAGGGAACTAAAATGGCTTTTGCTGGATTGAAAAAAGAGAAAGATAGAGCCTCAGTTATTTTATACCTAAATCAAAATTCTGATAACCCACTTCCCTTACCTTAATTTTCCAAGACAATAAAGTAGTATCGATTTTTGTACGTGAACTCTATTTAAAGCCTGTAGCCAAACTTTTGATTGTTTGCTTTTAAAAACATTTTCATCAACTTCGCTCCCTCTTGGAAGACAGTGCAAGAATATAGCTCTTGGACATTTTTTGAGAAGATTTTTATTAATCTTAAAATTTTTGAAATCCTTTAATTTTTTTTTTTTATTAACTTTATCGTTCATTGATATTACTTTATCAGAAAAAATTATATCGGCTCCAACAACTGCTTTTTTTGGATCATTATAAATCGTAATTTTATTTTTATTTTTTTTGATATAATTCATTATGTTCTTACTAGGTTGATATTTTTTTGGACAACCAACTTTTAATTTAAAAGAAAATTTAATTGAGGCAGCAATCAAAGAATTCAGAACATTATTTGAGTCTCCAATCCAAGTAATATTTAATTTAGATATTGGTTTTTTTTTAATTTCTTCGACAGTAAATACATCTGACAAGATTTGTGTTGGATGAGAAGATGGGCTTAATCCATTAATAATTGGAATTGTTAAATGTTTTTTAAATTCCTCCAACTTTTCATCATTATCAGTTCTTAACATGAAAGCATCACCAAAACTTGACAATATTTTAGCGGTATCTTCAATACTTTCACCTCCTTTAGATAAATGCAGTTCATCTGGTCTAAGTGTTAAAGTTCGACCAGAAAGTTGGGAGATAGCTAAGAAAAAGGACAAGCGAGTTCTTAAACTCGATTTTTCAAACATTTGTATCAATAGTTTTCCTTTTAAAGGCGTACCTTTATCATGATCAAGATTGTTAAGATTCTTTCTTGCTTTTTTTCTTTTTTTTGCATCGATCAAAATTCTTCTAAGATCTTTTGCTGGAATATCTTTTAGATTAATAAAGTGTTTCATTTTATTTTAGTTCAGCACAAACTTTGTCGATAATCTTGAGAGCTTGATCTAACTCATTTTTTTTGACATTTAACGGAGGTAAAACACGTATAACATTTTCCGCTGCTCTAATGGTTAATAACTTTTTATCCATAAGTTTTTGAATAAATTTTGATTGATCTTTGTAAAGCTGAATTCCTATTAAATAACCTCTCCCTCTAATATCTTTAATTACTTTGGGATACTTTTTCTGAATAATATTTAAATTTGAAAAAAAGTATTTAGATAATTTATTAATGTTAATTAAAAATTTCTTATTTGAAACTATATCCATTACTGCATTTCCAACTGCCATTGCCAAAGGATTTCCTCCAAAAGTGGATCCATGAGTTCCTGGAGTCATTCCTGCAGCAACTTTTCTATTCATTAAAACTGCTCCAATTGGAAACCCACCACCTATACCTTTTGCAATTGGTACTATATCTGGGATACATTTTGATTTTTCAAATGCAAAAAAACTACCTGATCTGGAAATACCACATTGCACCTCATCTAAAATAAGTAATATTTTCTTCTTATTACATAATTTTCTCAATTCTTTTAAACACCAATCTGGTACAACTTTAATACCTCCCTCACCCATTATAGGTTCTATCATAATTGCAGCTGTATTTTTGGTTATTTTTTTTTTTAAAGATTTGTGATCTCCAAAAATGAAATGATCAAAACCACCTACATGTCCAAATCCCTCTGTCATTTTCTTAGATCCGCTTGCAAAAATTGTAGCTAAAGTTCTTCCATGAAACGAGTTTTTTACACACAAAATTCTTGTCTTATTTGGTTTGCCTATTGAATAAAAATACCGTCTAGCAACTTTAATAGCAGCCTCAGTAGCCTCTGCACCACTATTTTGAAAAATTACATAATCTGCAAAGGTTTTTTGACATAATTTTTTTGCTAATCTCTCTCCCTCGGGAATTTGAAAAGCATTGGATACATGCCAAAGCTTCTTTGATTGTTTATTTATGGTTTCAATTAATTTTGGATTAGCATGACCTAAACAATTTACCGCTATGCCTTGTACAAAATCTAAATATTTAGCTCCAGACGCAGTATAAAGATAAGATCCTTTACCTCTAACAAATGAAATTTTTTTTCTATTATAATTTTTTGCCAAATAGCTCATAAATTTTTTATTTTTTTAAAACTTTGTATAAACAATAAAATTAAATACAAGTCAGGATTGAATATATCTATTTTACTTATTAAGTAATTTTTGTTGATAACTTAGATTAATTACTTGTTTAAATAAAATTTATATCAGTATATTGTGTAAAAATTACATTTAAACACTAAATATAGATTTATTATGAGTTGGACTGATGAAAAAGTAGCTAAACTTAAAGAATTATGGGGTAAAGGCAATACTGCAAGTCAAATTGCAGAGATAATAGGTGGTATTAGTCGAAATGCAGTTATAGGTAAAGCTCACCGACTAAATCTTTCAGCAAAAATAAAAACTAGGTCTGCAACCTCTAATGAAAACTTTGAAAGTTCAGTTGATAATAAAAATTTAAAATTAAAAAGGGGACGAAGAAGTAAATTTAAATCACTGATAATTGAAAAAGATTTTGAGCCTGAAAATCCTAAAACGCTCGAGGAATTAGATGAAAACTCTTGTAAGTGGCCAATTGGTCATCCAAATGAAAAAGGTTTTTATTTTTGCGGAAGGACATCATTAAAAGATTTTTCCTATTGCAAACTTCATTTACTTTATGCTTATCAACCCAAAGGTAAAAAAGATGATGTCACAGATAAAGTTGAAGTGCCGGAATTTATAGAAAAAAAAATAAAATCAGCTTAAAGAAATTAATTAATTTTTACTAATAGATATTTTTTTTGAGAATTGTCCACCCTGTCTCCACATATAACAATATTTTTCTACTTCTTTTTCAAATAAACATTTAGCTGGAAACCCAATATCTGAATTTGTTTTATATTTGCCAGATATTACATTATCATATTTTAAAAGTATAAGTTGATCTTCTGTAAGTAATGGTTTGGGAAATAATTGAAAAAACTTTGCTGATAATTTTCCAAAAAACAAAGGAACAGGTAATAAAATTCTTCTTTTATCTATTAAATTAAGCAATTTTTCGATTATTTCCTTTAGCGTCAGTGTTTCATTGCCCACGCACTCAATTATCTGAGAATAGATATTTTTAGATATTATATTGTAGATAATTTCTACTAAATCAGAAGAATGAATAGGCATAAATTTAGTTTGTCCATTAAAATAAAGTGGAAATACTGGAAGCCTATTTAACAGTGTCATGAAGTTAGTCGTAAAATTATCATCTACAGAGTAAACAACTGATGGTCTTAAAATTGTAGATAAAGGAAAGTTTTTTAATATCTCCTTCTCACCATCTAGCTTACTTTGAGCATATTTAGATTCTGTTGATTCGTTTATACCTAACGCTGATAAATGAATAAAATGTTTCAAATTATTTTGCTTACAAAGTTTTGCTAAAAGAGATGGGAATAAAGTATGAATTTTTTTGAAAGAACTTCTTTTTTTTTCATACAAAATACCAATCAAATTTATACAAACATCTGCTCTTTCAAATAAACCTTTAATTTTTTCTTCTTCAAAAATGTTTGCCTCAACAATATCAATATAACCAGCATTTCCCTGGGTTTTAATGATGTGACCTTTTTGGTGAATGTTTCTAGTAACAACAATAACCTTATTGTCATTTTTTGTTAACTTTCTAATTAGATGACGTCCAATTTGACCACTTCCACCAAAAATTAGACAATTTTTTCCTTTCATATATAAGTCTTTAAAAAATGAATATTGATATTAAACTCCACAAAAATGATTTACCAGATGATTTAGATTTAGGCAATGTAATAGCCGTTGATGGAGAATTTATGGGTCTAAATGTCAGAAGAGATCCATTATGTTTAGTGCAAATTTCATCAGGTAATTCTGATGCACATATTGTCCAGCTCAATAGATCAAATTATAAAGCTCCTAATTTGATAAAAATATTAGAAGATAAAAAAGTCACGAAAATCTTTCATTATGGTAGAGCAGACATGGCTCATATTAAGTATTATTTAAAAACAGATACAAATAATATTCTCGATACAAAAATTGCAAGTCGTTTAGCTCGAAGTTATGCAGATAATCACTCGCTTAAAACATTGATTAAAGAATTTATAAATATAGACATTAGTAAACAATTTCAAAATTCAGATTTTGGGGGTGAATTAACGCCTGCTCAAATGAAATATTGTGCCAATGATGTTATCTATCTTCATAAGATTCATTATGAATTAAATAAAATTTTGGAAAGAGAAAAAAGAATTGATTTATACCAAGATTGTCTTAAGTTTCTGAAAACTAGAGTTGAACTAGATTTGGCATTGTTTAAAGATGATATTTGGTCCCATTAAATGAAAAAAAAAAAATTTATTAGAATCGCTAGAGAAGTAATCGATCTAGAAATTAAAGCATTAGTAAAATTAAGAAATAGTGTTAATGAGTCATTTAATTTGACAGTTCAGCAGATACTAAAATGTCAATCAAAAGTAATTTTATGTGGTGTAGGGAAAAGTGGACTAATTGCGAATAAAATCGCTTCAACTTTATCATCAGTCGGCACTCCTGCATTTTATTTATCAGCGAATGATTCATCTCATGGGGACTTGGGAAGCATTTCAAAAAAAGATATTTTGATTCTAATTAGTAATTCAGGAGAAACAAATGAGTTGAAAAATATTATCCAATTTGCAAAAAGAAATAAAATTTTGCTTATCGGAATAGTTTCACAAAAAAACTCTGTCCTTTATAGATCGGCTGATATAAAACTATTAATACCTAAAGCTGTTGAAGCGGGAGGTATTGTCCCGACTTCAAGTACAACTTCTCAACTAGCATTGGGTGATGCTTTAGCAATCGCAACTATGAAACAAAAAAAATTTAACAAAAAAGATTTTAAGAAGATACATCCCGCAGGAAGTTTGGGTGCACAATTAAAAACTGTTGAAGATATAATGCTTAAACACAAGTCAATTCCTTTTGTGAGTGAAAATTTAAGGATGAAAGATGCATTAAAAATTTTAAGCTCAAAAAAATTAGGCTTTTTGTTAGTTAGAGACAAAAAAAAATTTACTAGAGGCATAATCACCGATGGTGAGCTGAGAAGATTTAGCCAAAAAAATCAAAATCTTCACAATAGTTTTGTAAAAGAAATTATGACAAAAAATCCAATTGGAATTGATAAGAACGAATTAGCCGCTAAAGCACTATCAGTAATGAATAATAAAAAAATCACCTCTTTATGTGTTTATGAAAAAAGAAATAAATTAAAGACAATAGGAGTGCTACACATTCATAATATTTTACAATCAAATATTTCTTGATGAAAAGAAAAATTATTTTAGTAATAATTTTCATTTTAATTTTTTTTTCTTTTTTGGTTTTTTTTTACTTTAAGTCAAATTATAATAATGAATTAATTGAAAAAAAACCTCAAACAGAGTCAATTGAAAAAGAAAATATTGAGAAGATCAATGAAATAATTGAAAGCTCAAACATAATAGAAGATGTTAGTTATTCCGCGAAAGATGCTAAAGGAAACGAGTATTTTTTAAAGGCACGTGAGGGCACAATAGATCAAAGTGAAAGTAATTACATCTTTTTAAAGTCTGTCAATGCAATCATAAACTTAAAAGACTACAAAATTATAGAGATTTCATCTGACTTTGGTAAATATAATATAAAAAATTACGATACTATTTTTTCAAAAAATGTAATAATTAAATATTTAGATAATAAAATTTCAGGTGATTATCTTGATTTTTCTTGGGAAAAAAATTTTATGATAATTTCTAGAGACGTGATTTTAGAAAATAATGAAAATTCTCTTCAAGCTGATGTGATTGAAGTGAATATTAAAACAAGAGATATAAAAATATTTATGTACGAAGAAAATAAAAAAATTAATATTCAATCTTCTAATTAAAATGGCTTTAATTAAAAAATTTAGAATAAAATCATTTAAAAAGATTAATTCAATTATTGAATTTGAAAATATAACCTTAGCTTATGGAAATAGAATTATATTAGATAATATAAGTTTTAAAATCAATGAAGGTCAGATTTTTGGCATGCTTGGTCCTAATGGTGTTGGAAAATCAACTATATTTAATCTGATCACAGGACTGATAAGTCCAAAGCATGGAAAAATTAAAATAGATGGAGAGGACGTATCACATTACCCAATATATCTAAGAACTAAGAAATTTAAAGTTGGATATGTTCCGCAATATGGTGGTTTTTTTAACGACTTAACTTTACATGATAATTTAAAAGCTATTAGTGAAATTGTAATAGAAGATAAGAATATAAGGCAAGAGAGAATTGACTACTTGCTTGCAAAATTTGAACTTGAAAATATTAAAAACATCAAAGCAAAGTTTTTATCAGGTGGACAAAAAAAGAAACTTGTTATTTCCCTATCACTTTTAAGTGATCCAAAAGTACTTTTATTGGATGAATGTTTTGCAGCATTAGATGTATTAACAATAAAAATGTTGCAGGAAATTATAGTAAATTTACAGCAGGAAAATCAAATAACTATTTGCATTTGCGATCATCAAGCTAGAGATTTATTAGCATGCGTAGACGTAGCAATGATTTTAAGTAATTGTAAAATTGTTGCACAAGACACACCATCAAATCTTGTAAAAGATATAAATGCTAAAAATGCATATTTTGGTAATAGTTTCAAATTCTATTAATTATTATTAATGCCAAATAAGATTATTCTTAAAAAAAAAATTCCAAACTTTTCTAAAAATATCTCAATTCCTGGTGACAAAAGCATCAGTATAAGATGGGTGCTAATTTCATCTTTGGCTAATGGCGTCTCTACAGCTAAAAATTTGTTATTGTCAGAAGATGTATCAGCATCTATCCAAGCCGTCAAAAAATTAGGGGTGAAAGTTGTTGTTAACAAAAATACTTGCAAAATATATGGTGCGGGAGTTGGGGGATATAAATATAAAAAAAACTTAATTATTAACGCGCAAAATTCTGGAACACTTGGAAGGTTAATCGCAGGAATTTTAATCGATACTCCTTACCCAATAAAGATCATTGGTGATAGAAGTTTATCAAAAAGAGATTTCAAAAGAATAGCAAAACCTTTGAGTAAATTTGGGGCTTCATTTAAACTTAATAATAATAGTTTACCACTTTTAGTTAACGGATCACAAAAATTAAAACCAATTAAATATTTTGAAAAAAGAGGTTCTGCCCAATGCAAAAGTAGTGTTATGTTTGGTGCAATTAAAGCTTCTGGAAAAACCACAATTAAAGCAAAAAAATCTAGAAATCATACTGAACTATTATTTAAATATTTAAAATTACCAATAAATATAAAAAAAAATAAAAATTTTGATTTAATTGAAATTCAAAAAGTAAGTAAGATTAAACCTATAAATTATAATATTCCATCAGATATAAGCTCAGGAGCTTTTTTTATCGCTCTAACAGTACTTTCTAAAAAATCTAAATTAATCATTAAAAATGTAAACGTTAATCCAACAAGGATAGGTATAATTAAAATTTTAAAAAGAATGGGGGTTAAAATTTCAGTGCTTAAAAAGAAAATTTATAAAGGAGAAACAATTGCAAACATATTTGTAAAAAGTCCAAAAAACCTCAAGTCTGTGAATTGTCCTTCAAATTTGAATAGTGGAGCTATAGATGAATTTTTAATCATTTTTTTGATAGCTGCTAAAGCTAAAGGCATATCTATCTTTAAAAATTTAGATGAATTAAATAAAAAAGAAAGTCCAAGGTTAAAATGGGGTTCAAAAATTTTAAAAATGATGGGAATAAAAGTTATCACGACAAAAAACTCAATTAAAATATTTGGTAATCCCGAGTTAAGAATTGACAAAAAAATTATTATTCAAAATTATTTGAAAGACCACAGAGTTTTTATGACAAGCGTTATAGCTGCATTAACTTTTGGTGGTGAGTGGCATATACATGATAAAGATTCAATAAAGACCTCATTCCCATCTTTTCTAAAAATCATAAATATGTTTAAAAATGAAAAATAAAAAAAAATTTATCAAAATTGCGATTGATTCTCCTGCGGCTGCTGGAGCAGGAACTATAGCTAAATCTATATCAAAACATTATAATCTTTTATATTTAGACACTGGAAAAATTTATAGATTAATAGCACTAACAAAACTAAAAACAAAAAATAAATTCAATTTCAAATTTCTAAAAAAAAAGATTAAGCATCTAAATTTAAAAAGCCTTGAAAATAAAGATTTATTATCAGATGAGATTGGCACTGAAGCCTCTATAATCGCAAAAGATATAAATATAAGAAAACTTGTTCATTCATTTCAAATTAATTGTGCTTACAAGCCACCAAAAAAATTTAATGGGTCTTGCTTAGATGGGAGAGACATTACTTACAAAATTGTTCCAGATGCAGATTTTAAGTTTTTTGTTATTGCGAGTTCTAAAGTAAGGGCTAAAAGAAGATTTCTAGAGTTAAAAAAACTTAAAAAAAATGTTTCGTATTCATCTGTTCTAAAAAGCATCAAAAAACGTGATAAAAGCGACTATAATCGAAGTATATCACCTCTAAAGAAAACCAAAGATTCTATATTGATAAATACCTCAAATTTATCTAAAAGGGCGTGCTTTTTTAAAATAAAAAAAATTATAGATAGGAAAATTAAATATTAATGGAAATTTATAAAGATCTAACTAATCCAGCCTCAAAAGAATTCGAAAAATTATTAAATTCAAAACTTTCAAAAACAAATATTGAAGAGGGAAAAATTATTAATGGAAAAATCAATAAGATCACTGATAAATTTGTTTTTCTTTTTGTTGAAGGTCTTAAAAGTGAGCCGGTGCTTGATATAAATGAACTAAAAGGCATGGGTTTAGAAGAAAAAATAAAGTTAGGCGAGACAATCCCTGTTTTGTTAGAGAAGATAGAAGACAGGAATGGTGAGGTACTAGTTTCAGCCAGTAAAGCTCAAAAAATAAAAGGCTGGGATAAACTTGTAGAAGCATATGAAAAAAATGAACCTATTATGGGTAAAATAATATCTAAATGTCGTGGAGGATGTATTGTTGAGCATATAGACACAGGATCACTAATGTTTTTGCCTGGTTCTCAAATTAGTGACAAACCCTTAAAAGATATTGGTCACTTGATGAATGAGCCACAAAAATTTGCTTTGATCAAACTTGATATGGCCAGAGGTAACGCCTGCGTTTCAAGAAGAGAAATTATTTCATCTTTTAAGAAAGAAGATAAAGCAAAGATTATAGAAAAATATAAAGTTGGAGATATTATTAAAGGTGCTGAAGTAAAAGGATATAGTTCTTTTGGATGTTTTTTTAATGTAAATGGAGAATTAGATGTATTAGTACATTTACAAGAAATATCTTACTCGAGAGTAAATCACCCTGATGAGGTTTTTAATATTGGTGAAAAACATGATTTAAAAGTTATTTCAGTTGACAAAGAAAAATTACAAGTTGGTTGCAGTGTAAAACAGCTTTCACCTGATCCTTTTGAACATATTGAAAATTACGAATTAAATAAAGTTTATAAAGTAAAAGTTGTTAAGATAATGGATTTTGGTGCATTCTGTGAATTAGAACCAGGGCTTACTACATTACTCCATTCAAGTGAACTCAGCTGGAACAAAAAAAATTCATCAGCAAAAAAAATGTTTAAAGTTAACGATATAATTAATTGTGTAATAACTGAAATCGATAAAGAAAAAAGACGAGTAGCAATATCACATAAACTGACTTTTGAAAATCCTTTCAAAGTTTTTGAAAAAAAATACCCAGTTGGAAGTGTTGTTCAGGGAGAAGTGGTGAACAAGAATGATTACTCATTATTTGTAAAAGTTGAGGACTTAGAGGTTGATGCATTTTTACATTGCAATGATTTAACATATTCAAATAATGGCGAACAAGAACTAAATAATTTTAAAAAAGGTGACAAATTAAAAGTCAAAGTTTTAGAAATAAAAGTTAATGATCAAAAAATTAGAGTTGGGTTAAGACAAACACAGCCAGATCCTTTTGATTGGTTCAAGGATAAAAAGATAAAGCAGATAATTACTGTAAAAATTATTTCTACTGATGCTAAAGGCTTAATTGTTAGACCAGAAGGATGCGATATGGATTTTACAATTAAAAAATCTAATATTGCAATTAATACAGCCGACACAAGAACCTCAAGATTTACAGGTGGTGAGAGAATAGATTGTGCGATCTCAGATTTAGATTTAGATAAAAGAAAAGTAGTTTTAAGTATTAGACTTTTAGAGGAAATAGAAAAAAAAGAAGCGTTGCAAAAATATGGTGCAGAGGGTTCAGGTAAAAATTTGCCTTTTTCATCTTTATCAGAAGACTTGAAAAAAAAGGGTAAAAACAAGACTTAAAAATTGAATTAAATTGGCTATTGTAAAATCAGAGCTTATAAAAGAATTAAAAAAATCCTACCCAAATTTTTTAACTAAAGATCTAAACAAAATAATAGAAATAATTCTTAAAGAAATAAAGGAAACTCTCAAAAGAGGTGAGGGAGTAGAGTTCAGAAACTTTGGAACTTTCAGAACAAACATTCAAAAGGCTTCCATTAGACGAAACCCTAAAACAGGTCAAAAAGTTAGCGTTCCCAAAAAAAAAACAATAAAATGGAAAATGTCTAGGGAATTGTTTAAAAAGTTAAATGATGAAAAAGAGTAAAATTTTTGTAGCCTGCGATAGTAGTAATATCTCAAAAATAAGAGAAATAATTAGTAAAACACAAAATTCAAAAATAAAAATTGGTTATAAATTTGGACTTGAATTTCTTAACTCAAAAAATGGTAGACCTTTTCTATCTAAATTAAATAACAAAACAATATTTGCTGATCTAAAACTTCATGATATCCCAAATACTTGCGCATCAACAGTTAAAGCGATAAAAGATTTAAAGATTAATTATTTAACTATACACATAAGTTCTGGCTTAGAGGCCTTAAAAGCAACAAAAAAAGTTTCAGGAAAAATAAAACTAATTGGGGTGACGATTCTTACATCTTTAGACAATAAAGCACTAAGAGATATTGGATTTAATAAAGATTTAAAAAAACTAGTTCTTCATCAAGCAAGAATAGCAAATAGAGCAAAATTAGATGCAATAGTATGTAGCGCTCACGAAGTAAAACTAGTCAAAAAAGTATTTAAAAAAGAAATTATAACTCCAGGTATAAGATTAAATTCTAAATCAAATGATCAAAAAAGAGTTTTAACTCCTAAACAGGCTTACAAAAATGGAAGTGACTGGCTTGTAATGGGAAGGCCTATAACCAAAGGAAATATAAAAAAGAATATTCAAAATTTAATCGATCACTTGAACAAATGATCAAAGGTTTAAAAATTTGTGGGATCTCAGATCCTGAAACTTTAAACTATATTTTAAATCATATTCATAAACCTATAATGATAGGCTTCATTACAAACTATAAAAAAAGCAAAAGATTTGTTGAATATGAAAAATTGAAAGATTTAATAAATTTAGACAAAAAACAAGTCAATTTTGTCTCAGTGCTTGTAAATCCAAATGATGAAATCCTGGAAAAAATCAAGGATCTAAATTTTGATTATTATCAACTTTATGATGTTAGTCCTGAGAGAACAAAAGAGATAAAATTAAAATTTCAAAAAAAAATAATCACAGCACTCACTATTTCTAATAAAAATGATGTTATCAAATATAGAGATTACACAAAAATATCAGATGTTATTCTGTTTGATTCAAAAGGATACGATAAATCTGAAAGTTTTGATCATAGTTTGCTAGATGATTTACCTAGTGAATTAAATAAAATGATTGCAGGAAATATTCAAATAGATGATATACCTAATTTAAAGAATAAAGACTTTATTATTGATCTCAGTGGAGCATTAGAAGACCAAAATGGAAAAAAAGATATTAATAAAATCGATAAATTGTTAAATTTATTTAAGAAAATATGAAACTTAAAAAGAGAGTTCCAGTTATTGATCAAGGAAATTCACTTGGATTCTGGGGTGGTAAATTTGGAGGAAACTTTGTTCCTGAAACTTTAAAAAAACCGATCGAAGATTTGGAAGTTTTATTCAATAAGCTAAAAAAGGATAAAAAATTTATTAACGAGAGAGATAAGTACTTTAAAAATTGGGTTGGATCTCCTACGAGATTTATAAAACTAGAAAATCTTACAAATCACATTGGTGGTGCTCAAATTTGGTCCAAAGTTGTATCGGATGCTAATGGAGGAGCCCATAAAATTTACAACGCTACTGTTCATTGTTTGCTTGCAAAACGATCTGGTAAAAAAATTATATGTGGAGATACAGGTGCTGGATATGCTGGGAAAATGTTGAGTATGGCTGCTAAAAAGTTTGGTTTAAAATGCAAAATATTTATGGGCGCAAAGGATATTGCTAGACAACAGCCAAATGTAAAAGCAATGAAAAAAAATGGAGCTGAAGTCATACCCGTCTATTCAGGGAGTCAAACGCTTGTTGATGCTGTATCAGAATGTATGCGATTTTGGGTTGCTAATTGTGATACAACAGCAATGTGTGTTGGGAGTACAGTTGGACCAGCAGTTTTTGTTCGAATATGTGGATGGAGCACTAGCCAAATTTCAAGAGAGTTAAAAGTACAATTAATTGATGAATTTGGAACAATTCCAAAAAAACTTAAATTATACAATTGTGTAGGAGGCGGAAGTTCAAGCTTTGGTTTTTGGAATGAATTTATGGATTATGATAAAAGACAAGTGGAGTTTATTGGTGTAGAGGCTGGTGGACCAAAAAAAAGTAAAAAACATGCAGCACCTTTAACCTATGGCTCAAAAATTGGTATACTTCATGGCGCAGCTCAGTATGTTAATCAAAACTCAGATGGACAAATTGAGGAAACGGAATCGATTTCAGCAGGACTTGATTATCCAGGAATATCTCCACTTCATTGTTTTTTAAAGGATACTAAGAGAGCTAGGTATACAGCAGCAAGTGATGAAGAGGCTCTAACCGCCTATAAACTTGTTACTAAATTCGAAAAATTAAGACCTTCTTTAGAACCAAGCCATGCTTTTTTTGTTGCACTTAAAGAGGCAAAAAAACTTAGCAAAAATACTGTGGTAGTAATTAATAGTTGTGGCGATGCTTACAAAGACCGAGGAATTTTAAAAGAAAGATTAGGCAAAAAATATGTTAAATCCAATTAGTGTTGCATTTAAAAAAGCAAAAGCAGAAAAAAGACCAGCATTATTAACCTACACTGTTGCTGGTGATAGTTCAAAAAAACAATCTTTAGATATATTAAAATCTATATCTAAAAATGCAGATATTTTAGAAGTAGGTGTGCCCCACAATACTCCTGTTGCAGATGGAAGCCAAATTCAAACTAGCGCGTATAGAGCAATTGAAAAGGGTATCAAAATAAATGATATATTTAGGATTGTTAGAGATTTTAAAAAATTTGATAAAAACAAACCTATTATATTGATGGGTTACTATAATATGATTTTTCAATATGGAGATAACAGCTTTTTAAACAAATGTAAAAACTCAGGAGTAAATGGATTAATAGTTGTAGATTTGCCTTGGCCAGAAAATAAAAATTTTGCAAAAAAATGTAAAAGAAAATCAATTTATTTTATTCAACTTTTATCACCTACAACAACGAGTAAAAGACTTAAAAAAATTATACAAAACTCTCATCCAATGAATTATTTTATATCAATGCTAAGTACTACAGGTGGCAAATTAAAAGTATCACCTAAAGAAATAATTAAAAATTACAATAGGATAAAAAAAATTAATCCAAAAAAGGAGATAGTGATTGGTTTTGGAATAACAGATAAGACAATTGGAAAGCTTAAATCTGCTGATGGATTAGTAGTGGGAAGTGCTATTTGTAAAGAAATTACGAGAAGTTTAAATAGTAGACAAAATCCTGTCACAAATGTAGGTAAGTTAGTAAGAAAATTAAAAAATAAAATAAAATGAATTGGATCACTAAAATAATCAAAGCAGGTGAAAAAATCAAATCTGCCATTCATAAAAGAGCGTCCAAAGAGGACATCGCGAATAGTGATTGGACATCTTGTTGCAAAGGTCCAATATTAAAAAAAGATTTAGAAGAAAATTTATGGGTTTGCCCTGATTGTAATAAACACCATAGAATTAAACCAAAACAAAGATTTGATATTTTATTTGGGAAAGACAATTACGAAATATTTCAAACACCCATACCAAAAGATGATCCGTTAAACTGGACAGACTCAAAATCCTATAAGGATAGATTAAAATCTGCCAGAAAAAAGACGGGTATGGATTGTGGGATGATGGTCGTAAGTGGTGTAATCAATAATATTAAAATTACTGCAGTTGCATCTGATTTTGATTTTTTAGGCGCATCAATGGCTGCTGCAGAAGGAGAGGCTTTTTTATACGGTATTCAACATGCAATTGAGAATAAAACTCCTTTTTTATGTGTAAGCGCAGGGGGGGGGAATGAGAATGATGGAAAGTTTGATTTCTTTGTCTCAAATGACAAGGACCACACTAGCAATAAATGAATTAAAGAATAATAACCTTCCATATCTTGTTTGTATAACAGACCCAACTGCTGGTGGGATCACAGCTTCCTATGCAATGTTAGGTGATATTCATATAGCTGAGCCCGGAGCACTAATCGCTTTTGCTGGAGCAAGAGTAATTCAAGGAACTGTTAAGGAAGAATTACCAGAAGGTTTTCAAAAAAGTGAATATGTTGAAAAGACAGGCTTTGTTGATTTAATTGTTGAAAGAAAGAATCTAGCTGAAAAAATTGGAACTTTATTGTCAATATTGTTAAAGAAAAATTCTGTTATAAGCACTGAACAAGATGAAACTACAGAAAATACTCAGTCGCTTTCTAAAATTGCATAAAAAAGAAATTGATCTAAGCTTAGATCGAATTATTCACCTTTGCGAAAAACTGGGGGATCCTCAGGATAAAATCAAAGCCATCAGTATTGTTGGGACAAATGGCAAAAACTCTACAATTCAAGCTTGTTATTCAATTTTAAAGGAGGCAGGAATTAAGTGTAATGTTTATACCAGTCCTCATATTCAAAAAATAAATGAAAGATTTGTTTTTAACAACCAACAACTTGGAGATGATGAGTTAGCTTCTTTATTTGAGGAAGTTGAGAGAGTAAATGCGAATAATCCAATAACATTCTTTGAAATTTTAACTGCATGTTTTTTTCATAAAGCAGCTCAATATCCTGATAATCTTAATCTGATTGAGGCAGGTTTATTTCATAGGTTTGATGCAACCAATATTTTAAAAAATAATCTTGCAAGTATTGTAACTTCTATATCAAAGGACCATTTAGACTGGCTTCCAGAAAATGAGAGAACAATCGATAAGATTATTTTTGAAAAAACTTCAAACCTTTTAAATTCAAATATTATTGTTGCAAAACAATACCCTGTTTCAACATTAGAAAAGATTAAAAAAACTATTCATCAAAATTTATCTAATAAATATTTTTTTAATGATGATTTTTCATTCTCAAATGGAGAAAATGAATTCTTTTATTATGAGGATAAATTTGGTGGATTAAAACTACCAAAACCAAATGTATTAGGTCAATTTCAACAGGAAAATATTTCAACAGCTATTGCAACCTTACGAATTTTAGATCTGGGCATTGAAGATCATCATATAAAAAAAGGTATTCAAAAAATCGATAATGTTGCGAGACTTCAAAAAATTGAGTCAGGTAAATTAAAAGATTTAGTTAAAGACAATCTTTTTTTGATATCTGGAGATCACAATGAAGATGGAGCAAGAGTATTAAATGAATATTTAAAAAGCCTAGATTGTAGAAAACATGTCATTATTGGTATGATGGATAATAAAGAACATGAAAAATATATTAATCACTTTAAAGATATTGCCTCAATAACAACTGTAGATATTAAAAACCAGCCAAATGCAATTAGTGGGCTTAAATTAAAAGAAAAATTCAAAAATATGCCAAATGTAAGTTATAAAGAAAGTATTGAAGATGCGATTAAAAGCGTAAATCTAAATCAAGGAGATATACTATTAATTACTGGATCTTTATATCTTTGTTCTGAGGTTTTGAATTTAAATTAAATGTTTTTATCCAAAAATTCTTTCATATGACTTTCGGGTACACCTCCAACAAGTCTATCTACTTCAACACCTTTTTTGAAAATTATAACTGTGGGAACCGCTTTACAACCAACCTGTGACCCTAGATTGATTCCGTCGTTCTCCACGTCAGCATAATAAAAATTTGCTCTGTCCTTGTACTCGTTTTCTGATAGCTTGAGCATCAATGGCTTGAGTACTTTACATGGACCACAGTATGATGCACTTAGCTGGACGACAGAAGCATCCTCTTTTTTAATTTTGTTTTCAAAATCTTCGTCTTTAAAATCAATAAGCATATAAACCTTCTATAAATTATTAATACAAAGTCAATTAGGCAATTTCATATTTTTTTTCAATTGACATTATAAATTCGTTTATTTCATCTAACTTTTTTAATTCTTCCTCATCATCTCTATTGGAAGCTTGATCTCTTAAATAGTCAATTTCAGTATAAGCCATATTAACAGTTTGCCACTTTTCCTTATTTTTACTCAAAATTCTTCTAGCAATTTCACTTTTGATATTTTTGTAAAGATCAGGTGGTAAAATTTGTGGTGCTTCTTGATATATAATTTTTTGGCCGAACCAGCTACATCTTTTATCCTGAAACTTATCTAATAATCTCAATTTATCTTCCCAAGATGAGCTATGCCAAGTTTTAAATAGCGCAGTATCTTTATTTGGAATAAATTTCTCATAAAGAGTTTCTTCTGGTAATAAATCTTCTTGAGTTTTTGTTTGTTCTTTTTCTTCAGCTGCCTCTCTGTGAATGATTTGAATATTTTTACAAAAATTTTCACTACTTCTTACTAAATGCGCTCTCTTTTTAATTGTTTCTAAATCTAAATCTGAATATGGCTTTTGTTTTAATGCGAACCGTTTATCTAAAATCACTGGTGCTTTATTAGTTTTTAAAACTCTTAAGGCTTTAGGACTCATCTTTTTTAAAACATCTCTAAGCTGATTTACAGTTAAATCTAATAATGGTTCTGGATCTCTACGACAGTCCCACAAATATCCCCATGAAGCATAGGATGGATGAAAGGAATGTTTAGGATGTAAAGAGCAACCAAGATACATCATATTTCTTCCCTTTACGTTTTCAAAAATAGAGTAAATCCCCTCATTTGTTAAAAGTGTTTCTACACTTGATTTTGTTGATGTTTTTAAAAAATTTTCCCAATTTTCTTTATGTTTGTCTTTTACTATTCTAAGGACTTTTAAAGCTGTATAAGCATCATGGTAAGCAGTGTGTTGTTGTGAAGTGTCAAATCCTTGCATCCGGGCTAGTGCTTCGAGAGCCAGAGAGGGGTTGCCCGCTTCGGTAAGTTCTGTTTTTAAAGTTTCAGGATCTAATGTTTGAGCTGCCCTTGTTATATGGAGGCCATCTGCTTCTCGATTAGGTGATGAGTGAGTAATATATGGGTATCGATTTCCTTTAAAAAAATTAAAATGGAACATGCGACGATCAAAATTTAAATTAGACCAGCCCATAAACAAACTTGGCCCACACTTAGTGAAAAAGTTTTCAACCGCTCCCAAAAAATCGTAATGGGAATAATTACCTTTTGTTAATAAATCAACACTAGTCGAATTTACTAGCAATGCCTTTCCACTCGGCACTTCTCCTTCAGGCATACGCCCCCTAATGCTTAACTTTCCAATTTCTTTTAAATTTTTATCAACTACTACAGCTCCAAACTCTATTATGGATCCCCATATTGTTGAATTTGTTGTCTCTGTATCGTAAATTACAATCTTATCCATATTTTATTGAACCAAATTATTCATCTCATTAAATTTTTTTAATCTTCCTAAAAACAAATTTTGATATGTTACTAGTTCGGGCCCTTGAATTTTAAACTCTTGAAATAAATTATCCACTGTGCAAACAAGAATAATACAAGATGTAATATTAGAATTATACACAACATTATGTGCTAAAGAATACGCTGCACATTGTAATAGCCAACTATCTATATACTCGAATTTTTTTGGTCTCCGCGCATTTTTAAAATCTATGATGCAAGATTGACCCTCATAAATTCCTACACAATCAGCAGTACCCGCGTACCTATCAGGATAATAAAGTGTACATTCAACTCCCCATATTTCCTCTAGTCTATTTTTTAAACCCTTTTCAATAATTTCTTTAGCCATTGTTTTATATTGTTCTTTATCCTCAAAGAAACTCAAGTTTTCTCTTCCTAAAAGAAAAGACTCTAAGTAACTGTGCATTTGAGACCCGCGGGAAGCAGCGTCTTTAACAATCTTATTTGCTACAGCTTCTCCTGTTCGTTCTCGCCAGTTGGCTAAAGCAGCCTTATCCTCTTCAGATTTTGTTGCATCTAGAATTGAGGTGACGCTTGGTAATTTTGTTTCACCTAATAAGTATCTTCTTATTCCATCTTCAGTTGCTCTTGATGATGTAGGATAGTTATATTTCTTATTCCATCGCATGAGATTTCTTATAGAGGGTATTTTCTGAAAAAAGAAATTATTTTTTAACTTGTCTATTTCTCTCAACGAAATTCTCAACGTTCTCAGTTAGTACAGCTTTTTCAACTTGCTCGGGATCTTTTATATTTTCTAAAGTTCTTGTAATTGATCTAGCATCAGTTCCAAACTTATCAACAACACTCATCGCCTCATCTAATTTTTTTCTTAAAACTATTACATTGTCAAAATGTTTAGCAAATCTTGTGCTGATTGTTTTTAGATGATTGTAAATTTCCACAGCTCCCTTTTGAACTTTTAATGATTGAAAACCCATATGTAGGGATTGTAAATAAGCTGAGAGAGTATTAGGGCCACAAATAACAATTTTATATTTTCTCATCAATTCTTGAGTAAGTAATTCTTTTGAACTTGGATCTTGATACTCGGTTAATTCTCTGTAAAGACTTTCTGAGGCTGCATAAACTATGGCAAAATCAGTTGTTTTTGGTGGTACTATATACTTCTCATTAACGCTTTTTGCTTTCAACTTAAAAGCACTTGCCAATTTTGCTCTAGCATCAGCAACTGCTTTTTTATCATCTGCCTCATGTGCATCTGTAATTGCTTTAAATTTTTCGACTGGAAAATGAGAGTCCACTGGGACCAAAACATCTCCTTGAAGTTTGATAGCAAATTCCACATTCTCACTAGTATCCTCTTTCATCTTCACATTAGTCATAAATTGAGATGCGGGTAATAAGTCCCTCATAAGCGCATCAAGGCTACTCTCTGCTAAAACACCATATTTCTTAACGCCAGCAAGTATTTTTGTAATACCTTCTTGGCTTTGATTTAATAATTGAACCTGTTGATTGAAATTTCCAACCTTTTCATCAACCTTAGTTAAAGCCTCAGTCATGTCTTTTGTAACACCAGTTGATAAGGCATTAAACGAAGTAGACATAGAACTTAATGAGGTATTGATTGTAGCATTTAAGCTATCTTTGAGTTTTACAATTTCTGCATTTAAATTAGCTATTTCTTCAGCTTCTTTATTTTCATCTTCTTTTTTAGTTTTAGACTTAATGTTTAAATAAAGAATTGCTAATGTTGCTATAAGCAACAAACCTAAAATTATTATTAAAATTGTATCCATGATTCGTATGTTATACCTCCTTGATTATATTTAAAGTTTTTTTCAATTTACTTTTACGATTATGTTATTTTTTATTATTACCTCTGCAAAAAATTCACGTCCTTTATTCTCGGTTGAATGAGGCCTGTTGCTACCAACTAACACTCCACTTTCCTTATACTCAGGTCCAAACATACTGGTTTCAGTATAATTAAGTGTTTTTCCTATATTTTCCTTAAGCTCTTTTTTGGATTTGTAATTAAAAATTAGCATTAGTTTAATAACCTTTTGGGGACTTTACCCATCATAATTTCTTTCATATCTGAAAATTCTGAAGCAACATGATTTTGAACTGTTTTTATAAATGACTTGATAGTTTTTTTATTATAGCCCAAATTTTTTAAAATCTTCTCAGCCTCTTTTTCATTTTCAGTAGAAATATAATGCTCAGCGATAGATAAATACCTAAAAAAAACCTCTTTTTGATTTTCTGATTTTAATTCTGATAGTTTTAGCTCCATTAAGTAACTTTTATCCATTATTTGATATATATCTTTAGGCAATGATTAGACGTTCCAGAGTGTTAAAAGTTTTATCAATATTCTTTCCTTTTAAAGTACACTCCCATACATCAATGACTTTCCAACCTAATTTTTTAAGTTTATCTTTATTAATAAAATCTCTCTTTTTATTTAGTTCTAATCTTTCTATCCAATATTGAGTTTTAGTCTTTGGCACATTGCTATGGGCGCAGCCGTGATAATGCCAATAGCAACCATGAACGTTTAGAATTGTTTTATGTTTATGCAGAACTATGTCTGGTTTGCCAGGAAGTTTTTTTACATGAATTCTAAATCTATAACCATTTTTATATAGTATAGATCTAATTAATTTTTCTGGTTTAGTGTTTTTGGATTTAGTATTCAAGTTTTCAAATCTGGTTTAACTTTTTGAGTTCATCAAATTCTTTAGGAAGTAATAAAACTATATCATTTGGATCCATTGACCATATATCATAAATTTCATTATATTGATTTAACTTATCAATTAGTCTTCCTAAGGATGCTTTAACTAAAGTTTTTTTATTTTTTTTTCTGATATATTTTTTTGAGTAGCCTGGTCTGGGTTTATTATTTTTTTTATCAAAATAAAGTTTATAAGAGATATGGCCACTGGGAATAAAATTTTCATTTATTCTGTGACTAATAAACTGTTCTAAATAATCTGATCCAAAATAAGGTGCTTTTGATAAAAATAATTTAGATGACTCTCCATAAGTATTCACAGCATACCATGGGGTCCTAATTAAATGTCTATTTCTAACAAACCAATCTTGATTAAGAATATATCTGTGTTCCGAGTAACCTGTCATTTCAATACTAAACACTTCATTAAAATGAAATAATGTTATCCAGTCCCACATTTTTTCATCAAAATATATTTCATTTTGATTACAATCTTTTAATAATTCATTTAAATAAATTCCAAGATCATATGAATTTTTAAAATTTTGTTTTTTTAAAATTTTTCCATTCTCAACTTCTGAACTAAGTGTGTCGTTATTCAGCAGATTTTCAATCTCATCTTTTAGTTTTTTAGTAAATCCTTTTTTGATGTCTTTTTTATTCTGTATTATTGATTGCTTAATTTTATCGTAGATTAAAATATACTTATTATGACCATCCTCTGTAAATCTTCTCAGTTTCATATTTCGCTTTCCTCAAGGTCGATAGATGGAGCAAAGTTATTGTAAGAAATAAATTTATCTATCAGTTTTTTCCCAGAGGCGTCTGGTAAATTACTGACAAAAGTATTTACTACATCCTCTATCCATTGCTCAGCTTCTGGATTTGTTTCGGTCTCTCCATTATCAATTATTAACAAAGACTCGGGAGTAGTAATTTCGGGATCACCTAATTTTTTATTTATTTCCTCAAACCATTTTGATTTCCAGGGACAATCTTCAAATTTATTATCTGTTAAATATGTTTTAAGTAGCTCTCGAAGTGCTGCTGTATAGATGAGTGTTTTTTGGATAGGGTCTATATTATTGTCTAACTTATGTTTTATGTTACATCCTCTTTTTAGTACTAAGATTGGCTTATTACCTGGGGTCATTTCTAGTTTAAATGCTGTACCAATATCATCCTCCCTGGTTGGCAATAAAGATTCTGTTTTATAATTCCCATCTTTTCCATCGTCTGGTTCATCATAAAATTCCCTTATTTTAGATCTACCAATTATCCTATAAACGACTACATCATTAAATTTACCTTTTTTAGAGACAAAGAGATTAAATCTTACAGCATCTTTATCAATATTGTTAACAAAGTAAGAAAAGGTATTACTTTCTTCTTTATTCAAAGTTTTAATATCTCCCATGTTCCATGGTTTTAATCCAGCACCTCTATTGTTGTAAGCTTGAAAAAAAACCTCACAATCATCATCAAAATTATGTCTTTTCAAATTCACTTCTACTTTAATATGAATTCCATCATTAGAAATTTTATCTAGCAAAACCTTCACGTCAGGATTTTCACCTTTATGTGTGATTCTCTCCTCATCAAAAATTGTAATTGTATTTTTAGACATTAGCTCTCTCTTTCATACATGTGATGTATCATAAATTTTTCCTCAGATTCTTTTCCAAAACCAGTTATTGAAAAGTCAAAATCTTCTTTTGAGGCAGCGCAAACAATTTTATTCTTATCATTCTTAACGATATTAAGTGATCCATGCACATTATACTTGAAAGTTTTAGTGTCACTAAAATCAAAATCTTCCTCACAATAGTTATTGTATGGTCTTGTAGTGCCATCATCATATGCTGCTGTGATACGGATCTTAATTGGATAAAAGGTATAATTATTTTTTCTAAATTCTTCAAATTCAGTTAGTCTGTTATTTGTTGACATTATGCCTTGATTAATCTTTTGGACGTGTTTTTTTGGTAATTTATCTTTTCTTTCATTTAATAATTTATTTGCTTCTTTAATAAATAATTCACCTTGCTCTTCATATCTTGCTATATCCTCTTTCTTATATTTTACACCTTTGGCAACCCAATAAATTTTATCATTTTCTTTTTTTACTCTTGCTCGATATGCTTTTAATTTATTAGGTATTTCTGGTAACTTATATTTTGAGGTAAGAACATCATCGTTTTCGTCCTCATCATCTTCCTCTCCATGATTTTCATTTTCTATCTCTCTATCTGAAATTATTGAACATAAGTCTAAAGTTGTTTTCTCATCTAAAGTATCACCACTCTGACTTAATAAATCCTGTAATGACATGAAAGCATGATTCAAAAATGAAATATAAGGTCTTTGAACATTATGTTTATAGAAAACCTTATATTTAGGATGGTCAACTCTTACTCTAGTATGATTTGCAACTTCTCCATTTTTTACAAGTAGCATCGACTCTTCTTCTTGAATATCCGCAAAGAAGAAATTAGTAGTTCTTTTTCGACATTGTGTAATTGGCATGTCACCACGTAATGTATCGCAATACTTATATTGTTGATTTGCATAATCGGGAAATTTTTTTACGTAAAAATTAAAAGTACAATTAACATCTTCAAATTGGTCGGTAAGCTTGCCCTCTTTAAGTATTTTTTTTGCGAGGATGAATTTTAATTGATATTTAATTATTTTCCCTTCTTTATATAAATTTTGTATTTCATCCGTAAGATTTGACGAAACATCCAGAGAGGTTGGTCTTTGAGGTACAATACTCAAATCAAAATTTTTCGCCTTATTTTGATCAATTTCATCTATAAAATCAAAATATTCTTCTATCATTTTTTTATCAGTTTCATTTTCAGAATATTTTTCTTTATAAATTTCAAGTAACGTATCTTTATTAATCTCTTTTCCACTAGCGACCTCAACTCTTAATTTTTTTCTTAAAATTGGGACTCGATAATTTTTACAAATTGTTTCTTTTACTTTATCGAGAGTGACATCTTCGTTAATAAAGGGGATTACTACTGTTAATCCAGGTTCTTTTTTTCTTTTAACACCAAAAATTTTTTTAAGTTCATCAATTTTCTTTTGGTTACTTATAGGAAGAGCCCAAAATTTTCCTTGATAATCTTTACTTTCAACTTTGTCCCCAAAATGAACAAAGGGTTTATATTCTGTCCCGTTAAGTTCAAAGATACCGAAATATGAAATTCCCATAAAAAATTCAGTCCCATCATCTCTAACTGTGAAAAAGAAAAAAGTTGAAATATCGGAACTCAAACAAAAAGTTTGTTTACCTTCTCCCTCACTACCGCCCAAATGAGCAGCCTTACCTTTTCTTCTGCCCCCTATCTCATGAGTAAACTGATGTATCAGATTAGGTTGACCGTTAGGTAATTTTGAAAAATAATGATTTGGATCACCAAGTAATCCTGTTGTATTAAAATCTTCCATTATTAGACAATTTATATCTTGCCCATGTTCTGGAATTTTTTGCATTGCAGAAAGTTCTGAATTTTCAAGATAATCTTCAAATTTATCTTTTAAGAAATTTTCCTTAAAGCTTGTATATGAAACTCTAGTAGCATGAATTTTAATCAAAGTATTTGAGAAAGATTTTGCAATAGCATCTAAGGCATTTTGTATAAATTCTAATACACAGCTTAATGCGTTAAATTTATCTTGTGGTTTTGAATCACCTGGTTCGTCACCCTCTCCAACAGGGCCTGCAACCCATGTAAAACTTTTAATTATTTTTCTATTAAGTTCATTCATAATTTCTCAATTCTCTTTTTATTACCTCAATTTCATTTAAGCATTTTTTTAAAATAAACTTACTTTTTGAAACTTTTATAAATTTTAATATATTGGTTGGTAAATTTAGAATTTTATTTAGTAAAAATAATATTTTCTTGTTTTTATAAAATTCAATCTCTGTTTTTTTGGTGAATTCAACACTTTGTAAATATATTGTATAATCCCTTGCAAATTCTTGAGCGTATTGCAATCTGTCCTTTAAACAAGAATGGAAATAATCTCTTTTCAATTAAACTCCTTTATAGTTAGTTTTTAACGCGTACAAGCTACATAGAAAGAAAGAAAGGTGTAGCTTTGCACGCATTAAAATTTGCATAGTTAACTTGCCAATTGCAACTTTTGAACACAAACATAAGAAAAAACCAGGATGCACTCTGGCAAGAGGTATTGTAAGTGTTCTTTCGATGTAGCTGCCCACCGTGTATGATAACCTCTTCTTATTAAGGTGCATCAATTCTCTAATTTTATTTTTTAAAATACTGCTCATAAAGATTTTCTGAATTTTGGTTTTTGTTTTTCTTCTTAGAATTGCGGCTCCATTTGTCATAAACAAATTCTTTGCTCCATTTTTTTAAACAATCCTCAACAATTTTTTGTGCTTTATCTGGTACCTCGTAAGTATTTCTATTAGACAAATATCCAACACCTCTTAAAGCACTTTTTAGAAGTCTCATTCTCAAGTTAAAATAATGCTCAAACTTTTCCGATGGCGTCATATGTCGTGTTCTGCTATTATCGTCTTTCTTAACCATTTTTATGACCTTTAATTACCCCTTCTTTTCTCTATTATATTTCTTAATATATTTCATTTGCGTTTTCACAGACGATCTGATAACAGTTTTGAAACTAAATGTCAAATGATAAATTAAAAATTGCTGAATTATTTTGTGGGGCTGGCGGTTTTGCAGAAGGAGCCAAAAAAGCTGGTTTTAAGCATATTTGGGGTGTTGATCTTCATAAAGATTCCTGTGAAACCTTTAAAAATAATCAAAAATGTGAGGCTTTTCATGAAAAAATAGAGGATTTTTCAAAGCCAAAAAGACTTGAGAAAGTAAAGAGAGATTTTGGAAAAATTAATGGTCTCCTTTTTGGATTTCCCTGTAATGATTTTAGTTTAGTAGGCAAAAATGAAAAAATGGAGGGTAAATTTGGTGGTTTATATACATATGCTTGTGATGTACTAAATTTTTTTGAACCTGAATTCTTTGTTGCAGAAAATGTCACTTCTCTAAGTAAAAAATTAAAACTCAATTCATCGCACCAGGTAATAGTAGAAGAGGAATTTAATAAAGAAGAGCTAAAAAATCAGAATTACCAAAATTTTAAAAAAATAATGGGTGATTTAGCTAAATGTTCTAAACATGGATATAGAATTTACGCTGATAATTATAAGTTCGAAGAATATGGAATTCCACAAACAAGACATAGAATTATATTAGTTGGTTTTAGAGGTGATTATTTTGATAAAAATAACATTAACTTTGAAAAACCAAAAAAAATAAAAGGACCTTTTACAACTTGTAAAAAAGCCCTCCAAAAAATACCTAAATGGGCTGAACACCAAGAGCTAACAAATCATGACGAAAGAGTTATACGAAGACTGAAAAAGACAGCTGAAGGTAAAAATGTTTGGGATTTAGGTGACGATAAAGATGGTCTCCCTGGAGTCAAAAAAGCAAGAATGAGCCATATCTATAAAAGATTAGATAGTTCAAAACCTGCCTATACTGTCACTGGAAGTGGAGGTGGAGGGACACATGTATATCATTATAAAGAAAATAGAGCTTTAACGAATAGAGAAAGAGCAAGATTACAAACTTTTCCTGATAAATATAATTTTGTTGGAGGAAAAGAGTCTGTAAGAAGACAAATTGGGATGGCTGTACCTGTATTAGGAGCAGAAAAAATAATGAAAGCTGTCAAAAAAGCATTAAAAAAAAATAAAAAGCAAACTACTTTTCATCACGACTGGATGATAAAAGCCAAAGGGAAAGATTTATACTTTACGGGAAAAGAAGAATTAGGGCCACAAATGAGTTTTGATTTTAATAATTCTTGATAGATTACATAATATGGATTTAATATTTATCTTTAAAATTATAGTAGTAATAGGAATTTTAATTGGACTTTATGCAATTATCAGAAATCTAGACATTATAAAAATTATTCTTATTTACTTTAAAGATAAATTATTTGGTAAGTAATCTTATTAAACTTTTTAACCCCTTTTTCTTCTTACTTTTCTTTGAGCTAAATATACAAGCTTGAGACTTTAGTATTTCTCCATCATTTAAAATTCTAAGATTGTTTTGTCTAAGTGTAGCTCCTGAGCTTGTGATATCAGATATAAGCTGCGCAGAATTCATTGCACACATCAACTCAGTGCTGCCAAGTGATTTAACAATGGTAAAGTTGGTGACACCTCGTGAATAAAGAAACTTTTGTGTGAGATTTACGTACTTCGTTCCAATTTTTAACAATGATTTATTACTTTTTTTGTAATCCTCTGCAACCTCATCAAGATCTAAAGTGGTAAATAAGTCGATAAATTCGTTTGGACAAGCAAGAACTAAGGTTGCAAAACCAAAATTAAGCTTTTTTTCCAATTTGATATTTCTTTGTATATTGATATCAGACTCCTTTAAGAGATCTAATCCACTTATACCAATATCTAAATTACCAATAGATAACTGATCTAAAATTTCTCTTGCGTGCATAAATGAAACTGAAATATTAGGTCTTCCTTTGATTTTACCTATCAATTCTCTTTTGCCTCTTTCAAAAAAAATTCTCAATTTCTTTTTTTTTAATACTTTTTCAGACTCTTCTTTTAGTCTGCCCTTAGATACAATTCCTATCTTAATCTTTTCTTTATTCATAAACCCCAAGATTTATTGCAGCACCTACAGCAGGTATATTTTTCAAACCAAGATTTTTTTGTGCCATATTATTATAGCGACCTCCTGCAATATAAGTCTTCGTCTTATTTTTTATTTTTATATCAATTGAAAAATTGAATGAATCATAATACTCAATTTCTTTACCTCGACCATTGCTGGCTGAAAATTCATACTTGAGATTTTTTTGACTAAAATTAGTGATTGGAAAAAAATCTTTACCAACAAATATATTCAAATTATATTTTTTGAAAAATCTATTAAGTTGACGTGGTGCATCTTTTAAAGATGTTTTAATTTTAAGAAACTCCTTAATTATTTTTGCACTATACTTTCCAGTTTTTGTAATTCTTGGATTTTGTAGTTTATTTTCATATCTTGAAAGTATTTCTTTATATGATCTTCCAGCAATCATTCTTTTCGGGTTATCCTTTTTCATTTTAAGATAGATTTTATGATCAGCAGAAACTACGAAAGGATCGATATCTAGATTACTTTCTAATCTTTTTAAGAGTTCTAAAAAATATTTCTCATTCCAGTAAAATTTAATAAGACGATTTTGCCATCGAGGTACAATTGGAAGTTTTTTAATTAAAAGCTCAAATAATTTAAAATTACCAATTTTAATTGTTGCCTTTTTAAATCCTGAGGTTTTCAACATTTTAATTGAAGTATCAACAATTTCCTTGTCATCTTTGTTTTCATCTTTAGATGAAAAAATCTCTATTCCTATTTGATCTATAACTGTTTTTTTATTATTATAAGATTTTCTAAAAGCGTTACCTGAATAGAAAATTTTTTCTCTTTTATCGATATCTTTTTTTGCATAATGCAAAATTGCCGAAAGGCTAAGATCGGGATTTAGTGCGAATTCTTTACCTTCAGAATTATTAAAAGAAAACAAATATTTTCTAAAATTTTCACCTGATCTTTGAAGAATATGACTGGCCTCAATTACTGGAGGCAATTCAATAAACTTAAATCCCCTAGACTTAATAGTTTTAAGGATTTTGTTAAATAAATTTTTTGATTTCATTTACTAAATTTTCTTTTGAAAAAGTGATTTGATTATCTTCACCCTTAATACCTAGGAGGTTCTTAAGTGTAATTTTATTATCTTTAAATTCATTTTCTCCACAAATAACTGCAATCGGGCAACCTCTTTTATTTGCATATGTCAGTTGTTTCCCAAGATTTTTCTTACTATCTAAAAAAATTTCTGAATTAATATTATTTTTTCTTAAAACTTCCAAAATCTCGTAATAATTTTTTAAATATTTTTCATCCATTACACAAACGATAACTGGTTTTTGATCATCTAATTGGACTTGATTTATTTGAGACATAGCAAACAAAAGTCTATCCACACCAATACTGACACCTGTTCCAGGTATATCGACACCTTTAAATCTTGAAATTAACTTATTGTATTGTCCACCAGAGCATACGCTACCAATATCAATTTCTTTACCTTCATTATTTGTTGTTTTAAAATTTAGATTGGTCTCAATACAAAAGCCATCATAATACGCCAATCCTCTAACTATTGTAAAATTAGTTTTTACCTGATCAGAATAATTTCCAAAATTTAAAACTTCAAATAATTCTTCCAATTCTTTTATACCTTCTTGAGTGAGAGGATTTTTAAAATTTTCTTTAAGTTCCTTTAAATCTTTAATTCTCAAAAAACTTAAGATTTTAGAAGCTTGATCATCACTTAAGTTTGCTCCTTTTGTTATAGCCCCACTTCTATCTTTTCTTTCTTTTCTTAATAATTCTTCAACACCCTTTAAACCAAATCCAGGTTTATCAAGTTTATCTATGGCTCTCATTACTTTAATTTGTTTTTCCTTTTCAATTTTCAAATCTTCAATTAAGCCTTGAACAATTTTTCTATTACTTACATTGATGGTAAATTGATCTTTTTTTAAACCACATTCAATTAAAGTACTTGCAACTAAATTACATAATTCAGCATTTGCTTGGGCTGGATTTACTTTGCCTACAATATCACAATCAGCTTGAGTAAATTCTCTAAAACGTGCATTGCCAGACTTTTCATTTCTAAATACATTTTGAATAGCATATCTTTTATAAATGGATGGAAGTTCTTGATTATTTTGGGCAACAAATCTTGCTAAAGGACTGGAAAGATCGTATCGAAGAGTAATATTCTTTTCACCATCATTAAAAGAAAAAACATCAGACATAGGATTACTATCATCCTCTGCAAGAAAGGATCCTATATTTTCTGCAATTTCAAATGATGGGGTTTCTAAAGGATCGAAACCATATTTAATAAAATTACTCTCAATGACTTTTAATAGTCTTTTTTTGAGAATTAATGTTTTATTCCATCTATCTTCAAAACCTGAAGGTAATCCAGGAATTAATTTGTTTTCTTTATTCATTTTTTGGTACCCGGGCTGAGAGTCGAACTCAAACTTAAAGTTCCACAAACTTCCGTGCTAACCATTACACCACCCGGGCTTATCCTTTTTGTTTTTATCTTATTTTGTGTGGATTTAAAATTATAATATAAATGATTATTCGCTAGCTTTAGCCAGCATGGAAATGAGTATGCGCAACTCTATTAGTTCCTTCAAGAGGTTTTCTTAAAGTACTTTTTATTGCCAACTTATTTAACTCAATTTTTTTCATAAAATGCTTTTTAGACAAAAAAAATGATAATGCAACCCCTAAAAGAAAAGGACGTATATCAACTAGTAGATATATCGCCCTTTTTATAATTTTAGAAAATTAGTCTAATTTTTTTAAATTTACTGCTGAAGGGCCTTTCGGACCATCTTCAAGAGTAAATTCTATTTTATCACCCTCATTAAGATATCTCATGCCCGCTGCTTTAACTGCGCTTGCATGTACAAATGCATCTTTTTCTTTATCGTCTCTTTCAATAAAACCGTAACCTTTTTTACCGTTAAACCACTTTACTTTTCCTTGTATTGTACTCATCTTGTTTACTCGTCCTTTTGTTATTTATTATTTCAAGAGGTTAATTTCTTTTGCAGTTATTTCAAGGTGAAACTTTGTGGTGGGCCCTCCAAGAATCGAACTTGGTCTTTTAGATTTTCAGTCTAACGTACGCACCAGCTATACCAAAGGCCCTTATTTTATCAAACTATCCCCTGAAGATTATTCTTCCCTTAGTCAGATCATATGGGGTCATTTCTACTGTCACATTGTCACCCTGTAACACTCTAATTCTATTTTTTCAGTCTATAAGACTAGTCCCCAACTAGTTAAAGTTGGGGACTAGCCCCGTAACTTTCCTGCAGTATGGGCGGTTACTGTATGCCCATTTTCTAATTGCACTCTAAACATAGCATTAGGTAATAAATCAATAACTTTACCCTTAAATTCTAATAAGTCTTGTTTTGACAAATTTAGTTTCTCCTTATTCTTTTTTTTACAGATTGAGCATGTCCTGCTAACCCCTCGTAATTTGCAAGAGTTATAACTGATGGCCCAAGACTTTCAATACCCTTTTTTGATAAGTTTATGTAAGAAATTCTTTTATAAAATTCATTAACACTTATACCGCTAGAATATTTCGCAGAGCCATTTGTTGGCAATATATGATTTGATCCAACGTTATAATCTGTCATTGCCATAACAGCATATTTTCCTAAGCATATTGAACCAGAATTTTTAATTTTTGGTATAAAAGATTTGTAGTTTTTAACATTTAATTCCAAGTGTTCAGGTGCAATTTTATTTACGATACTAATAATTTTACTATCGTTTGCTACATACATTAAAATTCCATTTCTCTTTAAACTTTTTTTTGCCACAGATTCTCTTGGAATACTTTTTAATTGTTTTGAAATTTCCATCTGGACTTTACTAATTAGTTTTTTGTCTTTTGAAATCAATATGCATTGTGCTTGAGGATCATGTTCTGCTTGACCGATTAAATCACTTGCAGCCCACTCAGGATTTGAGAATTTATCACAAACAATAGTTATTTCAGAAGGACCTGCCGTCATGCCTTCGATACCAACATCCCCAAAAACTTCTTTTTTTGCCGCTGCTACATATGAATTCCCGGGTCCAACTATTTTATCAACTCTTTTAATTTTTTTAGTTCCATAAGAGACAGCTGCTATAGCAGATGGACCACCAATAGAGTAAATTTCTTTAATTTTACATTTTCTTGCTGCGTATAAAACAGCCGGATTTTGATTTCCCTTGAAACCTGGGTTTATCATTACAATTCTTTTAACTCCCGCAACAATTGCTGGTATAGCATTCATAAGCACACTTGATGGATAAGATACAAGTGAACCTGGAACATAAATTGCAACAGACTCTAAAGGTAAATATTTATATTCAAGTTTATTTTTGAATTTATCTGTATACGAAATATTCTTAAATTTTTGTAAGGAATGGAATTTATAAATTCGATTATAGGCTGTGTCGATTGCTTTCTTAACTTTAGGATTTAAAGACTTTATTAATTTATTAATTTTTGTAGCACTAGGTATAATTGTAGTATTTCGATTAAATTTCCTTTCATATTTAATTAATGCTTTATCACCATTCTTTTTTACATCATTAATAATATTAGTTACAGAAACTTTGTCAGATTTTATACTTTTTCTCCTTTTAAAAAGTAAATAATCCAAATTTTTATCAAAATTCTTAGTTTTACTATTTAATATTTTCATAATTATTTAATTTCGTTTTGATCCTCAAGCCGCGCTTCGATAGTTTCTGTCGTCAAAGCTATGTGGGCATTATTATTAAAAATAAGATTTATTTCATAATCATCATTATTTTTCAAATAATCAATTCCAATTAATTCTAAAACTAAATCTTTGTTTGATTGATTGATATTTTTTGATCTTACTTTATCAACAAAATCAAATCGACAAATACTATTGATTTTCTTACCCTCTTGATCGGTTTCAATTTTAGTTCTTTCAATAGATAATAAAAAAACCTTATTAGATGCTAGATACTTTATATCTGTCACTTTAACTTTTGCACCTGAACTACAAGCAGAAATCATTTGTAGCCCCTCTTGATCATTTGCAATTATTTTTGCTAAATATTTACTCATTATTTCAATCTTTTAATTTTAACACCAATTTTTTTTAATTTATTTTCAATATTTTCATATCCCCTTTCCAAGTGATAGACTCTTCCGACAATACTTTTACCATTCGCCACCATTGCGGCTAATACTAAAGCAACACTGGCTCGTAGGTCACTAGACATCAATTCAGCACCAATAAATTTGGTATTGCCCTCAATTAATGCTTTATTGTTTTGAATATTTATTTTCGCGCCCAATCTTTGCAACTCAGCAACATGCATAAATCTATTCTCAAAAATACTTTCAGTTATAGAACTTTTCCCAACGCTCTTGCACATTAATACCATTAATTGAGCCTGAAGATCTGTTGGAATGCCTGGAAACTCTTTAGTTTTTATATTTTTAATAGGTTTTATTTTGTCAGGTCCTTTTATAAAAATTTTGTTATCCAAAGTTTTAATCTTTGCCCCGACTTTTTTTAATAGTTCAATTTCGGTATTAATTATATTTGGGTCTAAATTTTTAATTTGTAGATTGCCTTTAGCAAGCGTTGCCGCTACACAAAAAGTTCCCGCCTCTATTCTATCAGCCATAACTGTGTGACTTGTTTGATTGAGAGAATTAACTCCTATGATGGTGCAGGTTCTTCCAGACCATTTTATATTTGCACCTGCTTGACTTAAGAATTTTGTTAAATCTTTAATTTCAGGTTCCACGGCACAATTTTTTAAAATTGTTTTACCTCTAGCTAAACATGCAGCTATTATAGAATTTTCTGTAGCGCCTACACTAATTTTAGGAAAATTTATTTTTTTGCCTTTAAGTCTTCCATTTGATTTGGCTAAAATATAACCATCTCGTATTTTATATTCCATTCCCAACTTCTTTAATGCACTAAGGTGATAATTTACAGGTCTTGCACCTATAAGACATCCGCCAGGCAAAGATGTTTTAGATTTATGAAATTTAGAAATTAATGGACCCAACACTAATATTGAACCTCTCATTGTTTTTACAAGTGAATAACTTGCAAAAGTTTTCATATTCTTTTTATTAATAATTTTTGCAGTTTTTCTGTCTTTAGATAAAGTTATTTTTGATCCAAGAGATTTTAATAAATTAAGCATAGTATCTATATCTCTTACTCTAGGTAAATTTTTAATAATTACTGGTTTGTCAAATAATAAAGTTGCTGCAAGAATTGGTAGAGATGCATTTTTAGAACCCGAAATCGAGACTTTACCCTTGATTTTACAAGGACCATTAATCAGAAATTTATCCATAAATTACTTTTTTATTTTAGCAACCTGTATGGTGGTTTGTCCCTGATATTTACCGTTTTTTGATTTATATGTCGTTTCTGGCTGGGTATCTGATTTAAAAAATAAAAATTGAGCAATACCCTCGTTTGAATAAATCTTTGCAGGATTAGGAGTTGTGTTGCTTAATTCGATAACAATATTACCTTCAAATTCATTTTCAATTGGCGTTACATTACAAATAATTCCTGTTCTCGCATAAGTACTTTTTCCAACACAAATACAAAGGACATCTTTTGGAATTCTAAAATATTCAATGGTCTTTGCCAAAACAAATGAATTTGGTGGAATTATACAATATGGCCCCTTTCGCTCAATAAAGTTTTCATCAGAAAAGTTTTTTGGATCCACTAACGAACTATTAACATTTGTAAATATTCTATACTCGTCAGAAATTCTGACATCGTAACCCATGCTACTTAATCCATATGATATCTTTCCCTCAGAAACCTGATGATCCAAAAAAGGTTCAATCATGTTATGCTCTTTACACATTTTTTTAATCCAAGTGTCAGGTTTAATAGACATTACTTTTCTTTCTTTTTATTTTTTTTTGGAAAATTTTTCTTCTTTTTAAATTGCCACGTAGTGCTATAGCCTCTCTATTTTTTCTCTCTTTTATTTTATCAATTTTTTCTTTCACTCTTTGTTGGGATTTGTAAGGAAATCTAAAGTTATTGGTTTAGATGCATCTAAAGCTTTATCCTTATTATCATCTTTTTTAGGGCCTTCTTTTGCTAATCTTTTTGCTTTTTTTTCAGCAAGTTTTCTTTCCCTTTTCGCTTGCTTTTCCATGAGCTTGGCACTTTTAGTTGATTTATAATCGTAATGAATACCCATAAAATTTCCTTGGTAAGATATAAATCATATTAATCAAAAAATTAAGGCAATAATTTGGAAAAAATGCTCTATTATCAATAAAAATAGAATTGATCCAAATGCTCCTATAGTTAAATGGCATAACGTGTCCATGGTAAGGATAAATTCCAAGTTCGATTCTTGGTGGGAGCACCACTAATTTTTATAAAAAGACTTTCTAAGAAAAATTGTAATCAAGACTAAACTAAAAAAGGCTAAAATTGGAATATATATTTCAGGTGAATAAATTATATCTGTAATTTTAGGAACTTCTGAATTTTGTTCTATTACTTTTTCCAGACCACTACCTAAAGAAACAGCTAAAAAAATTTGAGGTATAATTCCTATTAATGATGCGAAAAAAAAATTTTTTACCCTTACATCAAAAATTGTAGGCAAAATGCAACTAAGTTGCCAAGGTATTCCTCCAATAAATCTATATACTAAAAGATAATAAAATTCAGACTTTTTAAATTTTCTCTCTAAATTTTGATATCTGTTTAAAAATTTATCTCTAATTAGATCTTTTAAAAAATAGTTTCCAAAAATATATAGAAATGTTGCACCAACACTCATACCTATGACCACAATTATAGTACCCAGCCATTTGCCAAACATAAATCCTCCTAGTAATGCAATTGGAGAACCAAAACCTAAAAATGGGAAAACCCATAATATTGTGAAAATTAAAAAAATTATGGATATTAAAAACAAATTAGAATTTTTTAATTTTAGAAAATACAATCTGTTTTCTTTAATGAAGTCATAAGAAGTAATTTCTTGAATACTAAATTTTGAAAAAAACAATAACACAAATATAGTAAGTAAAACCAAGTATGATAAACCTATTATTATTTTAGTTTTCTTAGCTTTTTCCATCATGGTTAATGGTATTTATAAATCTTCTATTTGCTATTTATATATTTAATTATTATAAAGGGCGAAATTTTATATAAATTTAACCGCTTTTATGAAAAGAACATATCAACCATCTAGGAAAAAAAGAAGCCGAACCCATGGTTTTAGATCAAAAATGAAAACCAAGGGAGGCAGAAAACTTTTAAAAAGAAGAAGAGCTAGAGGAAGAAAAAATTTAACAGTATCCTCAACTGTTAAAAGAAGAAGAAAATAAAGCCAACTCAATGAAAAGCAAAATTGTTGCTCTTTCAAAGAATGAAGACTTTAAAACTTTACTCAAAAAGAAAAAAGTATCAAACAGATATGTAACAATTTTTTTTGGTAATATTAATAAAAAAAATAATCAGAAACTTAATATTTCTTTTGTAACTAAGAAGAAGATAGGAAATGCTGTAAAGAGAAACAAGATAAAGAGGAGACTAAGGAATATTATGAATGATGCTGTTAAAGAAATATCTCTAAAATATCACTATTCATATCTTGTTATTGCTAAGTCAACTATGCTAAATAATGAATTTAAAATTATAAAAGAAACCTTATTTCAGGATTTTAAAAAAATTAAATAATGAACATTTTTACAATTATATTTATAAAATTAATTCAGGCTTACAAATACCTAATAAGTCCATTACTAGGTAACTCTTGTAGGTACTTTCCATCTTGTTCCGATTATAGCATTGAGGCATTAAAAACTTATGGTTTTTTTAAGGGTGGATATTTAAGTTTAAAAAGGATTCTTTCATGCCACCCTTTTAAAGAAGGTGGAATTGATCCTGTAAAAAAAGAAATAAAAATTAAAAAATAATGGACTCTAAAAATACAATAGCAGCTATAGCTTTATCATCTGCTGTAATTGTTTTATGGGCATTATTCTTTGTTCCAGAAAAATCAACAGTGAATCAAAATATTGTTGAAAAAAAAAAAATTGAACAAAGCGGTGATGCACCAAGTTTAGAACAAAAGGAAACACAAATTACAATTTCACGAGATGATGCATTAAAACAAAGTGAAAGAATTCAATTTGAAAATGAAAATATTATAGGTTCAATATCATTAAAAGGTGCATCAATAGATGATTTAACTTTCAAGAATTATAAAGTAACCCTTGATAATGAAAAAAGAGTAACTTTATTAGGACCTCGAAATATTAAAGAAGGATATCTAATAGATAGTGGTTTTGTTACTTCTGATAAAAATGTTGATGTTCCTAACTCAGATACAATTTGGTCAATAGAAGGTAACAACAAACTCACAGACGGGTCTCCAATAAAACTAACATGGTCCAACGAACAGGGCCTAAAATTTGAAAAAGTAATATCTTTAGATGATAAATATCTTTTTACAGTTAAACAAAAAATAATTAATGAGAGTAATAATAAATATGATTTTTACTCATATGGACAAATAATAAGAAATGAAATTCCGGAAATAATTGACTTTTTAATTCTTCATGAAGGACTCATTGCAACTTTAGATGATGAATTAATAGAGGAGGATTATGATGATATTCAAGAAAAGAAGTTTACTAAAGTAGCTAATAAAGGGTGGTTAGGGATAAGTGATAAATATTGGATTACTTCCTTAATACCACCAAAAGATAAAGAGTTTAAAACAACATTCGACTATAAAAATAAATTTAGAGCAAATTTTATTTCTACAGATCCTTTGGCATTAAATGAAAAAAGTTTAATTGAAGAAGAATTACAAATTATCGTTGCTGCAAAAAGAGTGGATGTGATAGACGGATATGCTGAAAAACTCAACATAGATAAATTTGATTTAGTTATTGATTGGGGATTTTTGTACTTCATAACCAAACCTCTATTTTATGGAATTGATTATTTCTTTAAACTACTTGGAAACTATGGTTTGGCAATTATAGCTATCACTATTTGTATTCGTTTAGTTTTTTTCCCATTAGCTAATTTCTCATTTAAAAGCATGGCAAAAATGAAAGTTCTTCAACCAGAAATGGTTCGTTTAAAAGAGCTGCACAAAAATGATAAAATGAAACTTCAACAAGAAATGATGGCTCTATACAAAAAGGAAAAAGTAAACCCTATGTCAGGTTGTTTGCCAATTCTTGTTCAAATACCTGTATTTTTTGCATTATACAAAGTTTTGTTTGTCACTATTGAAATGAGACAAATGCCATTCTATGGATGGATTCATGATTTAAGTGAGAGAGATCCTACAAGTATATTTAATATTTTTGGTTTATTGCCCTACGACGTCCCAAGTTTCTTGGTTATTGGAGCTTGGCCAGTAGCTATGGGAGTTTCGATGTGGGTGCAACAAAAATTAAATCCCGCACCTACTGATCCAATGCAGGCTAAAATTTTTGCTTTCTTTCCACTTTTCTTAACTGTAATACTCGCACCATTTCCAAGCGGGTTAGTTATTTACTGGACCGTTAATAATATTTTAACAATGGCTCAGCAAGTATTTATTATGAGAAGAACAACAGTCAAAACGACAACCTAAATTTTGATTTAAAATAAATTAATGGACTTAAAAAAAATTCTTCCTGAAAACGGACCCCCAATAAACGAGGTTAATAAATATATAGAAAAATATAAAAATGACCTGATTGTCATCAAATATGGAGGAAATGTTTTAATTGATAGAAATATCTTTGATAATTTTATTACTGATTTAAGTATCTTAAATAAATTAGGTCTTTCAGTTATTGTAGTTCATGGTGGAGGTCCAAGGATCAAGAGAGAATTAGAAAAATCTAATATTCAATCAAAATTTATAAGAGGTTTAAGAATCACTGATGAAAAAATTATAAACATTGTTGAGTCAGTCTTAATAGATTTTAACAATGATATTGTAAGCTCTTTGAACAAAAAAAATACAAAAGCGGTCTCTATCCACACTAAAAAAGATAATATTATTGAGGTCGTACCAGAGGCAAAAGAATTAGGTTTTGTTGGTCTACCAAATAAGATTAATAACGATATTTTATTAGATATAATTCGACAAAATAAAATACCAATTATTTCACCACTAGGCTTAGATAAGAATAATCAAACACATAATATTAATGGTGATACTGCGGCAATGGCTGTAGCCAAATCTGTCAAATCAAGAAGATTACTATTGATGACAAATGTTGATGGTGTTTTAAATAAAGAAAAAAAACTTATAGATGAAATATCCTCATCCGAAATATTAGAAATGGTAAAAGATGAGACAATCACTGAAGGAATGATACCTAAAATAAATGCTTGTCTAGATGCTGTTAATAATGGAGTTACAGCAGCAGGTATAATTAATGGTACAAAACAGCATTCTTGTTTATGGGAAATTTTCTCAGACAAGGGATCAGGTACATTAATAAGAAAATGAACTTAAAAGAAAAAAAATATTTGCTACTTGATCTTGATGGTGTTTGTTATGGAAAGCATAATAACTATTCTTTAGAGCGTGTATTTGGTCAAGTTTCAAAGAGGATGACTCAATTTATATCTGAAAAACTTAAAATTGATAAAGATAAAGCTAAAGAATTACAAACAAATTATTTCTATAAATATAATACATCATTAAGAGGATTAATGGTCCATAATGGAATATCACCAGATGAATTTTTATCTTACGTCCATGAAATTGATTTATCATTTATGAAAGAAGATAAAATTATGAGAAATGAGCTTAAACAATTAGATATGGAAAAATTTATTTTCACCAATGGTAGTGCTGAACATGCTGCTAATATTTTAACTCACTTGGGTGTGTATGATTTGTTTGGAAGAGATAAGGTTTTTGATATTAAAGATGCTGGTTATGTACCTAAACCAGAAGCAGAAACCTTCGACTTAATGGTAAAAAAATTTGGTATAAATCCAAAAGAGACTATTTACATTGAAGATATAGCTAAAAATTTAAGTATAGGTCACGAACGAGGTTGTACAACCGTTTGGTTAATTAATGATGAGCATTTTGGAAAAATGGATGCAGACAAAGATTTTATTTCACACAAAATTGAAAATCTGTCTTTATTTCTAAAAGAAATAAGGCTATTAAAAAGTAATTAATTATGTCTTTAGAAAAAATAATCAATGATGCTTGGGAAAATAAAGATCAGGTAAACCAAAATTCTGATCAAAATTTAAAAGATGCTATTAACCAAGTTATTGCTGATTTAGATAGTGGTAAATCAAGAGTTGCTGAGAAAATAAATGGAGAATGGGTAACTCATCAGCACCTTAAGAAAGCTATAATGTTAAGTTTTAGAATTTACCCAATGGAAAATTTAAATGGTCCTTATAGTAGTTGGTATGATAAATCACATTTATTAAAAGGTAAAACTGCAGGATGGACCAAAGCTGATCATGAAAAAGCAGGTTTTAGAATGGTTCCGAACTCACCAGTAAGAAAAGGTTCATTTGTCGGAAAAAATGCTGTTCTTATGCCATGTTATGTAAACATTGGAGCTTATATTGACGAAGGAACGATGATTGATACTTTTGCAAGAGCTGGTAGTTGTTGTCAGATAGGTAAGAATTGCCATATTTCTGCAGGATCGGGTGTTGGTGGAGTTCTAGAGCCCGCGCAAGCTTTACCAACAATCATAGAGGATAATGTATTTCTTGGAGCGATGTCAGAGGTAGTTGAAGGCGTAATTGTTGGAGAAGGTTCAGTTTTAAGTATGGGTATGTATATTGGTCAATCAACTAAAATAGTTGAAAGGAAAACTGGGAAAATTACTTATGGTAAAATACCTCCTTATTCAGTTGTAGTTCCAGGCTCGTTACCTGATAAAAATAATTCTTCTGCACCCTCCTTGTATTGTGCAGTAATAATTAAACAAGTTGATGAAAAAACAAGATCTAAAACTTCTATTAACGACCTCTTAAGAGACTAAAAATGAAAACTTTAAATGAGTTAAAATTAGCTAAAGAGCTAATCAGATTTCCTTCTATCACTCCAGTTGATGCTGGGGTAATGAAATTTTTAGAAAAAAAATTAAAAAAATTAGGTTTCAAAACAAAAATATTGGAATTTAAAGAAAGAGGATTTCAGCCTGTAAAAAACTTGTATGCAAGATTAGGATCTAAGAAACCGAATTTTATGTTTGCAGGACATGTTGATATTGTCCCTCCAGGAAACATTACGGATTGGACAGTAAATCCATTTAAACCATCTGTCAAAAAAGGCCATTTAATTGGGAGAGGTGCAAATGATATGAAAAGCTCTGTTGCAGCTTTTGTGTCTGCTGTAAGCACTTTTCTATCAAAAAATAGAAAATTCAACGGATCAATAAGTTTACTTATTACTGGAGATGAAGAAGGTGATGCAGTAAATGGCACCAAAAAAGTTGTAGATTATTTAAAAAAAAGGAAAGAGAAAATTAACTTTTGTCTTGTTGGTGAACCAACAAATCCAAATAAATTAGGTGAAATGATAAAGATTGGACGTAGGGGTAGTTTAACTGGTAAATTAAATATTTTTGGTCAGCAAGGCCATGTCGCATATCCTCATAGAGCTAATAATCCCTCAACTATAATTGTAAAAATTTTAAAAGAATTAAAAGATATTAAATTTGATAGAGGATCAAAAAACTTCCAACCTACAAACTTAGAGGTTACAAAAATAAATATAAATAATAACGCTGATAATGTTATCCCGGCTATGGCTGAGGCAACATTTAATATAAGGTTTAATAATAAACATTCGTCAAATTCTATTAAAAATAGACTTAATAAAATTTTTAAAAAAATAACCAAGAAAAATAAATCAAAATTTAAAATTGATTATAGAGTTTCAGGTGAGGCATTTCTAACAAAGCCAAATGAGACAACGCACATGATACAAAATATCATAAAAAAAGTGACCAAAATTAAACCAAAGCTATCTACTACAGGTGGAACCTCAGATTTAAGATTCATAAGAAAAATATCACCTGGATTAGAATTTGGACTTGTTGGAAAAACAATGCATAAAGTTGATGAAGCCGTATCTTTAAAAGATTTGAAAAATCTTAAGAAAATTTATGAAAACATTTTAATAAATTATTTTAAATGAAAACAGCGATCATAAATTCTGACTCCTATGAAAAACATAATACTGGCGATGGTCATCCTGAGCAGCCTAAGAGAGTAATTGCTATAAAAGAAAAGTTAAAAAAAAGAAAAGACCTAATCTGGGATAAGCCAGATAATGTTCCTGATGATATATTGTCTATGACACATTCAAAAGACTATATAAATAATTTAAAAGATTCTTTTCCTCAAAAAGGCCTAAAGTTTCTAGACGGCGATACTGTTGTATCACCCGAAAGTAAAAAAGCAGTTTTTGATGCTGCTGGTTCAACAATTAGAGCAATAGATGGAATAGAGAGTAATCAATTTAAAAATGCATTCTGTTTAGCTAGACCACCTGGGCACCATGCTGAAAAAAATAAAGCTATGGGATTTTGTTGTATATCAAACGCGGGAGTAGCAACAAACTATTTAGTGTCAAAATATAAATACAAAAAAATTGCCTGTGTAGATTTTGACGTGCACTGGGGTAATGGAAATTATGATGTCATGCGTAATAATAAAAATTCATTATATATTTCTACGCACCAATATCCTTTTTATCCTGGGGGTGGAACAGATAAAGATAAAGGAGACTTTAATAATTCATTGAATATCCCTTTGCCCGCTGGGACAAACTCTGAAGAATACTTTAATGCATTTGATAGGGTGTTAGAAAGATTAGTTCAATATAAACCAGATTTTCTCATATTTTCAGCAGGTTTTGATGCACATAAAGATGATCCATTAGCTCAATTTCAACTTAGTTCAAAAGATTTTTATGAAATTACTAAAAGGACATTAGCGGCTACTAATAAGTTTACCGCAGGTAAAGTTGTTTCTATACTTGAAGGTGGATATGATTTAAATGCTCTAGCAGAAAGCGCTAACGAACATGTTAATGCATTGGTAGAATTCAATTGATAAATATCTAGCCCATCATAGATCGACTTCATGAAACTATACAAAATAGAAAAATCAAAAATTGATAATAAAGGTCGTGGACTTTATGCTACTAAAAATATCAAAGAAGGTACAAAAATTATTAATTACTTAGGAAAAATAATTACAAATAAAGAAGTCGAAGAGTCAGATAAATATGACAATAAAAAACCTATTTATCTATTTACTCTAAATAAAAAATATACCTTAGATGGTGATTTCTCATTTAATATTGCTGGATTGGTAAATCATAGTTGTAATGCGAACGCACGTTATGATGGTAAGGGTTTAAAAATTTGGATAACAGCTGATAGAGATATTAAAAAGGGCGAAGAGATAACTTGTGATTATGGTTTTAGTTTTGATAAAGAAGATTACAAGCAATTTCCTTGTAAATGTAAATCAAAAAATTGTTGTGGTTTTATAATTCGTGAGGAAAGTAGATGGCGAATAAATCGTAAATTTGCGATGAGTAATAAAAAAAAATTAATAAATAACTCTCGTTAAATAGAGACCTTGGGGTGGTGCAGGTGGAGCACATAGTTCTCTTTTTTTAGACTGCATTACATTGACAAATCTTTTTAATGTCCATTTTTCTTCCCCAACATATTTTAAACAACCAACCATAGACCGAACTTGTTGTTGTAAGAAAGATTGAGATCTGAATTCTATTTCAATCTTATTTTTTGTAGATCTAATTTTTACAGATTTCATAGTCTTTATTGAACTTTTAGCCCTACAACTCGATTTTCTAAAAGTACTGAAATCTTTAGTACCAATCAATTTTCTTGCAGCACCTCTCATCAATTTCAAATCAAGATCTTTTATAATATGCCAGCCTCTATTTTTATCTAAAACTGGTCCACTAATCCGATTAATAATCACATAATTATAAACTCTCATTTTAGCTGAAAATCTAGCATGAAAATTATTACCTCTTTTTGTAATTTTAAGTATTGCTATTCCATCTTTATTTAAAAAATGATTGATTGATTTTAAAAACCTATCAATTTTGATAATCTTATTTTTACAATCAAAATGTGCTGACTGCTCTTTGGCATGTACACCAACATCTAATCTTCCAGCCCCATATATTATGATTTTTTCTTTTAAAAGTTTTGAAATTTTCTCTTGTAATAACCCCTGGACAGTTTTTCCTTTTTTTTGAATTTGCCACCCCCTAAAATTAGTGCCCTCATATTCAATTAATATTTGATACCTAAACATTTGATAACTTTGAGCCCTTTTTAATTTGAGAGCCCAACATAAATTCGCTAATTGTTTGTGGTCTTTTTCCTTGTCTTTGAATTTCGAGAATCTTAATAGATTGGTTTTTATTACACGCTACCTCCAGCTGATTTGAAATTATTTCTCCAACTTGACCTATGCCATTACCAATTTCGGCTTTCAAAATTTTATATCTTTCGCCATTAAAACTAAAAGAAGCACCTGGGGAGGGAAATAATCCATTTATTTTTCCAATTATTTTAGAAGCATCCTCGTCCCAATCAATCCGTGACTCCTCCTTATCAATTTTTTTTGCATAAGTAGCTTTTGAATGATCCTGATCAATAAACTTCGCCTTATCTTCAAGTATATCATCCACATTATCTAAAATTTTTTCAGCAGCTAAAGCGGATAGTTTTTCTGAAATTTCTTGAGCATTTTGAGTTTGATCTATTTTGATTTTATAAATATTACTTACTGGTCCGCTATCCAATTCTTTTTTGATCTTCATAATACTTATGCCCGTTTCAGGATCTAAATTCATAATTGATCTCTGGATTGGTGCTGCGCCTCGCCAACTTGGAAGAATTGAGGCGTGAATATTTACAAAACCTTTTTTGGTTAAGTTTAAAAAATTTTCAGGAATTATTTGTCCATATGCACACACTATTGCAAGATCGGCATTTAACTCTTTTAAAAATTCATACTCCACATGATTATCCTTAAGTGTCTTGGGTGTTCTATAATCTATATTTAAAGTTTCAGAGATACCCTGAATTGGACTTTTGTTAATTTTTTGTCCTCTATGAGATTTTTGCGGTGGTTGAGTAAAAACCACAGAAATATTATAACCATTTTGATATAGAGATTTTAAGATAGGAACACAAAATATTGGTGTACCCATAAAGATAATCTTATTTGCCATCTTTAAACTACTATTCTGTCTGGATTTTTTTTAATTTTTGAAATTTTTTTTATAATAAAATCTTTCTTTAATTTTGATAAATGGTCAATAATTAATTTTCCATCTAAATGATTTATTTCATGTTGAATACAAGTAGATAAAAGCCCGTCACATTTAAGATTTTTCTTCTCCCCCTTTTCGTCAATATATTCCACCTCACAAATTTTTGGTCTCTCAATTTCAATAAAAGTTTCAGGTATTGATAGACAACCCTCCTCGTACACCGATGTCTCTTCGCTTAAGTTTTTTATTACAGGATTGATTAATGCAATAGGTTGATTTTCTTCATCCTTATTCGAAACGTCAACAACTAAAACTCTTTTTAGTATACCTACTTGAACTGCAGCAAGACCAATTCCCTTGGAGTGGTACATTGTTTCAAATAAGTCTTCAATTAATTTTTTTTCATTAATTCCAACTTTTTCAATTGGATCAGAAATTTTTTTTAATATTTCATCTGGAACTGTAACAATTTCTTTAAGCATAAATAATAATTAAACTAATTTTTAAACTTTTAAAGGAAGAACTTTAAGTAATATCTTATTTCTAATCCAATCAATATTAAGCTTATTGAGAGCTGTAATTATAAAATAAATTGTATCTTCATCTATTCTGTCAATTTCATCTTGTCCAATCACTTCAGCAATTCTCAAAAGGGCTAAACCAGTTTCACTATTATTAATCATAATTTGTATATCTGTAGGAATTTCATTTTCATCAATTTGATACAAATCATCGTATTTTTCTGAAATTTCAATTCCATCATATCTTAACGACTCTAAAAATATAATATCTTTTTTAGATAGAAAATATTTTTTGTTTTTTTTTATCTTTTTTAAAAAATTATTTGTATCTTTAGAAATTTTGGAACTAGCATAATCACCATTAAAGTAATTAATTAGTTTTGATTGATGCATTATATCATTATTAAACTTAATTTTTTTATCTTCATCCTTTTCAATTTGAATATTTGTATAATAAAAACTGGTTAAATTATCTGGTATATCCACTGGATTAATTTTCTCGAGAAAGATTTTTAATTCAAAATCAAACGCTTTGTCTAAATCATCATCTTTAAAGGAATTTTTTAATACTCTTAATAACTTTAATTTTTCTACCATTTCTGACTCGAGTAAAATTTTCTGATAAATAAGAGCCCTACCCTCAATTTTAGAGAGTTTTTTATATTCATTTTGAGCATTGAGAAGTTGATTAAAATTAAATTGGAATCTTTTATATAAATTAAATAATTCTTTTTCTGGATAATTTTTATCATGAACAGCTTTTTCTATAGTTCCTATTTTCTCAATTTCTGAAACATCAATTTGTTTAAATGAACCTAGTAAATTTGCAGATGAAAGATATTTCCAAATTATTTTTTTAGTTTTATCGTTAGGTTCGAAATTAAAATTTGGATTTGTTTGATGAGCTAAATAAAAATCAAATATTGATTTTTCAGATACTGAGACATCTATTTTTTTTGTATATTTTAGTAAATAATTTATTTTTTTTTCGAAATATTCATCTTTAAAACCTGTTTCTTTTTTTAAATCTAAAATTAATTGAGCTTCCTCTCTTTTATTATTTTTAATTAAACAATAGATGTTAAATTTGGATAAATACTCATCTGCAATTAGTTCATTATTTTTTGAAAATACACTGCAAGCTTTATCAATTTTTGAATTAGAGAGATGTTCATCCACAAGATATTTTGTGAGTTCTGGGTGTAAATTAATTATTTGATTTTGAATTAAATATTCTTCGATTAAATCTAGGTTTGAGTTTTTTATTAACCAATCTGACTTTAATTTTAGAAATTCGTTATCTGATATATTTTTTTTAGGACTATGAGCATTAATTAAGAGTGAAGTATTAATGATTTCAATTGCATCATTAGAAAGATCCATCTTATTTAGTTTTGTAAGCAAATTTTCTAATTGGTCTCCATCTGAATTAGCCCACATATCTACATTGAGACCATAATCTTCAGGGTCATATAATCCGATTATTTTAATTTCTTTTGTATCAAACTTTTCATCAAGATTAATAATTGATTTTTGATTTTGATTTTGCATTCCAAATACACTTGGCTCGATACTCTCTTGTAATATATTTTCCCCATTTGAAATTTCTGAATTGTTTGTTATGTTTTTTTCTTCAATTTCTTTTTTATCTATATTCCAAATATCAACTGGTTTTTCTTCTGCACTAGCAATAGAAGTGAAAAATAAAAAAAATAAAATTAAAAAATTTTTTTTATTTAACAATTTTAAAATTTTCATTAGGAATAGTTTTATCTATATCTTTTTTAGGAGCTGGAAAATCAATCTTGTTCAGTAAAAAAATAATTAAAAAAAAGACAAGCAAAAGTAAAACTAATTTAGTTACAATACCTACAATACTTCGGCTTGAACTTGTTTTTTTTATAAATTGCATATACTTTTAACTAATTTCAAATTAAGACATATTTGTGGTTTTTCAATAAAGAAAATTATGAAATCTGATAGAAATATTGTTTTTTTAGGTATGATGGGATCTGGTAAAACATCTATCGGATTTTTAGTTTCAAAAAAACTAAAACTAGATTTTTATGATGTTGACCATTACATAGAAAATAAGCTTAAAATGAAAATTTCAAGTATATTCAAAAACAAAGGTGAAAAATTTTTCAGAGAATACGAGGAAAAAATTACTTTAGAACTCTTGAAAATTAAAGGAATAGTATTGTCTCTTGGTGGTGGTGCTTTTTTAAACAGAAATATTAGAAACGAGGTTTTAAAGAACCACATATCTTTTTGGCTAAAAACCAATGATGATATTTTAATCCAAAGAATAAGAAAAAGTGCTAAAAGACCATTAGCTTATAATGTTTCTAATAGTGATTTACAAAATATGATAAAAAATCGTAATAAATATTATGCAAAAGCACAAAATAAAATTGATTGTCACAATAAAACTAAAAAAGAAATTGTTGATAAAATTTTAGATATTATATGAAACCAATTAAATTGATAATTAAGACTAATTATGAAAAATATTCAATATTCATTGGAAAAAATCTTATTACAAAAATATCAAGTTTGATGGTCAATAATTCCATTAAATCAAAAAAATGTTTATTGGTAGTTGACAGAAAAGTTCCTAAAAAATTTATTTCTGAAATTAAAAAAAAACTAAGAAATAAAAAAATATTTTTATTCAATTTTAATGCCAACGAAAAAAATAAGAACCAATCTACTATAAATTCAATCTTAGAAATTTTACTTAATAAAAATTTTTCTAGAGAAGACAGTTTATTAGCGATAGGGGGAGGTATAACTGGAGACGTTGGAGGTTTTGCTGCAAGTTTATTTAAAAGAGGATTACATTTTGTAAATATCCCCACCACTCTTTTGGCTCAAGTAGACTCATCGATTGGTGGCAAAACAGGAGTAAATTCTAAGTATGGAAAAAATCTAATTGGTAGCTTCTATCAGCCGAAATTAGTCATAAGCGATATAGATGCTTTAAAAACACTCAATAGAAGAGAAATTGTTTGTGGATACGGTGAAATTTTAAAACACTCTATAATTTCTAAAAAGAAATTCTTTAAATATTTGGATAAGAATTTTGATAACATTATCAAACTTAAATCTCCTTATATAGAAAAGGCAATATTTGAGAGTTGTAAAATTAAAAAAGATGTAGTTGAAAAAGATGAAAAAGAAAACAACTTAAGAAAAAAATTAAATTTTGGTCACACTTTTGGTCACTCATTTGAAGCTTCATTAGGATATTCAAAAAGATTAAATCATGGCGAAGCTGTTATTCTGGGAATGATGGTTGCATTAAAATTTAGCAATAAGAATAAATTCCTAAATTCTAATGATTATAAATTAATTTCTGCTCATTATAAAAATTCAAAATTACCTTCAAATATTAAAAAATATTTTAAAAGGAAAGATCTTGATAAAATTATTAAATTTATGAAAACTGATAAAAAAAACAATTCTGATAAAATAAAGTTGGTTTTATTAAAAAAAATGGGCCAAACAATTTTAAATCAAGAATACTCAGTAAGAAATTTAAATGAATTCTTAAAAAATGAATTAATTGATTAAAATTTGAATAGAATGAATATATTTATTTAATTCCTCACTTAAAATTTTGTAAATTTTTTTATCACTATCAATTCTTTTCATTTTTTTAAGTTCCTTTGAAACTAAAGAAATTTTAAGATGAAATTTACCTGCCTGGTTTCCAGCATGATTTTTATGGAGAAAAGATTTATCTTCAATTAATATACTTTCTAAAGCAATTTGATTTTGTAGTTTTTTTTTTACGATTGCAATTAAATCATTTATATTCATAAGTATAATTATATTATCATGAAAATTATTTGCGACTGGAATAATTGTAAAGAAATTGGTGAATATAAAGCGCCAATTGAAAAGGATAATAGTAAAAAATATAGAATGTTATGTTTAGAACACGTAAAAGAATTTAATAAAAATTGGAATTATTTTTCCGGTATGAATGATGATCAGGTAATTAATTTTTTAAAATCAGATATGATATGGCATAAACCTACTCAAAGTTTTAGTTCATCTGATAATTTTTTTAAAGTTTTATGGAATAACACCTTAAAAGACGAAATGGATAATGATAAATTTAAAAGTGAATTCAATCATATGCGTCAATTTAAATTTGATCATAAAGATATTAAAGCCTTTAGTATATTAGGTGTTTCGGTAGGTTTAAAATGGCAAAAAGTTCAGGAAAAATTCAAAACACTTGTCAAAAAATTTCACCCTGATATGAATGCCGGAAATAAAAAATATGAAGAAAAACTAAAGTTGATTACTTTAGCTTATACACAACTAAAAAATACATATAGGAACAAAATTGACACCCAATCTTAACATTCAACCTGATATTAAAATTTCATTAAAACAATCATTCGGTATTGATACTGAGATGGAAGTAGACGCATTCTCTGAAAAAAGCGAATATGTTCCAGAAATAGATAAAAATTATAAATTTGATAGAGATACAACACTGGCAATTGTCTCTGGATTTGCACACAATAAAAGAGTTCTAGTGCAAGGTTATCATGGTACAGGAAAATCTACACATATAGAACAAATTGCCGCTAGATTAAATTGGCCCTGTATTAGAGTAAACTTAGATAGCCATATCAGTAGAATAGATCTAATTGGTAAAGATGCTATCGTTCTTAAAGAAGGAAAGCAGGTCACACAATTTAATGAAGGTATTTTGCCATGGTCAATTCAAAATCCAGTAGCTTTAGTTTTTGATGAGTATGACGCTGGAAGACCCGATGTAATGTTTGTCATTCAAAGAGTTCTTGAAGCTGAGGGTAACTTTACTCTTTTAGACAAGAATAAGGTCATAAAACAAAATAAATTTTTTAGATTATTTGCTACATCAAATACAGTCGGTTTAGGAGATACAACTGGTCTTTACCATGGAACACAACAAATCAATCAAGGTCAAATGGATAGATGGAATATTGTAACAACACTAAATTACCTCAGTCTAGATAAAGAAATGGATATTATATTAGCGAAAAATAAACCTTTAAATAATCCCAAAGGTAAAGAAAAAGTATCAAATATGATAAAAGTTGCATCTTTAACTCGTAAAGGATTTATAGCTGGTGACATAAGTACTGTAATGAGTCCAAGAACTGTATTACATTGGGCTGAAAATGCAGAAATTTTTAAAGATGTAGGATACGCATTTAGAGTCACTTTTCTAAATAAATGTGACGAAATTGAAAAAAATACAATTGCTGAATACTATCAAAGATGTTTCGGAGAAGAACTACCTGAGTCACTTGCAAATATTCAAATTTAAATGAAAAATAATAAGGCTGAAAACTTAAGAGAAAAACTTAAGCAAGCTCTAACTTCAACAGCAAGAGTGATTTCTGATGATATCCATCTTAAAACTATTGATAAAAAAAATAAAAAAGATTTGAATTTTGTTGATATTGAAAATCTTAACTCAAGGGGAGATTTTATTAAAGCTAGAGCAGAGTCCGACTCTTCTGCTTTAAAAAAAAAGTTTTCAAATGATGAGATTTATAAAAAAAATTTACCTTTAAATTCCTCATATAAGACACTTTATTCTATTGCAGAAAAAGTAAGATATGAATGCCTAGGCTCAAAAATGTTAAAAGGTATAGCAAAAAATCTTAAAGAAAATTATGATCAAATAATCCAATTTAAAAGAAAAGACCAATTAAATTCAAAAGAAGATGTTCCAGTGGTGGAAGCTTTTGAATTGTATATGTTAAAGAGATTTCTAAACGTCAAATTAAATACCTTAACCAATAATATGTTAAATTTTTGGGAAAAAGACTTCGATAGAGTAATGAACAAGCACATTGAATTTTTAAAAGAAAACTTAGAATATCAAAATGAATATTCCTCAAAGTTTTCAGAAATATTACAAGAAATGGATATTTTTAAAAATGAGGACAATGAAGAAACCAAGGAAGAAAACCAAGATGATGGTCAAAATAATCCCTCTAATGATGACCAAGACAACAATTCAGATGACTCTAGAGATGAAAATGACAATGAGGAAACTGAAGCAAGCTTAAACTCTGAATATGACATAGATGAATACAAACTTGATGAGCAACTAATTGATAGTGAGTCTGATCAAAAAAATAACGAACAAGTTATTCAAAAAAAATCAATTAATGATTTAAATACAGACTATAAGATATTTACAACCCAGTTTGATGAAATAACAAAAGCAGAAAATTTAGAAAATTCTGACGAAGCTTCAAAATTAAGAAAAACTTTAGATCAACAGTTAATAGGTTTTCAAGATGTCATTACCAAACTTGCAAACAAACTTCAAAGACAACTACTGGCAAAACAAAACAGGGCTTGGGAGTTTGATTTAGAGGAGGGGTTATTAGATAGTTCAAAATTACCAAGAATAATAATGGATCCTTATAATTCATTATCTTTTAAAAAAGAAAAAGATTTAGATTTTAAAGACACTGTCGTTACTCTTTTAATAGATAATTCAGGATCTATGAGAGGGAGACCAATTACAATTGCTGCGATTTGCGCTGATATTTTATCAAGAACCTTGGAAAGGTGTTCTGTCAAAGTTGAAATATTAGGTTTCACAACTAAAAATTGGAAAGGTGGAAAAAGTAGAGAGTTTTGGAATAAAGAGGGTAAACCAAAAACACCAGGTAGATTAAATGATTTAAGACACATAATTTATAAAGGGGCTGATACCCATTGGCGACAGTGTAAAAATAATCTTGGTTTAATGTTAAAAGAGGGATTGTTAAAAGAAAATATTGATGGAGAAGCAATTTCTTGGGCATTTAATCGATTAAAAAAAAGAAAAGAAGAAAGAAAAATATTAATGGTAATTTCTGATGGTGCACCAGTTGATGACTCAACTCTGTCAGTCAATTCAGGGGATTTTCTTGAAAAACATTTAAAGAAAATTGTGAAATTTATCGAAGAAAAAACTGAAACTGAAATTTTAGCGATTGGAATAGGCCATGATGTATCAAGATACTATAATCGAGCGATAAAGATTACAGATGTCAATGAATTAGGTGATGTCATGATTTCTCAATTGAGTGAACTTTTTAAAAGTAAAAAAAATTTACATTAAAGATTGAACAAATCTTTATTTTTCCACTTTATTGTCACTTCAGCTCCACTTCTTGTTTGAGAATTCCAACAATTAACAGTGGCAAAATTTTTTTCTAGTAAAGTCTTTCCTATAAATAATCCTAAACCTAATCCACTATTTTTATCAGTTGATTTGAGATAAGGTTCTCCAATTTTGGATAAAATATCGCTTGGATATCCATTACCATCATCTTCAATGGTAATTTCTGTAAAATCATTATCACTTTTCAAATTTATAAAAACTTTGCTTTTACAAAACTTATTTGCATTGCCAATAAAATTTCTTAATCCATAAACTATTTCAATCGATCTATAAATTTTCTTTGAATTTAGATCTTGTTCTAGATTTAAACTAAATTCTTTTTTACTTGTTTCCTTAAATGATGAAATAATTTGTCTTAAATATTCTTTCATTGATAAGTCCTCATCAATAAATTCGTCTTCCTGATCAGGATTTAAGGATAATCTTTTTAATATTTCATTACACCTTTCAACTTGACTCAACAACAATTTAATATCTTGTGAAACATCTTTTTGATCTTTTAGTTGTTTTGATAATTCCTGAGTAATTACCTTTATTGTTGATAAGGGTGTCCCTAATGAATGTGCAGCTGCTGCAGCTTGTCCACCTAAAGATAACATCTCATGTTCTTTAGCCATAATTTCTTCCATTTTATTTAAAGCATCTTTTCTTAACTTGCTTTCAGCACCAAATATAATTGCAAAATAATTTAAAAAAAGAAGAGCAATTATTAAAGATAAAGGGATAGCATAGATATAATAATTACTCACATGAAAGTGATCACTTAAGGGTCCGGGTAAGTCTTTTGAAAAAAAGGTTAAGCCTACAATAGATAAAGTAGTTAATAATACTAATAGTGAATTAGTTTTAAAACTCAAATTTGATGAAGCAAAGACACTTGGTATTATTAAAAAAATGACAAATGGATTTTTCACACCCCCTGTAAGATAAATCAATCCACATAATTGTATTATATCAACGAGTAAATGAATAAATGCTGATCTATCTGTTAATTGCGTTTTTTTGTAGATAAAAATTAAGTAAAGATTACTAATTACTCCAATAGAAATAAATAAATTTGCAAAAATAAAGTTAAAATCAAAATTTAGATAAAAATATACTAGATATACCGATATTAATTGACCAATAATACCAATCCACCTTAAATTTATATAAATTGATTTTTTTAAAGAATATTGTTTTGAAGTTTCAAAAAACTTCATTTTTAAATATCTAAATTTTGTACATTTATTGCGTTAGATACTATAAAGTCTTTCCTTAAAGAAACATCATTTCCCATGAGTGTATGAATCAAGACTTGATCTTTTTTTAAATCTTTTGAGTACTGAACTTGCAATAAGTTTCTTGTATCTGGATTTAAAGTTGTGCTCCATAATTCCTCTGGATTCATTTCTCCCAAACCTTTAAATCTTTGAATGTTTAATTTCGACTTTTCTGACTCCATAAATCTTTCAAATTCTTTTGATCCCTTTTTGATTTTTTTAAAATCTTTATTGTTATTAATAATATATTGTTCAAGCTCTTTTTCGTCTTTGATATAAATTCCTTTTGATCCTTTATTAATTTTAAATAATGGTGGCTGTGCTAAATAAACATGCCCATTTTCAATAAGTTTATTAAATGGTTTGTTATTAAAAAAGGTTAATAATAAAGCTCTTATGTGTGATCCATCAACATCTGCGTCCGTCATAATTATAACTTTACCGTATCTAAGATCTTTTAAATCTATTTCTTGAGATTTCGGATCTAATCCTAGAGCATTTATCAATGTTAAAATTTCATTTGATGAAATCATCTTTGATAAAGCTTTTGTCCTGTGATCTGAGCCATTATTATTATTGCCATTTTTCTTACCATCGTTTGCGTCTACGTATGTATTGAGAATTTTTCCTCTCAAAGGCAATACCGCTTGGTTAGCTCTGTTTCTGCCTTGTTTCGCTGATCCACCAGCTGAATCTCCCTCCACAATAAATAGTTCTGTTCCTTCTTGTTTACCAATTTGACAATCGGCTAACTTTCCAGGAAGCCCGCTTAACTCAAGAGCACCTTTCCTTCTAACACTTTCTCTTGCTTTTCGAGCAACATCTCGGGCTAACGCAGCTTGAATAATCTTTGCTAAAATAATTTTAGCAATGGATGGATTTTGATCAAACCATATAGAAAGTTTTTCGTTAACGATATTTTCAACTATCATTCGCACCTCTGAGGATACAAGCTTATCTTTAGTCTGAGATGAAAATTTAGGATCAGGGATTTTTGCTGACAATACACAAGTTAACCCTTCCTTAATATCATCACCTGATATAGTAAATTTATTTTTTTTCAAGAGATTATGCTCATTCGCATATTTATTAACAACTCTTGTTAAGGCACTTCTAAAACCAAGCAAGTGTGTTCCACCATCTTTTTGATGAATATTGTTAGTATATGGGAATACATCTTCGCTATAGGAAGCATTCCATTTGAGAGAGCACTCTATTTCTACATTTTGTTTTTTACCCTCTATATAAATAGGCTTTTTAAATAAATCATTACCGTTTTTATTCTGTAATTTTTCCCTTTTTTCATCCAAAAAATTTACAAACTCTATTACACCACCATCAAATTTAAAAATGGTTTTCTTTTCCTTTTTATTTGTATAGTCTGAGAATGTAATTTTTATTCCTTTATTTAAGAAAGCTAATTCTCTCATTCTTTTTATAAGTGTATTTGAATTAAATTTGATAGATGAAAAAATTTCCTTTGAAGGTAAAAACGTTATCTGAGTTCCAGTCTCTTTTGATTTCCCAATTTTCTTCAGTGGCGATTTAGCATCTCCCTCTTTAAACTCAATGAAATATTTTTGGCCGTCTCTATAGATTTCTAATTGCAATTTTGCTGAAAGAGCATTAACAACAGATACACCAACGCCGTGCAGACCTCCTGATACTTTGTATGAGTCATGATCAAATTTACCTCCAGCATGAAGTTGGGTCATAATCACCTCTGCTGCAGATTTCTTTTCCCCTTTATGAATATCTATTGGAATGCCTCTACCATCATCTTTTACAGTAATTGTACCATCAGAATTCATCATTACATCAATATTTTTACAATAACCTGCTAATGCTTCATCAATTGAGTTATCAACAACTTCATAGACCATGTGATGTAGACCAGTACCATCGTCCGTATCACCAATATACATCCCAGGTCTTTTTCTTACTGCCTCTAGACCTTTAAGAACTTTAATTGAGTCTGCCTGGTATTTATTCAAAGTCGTCATTTTTTATTTTACGGAAAAAATAATTATATCATTTTTTGCATTAAATTGCTCTTTTTATAATTTTACCAATTTGTAAAAAATGTGAAATTGACCGCATAAAATAAAGATTATTTGTGGCGGAGAGAATGGGATTCGAACCCATGAAAGAGTTACCCCTTTACACGCTTTCCAAGCGTGCGCCTTCAACCACTCGGCCACCTCTCCACTTATATTTCATTTTTTTCTAACAACTAAATTATTTTGAAAATACTCAATTTCCAAATAATCAGAATATAGAGACAAAAATTTATCAATACCTACGTATGATTGTAAAATTCTATTATCATCATGTTGTAAAAAATCATCAAAAAACATAAGTCCATTAACTTTTAAAATTTTAAATGCTTCAATTGCATCAGACAGAATATCTTCCCCATTATGAGATCCATCAATATAAATAAAGTCAAAATGAACATTTTCTTTTAACAATTTTCTCATTGAAATAACTGAATCATTTTTTATTTTCTTAAAATTAAATCCTGAGAGATTCTGATCAAAAGCTTTTTCTATTAAATCAAAATTAGGTGAAAGTGTTTTACTATTCGGATTAGGCATATCCCATATATCTAAAAAAAAGGCATTTACAAATTTGTATTCAGATAAAACGTAAAAAGAAGATAATCCCTCATAACAACCTACCTCCAAATAATCAAATTTTGAGCTCTTATCTTTTGGCAAAAAAAAAGTGAAAATTTCAAAATTGTTTAAAAACCATTTTTGTGAGAAGTTTTTGTGATCTAATTTTTCTTCAAATATTTTTTTTTGAGAAGCATAGTCCTTTTTACATCTTTTTTTTAATGCTTTAGATTTATAATAGTGTAAAAAATATTTTAATTTTAAAAAAAACATATTAATCAATATATTCAAAAATATTAAAAAATGAAATGATACTTGTAACAGGATGCACTGGATATATAGGCTTTCACATTTGTGAATTTTTAGAATTGAAAAGATTGCCTTATTTTGGAATTGATAACTTTTCAAGATCTCATTCAAAAAATATTATTAATAAAAAAAAGTTTTTAAAAACTGATATAAACTCAAAAATCATTTCATCTTTAGTCTCTTCAAAAAAAATTCATACTGTAATACATGCTGCAGCTTTGAGCTTTCCACCAGAGTCAGAAAAAAATCGAAAAATTTATTTTAAGAATAATATTGAAAAAACAAAAACTTTTATTGATGTATGTGTTAAAAATAATATTAAGAAATTTATTTTTTTATCGAGTTCTAATGTATATAATTTTAATCCAAATAATATTAAGGCAGCATCTGAAAATCAAAAAAATAAGCCCACAAATTATTATGGTAAGACGAAATCTATAATTGAGAAATATTTGAAAAATAAATTTGAAATCTGTTACATACTAAGATTATTTAATATAGCTGGTTATATAAATAAAAAAGAATTTTTTGAATTCAAAAATAAATTTAGAAGAATTATGCCTGTAATAACTGAAGCCTCTAGAAAAAAATTGCTATTTAAAATAAATCTTGTGAAAAGTAAAAAAAAGTTAATTTATCCAGGAAGAGACTTTGTTCATATAAAAGACTTTTTAAGTATTATTCTTAAAATTTTAAAAAGAAACAACATTGGTTCATATATTATGAATGTAGGGAGTGGAGAACTTATCTATTTGGATAAAATAATCAAAATCTTTGAAAAAAAGATGAATAAAAAAATTTCTTACAAAAAAAAATTTTATGAGTTGGGTAACTATAACTATACTTTGAGTAACAATTATAAATTAAGAAAAATATTAAATTTCGATTTTAAATTTAATATTAATGAAATTATTAAAAGCTGTATTAAAAAAAAAGTTATATAATCCAATTTCTATAAAAACCTTTGTTTTCAATCAAATATTGAGGAAAAAATTGTTCACTAAACTCTAATTTAGAAAATTTGATATTTCTTCCAAATAAATCTTTATTTTCTTTTACTCTTTTTTTTATTGTCTCTAAATCACTATTTTCAAGAGTATCTAATTCAGAATGCGTCCATGCTTTAATCTTTTTCTGAATATCTTCTTCAGACATTAAATATGAAAAATGCCAACCAGCTTTATTTAACACTTTTATTTTCTTAAATTTATCAAATCTAAAAAAACTATATTTCAAATTTTTTTTAGCGACAAGTCTTAACCAACTAAATGATTTCAAATTTTTAAATTTTGAAACACGACTACCTTCCCAAACATCTTTATATTGTTCTGACAACAAGTTTAATTTGTAATAAAAACAATATTGTTCACAAATTACTATATTATTACCAATACTCGGTAAATCACTTATGACTTCAGGATTTATAATTTCATCAGCGTCTGAATATATTATTAAATCATCTGGTTGAGTATCTTTTAATCCATTCATTAGAAAATTTCTTTGATAATCTTGCCTTTCCCAAATTCCTAGACTTTCTGGAAAGTTATCAATTTTTAAATAAATAATTTTGTGACTAAAATTTTTGAATTTTTTATGATCAAAAAGGTATCCTTTAATTTTACCTCTATGATCATAATAAGACTCACAAATTACAAAATAGTCTACATACTTATCTAATATGTTAAATCTTATTTCAGTTAATAAATTTTCATTAAAAAATATAAAACAATCGTAAATTTTCATTTAGCACCTTTGATCTTTAAAACTCCTATAAATGCCTCTTGAGGAATCTCAACTCTTCCAAATTGTTTGGATCTTGCTTTTCCCTTTTTTTGTTTTTCTAAAAGTTTTCTTTTTCTATCTGTTGCTCCACCACCATGTATCTTTGTCAGAACATCTTTCTTAAAACCTTTAATTGTTTCTCTTGCGATAATTTTGCCACCAATCGCAGCTTGTACGGGGATCATAAAATTATGTCGAGGTATCAAATCTTTTAATTTTTCACAAACTTCTCTTCCGGTTTTTTGAGCAAAATCTTTATGTATCATCATGGCAAGTGCATCGACTGGTTCACTATTAACTAAAATGCCAAGTTTTACTAAATCTCCCTCTCTATGCTCTAAAATTTCATAATCAAAACTTGCATAACCACTTGTCATAGATTTAATTCTGTCATTAAAATCAAAAACTACTTCATTTAATGGGAGTTCATAATTTACTACAGCTCTGTTACCTGAATATGAAAGATTAGTTTGAATCCCTCTTTTATCCTGACATAATTTTATTATTGAACCTAGGAATTCATCTGGAGTTATTATGGTAGCTTTAATCCAAGGTTCCTCAATTGAATTAATAATTGTTGGATCAGGAAGAGTTGATGGATTTTGCAAGTCCATTATTTTCCCATTATTCAAGTTAACTTTATAAACTACTCCAGGTGTAGTTGTTAATAAGTTAACATCAAACTCTCTTTCTAATCTTTCTGTAATGATTTCAAGATGTAAGAGACCTAAAAATCCACATCTAAATCCCAATCCTAGAGCTGATGATGACTCTGCTTCATATGAAAAACTTGCATCATTTAATTGTAATTTGGCTAGCCCATCTTTTAATTTTTGATACTCAGAGCTATCAACTGGAAACAATCCACAAAAAACTACAGGTTTACTTGGTTTAAAACCAGGCAATGCATTCACAGGTGGTTTTGATGCATCACAGATAGTGTCACCAACTTTTGTTTCTGAAAGAACTTTAATTCCTGTAGTAATAAAACCTATTTCGCCAGTATTTAATTCATTTATATCTTTTGCTTTTGGTGTAAAAACTCCAACTTTTTCAACTATATAATCTTGATTAGTAGAGAGCATTTTAATTTTCATATTTTTTGTAAGTTTACCATTAATTACTCTAACTAAAATCACGACACCTAAATAAGTGTCATACCAGCTATCAACTAATAGACATTTTAAATCTTTATCAGTATCACCTTTTGGGCTCGGTAATTGATTGATAATTTGCTCCAGAATGTCATTTATACCTTCTCCGGTTTTTCCTGAACAAGGAATAGCATTTTCAGTATCAATTCCAATAACATCTTCGATTTGTTTCTTTGTTCTATCTAGATCAGAAGCAGGTAAATCTATTTTGTTTAAAACAGGAATAATTTCATGATTAATATCTAGAGCTTGATAGACATTAGCCAGTGTTTGAGCTTCGACACCCTGGGTACTATCTACAATTAATATTGATCCTTCACAGGCATACAAAGATCTGCTTACCTCATAACTAAAATCTACATGACCAGGGGTGTCTATAATATTTAAAATATAATTTTTTCCGTTTTTAGCTTTATAATTCAACTTTACAGTCTGTGCTTTTATTGTGATACCTCTTTCTCTTTCTATATCCATAGAGTCAAGTACTTGTGATTTCATTTCTCTCTCTGTCAAACCACCACATTGATGGATTATTCTATCAGCTATTGTAGATTTCCCATGATCAATATGAGCAATGATTGCAAAATTTCTTATATTATCGATTGTACTCATTTTAATTTTAAGATCGAATTTTAGCGCCAGTTTTATTTTCTACTGCTTCTATGATTGAATTATTAATTTTCTCTAAATCCTTATCGTTTAAAGTTTTTTCTGATGACTGAATTGTTATGCTGATAGCTATAGACTTTTGATTATCTGGGATATTTTCACCTTCATAAACATCAAAAACTTTTATATTGCTAATAAGATTTGGACTCACATTAGAAATTACACTTATAAACTCTTGTGCCTCTACATCTTTATTAACCACAAATGCAAAATCTCGCTCTGATTTTTGAAAATCCGATACAGAAAACTTCAATTTTTGATCTTTTAATGTTTTTCTTGAAAGTTTTAAATTTTCTAAAAAGATTTCAAAACCTATTAAATTTTCAGTTTTAATATCAATTTTTTTTAAAATATTAGGATGAATTTCACCAAAATAAGCTGCAACTTTATCTTTTTTATGATCTAAGAAAATTCTCCCAGACTTCCCTGGATGATAATAATTGGGTGTTTGGCTATCAATAAAAAATTGATCAGAATTATAACCTGCCTCATTCAAAGTTTGCACCACATCTCTTTTTGCATCAAATAAATCAATATTTCTCTCTTTATCGATCCAAGAAAGTCTTGATTTTTTACCGGCTGACAAACCACAAACTACTGTCTTTTGCTCACCTGGTTTTGAACCAGTAAAAACAGGACCTATCTCAAATATAGATAAATCTTTAAAACCTCTATCCAAATTTTTACTCATGTACATGATTAAATTTGAAAATATGGAATTTCTTAAAACTCCCAATTCGGAACTTATAGGATTTACAATTTTTATTTCTTTACCAGCTTCTCTAAAATGATTGTTATAACTTTGATCTGTAAATGACCATGTTATTGTCTCTAAATAACCCTTTGAAGCAATTGCTCTTTGTAAGAAATGGAATAATCTTTGAGTTTGAGTTAAAGTAGATTTAGATCTATCCTTAATTGGGTCAATTGTTTTTATTTTATCGTAACCACTTATTCTCACCAACTCTTCAATAATATCTATTTGCTGTGATATGTCTGGTCTCCAGGAAGGAACTATCAACTTTAAAGAATTTTTTTCTTTTTTAATAATGAAACCAAGATCGGTCAAAATTCTTTGGATTTCCTTTTCAGAAATTTTGAATCCAACTATATTTTCAAAAGAATTTACATCAAAGTTTATAATTTTGGTTTTATAAGATTCAATTTTTTGAATATCGATTTTACTAACTTCGCCACCGCAAATTTCTTGAATTAGTGATGCTGCTTTCTTTAAGCCGGTTTCGATGGATAATGGGTCAATTCCTCTTTCAAATCTAAATTTTGCATCTGTATCTAAATTCAATTTTTTTGCCGTATTTCTAATTGATCTTGGATCAAAATAAGCAGACTCTAATAATATATTTTTAGTATCAAATTCTGTGCCTGATCTTGTGCCCCCAATAATTCCACCTAATCCTAAAACTCCTTTGTTGTCACTAATAACACACATACCTTTTTCTAACTTATAAATTTTATTGTCAAGTGCTGTAAATTCTTCTCCAGATTTTGAGTTTCTTACGATTATCCCTTTTTCAATTTTATCAGCATCATATGCGTGTAATGGTCGGTTAATATCTAGCATTACATAATTTGTTATATCAACAATAGCTGAAATAGGTTTTTGACCAACTGAAATTAATTTATCTTTAAGCCATTGAGGACTCTCGGTATTTTTTACATTTTTAATTAAACAACTTCCAAAAGCACTACACCCTTGTCCTTTCTCCTTATTAATCTTAACTTTTAAATTTTGTTTTGATTTTAATTTAATCTTTTTTTCTTTAGATGCTATTAACCTTCCAAAACCTGAGGCTGCAAGATCTCTAGCTATTCCCTTCACACCAAGACAATCTGGTCGATTAGGTGTAATAGATAAATCAATAAGATTAGATTTTGATTTTGAAAAATAACTTTTACCAATATTTTTTTCATATTTTTTTGATAATTCGGTAATACCATCACTCTCATCAGATAAATTTAACTCAGACTCAGAGCAAAGCATTCCGTAAGAGGTTACACCTCTAATTTTTGCTATTTCTAATTTTGTGTTAGTCTTTGGGATAATTGCACCTGGAGGTGCATATATTGTAATAAGTCCTTCATTCGCATTGGTGGCACCACACACAACTTTTTTAAGCTCTTTCTCACCAACATTTACGTCACAAACTTTAAGTCGATCTGCGTTTGGATGTTTTTCTGTCTTGATAATTTTTGCAACTTTAAATAGTTGATTATCAGATGAAAGACTTTCCACACTTTCTACCTCCAGCCCTATATTGGTAAGTTGTTCTAAAAGATTTTTTTCTTTCAGATTAGTTTTTAAATGATCTTTTAACCAATCAAATGTGATTTTCATCTACTTAGGCCTCTATAGTTCGTAGGTACGTCTAAAGGATCAAATCCAAAATGGTTTAACCATCTATAATCACAATCAAAGAAAGCTCTTAGATCATTAATTCCATATTTCAACATCGCTAATCTATCAATTCCTATTCCAAACGCATAACCTTGAAACTTAGTTGGATCAACCTTAACATTTTTTAAAACATTTGGATGAACCATCCCGCAACCCAGTATTTCTAGCCACTTATCACCTTCCCCTATAATAATTTTTCCATCTTTGATTTCATATCCAATATCAACTTCGGCAGATGGTTCTGTGAAAGGGAAATGACTTGGCCTAAATCTCATCTTTATTTTTTTAACTTCAAAAAATTCTTTGATAAAATAATTCAAACAACCTTTTAAGTGACCCATATTAATATTTTTGTCTATATGAAGACCTTCAACTTGGTGAAACATTGGTGAATGTGTTTGGTCACTATCCGATCTGTATGTTCTGCCAGGTGCAATTATTTTAAAAGGTGGTTTGTCTTTTAACATTGTTCTAATTTGAACAGGAGACGTATGAGTGCGCAGCAATCTTTCTTTTTTTTCGTCAAGATAAAATGTATCATGCATATCTCTTGCTGGATGATTGTCTGGAGTATTTAAAGCAGTAAAATTGTTATATTCATTTTCAACATCTGGTCCTTCCTCTACACTAAAGCCTATTTCAGAAAATATAGAAGATATTTCATCAATTGTTTGTGATACAGGATGGATTTTACCCCTTACAAATGATCGCTCTGGTAAAGTAACATCAATTTTTTCTTTTTCCAATTTTTCATTAATATTTGCTTTTTCTATTTGGTTTATTTTTAAATTTATTAGATCATGGAGTTCATCCTTAATGATATTCAAATCAGATGCGAATTTTTTCCTTTCTGAGACATCAAAATTACCTATTTTTTTAAATTGAGATGAGACCAACCCATTTTTACCAAATAGATCAGATTTAATTTGATTAAGTTCTGCTAGATCTAATTTACCTTTTAATTTTGATGTAAATTCGTCTCTTATTTTTTTTAGATCAGACATTTTTACAGATTATTTCTTCAGCGAAATAAAACAATAGTGAAGATTAATTTAAAGCAGATTGTGCTTTTTGGACAATAGTTTTAAAGGCTTCTGGGCTATCATAGGCTATCTCAGCTAAAATTTTTCTATCAATTTTAATTCCACATTTATTTAAACCATAAATAAACTTGGAATATGTCAAACCTTCAGCTCTTACACCCGCATTGATTCTTTGTATCCACAATGATTTGAAGTCTCTTTTCTTATTTCTTCGATCTCTATATGCATATTGCATAGCTTTTTCCATAGCTTGCTTTGCAACTCTAATAGTATTTTTTCTTCTTCCCCACTGACCTTTTACAGCTTTTAAAACTTTTTTATGTTTAGCTCTACTTGTTACACCTCTTTTAACTCTTGCCATTTTAACCCCTTAAGCTGTAAGGCATATACGATTTAACAATTTTACCATCTTGTTTTGACATCGCAGTAGTGCCCCTAAGTTTTCTTATTTGAGAATTAGTTCTTTTTATCATGCCGTGTCTCTTTCCAGCTTGGGCCATCATAACTTTCCCTCTAGCTGAAATTTTAAATCTTTTTTTTGCTGAGCTTTTTGTTTTTAATTTTGGCATAATTGGACGAGGTTATACAAAGAATGTAGAAAATTTACAACCTATATTAAAGCCTATAAAGGTTGAATTACCATAATCATTTGCTTTCCATCAAACTTGGGGTGCAATTCGACTTTACCAATATCTTTCATATCTTCTTTAATTTTGGCCATTAATTCATTTCCCAAATGAGAGTGTTGAAGTTCACGTCCTTTAAATCTAATGGTGAACTTTACCTTATCACCTTTGGCAATAAATTTTTTAGCATTTTTTACCTTAAACTCATAATCATGCGTTTCAGTTACTGGTCTCATTTTAATTTCTTTTAAAGCAATTATTTTTTGTTTCTTTTTTGCAAGGTTTGCTTTTTTTTGCGCATCATATTTATATTTACCCATGTCCATTATTTTACAAACTGGGGGATTGGCATTTGGGGCAATTTCGATTAAATCCAAACCTTGATTTTTTGCCATTGAGATTGCCTCATTAGTATTTAAAACACCTAAGTTTTCTCCATCACTTGCAATAACTTGAACTTCGGGTGAGGAAATTCTGTTATTTGATCGAGGACCACGATCCTTGGTTCTTCTTTGAAAATAGTTTTGCTTAAAATCTGCCACTTAAATATTTGAAGGTGCTTTGTTTAAAGCAGAAAATTTTTTTAGAAATGAGTTTAGTTCCATATTTTCTTGTTTATTTGTATCCAATCTTCTAATGGTTACTGAGTTACTGTCAACTTCTTTTTTACCACAAATTATTAAAAGAGGTATTTTCGCTAATGAATGATCTCTTATTTTATAATTTAAATTATGATTTTTTAAATCAACCATTGATGTAATACCAACTTCTCTTATCTTATCGGAAACTTTTTTTGCGTATTCTTCGAAATCTTCAGAAATAGGTATAACAACTGTTTGTAATGGAGATATCCAAAATGGAAATTTTCCAGCATAGTTTTCAATTAGAATACCTATAAATCTCTCAAGTGATCCAAATAATGCACGATGTAACATAACGGGAACTTTCTTTGTGCCATCTTTATCTACATATGATGCATCTAATCTACCTGGTAAATTTAAATCAACTTGGACTGTTCCACATTGCCAATCTCTTCCTATTGCATCTCGTAAAACAAACTCTATTTTTGGACCGTAAAATGCTCCCTCACCTTTATTTATACTATACTCAAGTTTAGAAGCTTTGACTGCCTTTAACAAAGATGCTTCAGCTTTATCCCAAATCTCATCTTCACCAACTCTTACCTCTGGCCTATCAGCATATTTAAGAATTACATTTTCGAAACCTAGATCTTTATAAATTTCTAATATCAAATTTGTAACATTTAAACATTCATTTGTGATTTGATCTTCGGAGCAAAAAATATGAGCATCATCTTGGGTGAATGCTCTTACTCTTAATAACCCATGTAAAGCACCAGATGGTTCATATCTATGAACTTTTCCAAACTCAGTAATTCTTAGAGGTAAATCTCGATAACTTTTAAGACCTTGATTAAAAACTTGTATATGTCCAGGGCAATTCATTGGTTTAATTGCAAAAACTTTTTCATCAGGAGTTTCTGAGGTATACATGTTTTCCCCATATTTTTCCCAATGACCTGATTTTTCCCACAATAATCTGTCTAATACCTCTGGTGTGTTCACCTCTTTGTATCCGGCTAGGTCCTGTTTAGCTCTCATGTAATTAATTAATTTTTGAAATAACGTCCAACCTTTCTCATGCCAAAAAACAGACCCTGGACTTTCCTCTCTAAAATGAAACAAATCCATTTCTTTACCCAATTTACGATGATCTCTTTTTTCTGCCTCTTCAATTCTTTTTAAATAATCGTCTAGATCTTTCTGGGAGGCCCAACTTGTACCGTAGATCCTTTGAAGCATTTCATTTTTTGAGTCACCTCGCCAATATGCGCCTGAAACTTTTGTAAGCTTAAAGGCTTTGCCAATTTTACTAGATGATACTAAATGAGGTCCTCTACATAAATCATACCAAGTATCTCCATGATGGTAGACTGAAAGTTCTTCAGTTTCTGGAATACTCTCAATAATTTCTGCCTTATATTTTTCTCCAATTTTTTTAAAATGCTTAATTGCTTTATCTCTTTCCCATACTTCTCGTCTTGTTTTTAAATCTTTGTCAATTATTTCTGACATCCTTTCTTCAATTTTTTTTAAATCGTTATCTGTAAAGGGCTCCTTTCTGGCAAAGTCATAATAAAATCCATTTTCTATAACTGGTCCAATAGTAACTTGTGTGCCTGGATATAATTCTTGAACTGCCATAGCCATGATATGTGCAGCGTCATGTCTAATAACTTCTAAACCCTCTGGGTCTTTTGCTGTAAAAATTTTAACGGAACAATCTTTATCAATCAAAAAATATAAATCTTTTAATTCTCCATTCACACTCATTATCAAGGCTTGTTTTGCTAATGATTTGCTAATTTTTTCAGCAATCTCTAGGCCTGTCACTTTTTTAGGAAAATCTAAATTGTTTCCGTCTGGTAAAGTAATTATGGGCATTTAATTTAGTAATCTCTTATACTCTGAATAAGTAGAAAAACACATTTTTTCAACATTAAATTTTTTTATAATGTTTTTTCTTCCCTCCTTACCCATTAATTTTAAGGAAGTTTCATCCATCGTCATTGCTTGAATGATTTTTTTACTCAAGGAGCCTGCGTCACCAGATTCAAATAACAACCCGGTTTTTTCGTTTAAAATTGTCTCATTTGATCCTCCAATATTACTAGCAATAATTATTTTTTCCATAGATTGTGCCTCTACCGCAACTCTTCCAAAAGCTTCAGGTTCAATTGATGCTGAAACTATAATATCAGAAACCTTATAAGCTAAAGCCATATCCTTACAATGGTCTATGTATTTTACTTGATTGGTCAGATTATACTTTTCAGTTAATTTGATAAGTTTTTCTTTATAAGAATCTCTTCCCTGATCACTGCCTAATATTACAACATGAAATGCTTCGTATCCTAATTCAATTTTAACTAAATTTATTGCCTCAATAAATAATTCTTGACCCTTCCATGACGTAAGTCTACCTGGCATAAGAATTATTTTTTTTTCATCAGTAATACTCCACTCATTTAAAAGTTTTTTTTCATCAGTTTCAATTTTGGTTGTTGGATCAAAATAATCTACATTTATGCCCCTAAAAATTACTAAAAATTTTTTTTTAGAATTCAAGAATTCCTGATAATTCTCTTGAATATGTGAAAAGATAAAGTTTGATCCTGCTATTACCAAATCTGACCTTACCATTACTGAATTATAAAATTTTTTTAATCTACCTCTAAAATTATAAGTCCCATGAAATGTAGTAACAAACTTTCTTCTAGTTAATTTTGTTGCAAATAAACACGACCAAGCTGGCGCTCGACTTCTTGCGTGAACAATTGAAATATTAAAAATCAAAATTATTGCTATTAAAATAATTGAATTTATCAAAATCAATAATGGGTTTTTACTATGGACAGGAAGCCTTATTAATTTAACTTTTTTTTTATCAATAAACTTAGTTAACTCTCCACCACTTGTAACAATGTAAGATTTACAATTATTTTCAGGTAAAAAATGTGCAATATCATAGCAACCAGTTTCTGCACCTCCATAACCTAATTTTGGGATTACTTGCAAAACATTTAAATTAGATGACATTTTAAATAATTATATAATAATAGACAAAACTAATAAACTTTTATGACAAATTTTAATTACTTAAAAATTTCCACTACAAGAAAAATAAGATATCTGAAACTACATCAAAAAAATGCCACCTATATTGTTTTTTTGCATGGTTTTATGTCAGATTTGGAAGGTAAAAAACCTCAAGCATTTTTAAAATTTGCAAAAAAAAATAAATTAGGTTTTCTTGCTTTAGAATATTCAGGTCATGGTAAATCATCAGGAAAATTTATTAATGGTAATATTTCAAAATGGACTAGGGACACTACTTTAGTAATTCAAAAAGTTGTCAAAAAAAACGATATTATATTTATAGGATCAAGTATGGGGGCTTGGATTTCTTTAAACCAGTTTAGTCTTATCAAAAACAAAATTAAAGGTTTTTTAGGAATAGGTTCAGCGCCAGAATTTCTTGATAAACTAATGTGGAATAAATTTTCTAATAAAATGAAGATTGAAATTAAAAAAAAAGGTGTCATAAATTTAAAACATGGTGATTATGAATACCCAATCACTTACCAACTGATTAAAGATGGAAGAAAAAATAAAATTTTAAATAAAAAAATAAATCAAAATGTAAATATAACAATGGTTCATGGGAGTAAAGATAAATCTGTACCTGTAATTTTCTCAAAAAAAGTTTTGAAAATATTTCAATCTAAGAAAAAGAAATTAGTAATTATAAAAAATGGTGATCATAGTTTATCTTCACCAAAATGGCTTAAGATATTAAAAAAGGAGCTAAAATTAATGATTAGCTAACTTTTTGTATTTTTGTTTTTGTGGAGATTGGATTTTCAAGCTTATCTATCATTTCTTTTGGACAAACCTGTACAAAATTCTTTAACTCGTTTTCAAAGTCATCGATTATTTTTTTTGATAAACTGGACTCTGTTTCATTACTATGCTCGAGTACCAATTCTTTTAAAAATTTTGACCAATACTCAGTTTCAACATTTTGCCATACAACTGAGTCTGGATTAACTTTTTTTTCAAATTCCTTTGATTTATCGTAAATAAAAGCCATTCCCCCTGTCATGCCTGCTGCAAAATTATCTCCAACATCTCCAAGAATTACTGCTGTACCACCTGTCATATATTCACAACCATTTGAATCACAGCCTTCAATAACAGTTATGGCACCAGAATTTCTTACTGCAAATCTATCTCCAGCTTGACCAGCTGCAAAAAGTTTACCTGACGTTGCCCCATAAAGAACTGTGTTCCCAATAATGGTATTCTCATTCGAAATTAAATTACTTTCATCAGGAAGTCTTATCGAAATGGTTGCTCCAGACAAACCTTTCCCAACATAATCATTTGCATCACCTTTTAAATTAAGTTTAAGTCCTTTTGCAGTAAATGCACCAAAAGATTGCCCAGCTGAACCTTTAAAATTTAGAGTTAAAAAATTTTCCTCTAATTTTTCATAACCATATTTTTTATATAAGTGATGTGAAATTCTAGTACCCACAGCTCTATTAGTATTTTTAATTAAAAACTCGTTATTTATTTTTTCTGAATTATCTAAAGCTTTTTCTATTTGAGGCCAAATTTCTTGATCCAGTGTATCAGGAACTTGATTAATTTCCGATATCTCACAATACCTCTTATTATTACCAGGGTCTGCTTGTACGAATAGTGGATTAAGATCTAAATCATCTAAATTAGGTGAGGCTTTACTTACCTGCATTAATAAATCTGTTCGACCGATAATCTCATTTAAAGATTTAAAACCAAGCGAAGCTAAAATTTCTCTTACCTCTGTGGCAATAAACGTAAATAAATTTACAACTTTATCAGGAGTTCCAGTAAATTTTTCTCTTAATTTTTCATCTTGTGTGCATACTCCAACAGGACAAGTATTAGAATGACATTGCCTCACCATTATACAACCCATCGCTACTAGTGCAGTAGTTGCTACACCATACTCCTCTGCACCCATCATTGCTGCGATAACAACATCTCTTCCAGTTTTAATTCCTCCATCGGTTCTTAAAGTAACTTTATGTCTTAGATTATTTAATGTTAAAACTTGATTGGCCTCCGTTAGTCCCATCTCCCATGGAATACCTACGTATTTTACACTTGTTTGAGGTGTAGCTCCAGTTCCTCCATTATGTCCTGAAATTAAAATTATATCAGCTTTTGCTTTTGCAACACCGGCTGCAATAGTACCAACGCCAGAAGATGCAACTAATTTAACTCCAATTCTTGCCTTAGGATTGATTTGTTTTAAATCATAAATAAGCTGAGCTAAATCCTCAATTGAATAAATATCATGATGCGGAGGTGGGGAAATTAGTGTTACACCTGGCGTTGAATGTCTTAGCTTGGCAATCTCATCTGTTACTTTAAATCCTGGTAATTGGCCACCTTCACCAGGTTTTGCACCTTGAGCAATTTTAATCTCAATTTCATTACAATTGTTTAAATAATTAACTGTTACACCAAATCTTGCTGAAGCAATTTGTTTTACTCTCGAATTTGCACTATCACCGGAGTCCATGATCTTAAATCTATTAGCATCTTCACCACCTTCTCCACTACAGGATGCACCTTTAATTCTATTCATCCCAATAGCTAATGTTTCATGTGCCTCCTTGGATAATGCTCCGTGAGACATACTTCCGCTACCAAATCTTTTTAATATTTTTTCTATTGGTTCAACCTCAGAAATTTGAATAGATGGTCCTAATTTTTTTTTTCTAAAATCTATCAAATCTCTTAGATTAATTGGTGGCAAGTTATATATTCCCTCAGCATATTTTTTATAAGCTGTATATGAGTTTGATCCTACAGCACTTTGTAACAAGTGGATTAATCTGCCTTGGTATTGGTGTGTTTCTCCATTTTTTCTGTATCTATAAATCCCACCAATAGGTAAAACTGTATCAGTGCTTTCAAATGCCTCTTTATGTATTGCACGTATTTTTTTTTCGATTCCTGACAATCCAATACCAGAAATTTTTGAAGTCACTCCTGGAAAATAATCATCAACTATTGATCTGCTTAGGCCAACAGTTTCAAAATTACATCCACCTCTATAAGAACTTAAAACAGATATACCCATTTTTGACATGATTTTTAATAATCCTGCATTCACTGATTTGATATATCTTTCAACACATTCATCAAAACTATACTGGCCAAATAACTTTTTCTCATGCCTTTGATATAAACTATCAAAAGCAATATATGGATTAACTGTTGTTGCTCCAACACCTATTAATGTTGCAAAAGAGTGGGTGTCCAAAGCTTCACCAGATTGAACATTAATTGAAACATATCCTCTTAATTTTTTATCAATTAAAAAAGTATTAATTGCACCAACGCATAATAACATTGGCATTGGCATTCTTGTGTCTGAAATAGATTTATCGCTTAAAATTAATTGTGTTACACCCTGTCTAACAGCAACTTCCGACTCTTTTTGAATCCTTTTAATAGAGTCAAATAAACTTTGATCATTCGAAAAAGTACAATCTATAGAGACAGAGTTTTTTCCGAAAAAATTAATAAATTTATTAAATTGTGAATTCGATATAATCGGACTATTTAAAACATAAATATTTTCTTTAGTTAAAGTATCAAAATCTAAAATATTCCCAAGATTACCAAATCTAGTTTTCAAACTCATAACTTTATTTTCTCTTAAAGAGTCAATCGGTGGATTCGTCACTTGGCTAAAGTTTTGTCTAAAAAAGTGATAAAGTGGTCTGTATTTATCTGATAGAACTGCTAAGGGTGTATCATCGCCCATGGAACCCGTTGCTTCTTTTGCATCTTCAGCCATTGGATGTAAAATTAGCTCTAAATCCTCTAAACTAATTCCAAAAGTGTGTTGTCGTCTCCTTAAATCTTCACCATCAAAATTATGTTTCTCATTAGAAATGGTTAATTTCTCATCCAAATCTATTATCTGAGAATTGAAATGCTTATATTCTTTTGCCAAATAGTCTTTAATTTGATTATTCGTAAACACTTTGCCTTTTTCAATTCTCACTCCAATTATCTCCCCTGGGCCAAGTCTTCCTTTTGATAGAATTCTTTTTTCATTTAATTCAATCATTCCAGTTTCAGATCCGGCAAAGAGAAACTTATCTTTTGTTATTGCGTATCTTAAAGGCCTTAAACCATTACGATCATTTGCTGCAATGACCCATTCATTATCTGTTGCGGCTATTGCGGCAGGACCATCCCAAGGTTCCATAGTACTATTTAAAAAATTAAACAGCTGTTGATGGCTTTTTGGAAGAGTTTTATTTCTTTTTGACCAAGCATCAGGGATCATCATTAATTTTGCTAGAGGTGCAGGTTGGCCAGATTTATTTAATAACTCAAAAACATTATCTAGTGCCGCAGAGTCTGAAACTCCTTTTTGTATAACTGGCTTTAAATTTTCTACATTTTCAAAAAGAGGGCTACTCATTTCTTGTTCATGAACTCTCATCCAGTTTTTATTTCCTTTGTAAGTATTAATTTCACCATTATGAGCAACTGCTCTAAATGGTTGTGCCAAACTCCAGCTTGGAGCGGTATTAGTTGAAAATCTCTGATGAAAAATTGCAAATCTTGAAATAAATCTTTCGTCCTTTAAATCTAAGAAAAAATCTGAGATAGCCTCAGCTAAAAACATGCCCTTATAGATAATTGATTTGGAACTTATTGAGCAAATATAAAAATTATTTAATGATAAATTGAATGCTTTATTCTCAATTTTTTTTCTTGTTTCATAAATTTTTCTTTCAAGATCTTTATCAAGCAAATTTTTATCATTCGATTTAAAAAGCACTTGGATTATCTCTGGCATAGTTTGGAAAGCTTTTTCTCCTAAAACTTTTGGATTAACAGGGACTTGTCTCCATCCATAGATGCTAAAATCGTTTTTGGTCAACTCACTTTCTACAATCGTCTTACAGCTTTCTTGTGAGGAGTAATCATTTCTTGGTAAAAAAATCATTCCAACACAAATATCAGAGCCATCATGTGTGTGACCTGTAACCTCTATTTTTTCAACAAAGAAATCTTTGGGTATTTCTAAATGAATACCTGCCCCATCACCTGTTTTTCCATCAGCATCAACAGCTCCTCGATGCCAAACAGCCTTTAAAGCTTCAATTCCATATTCTACAACCTCTCTTGATTTTTTTCCCTCTGTCGATGCAATTAACCCTACTCCACATGCATCATGTTCCATTTCTTTAGAATAAACATTGTTTTTAGTAAGTAATTCTAAATTTTTTTTGTATGTACTCATTATGCAACTTTAGATTTTTTTAATTCGATATTTTCAAGATAAGATTTGATTGATAAAGCAGCATCTCTACCATCTTTAATCGCCCAAACAACTAAAGATGCACCTCTTACAATATCTCCGGCAGCAAAGACACCTTTAATATTAGTTTCCATAGTATCAAAGTCAGTTTTAATCGTTCCCCATTTTGTAACTTGTAATTCTTGTGCTTCAAATAATAATGGCAAGTTTTCTGGATCAAATCCTAAAGCTTTTATTACCATATCTGCTTTAATTTCAAATTCAGATCCTTGTTTAATTTCTGGTCTTCTTCTCCCTGAGTCATCTGGATCGCCAAGTTGAATTTGATCTACAATTAATTTCTCAATTTTATTTTTTCCTCTAAATTCTTTTGGACTAGACAACCAAACAAATTCAACACCCTCTTCTTCTGCATTAGCTACTTCTCTTGCAGATCCAGGCATGTTATCTTTATCTCTTCTGTATAAACATTTAACTGAATTAGCTTTTTGTCTTACAGATGTTCTGACACAATCCATTGCGGTATCTCCACCTCCAATAACAACTACATCTTTACCCTCAGCATTTAATATACCTTTATCGAATAAATCAACTTTGTCTCCCAACCCCTTTTTGTTTGATGCAGTTAAAAACTCCATAGCAGGAAAAATATTATCTAAATCATTACCTGGCAGATTAATTTCTCTTGGTTTATAAACTCCAGTAGCAATTAAAATTGCATCATGTTTTTTTCTCAATTGCTCTAAAGTTGCATCCTTACCAACCTCAAAATTTTGCTCAAATTTAATTCCACCATCTTTCAACAATTTTGTTCTTCTCTCGACCACATGTTTCTCTAATTTAAAATTTGGAATTCCATAAATTAACAAACCACCCGCTCTGTCATATCTGTCATAAACTGTAATTTGATATCCATTTTTCCTAAGTTGTTCAGCAGCTGCCAGTCCAGCAGGTCCAGCACCAATTATTCCAACACTTTGTTCTTTTTCGTGTTTGATTGATATAGGCTTTACCCATCCGTTTTCCCAAGCACTATCTGTAATATATTTTTCGACTGATCCAATTGTTACAGTGCCATGACCTGACTGCTCAATAACACAATTACCCTCACATAATCTATCTTGAGGGCATATTCTGCCACAAACCTCAGGCATATTATTTGTGCTTTGAGATAATTCATAAGCTTCCTTCAATCTGCCCTCAGCAGTCAGTTTAAGCCAATCAGGAATGTTGTTACTTAAAGGACAATGGACTTGGCAAAAAGGAACTCCACATTGAGAGCATCTACTTGACTGCTCTTGCGCTTTTTGAGTGATAAATTCATCATAGATTTCATTAAAATCATCTTTCCTGTTATCAACTCCTCTTTTAGGTGGGGTTTGTTGACCTATTTTTACGAATTTTAGCATTTTATCGGTCATAATTTTTTACAAATTTATCGCAAAATATACATAGTTTTTATTAGTAAAAGAAATAAATAGGTCAGTTATCATTACCTAATTATAATAATATTTAGCTTAAAATCTACTTATTCTAATTTTTGCATACCTAATATGATTAAATCGAATTGTTTAAAATGAATATTTTTTAAGCTACGACACATGTATGTTGCAAGATTTTATAGAAATTTTAATTCTTTCTGCTGTTCAAGGAATTTCCGAATTTTTACCCATAAGTTCGTCAGCTCATTTAATATTGGTATCAAATTTTTATGATTTAGAAACAAGTTCTTTATTAATAGACATAAGTCTACATTTAGGCTCATTAATTGCAGTAATTTTTTATTTTAGAAAAGAGCTATTTTATCTAAGAAATGATAATAAGTTATTGAGTTTAATAATTATTGGCTCATTGCCTTTAATATTTTTTGGATACATTTTATATTCCACTGAATTTATTCATCTTTTAAGAAATACAAAAGTAATTGCATCAACAACACTATTTTTTGGATTCATACTTTTCTTTGCTGATCAAAGGAAAATTGATCGAAATATTTCTAAAGATTTAAATATTAAATCAGTTTTATTAATTGGTTTATTTCAAATATTAGCGTTGATACCAGGAGTTAGTAGAGCTGGAATAACGATTACGGCAGCAAGATTTTTGAATTTCAATAGAACAGACGCTAGTAAAATTTCTTTTTTACTATCTATACCTGCATTAGCAGGAGCAAGCTTCCTAAGTTTAAGAAAGGTTTTTGAACAATCAATAGAAATAAATTATTTGTTATTGATTGCTACTTTTTTATCATTTATGTTTTCATTTTTTACAATTAAGTATTTTCTTAAATCTATAAGTAAAATTTCTTTTAATGTATTCGTAATTTATCGGATAATTCTTGGCTTAATTTTACTTTATATAATATATATTTAACTTGCTTTCCTTATTAATGGAACTAATTGAGATAATAAAACTCCACTTAATATAAAAAAACAACCAAGTAAATTGTTAATGCCTAATATTTGATTTAAAAGAAACCAGGCGGCAATTGTTGCAAACACACCCTCCAAAGAAAAAATTATTGCTGCTGGTGCTGGAGTTATATTTCTTTGAGCATAAATTTGTAAAACAAATGCAAAACCACCTGATAAAATACCAGCATATAAAATCGAGTCTATTTCATTTAATATATTAGCGATTACAAATTCTTCAGAAAATAAAACTATTATAAATGAGAATAGAGCAACTAGCAGAGTTTGAATTGCACCAATAGTCAATGGCAGATTGTACTTTTTGACAATCATACCAGTAAAAATAATATGTGTACTCCAAAATAAAGCTCCTAATACCACAAGGGTATCGCCTAATCTTATAGTTGCATCTTGAAAATTTGTTAATAAATATCCGCCGATTAAACATAAAATTACTGATGGCCATACACTCCAGTGTAAAAAATCTTTTTTAAAGATGAAAATAATTATTGGGACCATTGGCACATAAAAAATTGTAAAAAAAGCAGCATTTGCTACATCAGTGTAAAGCAACGCAACCTGTTGTAATGCTGAGCCCAAAAATAATGATAGTCCAATTAAAAAGGACAGGATAACGAATGTTTTTGTATCAAACCTAAATTCTTTTTTTAGTTTTTTTGCTTCAAACATAAATGCTAAAGGAACAATTGCTAAAAAACCCACAAAAAATCTTACTGAATTAAAAGTGAATGGGCCGATGTCGTCCATGCCTGTATCTTGTGCAACAAATGTGGTCCCCCAAATGAAAGTGCATAATAGTGCACTAAATAATGAGAGAGTTTTTGACATATTTTTACACAGCTAATTTGTAAGCAAAATTTTTTCCAAGATTGTCTTTCAAATCGTTGTTAAATCGAGCTGCTTCAGCTCCATCAATTATTCTGTGATCATATGATAAAGATAAAGGTAACATTGTTCGTGTAATAAATTTTCCATCAATAAAAATTTGTTTTTTTTGAGATTTGCCAACTCCCAAAATTGCAACTTCAGGATAATTAATTATAGGTGTAAAAAAAGAACCGCCAATACCTCCTAGACTTGTTATTGTCATAGAACCACCAAATAATTCTTTTTTATCAATTTTAAGATTCCTGCACTGTTCACTTAATTTTTTAAGTTCGTTGCCAATTAATGAAATATTCTTATTATCAGCATTTCTTAGTTTTGGCACCATAAGTCCGTGCTTCGTATCTACTGCTATTCCAATATGGTAATACTTTTTTAAGGTCATTTTTCCTTTATCAATTTCATCTATAGATGAATTAAAATTTGGAAATTTTTTAAGTGATGCAGTTAATGCTTTGACGATAAAAGCTAAAGGAGTAATTTTTTTTTTTTCTCCAGTGTAGATATCTGTAAGAGATGTTCTAAACTCCTCTAATTCAGTTATATCTGCTTCATCATGATTAGTCACATGGGGAATATTGGTCCAAGAATTCATAAGATATTTAGACGAAAGTCTCTTCACTCTTGGAATATCCTTTATTTCTGTTTTTCCAAATTCAGAGTGAGGATATTCTAGTTCTATCGTTTCATCTTTTTTGAATTCTTTTTCAGAATTTATCTCAGGTTTATTTGCGACAAATGACTTTACATCACTTTCAGTTACTCTTCCTAGTCTTTCACTACCTTCAACTTTACTAATATCAACACCAAGTTCTCTTGCAAATTTTCTGACTTTTGGTGAGGCTGCAGTTTTTTTAGAAAAATCTTTTACGATAACATTTTTTGATCCAACTTCTCTTCTAATTTCTATTTTTTTTTCCTTAGTATTTTCTTTTTTAATTGTTTTTATTTCTTCAGTTTTTAATTCGATTTCATCTTGATTGTCTTTTAATTCAATTTCTAATATTTTATCACCTTCAGAAACCTTATCCCCAACATTTAAATTTAATTCTGTAACTATTCCATTATGTAATGAGGGTATTTCAACACTCGATTTATCACTTTCAATTGTTATTAAAGGATCATTTTTTTTTATCTCTTGACCCTTTTTGACTATAATTTCAATAACCTCTACATCTTTAAATTCACCAATATTTGGAACTTTTATATCTTTTTTGGGCATTCTATAATTTTGTTGGCATAGGTTTATCAATATCAATCTTATACTTTTTGATCGCTTCTTTTGCATATTTTGATGCAATAAGCTGTTCCTTAGCTAAAATACTCAAACCATATGTTGTGATATGTTCCTTATCAACTTCAAAAAATTTTCTTAACTTCTTTCTTGTATCACTTCGACCAAATCCATCCGTTCCTAATGAATAAAAACTTTTATTTACGTATGGTCTGATCTGGTCAGAATTCATTCTCATATAATCAGAAGCTGCTAAAATTGGTCCTTCGGTATTACCCAAACATTTTTCTACATAGCTTTTTTTAGGCTCTTTATCAGGATTTAGAAGATTGTATCTCTCTACCTCAAGGCCATCCCTTCTTAATTCATTAAAGCTGGTTACACTCCAAATCTCACTATCGATTTGATACTCATTTTGTAATATTTCGGCACCAGCTATCATTTCTCTTAAGATTGTGCCAGATCCAAGAAATTGAATTTTAGTTTTTTTATACTTGTTAAACTCCTTTATTTTATACATTCCTTTTAAAATACCATCCTCACATGATTTATCTTTTGGCATTTCTGGATGAGGATAATTTTCATTCATGGTCGTAATATAATAGAAAATATTCTCTTTTTTCTCATGCATTCTTCTTAAACCTTCTCGAAAAATGACTGCAAGCTCGTAGTGAAATGTTGGATCGTATGATCTGCAATTAGGAATAGTTGAAGCCATCAAATGACTATGACCATCTTGATGTTGTAAACCTTCCCCAGCAAGAGTTGTTCTTCCAGCGGTTGCTCCGATTAAAAACCCTCTGGACTGGCTATCAGCACCCGCCCAAGCAAAATCACCAATTCTCTGAAAGCCAAACATTGAGTAAAAAAGATAAATTGGGATCATTTCTATATCATGGTTTGTATATGAAGTTCCTGCAGCGATCCAAGATGACATCGCTCCAGCCTCGTTAATTCCTTCCTCTAAAACTTGACCACTCTTTTCCTCTTTATACGAACTTAATTGAGCAGAATCTTCTGGCTCATATTTTTGACCTTCATGAGCATAAATTCCTATTTTTTGGAAAAAACCCTCCATTCCGAATGTTCTAGCCTCATCAGGTATGATTGGAACCAGTCTTGGTGCAACATTTTTATCTCTCAAAAGGTTTGTTAACATTCTGACCAATGCCATTGTGGTCGACATTTCTTTTTCACCTGTAGAAACTTTCATATTATCAAAAATATCTTTTGGTGGTGCTTTAACAGGTTTCGCGTAAGTTGTTCTTTCAGGAATAAAACCACCCAGTTGAATTCGTCTTTCATTTATGTATTTAATCTCTGGAGAATTTTGATCAGGCTTGTAGTATTCAATATTCTTAACTTGTTGATCTGTTAATGGAACATCAAACCTATCTCTGTAATACATTAAGTCGTCGATATCTAACTTCTTAGTCTGGTGAGTTGTATTTACACTCTCACCACTTTTGCCCATTCCATAACCCTTAATAGTTTTTGCAATTACAACTGTAGGACTTCCAACATTTTTAGATGCTTTATCATAAGCTGCAAAAACTTTATGAGGATCGTGACCACCCCTGTTTAATCGCCAAATATCTTTGTCTGAAAGACTGGAAACCAACTCTTTGGTCTCTAAATATTTTCCAAAAAATTTTTCTCTCACATACGCACCATCCCTTGCTTTCATTGCTTGATACTCGCCATCGACAGTCTCATTCATTGTTTTAACTAAATGACCTGTTTTATCATTAGCAAGCAATGGATCCCAATAAGAACCCCAAATAACTTTTATAACATTCCATCCTGCACCTCTAAAAATTCCCTCTAATTCCTGAATTATTTTTCCGTTTCCACGAACTGGTCCGTCTAGTCTTTGAAGATTACAATTTACAACAAATATTAAGTTATCTAATTTTTCTCTTGCGGCTAAACCAATCGCGCCTAAAGATTCAGGTTCATCCATTTCTCCATCACCTAAAAATGCCCAAACTTTTCTACCTTCATCTTTGATGAGACCTCTATTGATTAAGTACTTCATGAATCTTGCTTGATAAATTGCAAGCATTGGACCTAATCCCATGGACACTGTTGGAAATTGCCAAAAATTCGGCATTAGCCAAGGATGAGGATATGAGGAAAGACCACCAGGGTTTACTTCTTGTCTAAAACTATCTAATTGTTTTTCGTTAAGTCTACCTTCTAGATAAGCTCTAGCGTACATACCTGGAGCGCTATGACCTTGAAAATAAATTAAATCTCCACCAAATTTATTATTTTTAGCTCTCCAAAAATGATTCATACCAACATCGTAAAGAGTTGCAGCAGATGCAAAAGTTCCAATATGCCCTCCAAGTTCTGGGAATTTTTTATTTGCTCTAACTACCATTGCGGCAGCATTCCATCTAATTAAAGATCTAATTCTTCTCTCTATGTTTTGATCTCCATTAGATTTTTTTTCCTCGTTAACTGGTATAGTGTTTATATAAGGAGTATTTTGCGTATAGGGTATATTGGCACCCTCCATATAAGCTTTGTTAATAAGTTCTTTAATTAAATAATGTGCCCTCTGATTTCCGTCTTTTTCTATTACTGCTGACAAAGACTCTAGCCATTCACTTGTTTCTAGTGGATCGATATCCCCTTCTTTAACTACTTGGATTATTTTTGGTTTTTCGGTCTCAATTATTTTTTGTGGAATATTTTGGTCCTGATGTTTTCTTAAAGTACTCTCAGCTTCTTGGATTAAATTTTCAGTTTCTTTTGGAACACTTTCTTTTTGAGATAATGATTGATTTGAAGAAATATTTATTAATAGATCTCCCTTTGAAACCTTATCTCCAACTTTAACATTTACAGACTCGACTTTGCCAGAAAATATTGATGGTATTTCAACACTCGATTTATCACTTTCAATAGTAACAACAGGATCATTTTTTTTAACATCTTGACCCTCTTTTACTAAAAGTTCTATAACTTCCACATTCTCAAAATCACCTA
>CACPEJ010000004.1 GCA_902632935.1 uncultured Pelagibacteraceae bacterium
AACTGGATTATTTGGCTTACAAATTAATGCTCCTAATTCCATGAGCGCTTGAGCATAATCACTTGATCTTAATGATTTACCAAAAATATCTTTTTTTTTTATAAGATTTTCTTTTTGTATTTCACTTTGTTTTTTCAAATAAAGATATCTTTTTAAAACTCTTTCGATATTTCCATCTAGTGGAATGTATGGTTTGTTGAATGCAATTGCTAAAATAGCACTAGCAGTGTAATTTCCTACACCAGGTAATGTAATTAATTCCTCAAAATTATCTGGAAGTTTTCCATTAAAATTTTTGATTACAATTTTGCCTGTTTTTTTTAAATTTCTTGCTCTAGAGTAATAACCAAGTCCCTCCCAAAGTTTTAAAAGTTTTCTATTTTCAACTTTTGCAAGACTATGAAAATTTGGAATTTGTTTTATAAATTTATTGAAATATGGAATGACTGTAGCAACTTGAGTTTGTTGCAACATAAATTCACTTAACAACGTATAATATTGTTTTTTTGAGGGTGAGATTTTTTTTCGCCAAGGCAATTTTCTCTTATTAAAATCATACCAATTAAGAATTTTTTTTGTTAATATTTGCTCTTTCATATGCAATTTAAGAAATATTCTAAGCAGAGAGGTGGTAGCATTCAAGGATTAAGATCTCTTAAAGACACTTTACCAACAAACGTTAGGAGAGTAATAAATAAAAGAGGCCAAATTTATTCTGAAACGCTTAATAATTGGAGATATATAGCGGGTGAAAAATTATTTAAAGTTTGTTATCCAAAGTCTTTTAAGAATACTAACAAGTTCAGTGTAAGCACGCTCTTAATAATGGTGCAAAGAGGTCATGAAGTTGAGTTAGAATATTCAAAAAAAGAAATTATGGATAGAATGAATGCTTTTTTTAAAGATGAAGTTGTAAAACGGATTAAATTTACAAGTTTTAACGATGAAAATAAAATAGACAATCAGAAGATAATTCAGAATAAACCTGTGACAAACAATAAATATAAAAATAAACTTAATGATGTTAAAAATGAAGAAATCAAAAATTCTTTAATTGAATTAACTAAAGTTTTTAAAGAAAAATGAATAAATTATTTCTATTTTTAATATTAGTTTTTGGATTAAGTACTAGTGCTAACGCAGAAATAAAGAGAATAGTTTCAGGAAATCAAAATGCGAAGATTACAATAATTGCCTACGAGTCTCTAACATGTAGTCATTGTGCAAATTTTCATAAAGATGTTTATCCCTCTCTTAAAAAAGATTTCATAGATACAGGACTAGTCAAAATAGAATTTAGACACTTTCCTTTAGATATTGCTGCTTTAAATGCTTCAAAAATTTCTCTGTGTAAACAAGATCAAAGCTTAGAAATTTTGGAAAAACTTTACTCTAATCAACAAGCTTGGATAAAAGGTAAGAAAATAGAAGAAGTAAATAATAATTTGAAAGAATTTCTAAAAAAAGCTGGGTTTGATATTGATTTTGAAAAATGTATTAACAACAAAGAAATAGAGGACTATGTTTTAAATGATCGAATCGAGGGGACAAAAAATTTTAAAGTTAATTCTACTCCTACGATAATAATTAATAACGAAAAGTTCGAAAAATCTCTTAATTATAAAAATTTAAAAAAAACATTGGAAAAGCTGATATAAGTTAATCCATGGAGTTTAAAAAAATCCAACTCAATGGATTTAAGTCATTTGCAGATAAAACTAATTTCTTAATTGAAAATGGTTTAACAGGCATTGTTGGCCCAAATGGTTGCGGAAAATCAAATATTGTTGAATCTTTAAGATGGGTAATGGGTGAAACATCTGCAAAAAGCATGCGAGGATCAGGCATGGAAGATGTCATATTTTCAGGAACATCAAACAAACCTTCTAAAAATATTGCTGAAGTTTCGGTAACTGTTGCTAATGAAAATAACGAGGGTCCAGTACAATTTAGAGAGTTAAACGAAATAAATGTTAGAAGAAAAATAGAAAAAGATAAAGGTTCGAAGTTTTATATCAATGATAAAGAAGTTAGAGCAAGGGATGCTCAAATGTTTTTCGCAGATTTATCAACTGGAGCTCACTCTCCGTCAATGATTAGTCAGGGCAGAATTGGTGCCCTTGTTACTGCAAAACCTACTGATAGAAGAGCAATTTTAGAGGAAGCTGCAGGAATTTCTGGATTACATGTTAGAAGACATGAAGCTGAACTAAGGTTGAGCGCTGCAGAAAATAATCTAAAGAGAGCTGATGAATTAAGAAGGCAACAGGAAAGGCAACTAGCAAATTTACAAAAACAGGCTGAAGAGGCTACAAAATACAAAAATATTTCTGATGAAATAAAAAAAATTGAAGCAGGACTATATTATCTAAAATTACTAGAGATCGATAAAGAAATTAAAATAGAAAATGAAATTAATACAGAAGCAGAAACTGAAGTCAGTGGTTTTAATAATAAAATTAACGAATTAGAGAAACTGATTAAAACTGAGGTTGATAAAATAACTCCTCTACGAGAAAAAAATATTGAAAATTTATCGAAGATACAAAGGCTAAACTTAGAACTAAAAAGTCTAGATGAGGAAAATAGTAGAATTCAAGACGAAATAGAAAACGTAAAAAAATCACTACAAACAATAGATGATGATATTAGTAGGGAAAGAGGAATAGTGATTGATGCAAACTCAAATGAAAAAAGACTGAAAGAAGAAAAAAGTGAGCTTATTGAAATCGACTCAAAATATTATCAAACTGAAAAACAATCGAATGAAGATTTGGAAAACAGCAAGAATAAGTTAAAATCAGAAATCGATAAAATTAAACAATTAATTAATTCACAAAAAAATGATGATGCAATTAAATCACTAGATGCTTGCCAATTTGTCATCGAAGAATACGCAGATAGTTATAGTAAAAATCAAAATATCAAAAGAGAGTCTGTCAAAAGAAATGAGAGAATTGCAATAATTGACAAGGAGATTGAGAGTTGGAAAAATCTTTTATCTAATTCGGAAAAAATGGTTGCAGAATTAAGTGATAGAAAAAATAAACTTAATGTACAACGAGATAAACTTGATAATCAGCCAAAATTTCAGGCAGAAAAAAAAGGGCAAATTTCAGAAAATTTGAGAATTTCTGAAAATGAAAAAAATGAGAATGAGCAAATTATCAATACCACAGATGAAAAAATTGACGCTCTTAGAAATCAACTAAACGAGATACAAGAACAATCTATTCAGATAAGAGAACGAAAAGCAAGTTCAGGGGCAACAATTGAAGGACTTAAAAAAAGAAAAAATGATTTAGTTGATAGAATAATTTCTGAGCTAAATCTTACAGAAGAAAACATTTTAGAAAATTCAAATTTATTTGGTGTCGAAGAACTGCCCGATGCTGTTAATCAAGAAGACTTATTAGATAAAAAAAAACAAGAGAGAGAAAAATTAGGCTCAGTTAACTTAAAGGCTGACGAAGAGACAGTAAAGTATGAAACAGAAATAAAAAAAATGGAACAAGATAGAGCAGACTTAGTTACAGCAATTATAAAACTTAAAGATAGTATTAATGAATTAAATCAAAAAGGAAGGGAAAGACTAATTGAGGCTTTTGATAAGGTAAATAGAAAATTTAATGAGGTTTATACAAAATTATTTAATGGCGGAAATGCTAAACTTGAATTGGTTGACTCTGATGACCCTTTAGAAGCTGGTTTGGAAATGTTAGTAAGTCCTCCAGGAAAAAGACTCCAATCGATAACTTTATTATCTGGAGGTGAGCAGGCTTTGACTGCACTATCTTTGATTTTTGCTGTTTTTTTAACTAACCCCTCGCCTATATGTGTTTTGGATGAGGTTGATGCACCCTTAGATGATGCCAACGTAACAAGATTTTGTGGCTTGCTTGAGGAACTTATTAAAATTACAAATACTAAATTCATCATTGTTACTCACCATGCTTTGACAATGTCAAAAATGAATAGACTTTATGGTGTCACCATGCCTGAAAAAGGGATAAGTCAGCTTGTGGCTGTTGATTTACAAAAAGCAGAAAGCATGGTCGCTTAAGTAATTAATTAAAATGTCCAAAGATCCATTCAAAACTCGCTTAGAGATTGCAAAGAAAAAGGTTTCAAAAAGAGATCTAGAAAATAAAAAAGATAATCAATCTCCAATTGGCACTGCTTTTAAGCTAAGTACTGAGCTAGTTTCAGCAGTCGCCGTAGGGACAATTATTGGGTTTCTTTTGGACAAGACCTTTGGTACTAAACCCTGGTTAATTTTAATATTTTTTTTTGTAGGGGTAGTTGCAGGAATAATTAATGTAATTAGATCCGCAAAAAAAATGCAAAAATAGATAAGGATTTATGGCAGCTAACCCAATGACACAATTCGAAGTTTATAGAATTGGTCCAGAAATAAAAGTAGGCGCTTTTGATATTTCTTTTACCAACGCTAGTTTATTCATGGTCATAAGTTCTCTTGCGATTTTAATAATATTCAACCTTGGTTCAAAGAAAAATTCAATACTTCCGAATAAGATCCAACTCTTAGCTGAATTAAGCTATTCATTTGTCTCAAAAATGATCAGCGATACTGCTGGTTCAAAAGCTAAACCATATTTTTCATTTATCTTTTCATTATTTATGTTTGTTTTGTTTTGTAACATGTTTGGCATGATACCTTACACTTTTACAGTGACTAGTCATATCATTGTAACTTTTGTATTAGCAGCTTTTATTTTTATTGGAGTTACAGTTATTGGTTTTATAAAACATGGCTTTGGTTACTTAAAACTATTTGTTCCAAGTGGTGTTCCTATCGTACTTTTACCATTAATTGTGGTCATTGAAATTATTTCATATCTAAGTAGACCTATCAGCTTATCAGTAAGATTGTTTGCAAATATGATGGCAGGACACACTATGATGAAGGTTTTCGGGGGCTTTGTTGTAAGCCTCGGAATTGTTGGTGGATGGCTTCCACTGAGTTTTTCAGTTGCTTTAACTGGTTTGGAGATACTAGTTGCTTTTCTTCAAGCTTATGTTTTTGCAATTTTAACATGCATTTATTTAAATGATGCATTAAATTTACACCATTAACTTATAAGGAGGATATAATGGAATTAGAAGCAGCAAAAATGATTGGAGCAGGACTTGCGGCAATAGCTTTAGCTGGAGCTGGAGTAGGTATCGGAATAATTTTTGGAAATTATTTATCTGGTGCAATGAGAAATCCATCTGCAGCCCAAAAACAATTTCCTAATTTGCTTTTAGGATTTGCTCTTGCAGAAGCAACAGGATTATTTGGATTAGTTGTTGCATTGATTATTCTTTTCGCGTTTTAATTAATGTTTAAAAAACTATTTTTATATTCATTAATTGCAAATTTCTTTTTTACAAATAAGATTTTTGCAGCAGAAAGTGGAGGAATGCCTCAATTAAATCCAGAGTTTTGGATTTCACAAATCTTCTGGCTCGTACTCACTTTTGGAGTATTGTATATTGTTTTATCCAAACTTATACTACCAAAAATAAGTGCAAACTTAGAATTAAGAAAATCACAAATCCAAGAAAATATTGAGGCAGCTGAAAAACAAAGAGAAAGTAGTGAGGCTAAACTTAAAGAATTTGACGGGATTATTCTTAAAAGTAAAATTGAAGCAAAAAATATTTTTAAAGATGCTAGAGAAAAAGTAATCAAAAATATTAATTCTAAAAAAGAGACTTTAGATAAACAAATTGATGATGAAATTAAAAAAGCTGAAGTAGAAATAGATACTTTAAGACAAAGTGCTCCAGAAAAAATTAATAAAATTGCAGTTGTAACATCTAATGAAATTTTAAAAAAATTAATTGGAGCAGAAGTTAATAATAGCAGTATCTCTGCGATTGTTGATGATCTAGTAAAAAAAAACGGAGATAAATATTATGGTCATTGATTCAACTTTTTGGGTCGCAGTTTCTTTTCTAATATTTTTTGGGGGTCTGATATATTTAAAAGTACCTCAAAAAATTAATACTATTCTTAATAAATTAATCTCAGACATAAAAAATGAGATTGATGAAAGTGAGAAACTGAGAAGTGAAGCAAAGATATTATTGGATAATGCTCAGAAAAAATTAGATACAGCGCAATCTGAAAGTAAGGAAATACTTGATCAGGCAAAGAAAGATGCTGATAAATTAATCATTGAGCTTAATGACAAATTTCATAAATCTTCAGAAATTAAGAAAAATTTGGCTAAAAATAAAATTAATCAAATGAGAGAGGTAGCGATTAAAGAGATTAAAGATGCATCTGTTAAAATAGCTATAGACTCTGTAAAAAAAATAATAACAACATCAGTTGATAAATCTAAACTTGATACCCTGTTTCAGAAAAATTTAGAAGAAACTAAAGAAGAGTTAAAAAAAATTAACTCATAATACTTTTTACAATTTATCCAAAAAAATATAAGTTATCATGATGAATTCTGTAGTTATAGGTTCTGGTTTTGGTGGTATAGCAGCTGCTCTTCGTCTTAAAGCTAAGGGTCACAAAGTTACATTAATTGAAAAACACAAAGACCTAGGTGGTAGAGCAAGAGTTTTTAGAAAGAATGGGTTCATTTATGATGGTGGTCCAACAGTAATTACAGCTCCATACTTAATTAATGAATTATTTGAATTATTTCAAAAAAATCCAAATGATTATATTAAATTAACACCTCTTAAAGTTTGGTATCAATTCATTTTTGAGGATAAATCAAAGTTTAATTACTCTGGTGACGAAAATGAAATGAAAAGACAAATTGAGCTTATTAATAAAGAGGATGCTCAAGGATATGAAAAACTTGTAAATTTCACTAAAAAAATTTTTGATAAAGGTTTTACAGAACTAGCTGATGTGCCCTTTGACAAGCCCTCAGTGATGATGAAACAATTACCCGCATTACTTAAACTCAAAAGCTATAAGTCAGTATATTCATTAGTATCATCTTATATAAAAAATGAAAAATTAAGAAGAATGTTGAGCATGCATCCTCTTTTAGTTGGTGGAAATCCATTTACCACAACTTCAATATATGGATTGATTTTATACTTAGAAAAAAAATGGGGCATTCACTATTCTATGGGTGGAACAGGAAATATCATAAGTGGTTTTGAAAAATTAATGAATGAAGAAGGTATCGAGGTAATAAAAGGTTCTGAGGTAACTCAAATAATTTCAAACCAAAATGAGATTACAGGTGTTCAATTAGACAATTCAAAAAAAATAAGCGCTAACAAAGTTGTTTGTAACGCAGATCCACCGGGTGTTTATGAAAAAATGTTAAATGGCCAGAGTAATAATTCTTTTATGTTTAAGTGGAAAAAAAATAGAATGGAATATTCAATGGGTTTATTTGTTTATTATTTTGGAACCAAGAAAATTTACGATAACGTTGAACATCACACCATTAAATTTGGCAATAAATATAAAGAGCACCTAGATGACATTTTTAATCATAAAAAATTAAACAATGATATAAGTTATTATCTACATAGACCCACTGCCACTGATAAATCCATGGCACCAGATGGACATGATTGTTTCTATGTTCTAGTTCCTGTTCCTAATAACCAATCAAAAATTGATTGGTCGCTAGAAGGTGAAAAAATGAAAAATTTAGTAGTGGAGAAAATGGAGAAAGACTTAATGCCAGACTTAAAAGAAAATATTGTTGAAGATTTTTATCTGACTCCTGACTATTTTGAAAAAGATCTCAATACAAAATATGGTTCTGGTTTTTCTATACAACCAAAATTCTCGCAATCTGCTTACTTTAGATTTCACAACAAATCTGAAATTTATAACAATTTATATTTTGTTGGTGCGGGAACTCATCCTGGGGCAGGTGTACCTGGAGTTCTTTCCTCAGCAAAGGTTTTAGATAAAATTTTATAATGTCGTCTAAAAATTATTTATCTATTTACGCAAAATCGTTTAATTGGGCTGGTTTTTTTTTACCAAAAAAAACCTATAAAAATTGTTCTTATTTATACGATTTTTGTAGAGTTGTAGATAATATTGCAGATGACGAAGGCGAAATAGAAATAAAAAAAATAAAATTCCAAAAATTTGTAAGTGATTTTAAACAAAAAAATTTTGAGGATCCTGTTATTCAAAATATGTGGAATATTATTAATGAATTCAATATTTCTCTGGAAATAATTTATGATTTATTTGATGGGATAGAGTCCGACATAAAACAAAATGTAAAAATAGATACTAGAAAAGATCTTTTAATCTATTGTTATAGAGTAGCTGGAACAGTCGGTCTGATGATGGCAAAAATTTTGAATGTGAACAAAAAACAATCTCTTAAATCTGCAATCGATCTTGGTATAGCAATGCAACTCACTAATATATCCAGAGATGTGATTGAGGACTCAAAAAAAAATAGATCTTATATAAATGGAAATTTTGAGGAAATTAACTCAACTATTAAACTTGCAGATACATTTTATAAAAATTCATTTTATTCCATTAGAGAAATTCCACTTAGCTTTAGATTTAGTATCTTAGTTGCAAGAAGAGTATACAGAAAAATTGGATATAAAATTTTGAAAAAGAAAACCTTTGAAAATTATAGTAAATCTGGAAAAATTTATGTTTCAAACTTTGAAAAAGTTTTGGAGACGATTTTATCAATTTATGATCTAATTATACTTTCTTTATTAAATAAAAATGATGATCAAATTGAACACGATCATTTATTGATTAATAAAGAAATTAATCTTGATGAAAGAATTTAATTACATAATTATTGGGGGTGGTTGTGCTGGTTTATCTCTAGCCTATGAATTAGAGATTCATAATAAATTAGAAAATAAAACCTTAGCAATAATCGAGCCTCGAGATGAGTACAAAAGAGATAAGACCTGGTCTTTTTGGAGAGTATCTGAGCATAATTTTGATGATTGCGTCATAAAAAATTGGAAAAATTTTTCAGTTAATGCACCTAATAAAACTAATTTTCTTGAATGTGAAAATTATCCATATCAGAGCATCGATAGTGGTTTGTTTTATGAGAAAATAAATAATTCATTAAAGAAAAATAAAAATATCTTTTTTTTAAAAGAACTGAAAGACATCAACACCAAAAATTCATTTATATTCAATAGCGTTCCTTCTATCAAAAAAGACTTTAGAAATTTATGGCAACACTTTTGTGGGGTTGAAATAGAGACAGAGAGTAATTATTTCGATGAAAACATTTTTAATCTAATGGATTTTGATTGTGATCAAAGAGAAAGTGTCCATTTTTTTTACACACTTCCCTTCTCAAAAAAAAAGGCATTGATTGAGAGTACTTGGCTTTCAAAAATGAATGATGACTCTCAAAAAGATTATGATCAACAAATTAAAGAATATATCGAAAAGAAATTAAATTTAAAAAATTATAAAATCACTTATAAAGAGATAGGCGCAATTCCGCTTTTTTACCCATCATTTAAAAATGAAAAAAGTAAAATTAATATTGGAACTGCTGGTGGTATGACAAGATTAAGCACAGGATATACTTTTTTGAATATACAAGAACATAGTAAATTTATTAGAAAAAATATTGAAAATATTCATAATACTAAAAAATTTGAAATCGGTAAAAAATATCAATTTTTGGATGAAATATTTTTACGTGTTCTTGAAAAACATCCAAAAAAAATGTCGGAAATTTTTTTTAAAATGTTTCAAAGTTCACCTAAAACAATTATCAAATTTCTTTCCAATAAGAGTAATTTTCTTGAGGATTTGACTATAATTTTAAAAATGCCAAAATGGATTTTTATCAAAGCTTTATTTTATTAAACCTAAATGAATATGAATATAAAAAAAATAAATCTTAATCATTCTTTTATTTTTTTTTTATTCTGTAACATTTTTTCTTTAATACTATTTAAATTTAGTAACTTTATATTGTCACCATTATTTTGCTTATTTTTAATTTTAATTATTGGTGTATCACATGGGTCTTTGGATCATGTCAAAGGTGGTAAGCTTCTAAAGATGTTTAAAATTGAAAATATATCTCTATTTTATCTTTCATATATCTTATTAGCTGTAATGGTTGTAACACTTTGGATTTTTATACCATCTATCTTGTTAATAATATTTCTACTGGTTGCCTCATATCATTTTGGTAAAGAGGATACACAATTTTTGCATAACTATAATTCACACTTTATAGGGATACTGTATTTTCTAAAGGGATCTCTCGTTATTTTGGCACCATTATATTTTCATTTTGATGAAACTATATCAATATTTAAATTATTATTGATTGATAATGAAAATTTTTATTCAAGTTTGAGTTTTATTGAGAATAATAGATTAATAGATTTAGGGATAATCTTAAGTTCTATTTCAAGTATTATTTTGTTTATTAAAAAATTTACTTTTAAAAATTTTTCTATTTTTTTTGATTATTTTTCTATATTGATTTTAAATTACTATCTCTCTCCTTTAATAGCATTTACGGCATATTTTTGCTTTTTACATTCTGTAAGACATAGCATCACATTAATTTACGAATTAGATAATAATAATATTAAAAATGGGTTATTGATTTTTATTAAAAAGGCTATGCCACTTACTATTTTAACTGCTATTATTTGTTTAGTTGGTATTTATTTGCTCAATTTTAAATATGATTTTGATAACTCGATTATTAAAGTCATTTTTATAGGTTTGGCGTCTTTAACATTTCCACATATATTACTTGAGTATCTTTTAGATAAAAATGAAAAACAAAGAGCTTAAAATATTATTATCTGCTCCACGAGGATTTTGCGCCGGTGTTGAACGAGCAATTGAAATTGTTGAAAAATCAATTCAAAAGTATGGTTCTCCAGTTTACGTTAGACATGAAATAGTACACAATAAATTTGTTGTTGATGACTTAAGGAATAAAGGTGCAATATTTGTGGAAGAGCTTGAAGAAATTGAAGACAAAACAAGACCAGTTATTTTTTCTGCACATGGTGTTCCAAAAAAAATTCCACAAGATGCAAAAAACTATAATATGACTTATGTTGATGCAACATGTCCGTTGGTTTCTAAAGTTCATAGAGAGGCTGAAAATCTTCATAAGGCTGGATACCATTTAATCTTAATAGGGCATGAAAATCATCCTGAAGTAATTGGAACAATGGGGCAGCTGCCTAAAGGATCAATCGACCTCATCCAAAATGAGGACGAAGCCTATAATTATGATCCAAAAAATTTTGAAAAAATTGCCTATGTTACCCAAACAACCCTTTCAGTAGATGATACAAAAGAAATAATATCAATACTTAAAAAAAAATTTTCAAATATTAGAGAGCCTGCGAAAGAAGATATTTGTTACGCAACAACTAATAGACAAATGGCAGTTAAAAATATTGCAAAAAAGTGTGATCTATTTTTCGTTATTGGTAGTCGAAATTCATCTAACTCAGTGAGACTTGTTGAAGTTGCTAAAAAGTCGGGGTGTGAAAACTCAATACTGATCCACTCACAAAGTGAAATTCCATTCAACTTAATTGAAAATTCAAATATAATCGGAATTTCATCTGGTGCGTCTGCCCCTGAAATACTTGTCGAAAATTTCATTAAAGAATTGAAAAATAAATTTACAGTCACTATAGAAGAAGTGGAAATTATAAAAGAAAACGTTGTTTTTCGTGTTCCGAAAAAATTAAATTAAATGGCTGTTTACACTAAGATAAATAAGAAAGATATTTCGTATATTAATAAAAAATTTGAAAATCAAAAATTTTTAAGTTTTAAAGGTATAAAACAAGGTATTGAAAATACTAATTATTTATTAAAATCAAAAAACAATAAATTTATACTAACTATATTCGAAAAAAGAGTTCAAAAAAAAGAAATACCTTTTTTTATGAAATTAATGGATCAACTAAATGATCTAAAGATAAGATGTCCAAAACCATTGAAAAATCGTGATGGAAAATATCTTTTTAAAGTAAAGAATAAGGTTGCTTGTGTTGTTTCATTTCTTGATGGAAAAGATAAAAAAAATCTTAGTTTGAAGAATTGTTATGATATTGGAAAAGCTGTAGCACAAATGCATTCTTCCTCAAAAAAAATAAAATTATTTAGAAAAAACTCAATGAATATAAAAAATTTAAATCCATTATTAAAAAGTATTAAATTTAAGTCAAAAAAATTCATTAATTTAGAAAAATTTCTCAAAAGTAATTTTAGTGAAATTAAAAATAAATGGCCAAAAAAATTGCCAAATGGAATAATACATGGTGATCTTTTTATAGATAATATATTTTTTAAAAAAAATAAGATCTCTGGAATTATCGATTTTTATTTTGCCGCAAACGATTATTTTATGTATGAAATAGCGATATGTATCAACGCTCTTTGTTTTGATAAAAAAAAATCACAATTTAAATTAAATAAAAAAAAGGTTAAAAATTTAATTACAGGATATGCGGGTATTAAAAAGATCTCTGGAATTGAGAAAAAATCATTGAATATTTTATGCCGAGCTGCTGCAATGAGATATTTTCTAACAAGACTTTACGACTACACAAATACTCCAAAAACTGCTTTGATTAAAATTAAGGATCCAAGAGAATATTATCAAAAACTGATAATTCATAATAATTTAAAAAACTATAGAGATTATTTAGGTTAATGATTAAAATTTATACCGATGGTTCATGTCTTGGTAATCCAGGTAATGGGGGTTGGGCAGCAATAATTTTAAATGACGGGAAAAAAACTGAACTCAAAGGAAGTAAAAAAGATACGACAAATAATCAGATGGAATTATTAGCACCTATAGAGGCGCTTAAAAAAATTCCAAAAGGAAGCAAAGTTCAAATTTTTACAGATTCTAAATATGTTAAGTCTGGAATAACAGAGTGGATACACAATTGGAAAAAAAATGGATGGAAAACTGCAAACAAAAAAGAAGTGAGTAATAAAGCACTTTGGACAGAATTAGATCTTCTAAATAATGAGTTTGAAATAAGTTGGAACTGGGTAAAAGCCCATTCAATTGATGAATTGAATAATGAAGTAGATTTACTTGCTAGAGATGCTGCCAACTTATAGTTGGGCACCTGGTAACAGAACTGCCCTACCTAGATTAAATTATTTAATAAATTCTCAGCTGAAGTTAAACCACATTCCTTAGTTTCTTTTTCAACATGAATATTAACAATTGTGAAATTTTCAATCACCATTAAATAACGATTTGATCTAATTCCCATTCCTTTAGCGTTACGATCAACTTCCGCGCCAATTGCTTTCGTAAATAATAAATATGGGTCAGATAACATTTTAATTTTATCTCCAGTATTATTCATCTCTCCCCAACCATTCATTACGTAAGGATCATTTACTGATAAACAAAATATATTTTCTATTCCTTTTGCTTTAATTTTTTCTGCATTTGCTACAAAACCTGGTAAGTGAAGTTTGGAGCAAGTTGATGTAAACGCCCCAGGTAAACCAAACAAAACGACTTTACCATTACCAATAGTTTCTCTTAATTTGCTTTTTTGAGGTTCTCCATCAACAAGTTGAAAAATCTCTGTATCTGGGAGTTGATCTTTTATTTTAAGTTTCATATCGAATTCATTACATATTTTTTAACTTTTTCAATATCATTAGCCAGAAGTTCAAATTTTTCTTTTCTGTCATTAACGTATTTAAGACTATCTGGTAAATTTTCAGTTTTTGAAATTGCATCTTCTATTGCTTTTGGAAATTTACATGGGTGTGCAGTTGATAATACAACACAATTTTTTTCCAATCCTAATTTTCTTACAGCACCAATCCCTACCGCAGTATGTGGATCCACTACCATCTGATGCTCATCATTGATAGTTTTTATCATTTTAACAGTTTCGTTTTCATCAAGCATTTCAGATATAAAATTCTTTTTGATCTTATCTAAGTCGTTTTTATCAATTTTATAGGTGTTATTTTTTATTTCAGCCATTACATCTTTTGTAACTTCTGAGTTACAATCTTTGACGTCGTATAAAAGTCTTTCGAAATTACTTGCAATTTGTATATCCATACTTGGAGTATTTGTTTCCTCAACTTTCTTTTGACTATAATCACCACCAGATATTGCTCTGTGCAGTATGTCATTTTTATTTGTAGCTACGATTAATTTATCAATTGGAAGACCTAGTTTTTTGGCCAAATAGCCAGCGTAAATATCACCAAAGTTTCCTGTTGGAACAGAAAAAGATAGTGGTTGGCCGTTTCCAATTTTAAAGTAAGCGTAAAAATAATACACCGATTGAGCAATAATTCTTGCCCAATTAATTGAATTTACACCCGACATATTAATTGCTTTAGAAAATTTTTCGTCATTAAACATTGCTTTAACTAAATTTTGGCAATCGTCAAAATTACCCTCTACCGCAATGTTAAATACATTATTCTCTTCATGTATTGTCATTAGTCTTCTTTGTACTGGTGAAATCTTATTATTAGGGTGCAATACAAAAACATTTAAATTGTTTTTTCCCTTTAAAGCATCTATGGCAGCTGCACCCGTGTCACCCGATGTTGCAACAATTATATTAATTTTTTTTTGATCACGACCTAAATGATATTGATAAAAATTACCTATTAGTTGCATTGCGATATCTTTAAAAGCAAGTGTAGGTCCGTGAAACAATTCTAATATTTTTAAATCTCCTAGATCTGATATTTTTACAACATCGTCAGATCTGAAATTTGAATATGATTTTGAAATCAAAGAGATTAGATCATCTTTAGACATGAAATCTCCTATAAATGGATAAATTATTTCAGCAGCTAAATCATTGTAACTAAGATTTTTTAGAATATATAATTCTTCCTTTTTAAAGGGTTTAATTGATTTAGGAACAAATAGTCCCCCATCATCTGCCAAACCTTTGAGGAAAACATCTTTAAAAGTAAAGTTTTTCTGATTATCTCTTGTACTAATATAATTCATTTAATAATTCTTTTTTCTAAAATATAGATATAGCAAAAGAATTGAAATCGCTAATGAAAACCATGTCATTGCATATTTTTTATGATTGTTGGAAATATTAGCAGTAATTTTTTTTGGTCTAGGAAACTGATAATTTCCATCTAAATATATTATGTACTTAGAAAATTCTTTACCAGTAAATTTTGAGATATCTTCTCTATTCAAACTAAACCAGTAATTTTCTTTAATATCATTATCTGGTTTGAATATATTTTTTCTTCCCTGTGTTTTAAGAGTTCCTTCTATATTATTTTGATCCAATATATTTATCTCTGGTGTATCTTTTTTTTCAAACGGTATCCATCCTCTATTGAGTAAATAATTTTCACCATCTATTAAAATTGGATTTAAAACTTCAAACCCGGGTGTTCCAGAGTCATTTAAATTATATAAGTAAATTTGTTTTTCAAAATCAACACGACCTGATGTTTTGATTTTGAGAAAATTTTGTTGATTAGATTGTGAAAGTTGAACTGGAGGATTTTTCAATGAATTTTCTATTTCTAAAATGAGATTGTTCTTCCAATTTAAACGAATTATCTGCCAAGTGCCTAAAGCAATAAAAACAAATATAAAAAATATGATAAAAACTGAAAATAAAAATTTATGTTTCAAGGTGCAAAATTAGCTTCCCCAAATATAGATCGCAGCAAATAAGAATAGCCAAACTACGTCAACAAAGTGCCAGTACCAGGCTGCCGCCTCAAAACCAAAGTGATGATCCTTGTTAAAGTGACCTAACTTTCCTCTCCACAAACAAACGGCCAAGAAAATTGTACCCACGATCACATGAAAACCATGAAATCCTGTTGCCATGTAAAATACTGAACCATATATGTGATCTGAAAAAGCAAATGTTGCATGATGATATTCGTAAGCTTGCAAAGCAGTAAAACAAACTCCCAATATAACAGTTAAAACTAATCCTTGAATAAATCCTTTTCTATCATCCTCTAAGAGAGCGTGATGAGACCAAGTTACAGTAGTTCCAGACAATAAAAGAACTAATGTATTTATTAATGGTATATCCCAAGGATCGAAAGTTTCTATATCTTTTGGTGGCCACACATTACCGACAAAGTCATTTGGAAAAAGACTCACATCAAAGTATGCCCAAAACCAGGCAACAAAAAACATTACCTCAGAAGCGATAAATAAAGTCATTCCGTAACGATGATGTATTTGAACCACAGGTGTATGGTGTCCTTGATGCTCAGCTTCAATAACTACATCTCTAAACCACATGTATGCTCCATAAATTAATAAAGCAAATCCAAGGTACATTCCCCATGAAACCTCATAATGCATGTAGTAAACGGCTCCAACAGCTAAAACTAAACATGAAAATGAAACATAGATAGGCCAAGGACTTGGGTCTACTAAATGGTAATCGTGTTTTTTTTCAGCTGACATTTTTTTGGATTATGATTGTTTATAGTAATCTGTCGAGAAAAAAGTATACGACATAGTTACATCCTGTAAATTTTTTACTGTTGCATCATTGACCATTTCTGGGTCTAAATAAAAAGTCATCACATAGGTTGCAGTTTCACCAGCTTTTAATTCTTGTTTTTCAAAGCAAAAACAACCAAGTTTACTATAATATTTTCCAAAGCTTGAGGGTGAAACATTAAAACTTGCTACACCTGCAGTTGGTTCATTGCTATTATTGGTTACCTCAAACTCAATTTTGTTTACTTGACCCACTTTAACATCCATCACATTCGATTTTGCCTTAAAATCCCATGGTAAATTATTAACATTGGTATCAAATCTTACACTAACTACTTTATCTAAAACAATTTTTGGAGCTTTGTCTGCTACTTGAGTAGTTCCTCCAAAACCAGTAACTCTACAAAAAATCTCATAAAGAGGGACTGATGCATATGATAAACCTAACATCAAAACAAAAATCCCAGCTAAAACTAATGGTGTTAATTTCTTTTTTTCTATCATATCGACCTATCAAATACGCCTGTGTTATATAAAGTAAAAAAGAAAAGAAAAATCATAAACGCAATAATAGCTAATGCCGTAAGAATATTTTTTCTTTTTGTTTTTTTATCTGGTGTAATCATATTATTTTATCAATCAAAAATAGAACAAAAACTAAGAATAAATACAATATGGAATATCCAAAGATAGCTTTTGCCTTCTTAGAGTCAAATCTATTTTTTTTATAATCCAACAATTCATAACATAAAAAATTGTAATAGAAAGTTAATAGCAAAGATGGAATTAAAAATGTTAAGCCAACAAAGTTAATTAAATATGGAAAAATAATTACCGGTATCATCAATAAAGAATAAATGAATATATTGATTTTGGTACTTTCTATTCCATTGGTTAGTGGCAACATTGGTATTTTGGCTTTTTTGTAATCATCAGACTTGTATAAACTAAGTGCCCAAAAATGAGAGGGCGTCCAAAAAAATATTATTAAAAAAAATGTTAATGGCTCAAGCGATATAGAGCCTGTAGCAATAGTCCATCCTATTACTGGAGGAAAAGCACCGGCTGCCCCACCAATAACTATATTTTGTGGAGTTCTTCTTTTTAACCAGATTGTATAAACAAATACATAAAACAATATTGTTAGTAATAATATTGCAGCAGAAACTCTGTTTGTAAAATAATCTAAAGCTACAACCGAAACTATTGATAATGTAACACCAAATATCAAAGCCTGATTTCTATTGACTTTCCCTGTTGGGATTGGTCTTAAACAGGTTCTAGTCATTAAAGCATCGAGATCTGACTCGTACCACATATTTAAAGCACCAGCTGCTCCGGCACCTAATGAAACGAGAAGAATTCCAATAATTGCATCTTTAGTTGAAACAATGTTAGGTGCTGTTAATAAACCTACGGCACAGGTAAAAATTACCAATGACATAACTCTTGGCTTCATCAATTTAAATAATTCTGAAAGATTAAATAAATCTTCTTGGCTTAAACTTCTTTTTTTTAGCCTTAAATTATCCATCGGTTCTTAATGCTCTTATTTTATTAGCCGTGCGATTTTTGTGTACCCTGACCATCTTCAAATTTTGGCAATTCCTCAAAAGTATGGAAATTTGGTGGAGATGGCACAGTCCACTCTAAAGTTGTTGCTCCCTCACCCCATGGATTTTGTGCGGCTGCTTTCTTTTTTGCAAATGCATAAATTAAATTCATAAAAAATACAGCTAGCCCAGCTACAGCCACGTAGGACCCTATTGAAGATATATAATTCCATCCGGCAAATGCATCAGGATAATCAGCATATCTTCTCGGCATTCCAGCTAATCCTAAAAAGTGCTGAGGGAAGAAAATCAAGTTAACTCCAATAAATGTTAACCAGAAATGTAATTGACCCATCCACTCAGAATATTCATAACCACTCATTTTTGAGAACCAATAATAAAAGCCTGCAAAGATTGCAAAAACAGCTCCTAGAGAAAGTACATAGTGAAAATGAGCAACTACGTAATAAGTGTCATGCATTGCAGTATCAACACCTGCATTAGCTAAAACAACTCCAGTTACTCCACCGACCGTGAACATAAAAATAAATCCTAATGCCCATACCATTGGTGTTTTAAAAGATATTGAACCACCCCACATTGTTGCGATCCATGAGAAAATTTTTATTCCTGTTGGAACAGCAATAATCATTGTTGCAGCTAAAAAATATGCTTTTGTATCTGTGCTTAATCCAACTGTGTACATATGGTGCGCCCATACAACAAATCCGACAATTCCAATTGCTACCATTGCATAAGCCATTCCAAGATATCCAAAAACAGGTTTTCTAGAAAATGTAGAAACAATATGACTAATCATTCCAAATCCTGGAAGGATTAAAATGTATACTTCTGGATGACCAAAAAACCAAAATAAATGTTGGAATAAGACTGGATCACCCCCTGTCTGGGCTTCAAAGAAGGCGGTACCGAAATTTCTATCTGTTAATAACATTGTTATTGCTCCAGCTAATACTGGTAAAGATAATAATAATAAAAATGCAGTTACTAATATAGACCATGCAAACAAAGGCATTTTATGTAATGTCATACCTGGAGTTCTCATGTTTAGAATAGTAGTAATAAAATTAACTGCTCCTAAAATTGATGAAGCACCCGCTAGGTGCAAACTTAAGATAGCTAAGTCCATCGCTGGTCCAGGTTGTCCAGCTTTTGAGGACAACGGAGGATAAATAGTCCATCCACCCCCTACACCAGTTTGTCCTGGAGGTCCGTCTGCAAAAATTGATAGAATTAATAAAGTTAAAGAAACAGGCAGTAACCAAAAAGAAATATTGTTCATTCTTGGAAATGCCATGTCAGGAGCTCCAATCATAATTGGCACAAACCAATTACCAAAGCCACCTATCATTGCTGGCATTACCATGAAAAAAATCATTATTAAACCATGCCCAGTGACCAACACATTATATAAGTGATAATTACCACCTAAAATGCCATCACCAGGATGCATTAATTCCATTCTCATTAAAACAGAAAAAGCAGTTCCTATTACTCCTGCAACAATTGCAAAAATTAAATACATAGTCCCAATATCTTTATGGTTAGTAGAATACGCCCAACGTTTCCAACCAGTTGGAGTATGGTGATCGTGTGATGCTGTTTGTGTGTACATAATTTATTTACTCGCTAATTTAAGTTTATCATTTTCTAATTCTTCTTTTGCAAATTTAACGCGCGCCTCAGATAACCATTCTTGATATTCATCTTCACTAACTACTTTTACTGCAATAGGCATAAATGCGTGTTTTATACCACAAAGTTCTGAACATTGACCATAATAAGTACCAACTTTTTCAGCCTTAAACCACGTTTCATTAATTCTTCCAGGTACGGCATCCCTTTTTACTCCAAATGAAGGTAGGGCCCATGCATGTAAAACATCATTTGCTGTGATTAAAACTTTTACTACTTTACCGACTGGAACTACAACTTCATTATCAACAGCCAACAATCTTGGTTGATTTGCTTTTAGATCTTTTTCCTCAATCATGTAGGAGTCAAATTCCAAATTTTCGTCTGGATATTCGTAACCCCAATACCATTGATAGCCTATTGCTTTAATTGTTAAATCTGCTTTCGGAATCGTGTCTTGCTTATATAAAATTTTAAATGATGGAACCGCCATCACAATTAAAATTAAGCAAGGAATTAAAGTCCATAAAACTTCAACTGTTACATTGTGTGTTCTCGTAGAAGGGTTAGGATTTGCTGAAGCTCTAAATCTTACACAAGCATAAAGCATCAAAAATAAAACAAATACACTTATAGCTATTATAATCGGTAATAACAAATTATCGTGAAAGGCCACAATGTCTCTCATCGACTCTGATGCCGCTTTTTGGAAACCTAATTGCCAATCAACAGGTTGGTTTGCAAAAGCATTTTGAGAGATAAAAATACTTGAAAATATAAATAAAAATTTTTTCATTTTTACTAGCTATATAAAGCCCTTTTGTAAAAATTACACTTTAGTTTTCGCGACAATTTATCAATTAATCACATAATTTATGATCGAAATTGCAGATATCACCGCAGTTTCTGATCTCAAAATATTATCATTAATTTTTAGTGCCTGTACCCCTTTAAAAGAGAGAATCTCCTGCCTTTCATGTTCTGAAAAATCTCCTTCAGGACCTATAATAATACAAATAGGTTCATCTGAAAACTTTGTTTTTTCAATTTTTTTATTTTCTGAATTTAAATCGGTGAAAATTAAATTCATTAAATTAGAGTTTAGAAAACTTTTTAAATTTTGTGATTGCTCAATGGCCGGGACACTAATCCGATTTGATTGTTCACATGCTTCTATTACTATTTTTTCTAATCGGTCTTTATTAATTTTTCTTACAATTGTTCGATCAAAAATTATTGGTATGAATTTTGAAATACCTAATTCAGTTGCTTTTTGAATCATAAAGTTTTGATAATTTGATTTAATAGGAGAAAAAGCTAACCATAATTCTTTTTTATTTTCTTTTTGTCTTAGCTGTTTGGTTGATTTAAATTCAACAAAATCTTTTGTAATATTAAGAATTTTTGCTTCCCACTCACCAGTTTTATTAAATATAGAAAAAATATCATTTTTTTTTAATCTCATTACTTTAGTCAAATAATGAGATTGGGATTTGTCTAATTTATCAATCATATTTTTTGATAATGTATTCGAAAAAAATAATCTAATATTACTCATATATGTTAAATTAATTTATGAAAAATATTAAAGCAATAATTTTTGATGCGTATGGAACATTGTTTGATGTCAATTCAGCTGCAGAAAAATGCAAAGATAAAATTGGAGATAAATGGGAGAGATTTGCAAATTTTTGGAGGACTACTCAATTAGAATATACTTGGCTTAGAAGTTTAATGGATAAACACAAAGATTTTTGGCAAGTTACAGAAGATAGTTTAGATAAATCAATTAAAGCTTTTGATATTGATCCATCAATGAGAAATGAACTATTGAATTTATATAAAGGGCTATCACCTTTTGAAGAGGTTCCAGAAACTTTGAAAACTCTCAAAGAAAAAAAATTTAAATTAGCTATTTTATCAAATGGCACTCCATCACTACTGGATGAATTAGTAAAAAGTAATCATTTGGATAATTTATTTGATGATATATTTTCCATTGAACAAGTTGGTATATATAAACCAAGTTATAGAGTTTATGATATGCCTATAAAAAAATATGATATAAATAAAAGTGAAGTTGCATTTTTAAGTGCCAATACTTGGGATGTTTCAGGTGGTGGAAATTATGGGTACCAATCTATTTGGGTAAATCGAAATAATAACATTTTTGATAACTTAGATTTTAAACCAAAATATGAAATTGCAGATCTTAATAAATTAACTAAATTAGTTTAATATTTAAACAACTGGGATTTTAGGTGACAAAATATTTTTTTTTGTACTTGCAAACAAGGGTCTAATCAGCCATTGTGATTACAAAGATTAATATAACATGACTAAAGTATTAGATTTATTTGGAAGAGTTTTAATATCAGCATTATTTTTTTTAAATGGAATTTTTAAAATTAATAATTATGAGGGAACCATAGGTTGGATGGAAAGTTTTGGTTTGCCAGGTATTTTAATTATACCTGCAATTGCTCTTGAAATAATTGGACCAATACTAATTGTAATTGGATATCAAACTAGAATTGCTGCAGCAGCATTAAGCTTATTTTGTTTTGCAACAGCTATCATTTTTCACAATGATTTTGCTGATCAAGTACAGCTTACTGCTTTTCTTAAAAATATTGCTTTAGCTGGTGGCTTTTTATTTTTAGTGGTTAATGGTGCTAAAGGTTTTTGTTTAGATAAAAAGTGACCTTGAAATTACATATTAATTCATTAATAAAAACGAATGAAAAATATTGAAGTAAAACAAATTATTGATCCAATCCCAGCTTCAGATGGAGCTGGAGTAAAATTAAAAAGAAGTATTGGAGTTGAACCCAATTACTTCGATCCTTTTTTGATGTTAGATGAGTTCGGATCTGAAAATAGTGATGATTATGTAGCTGGTTTTCCCCCGCACCCGCACCGAGGAATTGAAACTGTCACTTACATGCTTGCTGGTGATTTTGAACATAAGGATAGTACAGGCGGTGAAGGTAAAATGACTGCTGGCGATGTCCAATGGATGAAAACTGGAAGTGGTATTATCCACTCAGAGATGCCTGCAATGAAAGAGGGGAAGCTCCATGGATTTCAATTGTGGATTAATATGCCTGCAAAATTAAAAATGAGCAAACCTGAGTATATTTATATTGATGCAGATAAAATGAGTGTACATAAAGATAATGATAAAAAAGTAAAAGTTATAGCTGGTAAGTTTGAAAAAGCAGAGGGTCCAGTCAAAGGTCACAATGTTGAGCCAGTTTATTTTGATGTCGAACTAAACAAAGATAAGAATTTTAATTATCTTCTCCCATCTACACATAATAGTTTTATTTATTTAATAGATGGCGAAATAAAGATTGGTGAGCAAAAACATGAAAATGTTAAAGATAGCACTTTAATATTACTCAAGAGAGGTGAAAATTTGCAGGTAAAAGCAAAATCAAAAGCTAAATTTTTAGTTATTTCTGGAAAACCAATAAATGAAGAAATTGCAAGAGGTGGTCCTTTTGTAATGAATACTAAAGCAGAAATATTACAAGCTGTTCAAGATTATCATAACGGCACTTTTGTAAAATAAAAAATGAAATCGATACAAATAGAGAAATTTGGTGGACCAGAGGTTTTGGTTATTAAAGATATGGACATCGGAAAACCAGGTCCAAAAGAAGTCTTAATTAAAAACAAATCAATAGGTCTTAATTTCATTGACGTGTATCACAGGACAGGTCTTTACCCTATTCCATTACCAAGTGGTATTGGCCTTGAAGCAAGTGGCGTTATTGAAGAAATAGGATCTGAAGTAGAATTATTTAAAGTTGGTGATAGAGTTACTCATGCATCAATGCCAATTGGAGCGTATTCAGAAAAACAAATTATGCCTGAAGAAAAATTAATTTCTGTTCCAGATGGTATTTCTTATGAGGTGGCATCTTGTATAACTCTAAAAGGTATTACTGCAGAATATTTATTGCACAGAGCTTACCCATTAAAAAAGGGTGATAAAGTGCTTTATCATGCTGCTGCTGGAGCTCTAGGTCAAATCTTATGTCTTTGGGCTAACTCTTTAGGTGCAGAAGTAATCGGAACAGTTGGTTCAAAAGCTAAGGAGGAAATTGCTAAAAAAAATGGCTGTCACCATGTAATTAATTATTCTGAAAAAAATTTCTCAGAAGAAGTTGAAAAAATTGTAGGAAAAAATGGTATTGATGTTGTTTATGATGGTGTTGGAATAAAAACATTTAAAGGTTCAATTGAAACATTAAAAATAAGAGGAATGATGGTAGCATTTGGAAATGCATCTGGGTACGTTGATACTATTGATGTAAAAAAAGATATTAATGCTAAAGGGTTATTTTTTACTCGGCCATCCATTGCACATTATACGATCAAAAGAGAAGAGTTAGTTGAGTCAGCAAAAAAGGTTTTTGACGCCATTTTATCTAATAAGTTTAAAGTAGAAATTTCAAAAAAATATTCTTTGAAAGATGCTGCTCAAGCTCACAAGGATTTAGAGGCTAGATTGTTAACCGGTCCAGCGGTAATTATTCCTTAAATTGAATATCCATATCGGACAGGTGAAGTCGAAGCGCTTTAGTTGAGATCTGAATTTCAATAATAAAAAATATGATTGAGATCATCATCGATAAACAACAAGATCCAAAAATTATTCTAGCAATAAAAAGTTCTTGTAAATAAAGACCAAAAACAGTGAGCATATTGAACAAAAATCCAAAAGCAGCAAATAAAATACTTAATTTTAAAACACCTATTCTTTTCTCTAAATTTATCAATTGGTCTTTCCATTCAGGTGGGGTATGTTTTTCAAATACATACTCATCGTGTATTTTTCTAATTAAAGAACTCAAAGTATGAAACCTATTAGAATATACTCCCATTATCAGTGGGATTGCTGGAAACATTAATGCGGTAACTGTGTAATCTATATTCATACGAATCAATTTGATTATCAATCTTGGCTTTGTTATTTACAAGTAAAATTTTATGAACCAATTAAACTTATTTATTGAACTAACTAGGCTTAAAAAACCAATTGGTTACATGTTACTATTTTGGCCTTGTCTATGGGGCTTAACACTTGTTTATGATTTCTCACAAAATAAAAATATTTATTTTTACTACTTAATTTTATTTTTTCTTGGCGCAGTATTGATGAGATCTGCAGGGTGTATTGTAAATGATGTATTGGATAGAAAATTTGATAAATTAGTTGTTAGGACAAAGGATAGGCCCATAGCATCAGGAAAAATTTCCATAAAATTAAGTTTATTTTATGCATCTATACTATGCTTGTTAGCATTTATTGTTTTAATAAACTTTAACCTTTTTACAATCTTATTAGCATTAGCCTCAATGCCATTAGCTTTTACTTATCCGTTGATGAAAAGGTATACTTATTGGCCACAACTATTTCTAGGAGTAACATTTAACTATGGCCTAGTACTTGCTTGGACGTCAATTTCAGGAAGTTTGAATCTTATTCCATTAATATTTTATATAGGAGCCATATTTTGGACACTAGGATACGACACAATTTATGGATACCAAGATATAAAAGATGATGAAATAATAGGACTAAAATCAACGTCAATTAAATTTAAAGGAACTGCAAAAATATTTTTAATTATATGTTACTCTATTTTATTATTTTCTTTTGTAGTAGGAGGCTACCTAATGGATTTTAGTTTATATTATTTTTTATTTTTGCTAATTCCATTTACGCAATTATTTTTATACCAAATAAAGACTTTTGATATAAATGCTCCAAACATATGTTTAAAAGTTTTCAAAAGTAACAATTTTTTTGGACTTTTAGTTTTAATGAATATTTTGATAGGAAAAGTCTCATAATGGAAAAATCAGCAACATTAAAAAGACTATTTAATGAGTATACAAAGAAATATATCAAAAAAATTGTGATAGCGGTATTTTTTTCACTTTTAGTCGCTGGAAGTACTTCATCAATTGCTTGGCTACTAGATCCAGCAATTGATAAAATTTTTATACAAAAAGATCAATCATTACTAATAATTATACCATTCCTAATAATCATTGCTTTTACAACTAAGGGAGTTTCTCTTTATTTAGCAAAAGTAATCATGATCAACGTTGGGGAAGACATAAAAAAGAAACTTCAATTCGATATGTTGAATACACTAATAAGTGCTGACACTCAATCTATAGATGAAAAGCATACAGGAAAATTTATTTCAAATCTTACTTATGATGTAATGCATATTACAAATCTTCTCAGTCATGGTATCTTGAACCTTTTTAAAGATAGTTTAACACTCATTGGACTGCTTAGTGTAATGTTTTTACAAAATTGGAAACTTTCATTAATCGCAATTATTTTAATTCCAATAGCAAGTACTGCAGCAAGAAGTTTGGGCAAAAGAATGGGTAAAGTAACAACTGAAGCTCAAGAAAAATCTAGTTTTTTAACTAAGTATTTAGTTGAATTATTTAAAAACCACAGACTCACAAAAATTTTTCAGAAAGAAAAGTATGAGTCAAATAGAGCAGACGACTATTTAAATCAACTTAAAGAAAAAAATAAAAAAATTGGGCATGTGATAGTCAGAATTTCACCAATAATGGAAGTGTTAACTGGAGTAATGATTGCTATTCTGATTTTTTATTCAGGAAAATTAATTGCCGTAGGAGAGTTAAGTGTAAATAATTTTTTTTCATTTCTTGCAGCGATGATGTTGGCTTATCAACCAGTGAGGTCTTTATCAACATTAAATGTAATTCTTAATCAAGGTCTTTCAGCAGCCTCAAGAATTTTATCTGTAATTGACACTAAAAAATTAATAAAAAATCCAGAAAATGCAAAAGAAATTAATGTAGAAAAAGCGAATATCAAATTTAAAGATGTGATGTTTAGCTATAATAAATCTGATGGTGAGGTTCTTAAAAATATAAATCTTGAATTTGAAGGAGGCCAAATGACTTCTTTGGTTGGACACAGTGGTTCAGGTAAATCAACCATTTTAAATTTAATACCTAGATTTTATGATTGCGGATCGGGTGATATTTCTGTAGATAACCAATCTATATATAGCGTCACTTTACATTCTTTGAGAAAAAATATTTCTCTTGTCAGTCAAGAGACAACTCTTTTTGATGACACAATTAAAAATAACATAAAATATGCAAATTTAGATGCAAGTGATGAGGAAATATTTAGAGCAGCAAAATTATCTCATTGTGATGAATTTATAAATAATCTTCCGGAAAAATATGAAACCTTGATTGGTGAGGATGGTGTAAGATTATCTGGAGGTGAAAAACAAAGAATTTCAATAGCTAGAGCTATGTTAAAAAAAAGCTCTATTATTCTATTGGATGAAGCTACATCTTCTTTAGATTCTGAAACAGAAACAAAAATACAAGATGCATTAAAAATTTTAACGAAAGATAGAACTACTATTGTCATTGCCCATAGACTTTCGACTATCTTAAATTCAAACAAAATATATGTAATAGACTCTGGAAAAATTATTGATAATGGTAAACATGAAGATTTATTGATTAATTCAAAAATTTATAAAAATTTTCATGACAAACAATTTCAGAGGTAATGATTTTTTTTATTTACCAATTTTTACTTTCAATCATATTATTTTTTTCCCCATTCATAATTATCTTTAGAATTTTAAAGAGTAAGGAAGATAAATATAGATTTAAAGAAAAATTTTGTTTTATAACAAAAAAAAGAGGGCCAGGAAAACTTATCTGGTTTCATGGATCTAGTGTCGGTGAAATATTAAGTGCTATCCCAATAATAAAAAAGTATGACAATGACAAATCTATAAATAGAATATTAATAACATCAAGTACATTAAGCTCATCAAAAATATTAGAAAAAATCAAATTCAAAAGAACTATTCACCAATTTTATCCTATTGATCACATATTATTTTCAAAAAAATTTTTGGATCATTGGAAACCAGATATAGCAATTTTTTTAGAGTCAGAAATCTGGCCGAGTATGTTTCGATCTATCAAAAAAAGAGGTGTCCATTTAATTCTGCTAAATGCTAGAATTACTAAAAAATCTTATCAGCGTTGGTCAATGATTAAGGAATTTTCTCACTCAACTTTTAGTTTAATAGATAAAGCCTACTCTCAAAACACTGAGACAAATTATTTTTTGAAAAAATTAAAAGTAAAAAAAATAACTTCTAGTGGAAATTTAAAATTTATCGAACATGACAATTTTAAAACTAATCAAGCAGATAAGAAATTATTTTCGCAATTTAGAAAATATAAAACTTTTGTGGCAGCAAGTACACATAACACCGAGGAATTATTTGCAGCAAAAACACACATTTTATTAAAAAAAAAAATAAAGAATATTATTACAATTATAATACCAAGACATATTAATCGTGTTGACCAAATTATTTCACAAATTAATGAACTTGGGTTAAATGTAATATCTCGTAGATCAAATAAAAAAAAATTAGATAATATTGATATTTACTTAGTTGATACCTTTGGAGAATCAAAAAAATTTTACAAATTTGCAACTACAGTTTTTTTAGGTGGGTCAATTATTGAAAGAGGTGGGCAAAATCCGTTGGAACCTGCTCGATTCGGTGCAAAAATATTACACGGACCCAATATTGATAATTTTAGAGATGTTTACAAATATTTAAATCAATTAAAAATATCATCCTCAATCAACTCTCCCCAACAATGTGCTAATTCAATAATTTTTAAAAAAAACATGAAAAAAGTAAAAAAAATGAAATATCTTGGTACAACAATACTTAAAAAAACCTTAAATGAGTTAGATAAATCAATTCATAATGAAATTTAAAAAACCCAAATTTTGGGATTACAATAAACCTAACATTCTTTCTTATTTATTTTTCCCTGTATCATTATTACTCACAATTCTTAAAACTCTAAAAAACTTAACAACAAAAAAAAAGAAATATTCAAAAATTAAAACTATTTGTGTGGGAAATATTTATCTAGGTGGAACAGGCAAAACCTCTTTAAGCTTGAAAATTAATGAAATTTTAAAAGATAAAATAAAAACTTGTTTTATTAAAAAATATTATTCAGACCAAATTGATGAGCAAAAAATATTATCAAATCACGGAAAATTGTTTAAATTCAAAGATAGATCTTCTGCTATTAAACAAGCAATCGACGAAAATTTTGAACTTGCAATTTTTGATGATGGTTTACAAGATTCATCAATAGATTATGATTATAGGATTACTTGTTTTAATATTGATAATTGGATTGGAAATGGTTTTACTATTCCAGCTGGACCACTAAGAGAAAATATTAAAAATTTAAAAAAATATAAAAATGTTTTTCTAAATGGAAATAATGAAAATATTGATAATATTATAAAATTTATTCACAATTTAGATCCTAATATAAAAATTTATCAAGGAGAATATGTTCCGCTGAATATCAATGAGTTTGATAAAAGCGAAAAATATTTAGTTTTTTCAGGTATTGGAAATCATAAAACTTTTGTATCAATGTTAAGAAAAAATAACATAAACATTGTTAAGGAAATAGAATTTCCTGATCATTATAAATACTTGCAAAAAGAAATTGATGAAATCATTTTAATTTCAGAAAAATTAAATTGCAAAATGATAACAACTGAAAAAGATTACATGAGACTAAACAACAACGATAAAATTTTTTTTATTAAATCAGAATTAAAGATTTTAAACCAAAAAACTTTTATTAAAGATATTTCAAAGGTTTATGAAAATAATTAAATACTTAATACAATTTATCATAATTTGCGTTTTTTATGTGATATTCAAAATTATTGGGGTTAAACTGTCGTCTTTTCTAAGCGGAAAATTATTTGAAATTATTGGTCCAATTTTTAGATCAAAACAAATAGTCGATAATAATATAAAAAGAGCATTTCCAGATTATAATTCTAGAGAACTTAATAAAATTAAATCTTCAATGTGGAATAATTATGGGAGAGTTTTTGCAGAATATCTTTATATGAAAAATTTTAGAAATGGTAATCTTAGTAAAAATATTTCTATAGAAGGTGAAGATGTCCTTTTAAATATTAAAGATCAAAATCAAAAAGTCGTATTTATATCTGGGCATTTCAGTAACTTTGAGCTTATGGCAATGCAGATAGACAAAATAGGTATTAAAATTGGAGCAATCTATAGACCACTAAACAATATTTTTTTAAATAAATTCATGGAGCGAATAAGAAAAAAATATATCTGCAACAATCAAATTAAAAAAGGAATCGGTGGATTAAAAGAATTAATAAAACTTAACAACCAAGGTTCTTCAACAGCACTGATGATAGATCAAAGAGTTTCTCAGGGTATTAAATCAAATTTTTTTAATGAGAAAGCGTTTACCACTACAATTCCGGCACAATTGATTAAAAAATTTAATATGCCTGTTGTGCCTATCTTTATAGAAAGATATGAGGGAATTAAATTTAAAATGAAAGTTCATAAACCAATTCACTTCTCAAACGAAGACACTATTGAAAATATTACAAACGAATTAAATAAGATTCTTGAAAAAATGATACTTACTAATCCTAATAATTGGATATGGTCCCATAATCGCTGGAAATAATGCTATTTATTCTCTAATTCCTCTTTTTTTTTAGAAGCCTCAACATATGAATAATACGGTTCTTGAAGTTCCACGTTCCAGTAAGTCAAATTTTCAAGACTGATTACTTTACCCGAAACTGCACAAATTACATGGTCACCTTTTTCAATCACTTGAAAATTATTTGGTAAATATTTTACTTTTGCTAATTTTTTATTCATTTATAGTTTATATGTTTATACATGATTGTAGGGATTATAGGAAGCGGGGGAAGAGAGCATGCTATTTGTCATGCATTAAATAACTCAAAAAAAATTGATAAAATTTATTGTTTTCCCGGTAACGCTGGGACAGATGCAATAGCTGAAAATATTAACTTAGATATAAATAAATTTGAGGAATTGAAAAATTTCATTATTTCAAAAAAAATAAAATTAGTTGTGATAGGACCAGAAAAACCTTTGGTTGATGGACTAACAGATTACTTGGAAAGTTTTGATATCAAGGTTTTTGGGCCTAGCAAAGTCGCTTCACAATTAGAGGGGTCTAAAATATTTACAAAAAACATCTGCAAAAAATATAATATTCCAACTGCGAATTTCGGTATATTTAATGATATTAATCAAGCAAAAAATTTTTTAGATAAATCCAATTTTCCAATAGTTATTAAAGCAGATAATTTGGCTGCAGGGAAAGGTGTTTATATTTGTGAAAATAAAGAGGAGTCTTATCAAGCAGTTAAGGAAATATTTGATGGAAAGTTTGGTGTTGCTGAAAATGTTCTTATTGAAGAATTTTTAGAAGGTGAAGAAATGAGCTTTTTCATTTTAAGTGATGGTATTACTTACAAAAATTTTGGTACAGCTCAAGATCACAAAAGAGTTCAGGAAGGTGATAAAGGGAAAAATACTGGTGGTATGGGTGCTTATTCACCATCAAGATTAATTAATGAAGAGCTCGAAAAAAAGATTTTGAATAATATAATTGATCCAACTTTAAAAGCACTTAAAGATTTAAAATCGTCATACAAAGGCTTTTTATATGCAGGGCTCATGATAAAAAATAATGAACCTTATTTAATTGAATATAATGTTAGAATGGGTGATCCAGAGTGTCAAACTATTCTTCCTAAGCTAAATACAGATTTCGGTGAAATTATTGACTCATGTTGTAATGGAAGGTTAAATGAAAGCAAAATTAATTGGGATGATAAAAAAAGTATATGTGTTGTTTTGTGCTCAAAAGGTTACCCTGAAACCTATCAAAAAAACATTGAAATCAAAAATATTAACAAAATTGAATTAAACACTGATGATCACTTATTTCATGCTGGCACTATAAAAAGAGGTGATGTTACTTTAGCGGTGGGTGGACGGGTTTTAAATTTTGTTTCATTATCAGATAGTTTTGAAGAGTCAAGAAATAGGATTCATCAACTTCTCAACAATCTAAATTGGTCAGATGGTTTTTTTAGAAAAGATATTGGTTATAAAGTAATAAAAAAATGAGAATAATTGGTGGAAAATTTAAAGGAAAAAAAATTTTACAACCAAAGGACAAAGAAACAAGACCCTTAAAAGACTTAGCAAAAGAATCTATTTTTAATATTATTAATCACTCAAATAAATTTAATATTAATATTGAAAATTCAATAGTTTTAGATCTATTTGCAGGTGTTGGCTCATTTGGTTTAGAGTGTCTCTCAAGAGGAGCTAAACATGTTACTTTTGTAGAAAAGTATAATGGTGTTTTACCAATTTTAAAAAGTAATCTAAATAATTTAAATATGAGAGAAAAATACGAGATTATTGAGGAAGACTTACTATCTAATTACTTTTTGAAAAAAATTAAGCTTAAATTCAATATCATATTTTTGGATCCTCCCTATAAAGAAAAAAGATTGTCAAATATTGTTGATAATATTTTTCAAGAAAAAATTCTCAATAAAGATGGGGTGATTATTGTGCATAGGCATAAAAAAGAAAATGATGAGTTTTCAAAAAAATTTAGAATTCTAGATGAGAAGAAATATGGAATATCGAAAATTATATTTGGTGATTTAAACTAAAATTTTCTTAGTTTCATTTTTAATTAACTCAACAGCAGGTTGATTGTAAGGGTTTATTTTCAAAGCTCTTCCAATTAAAATAGTTTCCAACATAAAAAAGCAAAATAACTCACCTAAAGTTTTTTCATCCCTTTTTTTTATCTCAAAGCTTCTAAAAGGTATATTTTTTTTTGTAAAAACATTTTCCGTAGCTTTTTTTTGAGCGTAAGTAATATTTTGAATATTTTTGTTTTTAAGAAAATTTTGTGAGGGCAAAATAAATTTATTATCTATTTTGGAGGTATTATTTTCATGGACATAAAAAAACGTGTAAAAATTATTTTTAAAACCATCCAAATAAAGCTGCATAACGCTATGATTATCTCTTGGCATGTTAGATACGACTGGCAATAAACCTTTTCCCTTTTTACCCAAACTTTCAGCTACTAGTTGTTGATACCACGAAAAAAAATTTTGAGATTTTTCATCATAATTTATGATAATTGAATTTAATTTTCTTTTTTTAATTAAATTTAATGTAGATTCCACATTAGATATGAGCGCATTTAAATATTTTTGATTTTTAATTAGATTATTAAATTGCCTAAAACTTTTTGAATTAAGACCCATTAATTCTGCGGGCAACATTCCAACTTCTGATAAAACTGAGTATCGACCACCTATAAAATTATTGTGATGAACAATCTCTGATTTTAGTTTATGAGCTAATGAATTTAAATAATTCCTTTTATTTTCTGTGATAAAAATATTTTTATCTTTTTTTTTGATTAGAATATTAGAATTAACTATTGTCTCTAAAGTATTGCCTGATTTAGAGATGATTAAATTTAAATGTTTTTTATTTCCAGATTTTTTGTTGAAAGTTGATAAATTATCATAAAATGATACATTCTTTTTGATTTTATCTTCAAGAAAGCTATGAATAGTTTTTGTGCCCAATGACGAACCACCAATTCCAATTATACGGATATCGTTGAATCTTTTAAAAATTCGTAAATTTTTGATCTTAAATTGGTCTTTATAATTTTTACTAAAAGATTGAAAGATTTGACTATTTTCTTTAATTAATTTCTTAAGATTTTTTTTTATTTTAGAATTTTGTTTACTACCCTTAAAATTTTTAAAAAAAATTCCTGATGTTATCATTAATTATTTTTAATTTTTTCTAATATGGAATTTTCAAAATTTGTGTTTTGATTAGTGTTTTGATTATCTAAATCTGAGTCCTTGTTGTCAGTAAGTAATGATTTGATATCTGTATTTTCTTCATTCTCAGTTACTTGATTAGTTTGCTGCGGTAATGGTAATTCATTGAAGTCTGGAGGCATCACTAAAGGTGATTTCTTTTCAACCAAAAATTCATCTATACTATTTTTTTTCTGTGAACTAAAACCTTCTCTAATAGTTCCACACGAATTTAAAGCTAAAATTAAAATTATTATTGTTGTTAGTTTAAATATTTTTTTCATCAATTTTATTTTTTTGATTATCAATTATTTCAAAAATAATCAAAAATAATACTCCTAATGAAATAAATATATCCGATACATTAAAAATAAACCAATGAAAATTTCCGATATGAAAATCAATAAAGTCTGGCACAGCCTTAAAAAAAATTCGATCATATAAATTACCTAGGGCTCCGCCAAATATCATTAAAAGTGAATATTTTTTAAGACCATCACTTTTTAAAGTCATAAAAAAAATAATTAAAATTACAGCTGCGATTAAAATTGTTAAAATATTGTACATATGACTTTGATCAAATGATAATAAACCAAATGCTATTCCTTCATTATAAATTAAATTTATATTCAAAAATTTTGATACAAATAATTCAGACGACAAATTTTTTTCATTTTCAGAAATCACATAGACTTTGGTAAACCTATCGAGACCAAAAATACTTAAAATTATAAAAAAGTTAACGATAAAAGTTTTATTTAAATATTTAGACATTATTGAGAATGTCGCTCGCAAGGCTCAACGCTTATTTTCCAACACACAGGACATTTATTACCTGGGGCTTTCTTAGTTTCAACTAGAATATCTGTATCTTCATCAAAATTGATTTGAGTTTTTGATACTATACAAAGTTCTGATAAATCAATTCTTGAGATTATGTCTTTATATTTCTCATTTAATTTAATTTTGAGTTCTGCTTCTAAACTTGAACCAATTTCTTTATTAGCTCTTTTTTCCTCAATACTTATGTTACATACATCTCTAATCTTTATTAATTGAGACCATCTTTCTGAAAGCTGTTCATTTTTAAATTTATCTGGAAAAGTAAGAAATTTTTCTAAATGAATACTTTTAATATTCTTTGATATCAATTGATGTATTTCCTCAGTTGTAAAAGACAATATTGGAGCAAACCATCTGAGTAAAGATTTTAATAAAACATTTAAAATTTTAACACAAGATTTTCTTTTCTCAGAATTAATTGGATCACAATATAAAGTGTCCTTTCTTATATCAAAATAGAATGCTGACAGATCTGTTGTGCAAAAATTCAACAATTCTTTATAAAGATTGTGAAAATCATATTTTTTAAAATAATTTTCAAATTTGATGTTAAGAGAATGAATCTTGCCTAACATAAATTTCTCTAGCTCCGGCAAGCTTTCAACGTCAATTTTATCTAAATTAACATCCTCATATTTGTCATTTATATTTCCTAATAAATATCTAAATGTATTTCTAATTTTACGATAAGACTCAGAATGCTGGTCCAAAATAGAATAATCTATTCTTAAATCTTCCGCATAATTGGATGCAGCAACCCAAATTCTTAAAATATCGGCACCATATTTTTTCAAAATATCCTCAGGTGCAATTACATTTCCAAGAGATTTTGACATTTTAAGACCTTTGCCATCCACAACAAATCCATGAGATAATATAGACTCGAAAGGTGCCTTACCTCTTGTTCCACATGACTCTAATAGAGAGGAATGAAACCAACCCCTATGTTGATCAGAACCCTCTAAATACATTGATGCAGGCCATTTAAGGTCTTTTCTCTTCTCCAATACAAAAGAATGTGTTGATCCACTATCAAACCAAACTTCAACAATATCGCTGAGCTTTTCAAAATCTTCCGCTTTATATTTAATACCTAAAAATTTTTGAGGGTCATCTGAAAACCAACAATCAGAACCTTCTTTCTCATAAATATTAGCAATATTTTCAAATACTCCATCGTCTATTAAAATTTCATTAGACTTTTTATTTACAAAAATAGGAAGCGGTACACCCCAAACTCTTTGTCTTGATACACACCAATCTGGCCTTGTCTCGATCATTGATTTTAATCTTTCTTTACCTTTACTTGGATAAAAGGTCGTATCATCTATTGCTTTTAAAGCCTTACTTCTCAGTTTATGACTTTCCATAGAAATGAACCATTGTGGTGTCGCTCTGTGAACTAAAGGTGCTTTTGATCTCCAAGAGTGAGGATATGAATGTATCAATTCACCATTTGAAAGAAGTTTATTTTGATCTTTCAATTTTTCGATCACAACTGGGTTAGCCTTAAAAATATGTAAACCTTCAAATAGAGAAACATTATTTGTATATTTTCCATCATCATCTACTGTCTCAATTGCCTTTATTCCGTTATTTAAACAAAGATTAAAGTCGTCAGGTCCATGACTTGGTGCACAATGAACAATTCCTGTTCCTTGTTCAGTGGTTACAAAACGTGCTTCTAACATTGGGATATCGTAATCATACCCCAAATCAAAAAATGGATGCTTACAGATAGTATCTTTTAAATCTTTACCTTTAAATTTCTTAAGGTTTTCAAATTCTTTAATCTCACAATCTTTTAAAACAGAGTCTAGTAGTGCCTCAGCGATAACAATTTTTTTATTTTTAAAATTTCCGTCATCATTAATTTGAATTATCAAGTAATCTAAGCTTTCATTGTATGCTAAAGCTTTGTTTGCTGGTATTGTCCAAGGAGTGGTTGTCCATATAACAATATCACAATCATTAAGTTCTTTTATTTTTGATGATTTAACTGGAAAACAAGCATAGATCGTATCAGATTTATGGTCTTGATATTCAACCTCGGCATCAGCTAAGGCAGTTTTTTCTACAGTTGACCATAAAACTGGTTTAAAACCTCTGTAAAGACTTCCTTCTTTTAAAAATTTTCCAAGTTCTCTTACAATTTGTGCCTCTGCATCATAACTCATTGTTGAATAATAATTTTCCCAATCACCAACAACACCTAATCTTTTAAATTGGTCCTTGTGAACCTCTATCCATTTTTCAGCAAACGTTCGGCATTCTTTTCTAAATTCTACAATCGGAACATCATTCTTATTTTTTTTATTTTTTTTGTATTGTTCCTCAATTTTCCATTCGATAGGTAAACCATGACAATCCCAACCTGGAACATAAACGGAGTCTTTGCCATCCATTTGATGAAACTTTACGATAATATCTTTTAATATTTTATTTAACGCAGTACCCATATGTATATTTCCATTTGCATATGGGGGACCATCGTGGAGAACAAATTTTTCCTCTCCTTTTCTTGAATTCCTTAACTCTTTGTAAAGGTCAATTTTTTTCCAAAGTTTTAAAATTTCTGGCTCTCTAATTGGTAAATTAGCTTTCATTGAAAAAGCTGTTTTAGGTAAATTAATTTGGTTTTTACTCATTTTGTTTTTTTTGCAGTTACTAAATCAATTTTAATTTGTTTTTTTAATTGATCTATATTTTTGAATTTTTTTTCAGCTCGTATAAATTTTAAAAATTCTACTCTTAAATACTTATTATATAAATTTCCAGAAAAATTAAATAAATGAACTTCTAATAATATTTTTTTTCCATTAAATGTCGGTCGATATCCTAAATTGGCTATTCCTTTAATATATTTTGAACTTTTTATTTTCTTAGCCTTGACAGCATAAACACCTGGTTTTGCTAAAACATAATCTTTGATATCTATGTTGGCTGTTGGAAAACCAATCTTTTTTCCTAGTTGTCTACCTTTTTGAACTTTTCCATCAATTGACCATTTTCTATCTAAAAGTTTATTAACTTTATTAAGTTTCCCACTCTGCAAATATTTTCTTAATAATGAAGATGAAATAATTTGTTTTTTAATTGATAAAGGTTGTGGTTTAACAATTTTATAATTGCATAATTTCTCATAATAAATTAATTGTTTTACGTTTCCTTCTCTTTTGTTTCCAAATCTAAAATTATTACTTACAAAAATAAATTTTGGACTAAGTTTTCTACCTAAAGTTTCTTTAATAAATGAAATTGATTTTGTTTTTGAAAATTTACGATTAAATTTCTTAGTAATAACAAAATCAACATTAAGTTTACCTAAATTTTCAATTTTTTGGTTTAAATTAGATAATCTAAAATTTTTTAAATTGGGGTTAAAAAACATTTTTGGCATCGGCTCAAAAGTCAAAACACCAATCTTTGAAGAATATTTTTTTTTATATTTTTTCGCTAATCTAAATAATTTTTGATGTCCAAGATGAAGTCCATCAAAATTACCAATTAAAATAATTGAATTTTTATGATTTTTTTTAATATTAAAAGTATTATATAATTTCATTTTCACCATTTTAAATCTGATTGTATATAATTACAGATTGTTTCATAAGATTTCGCAGTTGCTTCAATTCCTTTTTCTTTGATTTCATTTTTATGAATACCATTTGAAATAATTAAAGAGTCATAATTTAAAAGATTTGCACCTTTAATATCAGTATTTAGATTATCACCAACAGAAAGAATTTTTTTACCTTTGTTATTGATGGATAAATTATAAACCTCAGGATATGGTTTGCCAAAATATACTACCTTGCCACCCATTTTTTCAAAAACCATGGCAACTGATCCTGCACAAAGTTCTCTTTTGTCGCCTCTATCTACAATTAAGTCAGGATTAGTGCAAACCATCTCTTTATCTAAATTTTTTTCAAATAAATCTTTATAATAATTCAAATCTTTTTCAAATTTCTCAAATAACCCAGTACACAATATGTACTCTCCATCATCAATATTGTCTGACTTCATTTTTGCGAAGTCATTAAATAAATCGAAATCACGTGGTGGCCCAACATGAAAAAATTTTTTGGTGGATAAATTTTGTTTGAGATAATTTAATGATGCTTGGCCAGATGTGAAAACATGATCTCTAATTTCTTTTTCCATACCCATTTTTTCTAAAAAGGATTTAACAACATCGTTAGGTCTTGGAGCATTTGTAAGCAGGATGTATTCTTTGCCTTTTTTTGTGATTTCTTTTAAAACGTTGATTGCTTCTTTGTGAAGGTTTATTCCATTATGAATAACACCCCATAAATCGATATAAAAAAGCTGGTAATTATCAACGATTGAGCAGAAACCATCTTTGTCTAAATTTTTAGTCATCAAAATAATCTATAACCCAAAAAATCCACAATTTCCTACCTTTTTTAATAAACTAAATATCAAGTATATCTTGAAATAGTATTACCAATCTCTATATGAACTCCATATTTATATAGGAGAATATATGAAATTTAGACCGTTACATGACAGAGTTTTAATAGAAGTTTTAGATAGCAGCGAGAAAACTGCTGGAGGAATAATCATACCAGATACTGCACAAGAGAAGCCTCAAGAGGGAAAAGTTGTTGCTGTTGGTGGTGGTGCAAAAACTGAAGATGGGAAAAAAATTCCAATGGATGTTAAAGTTGGAGACAAAGTTTTATTTGGCAAATGGTCAGGAACTGAAGTCAAAATTGATGGTAAAGAATACAGCATAATGAAAGAGTCCGACATTATGGGTATTTCAAGTAAATAATATAAGTTAAAGGAGAAAGTATAATGGCAAAAGTTGTTAAATTTGACGCTGAAGCAAGATCAGCAATGATAAGAGGGGTAAATATCTTAGCTGATACTGTTAAGGTAACGTTAGGTCCTAAAGGCAGAAACGTTGTGATGGACAAATCTTATGGTGCTCCAAGAATTACCAAAGATGGTGTTTCAGTTGCAAAAGAAATTGACCTTGAAGATAAGTTCGAAAATATGGGTGCTCAAATGGTTAAGGAAGTTGCTAGTAAGACAAATGATGAAGCTGGTGACGGAACAACAACTGCAACTATTTTAGCTCAAGCGATCGTCAAAGAAGGTGTAAAATATGTTACAGCTGGAATGAACCCAATGGATGTAAAAAGAGGTATTGATGCGGCAGTAGATGTTGTTAAACAAAACTTAGTTTCTTCAGCCAAAAAAGTAAAAGATAGTGATGAAATTGCTCAAGTAGGAACTATTTCTGCAAATGGTGATAAAGAAATCGGAAGTATGATTTCTAAAGCAATGCAAAAAGTTGGTAATGAAGGTGTCATTACTGTTGAGGAAAATAAAGGAATTGAAACGGAACTTGATGTCGTTGAAGGTATGCAGTTTGATAGAGGATATTTATCACCATACTTTATTACGAATAGTGATAAAATGACGACAGAGTTAGACAATCCTTTTATTCTTTTACATGAAAAGAAATTAACAAATCTACAACCAATGGTTCCACTTTTAGAAGCTGTGGTACAAGCTGGTAGACCATTAATGATTATATCTGAAGATGTTGAAGGTGAAGCTTTAGCAACTTTAGTTGTTAACAAATTAAGAGGTGGTCTAAAAGTAGTAGCTGTGAAAGCTCCAGGTTTTGGTGACAGAAGAAAAGCTATGCTTGAAGATATTGCAATCTTAACTGGTGGAAGTGTAATTTCTGAAGATTTAGGAATTAAACTTGAAAACGTAAAATTAGATGATCTTGGATCATGTAAAAAAGTTAAAGTTGATAAAGATAATAGTACTATCGTAAATGGTAGTGGTAAAAAATCTGATATCGAAGCAAGATGTTCTTCAATCAAACAACAAATTGATGAAACAACATCTGATTACGATAAAGAAAAACTTCAAGAAAGATTAGCTAAACTAGCTGGTGGTGTCGCTGTAATTAAAGTTGGTGGCGCTACAGAAGTTGAAGTTAAAGAAAGAAAAGACAGAGTTGAAGATGCACTTAATGCAACTAGAGCTGCTGTTGAAGAAGGTATTGTAACAGGTGGTGGATGTGCTTTGTTATATGCTGCTCAAGAGCTTGAAAAAGTAAAAGCCAAAGGCGAGGATCAAAAAGCTGGTGTTGATTTAGTGAGAAGAGCATTAGAAGCTCCTATAAGACAAATTACTAAAAATGCTGGAGTAGATGGTTCAGTTGTAGTTGGTAAATTGTTAGAACAGAATAAAAAAACTCACGGCTATGATGCACAAAATGAAGAATATTGTGACATGTTTGCGAAAGGTATTATTGACCCAGTTAAAGTTGTTAGAACTGCACTTCAAGATGCAGCATCAATTTCTGGATTATTAGTAACAACAGAAGCAATGATAGCTGACAAGCCAGAAGAAAAAGATGCGGCTCCTGCTGGAATGCCTGGTGGAATGGGCGGCATGGGTGGTATGGGAGGAATGGGCGGCATGGGAATGTAACCCAATAACTCCTAATCAAAATTCTAAAAGGGCAGTTTTTACTGCCCTTTTTTTTTACCTAAAAATTTAAGATGGAGAAAAAATTAAAATTTCATGTGAATTTTTTATGTGTTTATTCCCCTTTTCAATCCTGTTTTTTCCAATTCTAGTCTCACCTTGACCCATTGTGTATTGCCATGTTGGATATAACTTTTTAAAACCTTTGTAATATTTTCTTATCGTCGGGCAATCGTTATAAGATAGTATAAATCCACCCTTATGTTTTTTTAACATGTCTCTTAGCCTCTCATGTGGAAAATCCCTATGGTGAACAGGTATATTTCTCATAGGGTAAACTCCTTTAAACATTTTAGAGTCAGGCCCAATGAAATAGGGGGGATCACAATACAAGAAGTCGTTTTTATGTTTTTTTAAGACTTTTTCAAAATCTCCTTGATTCACGGATAATTTTCCAGGTTTAAAATTTTTAATTTTTTCCAACATTTTTTGATATTTTTTTTTGTTTAAATAAATTTCTGATGTCCAGCCCATAAAGCCTGGACCATAAGATAAGTTGAAATTATAAACATAATAAACTGCTAGGGTTAAAGGGTCTAATTTAATCTCTTTTTTCCAAACTTTATTTAAGATTTTTCTTATTCTTTCAAATTCTTTAAAAGAGGGTTTTAGCTGACTAAGTTTTTTATAAAGTGCTTCTGGTTTTTTAATTTGAAAATTCCAATAATTACAAAGAATATCAAAAATATCATAACCAACTACATTGAGTCCTAAAAATTTACTCATTGCTATCTCAACAGACCCTCCGCCAAAAAAAGGAGATACTACTTTTTTGACATGATTTGGTAACAATTCAAAAACGTGTCCCACTGCTAGAGATTTTCCTCCAGCATATCTGATTGTAGATAAAGCAACTCTTTTATATTTGTTTCGACTTTTAGTATTTTTACTTTTAATAGATTTTAAAAAAACCTTCTTTTTATTTTTAAAAGCCATTTGAAGATTTTGCATATTTATTGATATATAATATTTTGTTAATGATATAAACTCAGGAATATGTCTAAAAGATATAGTGGAAAATCGTTTAAAGACTCTAGTGTCAAAAAAAAACCTAAATTAAATTTTAAAGAAAAAAGAAAACTTAAACGCGAAAAGCGAAAAAAATAAAAATTAAAAAAAAATCCTTAATTTATTCAAGCCTAGTGTAGTTTTTTTTAAGTTTTCAAAAGTGTTTAAATATGTATAAGAACCCAAATTTATGAATAATACTATAAGAAACATCACCATAATTGCCCATGTTGATCATGGAAAGACAACCCTAATTGATAACCTAATGAAACAAAGTGGTTCATTTAGAGAAAATGAGGTTGTGGATGAAAGGCTGATGGACTCTGGTGAATTAGAAAAAGAGAGAGGAATTACAATATTAGCTAAACCTGCCTCGATTAATTGGAAAGATTCTAGAATAAATATAATTGATACCCCCGGCCACAGAGATTTCGCTGCTGAAGTTGAAAGAGTGCTTAGTATGGCTGATGGAGCATTATTACTAATAGACTCTGCTGAAGGTGTGATGCCTCAAACAAAATTTGTTTTAGCAAAAGCATTAAAACAAGGTTTAAAGCCAATTGTGGTTATAAATAAATTAGATAAATCAGATCAAAGAGCTAATGAAGTTCTAGATGAAACATTCGACTTATTTGTAAGTTTAGATGCTAATGAAGAACAACTAGATTTCCCAGTATTATATGCAAGTGGAAGATCTGGATGGGCTGATCATGAAGTTGATGGTCCAAGAGAGAATCTTAATCCACTTTTAGATAAAATTATAGAGCATGTTAAACCAGCTGAATTAGATAAAGCAAAACCTTTTGCTATGCTTTCTACACTTCTTTATGCTGATAGTTTCTTAGGAAGAAGTTTAGTAGGTCGAATTTCACAAGGAACAGCAAAAGCTAATCAGGCAATTAAGGCAATCAACTTAAATGGAGAGAAAGTTGATGAAGGTCGATTAACTAAAATTTTTAGATACGAGGGAACTAAAAAAGTTCCAATTGAGGTTGGTGAAGCTGGAGATATTGTAGTTGTTGCCGGTTTAGAAAAAGCTAACGTTGCAGATACTATTTGTGATCTTGAAGTTAACGAGCCAATAGAAGCCACTCCTATAGATCCCCCAACTATGTCAATTACCATCACTGTAAATACATCGCCTTTGGCTGGTACAGAAGGTAAAAAACTAACAAGCACACAGATTAGAGATCGATTAGTTCAAGAGGCACAAAATAATGTTGGAATTACATTTACTGAAAATGAGGGAAATGACTCTTTTGTGGTTAGTGGACGTGGTGAATTAATGTTGGAAATTTTACTTACTCAAATGAGAAGAGAAGGTTTTGAAATGACAGTGAGCCCTCCAAAAGTTCTATATAAAAAAGATGAAAATGGAAACAAACTTGAGCCAATAGAGGAAATTACTATGGATCTTGATGAAGAGCATTCATCAAAAATAATTGATTCAATGAATAGAAGAAAAGGTAAATTAATAGAATTAAAAGACACTGGTAAAAATAAAAAGAGGCTTATATTTCATGCACCAACAAGGGGTTTGATGGGATATACAAGTAGATTTTTAACGCTGACAAAAGGAAACGGTGTCATCAATAGAATTTTTCATGAATATGGTCCATTTGAAGGTGAAATGGAGGGCAGAAGAAATGGTGCTCTAATTTCTATGGAACAAGGAAAGGCAGTTGCTTTTGCAATCTTTAATTTACAGGCAAGAGGAGAAATGTTTGTAACTCATAACGATCCTGTTTATCCTGGAATGATTGTGGGACTATCACCTAAGCCAGGAGATATGATTATTAATGTCATGAAGGGAAAAAAATTAACCAATATGAGAACGCAGGGTACTGATGAAAATGTTGTCTTAACTCCTGTAAGAAAAATGTCGATTGCTGAACAATTAAGTATGTTAAATACAGATGAGGCTTTAGAAATTACTCCAGAGTCTTGTAGATTAAGAAAAGCTATTCTTGATCCTCATGAAAGAAAAAGAAGTGAAAAATCAGGCGCTGCTGCCTAATCAAAAATTTTATCAACTAAAAATAAACCTAGAGCAACGCACGGACCAATACCAAAAGCGAATAAAAGAGTTCCAACCCCTACTGTTCCACCTAAATACCAACCAATACTTACAACAGAAATTTCTAAAAAAGCTCTAACGGCTGCCACTGGTAAATTAGTTACTTTTTGTAAACCAATCATTAATCCATCTCTTGGTCCCGCACCAAGATTAGAAACTAAATAAATGCCCCCACCTATTCCAACCATCATTACAGAAACTACTGCTAGGATTAATTGATTAAAATAATTTGATGGGGTTGGTACAAACTTAATACAAAGATCAATCATAAAGGCTATTATTAAGGCATTAAATATTGTACCCATTCCTGGTTTTTGGCCCAAAGGAATCCATAAAATTAAGACAGCAATACTTATTAAAAAAGTAATTGTTCCAATACTTAAATTAACATTTAAGGAAATGCCTTGAGCTAAAACACTCCATGGAGAAGCGCCTGTAAAGGAAACAATCAATAACCCTTCACCAAGACCGAACATCGTTAGACCAAAGCATAAAAAAAAGAAAGTAGAAAATTTTGGTTTAAAATTATATGGCTTGTCAGAACTCCAATTAACTTTTGGTATTTTCTTTATTTTTAAAAACATTTTAATAAGTTATTTCTATTATAGATAAAGTCCACTAATGTAATTGCTAAATGAGAAAATTTATAGCCATTTTGTTTATTGTAATTTTTCCAGTTATTTCCATGGCACATATGGGTCACTACAATAAATATAACAAAATTGAAATGGAGATTTTTAGAAATGGTGAACTAATTGGATACAATTATTATTTTTTTGAAAGAAATGGTGAAGAAACTATTGTTACAAATCAATTTAAATTTTCTGTTGATCTATTGGGAACTACAATTTTTCAGGTTGAGTCATATGGTGAAGAAAAATATATCAAAGATCAATTGATATCTTTTAATTCTAAAACTCTTCAAAATGACAAAGAAAAATTTGTAAATTTAGAATTAAATAAAAAGACTAGAAAATATGATATCAAAGGCTCCTCATTCAATGGCGAAGCAACAACTAATAATGTTATTGGAAATTGGTGGAATCATAAAATTTTGCAAGCAGGATCTCAAATAAGTCCAATATCAGGAAGTATTAAAGAACAGGTAGTTACTTTTATAGGAAAAGAAAAAATTGACCTTTATGGAAAAATTTATGATGTTGATCATTTTACACTTAAATCTAAGGATATGAATATTCCAAAAGATAAACGATTAGACTTTGATATTTGGTACGATCAAAAAAATTTAAGAATTTTAAAAGTGTCTTACTCAAGAATGGGAAATTGGGAATACAGATTGAAAAACTTTGAGTAATTTATCTCGAAATTTTTTTAAATAAGTCCCGTGCACTTATCCATCCGGACTCTAGTCTTGGTCCTACAAACCAATCAGCACAAACACCTATTTTTTTCTTTGGATCCCAATAACTTTTAATTTTGAAAGGTTTTGAATTAGAAGAGTATTTCCAACCATGATTAAGAGAGAAGTTAATTTTAGTTTTTTTAATATTTGAAAGTTTAAAGAACTTATCAATCATAATTTTTGAATTCTCTTTCTTATTATTTTTATTTTGATTGATCTTTTTATTTGCCCACGTAAATGTACTTTGAAGGGTCCATAAATCATATTTTGATTTAAATCTTTTTTTTGAATTTTCATTACCGGCCCAACCAAGAATTGGATCTTCAAAAAGATAGCTGCTATTTGATTTCTTGTTTTTTTTTATAGCAATCATAGTAGTAATATTTGCATCCATTTTTATTGATTTTTTTAAAAAAGAATTATTTATGAATCTTTTAGAGAGTTTTTTTAATTGTGGAAAAGGACAGGTCAAAATAATACTTTTAAAAGATCTCAATTTTCCATCAGCAAATGATAAATGCCAAAGTTTGTTTTTATAATGAATTTTTTTTAATTCACTTTGATAGTTACAATTGATTTTTTTTAATAAGTACTTGCTAATATCATTGTTCCCATTTTTACCTATAATTTTCAGATGTTTTTTATTTTCTTTTTTTTTGGAGTTAAGAAAAATGTGTTTACCACCCCAAACCTTTAAAATTCTTTTTTTAATTAAATCTTTGGTAAATTTTTTGAATTTTGGGGTTTTTGGTGAAAAGTATTGAGTACCATGATCAAAGCCTATATTGCCTTTCATTCTTTTGAAAGATGCACGTCCTCCTGGACCTCTCGCTTTATCAAATAGGATTACTGAATTTTTTTTATTAAGAAGATTCGCAATTGTAGCTCCGGAAATACCTGAGCCGATTACGCAAAATTCACTCATTTACCAGCAACAACCATTCCCTCAATCATCATGGTTGGTGAATTGGTTGCATATTTAAAATCTAAATCATTTGCGAGGGTAATATTTTTAAACATATCTTTAAAATTTCCTGCAATGGTAATTTCATTTATAGGATACTTAAACTCTCCGTTTTCGACTAAAAACCCTGTTGCACCTACAGAATAATCACCGGTTACAATATTACTTCCGTGTCCTATAGTTTCTGTAATATAGAGACTTTTTGATTTTGAATTCAATAAATCTTTAAAACTAATATTTCCATTTTCAAAATAAAGATTGCTTGTCCCTCCACATCTTCCATTTGATTTAAGGTTTAATTTTTTTCCATTGTAAGTATCAATCAAATAATGTTTTAAAATTCCTTGGTCTACTAATTTAAGAGTATCAGTTTTAACCCCCTCGCTATCAAAATTTCTTGAGCCTAAACCTTTGAGTATGTCCGGTTTATCTAAGACATTAATTGTATCAGAAAAAATTTTTTGGTTAACTTTATCTTTTAAAAAAGAGGTTCCTCTTGATATCGCTGATGATGAAATCGCACTTGCAAAAGTACTTAGTATTCCCTTAGCTATTCTTTTGTCAAAAATTATGGCAATTTTTTCACTACCTATTTTTTTAGGGCTTAATTTTCTAATTGTTTGATCGGCAGCTTGTTTACCTAATTCTTCTGCGTCATCCAAGTCTTTCAGAAAACATTTACTAGAATATTCATAATCTCTCTCCATACTTTTTTCATCTTTGGCAACTGTAACACTCGAAGCTGTAAACGAAGATGTTTTGTAGCCAGCACAAAAACCTTCACTATTGGCTAAAATAAAATTTGATTTATTTTGAGTAAAACTAGATTCTGTATTAACAATCTTTTTATCATTGGAAGCAGCAGATTCTAATTTTTTCAAATAATCTATTTTTTGATCGTTTTCTATATGGGTATCGTCATAAAGATCTAAATCCTTAACTTCTTTGGCCAATAAATCTTTATCTGGTAATGAATTAAATTCATCTTGAGGAGTATTTTTTGTTGTCTCAACACATTTTTCAATCAAAATGTTTAGATTATCATCAAGTAAATTAGAAGAAGATATTGATGACTTTTTTTTTCCAATGTAAGTGGTAATGCTTATTCCAAGATCATCTGATCTATTAGACTCGTCTAGTTTTTTATTTCTAAAATTAACAGTTTCAGATACAGAGTTATTAACAATCACACTGGACTCGGTTGCGCCTAATTTCTTAGCTAAACCTAAACAATATGATGCTTTTTTTTCTAAAAATTCTTGATCTTTGACCATTTAAAGTTTTGTGCCACCAACAGTCATCTTATTAATTAGTATAGATGGTTGAGCAACGCCTACGGGAACACCTTGGCCAGCTTTTCCACATGTTCCAATACCAGGATCCATCATCATGTCATTCCCAACCATAGAAACTTCTTTTAAAATTGAAGGGCCATCTCCAATAAGTGTCGCGCCTTTAATTGGAGATCCAATTTTACCATTAACAATCTCATAAGCTTCAGTACAATTGAATACAAATTTTCCAGAGGTAATATCAACCTGTCCGCCACCAAAACTCACAGCAAAAATACCTTTATCGACAGCTTTAATCATCTCATCTTGAGTCTGATTACCACTCAGCATCATCGTATTTCTCATTCTTGGAAGAACAATATGTCTATAGTTTTCTCTTCTTCCACTACCAGTAGATTTGGTTTTCATTAAACGAGCGTTTAGACGATCTTGCATAAAATTTTTTAAAATCCCATTCTCAATTAAAACAGTTTTTTCTGTCGGAGTTCCCTCATCATCAATCGTAAGACTACCTCTTCTGTTATCAATGGTGCCATCATCAACAATTGTAACTCCCTCACTTGCAACTTTTTGGCCCATTAAATTATGAAAAGCTGAGGTTTTTTTTCTGTTAAAATCCCCTTCTAAACCATGACCAACAGCCTCATGAATTAATATTGCCGGCCAACCAGGTCCTAGCACAACTTTCATTTCACCAGCTGGTGCGGGTTTACTTTCTAAATTTACCGAAGCTATTCTCAAAGCCTCATCACAAACGCTTTTCCAGTTATCATCTTTTAAATAAGAGTCATAAGATTGTCTTCCCCCAACACCATACACACCCGTCTCTTTTCTCCCATTTTTCTCAAGCATAACGGATACATTGAATCTTATTAAAGGACGAACATCAGTCAAAGTTTCTCCACCAGATCTAATTATTTCAACCGATTTTTGTTCTCCCAAAAAATTAGCAGTAACTTGTTTAATGTTGTCATCTTTTGAACGCAAATAATTATTTACTTCATTAAGTATTTTAATTTTTTCATTAAGAGATTTTTGTTCAATAGGGTTGATGTTCTCATAATATTTCTTATTAGATTTAGGAATTTCATGATTATAGGTACCTTTGACAGATTTAAGTGTCGATTTTAAATTTTCTGAAGATTGCTTTAAGGAGTTTTTTGAAATTTCATTAGAGTGAGAATAAGCAACTACTTCATCAGAGATAGCTCTAAACCCAAATCCTAAATCTGAATTATAACTAGAATTTTTTATCTTGTTATCATCTAGTAAAATTGACTCAGATTTAGAATTTTCTAAGTACAACTCACCATCATCACATTTTTGAAGAGTATCCGAAATAATATTTTCAGCCTCACTTCTTGATAGGTCAGATTTTTCAAAGAAATTACTCATAGAAGACATTAAATAGATTGTTTCAAAGATTTTTCAACTAGAGTATTTTACGCATGTACATATATGGGACAAATTAGTAATAAAACATCTAATTATGAAAGTTTATTTTAATAATTCTTGTAAAATTTGTAAGGCAGAAATTGATCTCTATAAGAAGGAAGAAATAGAGGAAATTGATTGGGTTGATATTACAGATAATGAATTAGCAGAACAAGAAACCTCTAAAGATAGTAAACAACTTTTGAGAAGACTGCATGTCAAAGATGGTGAAAAAGTTATTGGAGGTGCGGAAGCTTTTTTATTATTATGGAAAAAAATGCCAAAATATAAATTTCTTTATAAATTTTTTAAGTTACCAATCATCTTTAATATATTTTCAATTGTATATGAAATAGTAGCTTTTTTTCTTTACTTAAAAAATAAAAAGCAACTTAAAAAATCTAACTTGTAAAAAATAATAAAAATTTACTTAATAAAGACATAGAAGATACAAACATCACTAGGACTATTGAGTACATTAATAAAATAATTTTATTCTTTTTTCTTCTTAATCTAACAAAGTCCTTATCATCCAAATCAGAGATATCTCTCTCACCAACTACTGGATAATCATACGTAAACCGCCATGTACTATCACCAAGTCTTGGGTCCAAATTATTAAAATATGTGATCCACGCAATAATGTATCTGAAAATTAAATATAAAATTATTAAAAAGGCAGATCCTAAAATCATTTCAGATAATACCTAATTTAATATAAATGTTTAATTATTATTTTTGGCTCTTTTCCTTGCAATGAGTTGCGTTAAAGAGTCTACCATTGTATCTGAGGCTTTGAAGATATCTACATTTCTAAACTCATGTGAAAGATTTTTTTCAGGATTAGTTTTATCTTCAATAACAATTCCTTCATCTGGAGAATTATTTTTAATATAAATTAATAATAACCAGTCATCATCTTGTGACTCATCCCATTTAATAAAAACTTCACCTGTTTCAAATCTTCTGTCTATACAACGAAAAATAGACATGTCCCGGGTGATATGTCTTTTATTTAACTGAAATACTAGGCTACTTGCACTTCTGTAAAAACTTTCTAATGCAAATTCAATTTTTTGTCTTGCTAAAGTATATTCTTTTTCTTTTTCTAATAAGGTTTCTCTATCTTCATCACCTTGAAGTTTAACTCCTAATGCTTCAACTCTTTCTTTAATTTTTTGATCTCGAAGTAATCGATATTTTTCCTTAAGTTTATCAATTCTTTCTTGTAAACCTGCATAGTCTTCTCTTTTTTCTTTTAAAGAAATTTTCTCAAGTTTTTCTAGTTCCTTGACTTCTCTAATTCTGAATTTTTCAATTTGTTTATCTAGTCTTAATTGTTTTAAAAACTGTTTTTGTTTTTCAGCTTGCTCAATTCTCAAAAGTGCTTGCTCTTTTCTTAGGAATAATTTTATATCTTTTACTCGTTGTTTTTCTAATCTAGCTTCTTCTTTAAGTGTTTGTTCTTTTAGTTTAACTCTGAGAGCTTGTTCTTCCTCTTTTTGTTTAGCCAACTCAATTTTTTCTGCCCTTTCTCTTTCAATTTTTTCAATCTTAATTCTTCTTTTTTCATCACGTTTTAAAACTTTATAACTTGAAATTGTCTCTGAAATTTTGTCAAAAAAACCTTGAATATGTTTTTCTAAACTAAAATTAAATTTAAAATTGAATTGAGGTTTTAGGGATAGCTGTAATTTAACTAATTTTAAAACTATACTTTCGTTTTGGGTTTTTTTAATTTGTTTTAAATGATTAGTTTTTTTTAATTTTTTAACCTTCTTTTTCTTTTTTTTGATAACTCTTTTTTTTTTAAATCTTTTAACAACCCTTTTAGTTTTTTTACCTTTTCTTCGAAACTTATAGGATTTGACTTTTTTAAATACTTTTCTTTTTTTTTTTGATTTTTTTTGTTTTTTTTTCATTTCTGAGAAGAAATGATTCTATCAATAATTTATTGATAAATATAGTCTCTAGTCACAGGGGTTGATCTATAATTTTTAGTGAGTTGAAATTGATAAACAACTTGATCACCCCACTTAAATGCCATTTCACAACCAGCGAGATAAAACTCCCACATTCTAAAAAATTTTTCATCGAACATTTGGATTATTTTATCTTTATTTTTTAAACAGTTTTCTTTCCAGTGTCTTAAAGTATGAGCATAATGAAGTCTTAAAACTTCAATGTCGGTTACAATTAAGCCAGCTTTTTCAATAGGATTCGTTACTTCACTTAAGCTTGGTGTATAACCACCAGGAAAAATATATTTTGTAATCCAAGGATGAGGATCTCTTGGTGGGTTAACAGACCCAATAGTGTGAATTAACGAAACTCCATCATCTTTCAACAATTTTTCAATTTGTTTAAAAAACTTTTTATAAAATTTCCTTCCAACATGTTCAAACATGCCAACACTCACTATTCTATCAAATTTCTCATCCAGCTCTCTATAATCCATCAGTTTAAATTTTACTTGGTTCTGTAAATTCATTTCTTTTGCTTTTTGATTACAATAGTTTAGTTGATTTTCTGATAGGGTTATTCCTGTAACTTCACACTTAGCATTTTTAGCAATATCAATTGCTAACGATCCCCAGCCACATCCTATGTCTAAAACTTTTTGGTCAGGTTTAATATTTAATTTTTTAATTATATGTTGAATCTTATTAATCTGTGCAGTTTCAAGACTATCATTTTCATTTTTAAAATAAGCACATGAATATTGTCTTTTAGGATCTAAAAACAAATCATAGAGATCATCTTTGATATCATAATGATGTGAAACATTCATTTTAGATTTTTTGATAAAGTTAAAATTGGTAAGATATCTGTAAGACCCCCTTAGTTTATTTAAAAGATAACTAAAAATGTTTAACTCGTTTCTTCCAATATTCATCAATGCTAGATCTAAAAAATCTGTAAGAGATCCATTTTCGATAACAATATCTCCATTTGTATATGCCTCCCCAAAGTAAAGATCTGGATGGAATAGTAATTTATAATGAAGTTTCTTATTTAGAATTTTTAATTTAATAGGATCATCAGTTGGCTGACCAATAATATAATCCTTAGAGTCAGCATCGGTAAGGATAAACCCTCCTTTTTTAAACACTTTATTAAGAAATCTCGCTAAATACATCTCAAGCTGCCAATTGTGATTTTGTTTCAAAATTTAAATCTTTTAAACTCTGCAAAAGATTTCTCTCATCAACTTCGCTTAGTAGACTTAAAGGTGGTAATAAATTTCCATAAATTTTGTTCTCTTTTGAAAACAAAGTATGAAGAGCTGAAATTAAATTATATTTTTCAAAAGTATTTCTAACATTAACTAATTTTTGGTTTAAAGAATGATCTTTCTCTTCTCTAAAATCATCGTAAACTTTTCGAGCTAATTGAGATGTAGCATTGCAAGTTGCAGTAATTATACCTGAACAACCATTTTCTAATCCTTTAATTAATTTTGACTCTGAACCTGGCATAACTGAAAAATTTTCCAACTTTAACTTTTCAAATAAATTGTAAGAACTATCCTTTACACCTATAATTTGATCAGGAAATTTGTGAACCAATTTTTCCACACATTCAATACTAAATTTATATCCACACAATTTTTCAAAATTATAAAGTATAATTTTAGACTCTGGTATTGCATCAATGATTTTTGTGTAAAAGTTTATTACATCCCTGTCTTGATATTTATAATAAGCTGGTGGCATGATTAAAAATTTTTTAAAGTTTAAAGAAACTGAAATTTTCATCAAATTAATTGTTTCATTTAAAGAATTTAATCCTGTTCCGATTAAATGATTTTCTTTGTATTTACTTTCTGAAAGGTGATTTAGTAATTTAATTTTTTCAACGATAGGAATTAATTGTGCTTGGCCAGTGCTTCCAAATATAGCAGTGCCATGACAACCATGGTCAATTAAATTTTCTGCATGTGCTATGGTTTTTTCGATATTTAAGCTCAAATCAGAGTTCAGAACTGACATCGAAGCTGCATATATCCCACTTATTTTTGTCATAATAAAAATTTATATAAAATATAAAAATTAGTAAAGTTTATAAATCGAATATGAAAATATTAGCTGTCCAAAATAGAATGGGTATTGGCGATACAGTAATCTTTTTACCCTTTATTAAAGCAATATCAAAAAAATACAATTCACCAGTAAGCCTCCTTGTAAGAGAAAATTCTAAAGCTGCAGAGTTCTTGCATCAAACTAATTATATTAATAAAATTCTTATCTTAGAAAGAGATAAAAAATTAAGTAATAAACATGGTGGTTTTTTTGGAACTTTAAATTTAATGAAAGAATTAAAAAAACAAAATTTTGATAAAATTTTCATTTTTAATTCTTCTCTTAGATTTAATATAATAGCAAAATTATCAGGAATAGCAGAAATTTATCAGTATCCATTATTTAGTAAAACTGACCAGCACATTATTAATACGCCTAAAAAATTTTTAAAAGATAAACTAAATATCACAGAAATTGAAGATCCTGAAATACATATTGATGATCAAACTATTTCAAAATCAGTTGAAAAATTTAACATTGATAGAAATAAAATTAATATACTCTTAGGAATTGGCGGCTCAGGCCCAACGAAAAGAGTTCCCTCAAGAATATTTATTAATTTTATGGAAAAAATTTCAAAAATTAAAAAATGTAAATTTTATCTTGCGACCGGTAAAAATAGTGATGAGCAAATTATTCTTAATGAGATACTTCAGTCTAAATTTAAAGACACATGTTTACCTTTAGATGATTTATCGATTAAAGAAATTTTACCGATCATAAAAAACTGCAATCTGTCTATTTGTAATGACTCAAGTTTTAGTCACTTATCTGCGGCACTGGGGACTAAAACTATAACTTTAATGGTCGATACTCCAATTATTTACGGAAATTATAATACTAAAATGTTCCCTGTAATTCCAGATGGTGAGGAAACTGTTAAACATCATACCTCTGGAAAAGATAGAATAAATCCGCAGAAAATATTTGATAAAGCTTTAGAGATTCTAAATTAAGAAATATCGTTCAAAACTATATCTTTTGCTTCATTTACAATTGAAGATAATCTAGCAGTCTCCGGTGAAATATCCGGATGGATTTTTTTTTGTATCTTAACATAAGCTTTATTTACGTCTTCTTTTGTAATTTTTTTATTCATATCTAAATTTAATATTTTATATGCTTCAGTTACTGAAATTGAAGATGAGTTATTTAGGTTCGATTGATTAAAAGAAAATCTTCCTGATCTTCTCAAAGTTTGAATTAATCTATAAAGAGATATTAATTGAAAAATAGATAGGCCCTTTAATTTTAATAATGCAAGACTAGCTAATGTAAAAGGCAACGTTAATAAAAAACGCCCACCGATGGCAAACAAAATTGCTAATACAATAAATCCAAGTATTAATAAAATCCTTAGACCTTTTGATATTTTTTTTGAGGAAATCTTAGTTATAAATTTCAATAGAAAGTATAAAATAGTCAAAATGACTAATGTATAAATTATGATATTCATATAGTTCTTCTTTTTTATGAAGGTACCACAACTTAGAAAAAAACTGGAAATAAAATCTTGTCACAACACAAGTTGGGAAGATAATTACAGCTGGATACATCAAAAAGATATTCTTGATGTCTTAAAAGACAAAAATAAATTAAATCCAGAAGTAAAAAAATACTTGATTGAAGAAAACAATTATACTGACCATCATCTTAAAGATACTAAAGACTTACAGAAAAAACTTTTTGATGAAATAAAGGGGAGAATAAAATTAGATGATGAGTCTCTTCCTTTTAGAGACCATACTTATGATTATTGGACAAAAACCACAACCGAAGGAAATTATTCTATCAAACTCCGTAAAAAGATTAATACAGATAATGTTGAAGAAATTTGGAACGGAGATAAAGAAAAAGAAAAATTAGACGTTGAATATTTTGGAGTGGGAGATTTAGAGGTAAGCCATAACGATACGTTACTTGCATATTCTCTGGACACCAAAGGATCGGAATATTACAAAATATTCATAAGAGATATTTCAACAAATAAGTTAGTCACAAAAGAAATAACGGACACATCTGGCAGTATTACTTTTAGTCTAGATGATAAATATATTTTTTACTCAAAATTAGATGAAAATCATCGTGCCCGAAAAATATATAGACATAAAATTGGAGATCATTTAAGTGAGGATTATTTAGTCTTTGAAGAAAAAAGTGAAGCTTTTACAGTTGGAATAAGCTTAACCTCTGATGAAAAATATTATCTAATAACAACTTCTGATCACAACACATCAGAGCAATACTACTTTGGTGTTGATGAAATAACTCCAAAACCAAAATTAATCATAAAAAGACAAAGAGGAATTTTATACTCTATAAATTCTTGGGCTAACAATTTTTACAATCATACAAATAATGATGCTGAAGATTTTAAGATTGATATCTCTCCAAGCTTAGAGAACCAAAATTGGAAACCTTTTGTACCTTCAAAAAATGAAGTTTTAATTGGTGGTTGTGTATTTTTAAAAAATTGGATAATTCGATCAGAAACTTCTAATGCATTAGATAAGTTATTCATTAGAAATATATCAACAAATTTTGAGGAAGAATTAATTTTTTCAGATGAAAAAGTGTACGTACCAAATATTTCTCTCAAACAAAAAGATCGAAACACAGACGAAATTTACCTTGGATATTCATCACCGAAAACTCCTTCAAGAGTTTATTCATATAATCTTTCAGATAAATCTAAAAAATTAGTTAAAGAACAAGAAATTCCATCAGGCCATAATTCTGAAGATTATATCGTAGAGAGAATTGAATACAAATCTCATGATGGAAGAATGGTTCCTTTAACAATAACAAGACATAAGAAAACCAAGATTGATGGAACTGCAAATATCTTACTGTACGGTTATGGTTCATACGGAAATTCAATGAGCCCTAGTTTTTCATCAACACGTTTAAGTTTGATCAACAGAGATATCATCTGGGCCACAGCTCATATTAGAGGTGGAATGGAAAAAGGTATGAAATGGTGGAAAGAAGGAAAATTAACAAACAAAAAAAATACTTTTGAGGATTATATTTACGCAGCTAAATATGTAATTGAAAAGAAATACTCTTCTGCTGGTAACATCATTGGTATGGGTGGATCTGCAGGAGGATTATTAATGGGAGCAGTGGTAAACCAATCTCCAAAATTATTTTTAGGAATTATAATGGCGGTTCCATTTGTTGACTCTTTAACTACTAACCTTGATCACTCCCTACCATTAACAGTTGGTGAATTTGATGAGTTTGGTAATGCCAAAGATAATAAAGATCACTTTGATTATATATTTTCTTATGCTCCTTATAATAATATAAAAAAAATGGATTACCCTCATATGTTAATTACCACTAGTTTAAGTGACAATAGAGTATTGTTTGATGAGCCTGCTAAATTTACTGCTAAGCTAAGAGACTTAAAAACAGATAATAATTTATTACTTTTAAAAACAGAAATGGATGCAGGTCATGGTGGAAAATCAGGTAGGGATGGTGCTATAGAAGAAATAGCTTTAGACTATGCTTTTGCACTAAAAATTTCAAAAAAAATTTAATTTCTCAATCTTGAAAAAACTTAAATCGTTCCTACATAACTGAGGTAGGTCGCCTAATGGGGCTTATAAATAAACTTGCTTAACAAAGGAGGATATATGACAAGTAAGGATCTATCTATATTTAACTCATTAAG
>CACPEJ010000005.1 GCA_902632935.1 uncultured Pelagibacteraceae bacterium
CCCTCAGAAGTCTTATAAAAAAATTTTCAATCAAATCATCCTCGTGATGCCCCATTAAAATATCTTTGATTTTTAACTGATTACATTTCTTGAAAAGTATTTCATATCTTTTTGTTCTAGCAATTGACTGGATGCTTTTCTTTGGTTTCTTTCCTTTCCAGGTTAATACTTCTGATTTTATAAAGTTTCTTTTAAGCAAATTTAAAACAAATTTAGCCTCTTTTGTAGACTCAGGTCTAAGTTTATGGTCGATAATATAAAACTTTGATTTTAAATTTTTTTTAATTGCATAAATTTTAGATAAAAAAGCTAAAGCAAGACTATCTGGACCACCTGAGACCGCAACTGCAAAACTTCCATCTAAATTTAAAGAGATCTCAAATTTTTTATAAATTTTATTTATTCTTTTATTATTTAAGTTATCTCTTAAAAGTTTAGGAATTTTGGTTGTTGCATTCGAATTTCTGAGACTCATATTTAGCTTTTTGTATCACAGATTGGTTCGCCTCTGGATATTGTTCTTCAACACCATTGATCATTTTACAACCTTGATCTTTTTCTCCAATTTGTACCATTGATACACCAAGCTTTAATAAGTTTATAGGTGCTTTTTCACCTTTAGGGTATCTTTGATAACCTTCTAAATATGCTGAGGCTGCATCCGTATACAATTGTCGTATCCTAAAAGTTTCTGCATACCAATATTGAGCATTCCCAGCCAAATTATGTTCAGGATTTGTGTCAACGAACTCTCTGAATGCTCTTTCAGCAGTTGAATAATCACCAACTTTTAAAAAGCTTGTAGCAAACTGATATTGTTTATCTGGAGATTCATCTGGAAGAATTTTTTCTTCAGCTTGAAAAGTTTCAGTTACTACTAAAGCTGTTGAGTCTACAGAATTTGTTTTTTGTGATGTTTCATTGGTCGCTGTATCTTTATATGATATCGATCCCAAATCTTGAGGTTGAGAACTTCCAGGTAAAACTTCTAACTGCTCATTATTTGTTTTTTTTGTTAATTTATTTTTATTTGCATCAGAAGACACAACACTTTCTAAGTCCTGAAATCTTATTTGATTATCTGCTTGCACTTTTGACATTCTGCTGGATAGTTTGTCTAACTTAAAATTTATTTCCTCAAACTTATTTGTAAGTTCTTGAAATTGATTTTCAATTTCTGAAAGTTTTAATAAATGTCTTGTAAGAACATCTTCTGAATTATTATCTAAATTTGAATTTAAATTTTCAGAGCTATCACTATTTAATTCTATTGATCCTGAGTATACGGCTTTTTCAAGAGTCTTTATATCTTTTTGAAGTTGATCTAATATTTCATAAATATTATGATTGTCAGCGTAAGAATAAGTTACCAAAAAAAAATTACTTAAACAAAGTGTAATAATTTTAAATTTTCTTAAAATGTGTCGCATTAAAATAATCTTATGATTAAAATAATGGCAAAAAAAAGACCCTTAACTAATTGAATTAATTAAGGGTCTTAAATTTTTTAAAATTAATTTGCTTTTACTGTAACAGATCTTCTGTTTTTTGACCAAGCCAAAGGATTAGAACCAGAGTCAACTGGTCTTTCTTTTCCATAACTTAAAACTGAAATTCTGTTAGAGGAAATCCCATAAGTCATTAAATAATCTTTAGCAGCATTAGCTCTTCTTTCACCTAATGCTAAGTTATATTCTCTTGTTCCTCTTTCGTCAGCATGTCCTTCAAGCACGATTGTAATGTCAGAATTTTTTCTTAACCATGCCGCTTGTTTTCTTAAAGTTTCTCTTGATGCAGTAGTCAAAACCGACTCATTAGTTGCAAAGAAAACTCTGTCAGGAACACCTGAAGCTAAATATTCAACTGTATCTGTTCCAGTGTAAACATCCCCTTGCATTTGGCCTGTAGATTTTTTTGATGTTGCGCAAGCAGACAACACTAAACATGCAAATAATACTAAAAAAGTGTTCTTTAAAATTTTGTTTAATTTCATTAATGCTCCTTGGTCAATATTTCTTATAACTAACTTTTTCACAACTAATTAAATGTTTCAAGGTAAAAAATCAACATATTTTCAGTTAATTACTTAATAAAGATGACCATGATGGGTCTGATGCATCAGTTGGGGTATCTACAAGCCTTTCATTGTAGCCTGTTAAATCAATTGACCACAATTTAGCAGAAAAACCCTCCCCTTTATCATCAGTTTTAGTCTCTCTATAAAAAATTAAAACTCGTCCATTAGGTGACCAGGAAGGAGCTTCTTGATAAAAATTTTCTGTCAACAATCTCTCACCAGATCCATCGGTTCTCATCACGCCGATGTAGAATTTACCTTTATGTAATTTTGTAAAAGCGATTAAATCACCTCTTGGAGACCAAACAGGAGTACCATATAAACCATTTCCAAAAGAAATTCTTTTAACATTGCTACCATCACTTTTCATGACATAAATTTGTTGATACCCACTTCGGTCAGAGTTAAAACAAATAAATTTTCCATCCGGGGAATAAGATGGTGAAGTATCTATAGAGGGATGATTGGTAATTTTCTCTACAATTCTATTTTCTAAATCCATTGTATAAATATCTGAATTTCCATCCTTAGCAAAACTCATTATAATTTTTTTTCCATCTGGAGAAAATCTAGGAGCAAAAGTCATTCCTGGAAAATCTCCTACCACTTCTTGAATACCTGTTTCAATATCAAGAAGATAAACTCTAGGTAAATTTCTAAAATAGGATAGATATGTTACCATTTGGCTTGAGGGATTAAACCTTGGTGTCAAAACAAGTTCATTTCCTAAAGTTAAAAATTTGTTATTTGCACCATCTTGATCCATGATGGCTAATTTTTTAATTCTCTTTGTTTTTGGACCCTCTTCAGCAACATAGATTATCCTCGTATCAAAATAACCTTTTTCTCCAGTTAATCTCTCGTAAACTTTATCTGTTATTATATGACCAACACGTCTCCAATTGTTTGGCACTGTAGTAAATGCTAGAGCCATCATTTCTTTTCCAGCAAGCACATCCCATAATCTAAACTCAACTCTAAGTTTATCATCAACATTTTTAACTTTGCCTGTTATTAAAGCTTGAGCTTTAATTAAATTCCAATCCTCAAAACGTGGTTTTAGGTGAGCAATATCAGGTGCTTGAAGAAAAGCATTTTTATCTAACGGATTAAAAAGACCTGAAGTTTTCAAATTTTTTTCGATAACTTTAGAAATTTCTGACCCAATATCTTTTTTCTTTAAAGTTTTCTCAAAACTCTTTTTTGACTCGTCATCAATTGATAATGGTGAAACTGCAATAGGCAGTGGATTCAAGTTTCCTCGTGTAATATCTACCTCAATTAGACCTAATGCTTTAGTAGGTATTATAAATATTAAAAATAAAATAATTAGATTTCTCATTAAAATATTCTATCCCTCTAACATTTCTCTTGCATCAAAATTTAATTGTAATTCTTTCCATCTTTCATAACCAGTTGTTGGAACTCTTAAGGGCTGGCATAATTTTATTGCTCTTAGAGCACTTTCTGCCAAAACCTTATAAAAACCCTGACCAGGTTTATTCATTCTTGCATGATCCAAAATCTCCGACTCTTGAATTGTTCCATCTGGATTCAGTTGAAGTTTAATTCTCACTAATAAATTTTCATTGTAAGGCAGACCCAAAGGAATACTCCAACAACCAAATATTTGGGCCTTTAAAGCATCCTCTTCGCTTAAAGATAAACCTGCGTTCTCAACATTCTTTTTTTGATCTTGTGTAATTTTGTTATTTTTTTTTATCGTTTCAGCACTTTCAACTTTAGATTTATCGATTAAGGCTGCAATATTATTTGGATCGAATAACTCTTTTTTTTCAAATTCAGAAACTTGCTTAACTTCATTATCAATTTTTTCTGGATTTTGTTTATCCTCTTTTATTTTCTCAACCTTTTTAGGCTTATCATCTGGCATTGGAACCGCATCTGGTTTAATTTTTTTTACTTTTTTTGGAGGAGCTTGTTCAGATACCAACTTTTTTTCTTTCTCTTTAATTTTTTCTATAATTTTTTTTGCCTTAGGTGCATATGGAATATTGGTTTTATCTGTGATCTGTATTAATTCTACAGATACTATCGGGGGAAGATCAATTGGTTTTTTAGCTAAGAAAGGTAAACTAAAAGCTGTAATCATAATTAAAACTAGATGTGATACAGAAGATATAATTATACTTCTATTCACTTTTTACCTTTCTTTATATGGTTCAGATATAAGTGCTACTTTTGTGAAACCAGACCCAGATAGTAAGCCCATAATTTCCAATACTCTTCCATAATTAATTGTCTTATCGCCCCTCACATAAATTCTTGTATCAGTTCTATTTTTCGAAACCGCTAAGACTTTTGCTATTATTTTTTCATATTCAACTTTTGACTCTTGAATATAAATTTCACCTTTAGAGTTTATTGTCAAAGTCAGTGGTTCAGCTTCCTCAGGAAGAGAGTCGGCAGAACTTTCTGGTAAATCAACCTGAACTCCAACAGTTAACAAAGGTGCAGTCACCATAAAAATAATTAAAAGCACCAACATTACATCCACAAATGGTGTTACATTTATTTCGCTCATTGGTTCTTTTGATGAACGATTTAATTTAAAAGCCATTTTAGATAATCGTTAAAAATCTTTTTGAGAAATTTTCTAATTTTTGGGAATACTTAATTGAGTCATTATTAAATTTATTATATGCGACAACCGCAGGTATTGCTGCTAGTAGACCTAACGCAGTTGCGAATAGTGCTTCAGCTATTCCAGGTGCAACAATTGCCAAACTGGTATTTCTTGAAATTGCTATAGATTGAAAAGAGTTCATAATTCCCCAAACTGTTCCGAATAAGCCTATGAATGGAGCTGTTGATCCTACCGTTGCTAAAAAAGTAAAACCTTTAGTGATTTTTGAAATTTGTTTTTCAATACCCGTCTCTAACATTGTAGTCATCCTATTGTTTAAATCTGTTCTAGATCTTCTCTTCAATAAGTTTTGCATCGCATCTTTAAAAATTAAAGCCATCGGGTCTTGAACGTTGGCTGGTAGATTATTATAAAAAGTTTCTGCAGATTTAGAATTCCAAAACTTTGTTTCAAACTCTTCTGTAGATTGATTTATTTTTTTAAACAATCTATATTTTTCAATTATTACTGCCCACGAATATATAGAACAAGCTATTAACATTATGATAACTGACTTGACAACTATGTCAGCTCTAATAAATAAATTTATTAAAGAAAAATCAGCACTTGAGGCCAGCCCAACTGCTTGAGACGTGATATCAGCTTCCATATTGTCTTCTCACACTTAAATGTGTCATGATTTTGTCTGAATAATTAAAGCTATTCATCAATTTTGTAAGTTTCATGATAAAAACTTGCTATCAAAATCGCATCAGCTTTATTTGAGTCTTTCTTTCTAGATAATTGAGATGAAAAATATGGAAATATTTCTATTGCTCTTGTCCTGCTGGCATCTTTTTCAGAATTTAAAAGGTTAAAATATTTTTTCCATTTTGCGGGCCTTACAAAGTACATGGGTAATTGCATCGCGTTACAAATACCCTTTAAAATTCCAAATGATTGTCCAAAATTAAACATACTAGTAACACCTTGACCAGGCATTGCAGAAACGTGTTCGATAACAACTCTAATTTGATTTTTTTCAAGTTGTTTAATTCTTTCGCTAATTTCATTATAAACTTGCGAGCCATTTACTTGTTTTTTATTTTTTTTCCCATCTGTCATTATAGGCATTTCAATTACGTCTAGGATTTTTCCATTATCTAAAAAACAAATTGAACCAGAAATTCCAGGATCTATACCTATTATTAACATAATTTAATTTACAAATTCAGCATTAGAATAAACATTTTGTACATCATCATTGTCTTCAAGTAATTCAAAGAAATTTATTAAATCCTCATTTTTTTCTTTAGAAATTTTTACACTATTAAGTGGCACCCATTCAATTTCTGTTGAAATGAAATTAGTAATTTCTTTTTCCAATTCTTTCTTAACATTATAAATTTCACTAACTGGACATTGTATTTCGTGAAAATCATTTTCCGATTTACATTCATCAGCTCCAGCATTGGTAGCTAGCTCAAAAATTTGATCATCAGAAACCTCTTTTTTATCGATCTTTATTATTCCTAATTGATTAAAATTGTGAGAAGCAGAACCTTGGGTTCCTAGATTGCCACCAGATTTTTGAAAAATTGTTCTAATACTGGACGCTGTTCTATTTTTATTATCTGTTAATGCTTCTATTATTACTGCTACTTTTTCTGGTCCAAAGCCTTCATATCTTAAATTTTCAAAATTTGACTCGGTGCTAACTGAAGATTTATCAATCGCTCTTTCTATATTATCTTTGGGCATATTTGCTGATCTTGCAGCTTGGATCGCAGATCTTAATCTTGGATTCATTGCTGGATCTTTATCCCCAAGTTTTGCTGCAACAGTAATTTCTTTTGACAACTTTGAAAAAATTTTAGATCTTTGCTTATCGGCTTTACCTTTTTTATGTTTTATTCCTGCCCAATGAGAATGTCCTGCCATAAACTAATTAAGTATTCTTTAGCTGACCTCCAAAAATATAGCTATCAATTTTATTTGCTAAACCAGTTTTTATATCACAATCAACAATTACTCCACTTAAAGTAGCATCACCAGTTGCTGGATAATGTTTGGTAGACTCTTTTTTCATAAATCTGTTTAAAGAGTTATCTTTATTCATTCCAATAACTGAGTCATAATCACCACACATACCTGCATCAGTTTGATAAGCTGTCCCATTTTTCAAAATTCTTGCATCGTTTGTTGGAATGTGTGTATGTGTTCCAACTACAAGAGAAGCTTTACCATCAAAAAAATGCCCTATCGCATTTTTTTCACTAGTAATTTCTCCATGAAAATCAACAACTAGAAAATCATAATCCTCTTTTAGTTTGTGCTCTTTTAAAAATTTTTCTGAAATCTCAAATACGTCATCGCATTTTTTCATAAAAACATTTCCCATTAAATTTAAAACACCAATTTTTACATTTTTTTCATTTTGAAAAACTTCAAATCCTTTACCTGGTGCAGGCTCAAATAAATTTTTTGGGCGAAGTAACCTATTTTCATTATCGATATATTTCATAATATCTTTTTGATCCCAAACATGATTACCAGTGGTAATGACATCAACACCACATTTAAAAAAATCCTCACAGATTTCTTTTGTTAATCCAACTCCTGCCGCAGCTGCATTTTCTCCATTGACGATTACAAAATCAATTTTATTCAATTCTTTTTGGCTTAGAAGATTATTCAATATTTTCGAACAACCTGAGTTTCCTACCACATCTCCTAAAAATAAAATTCTCATATAAAATTTTTATCTGTAACAATAAAATCTAGTTTCATATCATATTTGTTAGCTGGTATTTTTTTTACTTTTTGAAAAGAATAAGCTAACCCAATCAATATAATTTTTTGGTTTTTTTTTACCTTATTAATATACCTATCGTAATAACCACCTCCGTAACCTACTCTATTTAAATTATTATCAAAAGCTACAAGTGGTACTAAAAGAATACTCGGGAAGACAATTTGATCTGATGAAGGTTCAGGTATCCCATATTTATTTATTGATAGAGGCTCTTTTGTTGACCAGTATAAAAAATCCATTTGATTATTTTTTTTAATTTTTGGCAATGATATTTGATAACCAAGTTTTTCAAGTTTATTTAGAATTTGAATTGAATCAACTTCATGATTATATGGATAATAACCACCAATTATTTTTCTATTTACTTTTTCTTTTTTTAAAATTTTTACAATATTACTAAATTTTATGACTAAATTTTTATTGTTATTTAGTTTTCTGGCTTTTAATAGTTTTTTTCTGATCTCAGATTTATTCACTAGAATTTTACTTAGAAATATTTTCTAAATTTGCTTTTTCAACAAAACTTGAAATTTCATCAGCTGCTTCATCAATTAACTTTTCATAACTTTTTTGATTTATTTCAATTTCATTTTTTAATTTAAGGTGATCTTTATTAAGTGAGTCTATTTCCAGCTCTTTCTTATCTCTATACTCATAAATTAAAGTTTTAAGCTCTTTAAATTTATTTGAGAGATCTCTCAACTCATTCTTTTTTTGGTCTACTTTTTTTTTAGTTTCATAATATTCATCCATTACCTTAACAGCTGTGATTAACAGAAGTTTATTCTCTCCAAGATTTCCAAGCTCATTTTTAAGATTGTTAAATTTCTGATTAATTTGAATTAATAATTCTTCAAGATGCTCTTCCTGGCCGTCCTCACAAGACAACAAAAATTCTTTTCCGTTAAACTTAATACTTACGTTTGCCATTTATCTATTTCATTTAACAAAATATCTGTTTCTTGATTTAATTCATCAATTTTTTCAGAAAACTCAATCTGTCTTTTTTGTTCCACCTTTTCTTGGTTTTGTAATTCATCTAATTTTTTACTTAAATTGTTATAATCATTAATTAAACTTTTATATTTTTCTTCTATTTCTTGCTTTTCAATTTCTAATTGATTTTTTTGAATACTTAAATTCTCTATATTTTTTTTAACGTCAGGGTTTTTTAAGTTTAAATTTTTTAATTTTGCTAAAGCTAAATTTAGTTTTTTTTCTTTTTCGATCACAGAATTCATATATATATAATTATATTATTAAATAGAATCTTCTTAGTCTAGACAGGATAATTGCTTGAGTAAACTTTATAAAGAATTAGCGAATTGTATCAGATTTTTGTCAATAGATGCTGTCCAAAAAGCTAATTCTGGGCATCCAGGTATGCCAATGGGAATGGCTGATGTTGCAACTGTTCTTTTTAAGGATTTCTTAAACTTTAATCCAAAAAATCCGAATTGGATTAATAGAGATAGATTTGTTCTGTCAGCAGGACATGGTTCTATGCTACTTTACTCGCTCCTCTATCTAACAGGTTATAAAAGTATTTCTTTAAGAGAAATTAAAAAATTTAGACAACTTAATTCAATATGTGCAGGTCACCCCGAATATCATCCAAGCACTGGCATAGAAACTACAACAGGGCCTTTAGGACAGGGAATATCTAATGCAGTTGGTTTTGCAATCTCGGAAGAAATTTTAAAAAAAAGATTGGGAAAAAAAATTATCAATCATAAAACTTACGTTTTAGCGGGTGATGGCTGCTTGATGGAGGGAATAAGCCATGAAGCTTTAAGTCTTGCTGGACACCTAAAACTTAAAAACCTGATATTACTTTTTGATAACAATTCAATTTCAATAGATGGTCCAACTAGCTTAGCAGTCTCTGATGATCATGAAAAAAGGTTTAAAAGCTATGGGTGGAACTATTTAAAAATTAATGGACATAATTTTAAAGAAATAACAAAGGCTCTTGAAAAAGCACAAAAATCAAAAAAACCTATAGCAATCTCTTGTAAAACTACGATTGGATACGGATCCCCAAATAAGGGTGGTAAAGCCTCATCTCATGGCAGTCCGTTAGGTGAAGATGAAATAAGATTAGTCAGAAAAAAATTGAACTGGCCACACAATACTTTTGAAATTCCAAAAAACTTAATGGATCAATGGAGATCAATCGGCAAAAAAGCATCAATAAAAGCTAATAAGAATAAAAAAAAATTTTCACTAAAATTTAATAAAAATACTATCAATGCAGAAATAGAAAAAGCAAAATCAGATTACTTAAAAAAATTACAACCAATAGCTACTAGAAAATGTTCAGAAAAATTTTTGGAAATTGCATCCAAACTTCCAAACTTAATTGGTGGATCAGCAGATTTAGCAGGATCCAATAATACCAAAACCAAAAATCATAAAATTATTCAATCAAATGATTTTTCCGGAAATTATATCCATTTTGGAGTTAGAGAACATGCGATGTGTGGTATTATGAATGGTATCTCACTTCATAGTGAGCTTGTTCCTTATGGTGGAACTTTTTTAATATTTAGCGACTATTGTAAACCATCAATAAGATTAGCTGCTATGATGAAACAAAAAGTTATTTACGTTTTTACACATGATTCGATTGGTCTTGGAGAAGATGGACCAACCCATCAACCAATAGAACAATTGACAAGTTTACGATCAATACCAAATTTGAATATTTTTAGACCCTCTGACTTAATAGAAACTTTTGAGTGTTGGCAATTGGCATTAAATAGCAAAAGTTCTCCAAGCGTAATAGCCCTAACAAGACAAAGCTTAAATCCAGTTCGTACAAAAAAATCATCAAAAAATTTGTCTTTAGCTGGCGCTTATGAAGTTTTAAGAACGAGTAATAAAATAAGTGCAACTATTATAGCAACAGGATCTGAAACTAGTCTTGCAATAGATGTTAGTCATAAATTAGCCACAGAAGGCATTTACTCAAAAGTAATATCAATGCCTTGCCAGGAATTATTTGATCGACAAAGTGAAATCTACAAAAATAAAATTTTAAATGAAACTAAGCTTGTTGTATCTATAGAGGCCTCTGAAACTGGTTATTGGAAAAAATATACTGGCAGCAAAGGACTTAATTTTGGAATTGATGATTTTGGAAAAAGTGCGCCTTATAAAGATATATATAATCACTTTGGATTAAGCTCAGAGATAATAGTAAAAAAAATTAAAAAAAGATTATGACAGTCAAAATTGGAATAAATGGAATGGGTAGAATTGGAAGAATGATTGTTCGATCAATTATCGAGAATAAAAATAAAAATATAGAAATTAAATACATCAATAATAGAACTAATTCTGAAACATGTTCATCTCTATTAAAATATGACTCTATTCATGGAAAATTTAATGCAGAAATAAATTTTGATGAAAATCATATTATTATCAACAAAGATAAAATTTTATTTGGGCAAGAAACAAATTTAAATGATATTAATTGGAATAAATATGGAGTGGATTATGTTTTAGAGTGTACAGGTAAATTTAACTCTAAAGAAAAATTACTAACACATATTAATAATGGTGCGAAAAGAGTTATTGTCTCTGCTCCGTGTAAAGATGCTGACAAAACTATTGTATATGGAGTAAATGAAACTGAATTGAAAAAAGAGGATAAGATTATATCTGCTGCTTCTTGCACAACAAATTGTCTTGCCCCTGTGGCCCATGTTTTAAACGAAAATTTCGAAATTGAAAAAGGGTTCATGACCACAATTCACTCCTTTACAAGTGACCAAAGAATATTAGATAATTCTCATAAAGACCCAAGAAGAGCTAGATCGGCAAGCCAGTCTATTGTGCCAACCTCAACAGGTGCATCAAAAGCAATTGGTGAGATTATACCTTCCCTTAAAGGTAAATTAGAAGGTGTGGCTATGAGAGTCCCTACGCCTAATGTTTCATTGATTGAACTAGTCTTTTGCACAAAAAAAGACATTACAATTGATAAAATCAATTTAGCATTTCAAAATTTTAGCAAAAAAAATAAAATTCTTGAAACTACAAAAGAAAAACTTGTTTCAATCGACTTTAATCATAATCCTGCTTCTTCAATAGTAGACGAAAGCTTAACAAGAGTGGTGAGTAAAAATATGGGTAAAATTTCAGCCTGGTATGATAACGAATGGGGTTTCTCAAATAGAATGTGTGATATTGCAGAATATCTTCATAAGAATTCTTAATGAACAATATTAAAGATTGTGAAAATCTTAGTAGTAAAAGAGTTTTATTAAGATTAGACTTAAACGTCCCTTTGAAAAATGGTGACATTGTCGACGAAACCAGAATAATTAAAATTATACCTGTTATCGAATTTTTAATAAAAAGAAATGCAAAAATTTTAATAATTTCTCATGTCGGACGCCCTAAAGGCAAATTTAATAAAGATCTCTCTCTTAAACCAATTTGTGATTACTTAGAAAAAAAGATACAAACTAAAGTCAACTTTTTAAGTGAGGACATTTTAAAAATCAAAAGAGATGATTTATTTAAAGAGCCTGAGGAGAAAGTTGTCTTTTTTGAAAACATAAGATTTTATGCAGCAGAAGAAAAGAATGAGTCAAATTTTTCAAAACACCTAGCTAGTTTTGCAGATTTGTTCGTAAATGATGCTTTTTCTTGCTCACATAGAACACACGCCTCAGTATGCAAAATTACAGAATTTCTGCCATCATTTGCTGGATTACAATTTGAGACTGAGGTAAATGCTTTAAAAAAAGTTACTATTGAAATCAAAAAACCAATTACTTGTATTATTGGTGGATCAAAAATTTCTACAAAAATAGACATAATCAAAAATTTAATACCTAAATTTAATAACATAATCTTTGTGGGAGGTATGGCCAACAATATTCTGAGCTTCAAAGGTAATAAAATTGGAAAATCAATTAGTGAGAAAAATTGTGAAAGTATAATACAAGAAATTTTTGAAATTTCAAAAAATGCACTCTGTGAAGTTACTTATCCAGAAGATGTTTTAATAGGCAAAAGTGCAGATGACGATGCTCAGATAAAAGATCTCAATGACATAACAGATGATGATTTAATCTTAGACGTGGGACCTAAAACACTTAAAAGAATAAAAAACATAATTGAAAATAGCGAAACAGTTCTTTGGAATGGTCCTGCTGGTTATTTTGAAAACCCTAATTTTGCCAAAGGTAGTATTGAGATTGCTAAAACAATTATTAAAAAAAATAAAAACGACTCAATTTTTTCTGTAGTTGGTGGAGGAGATACTGTGGCGGTTGTTAATCAGCTAAATGCAATTAAAGATTTTAATTTTGTTTCAACTGCTGGTGGTGCTTTTTTAGAATATCTTGAAGGAAAAGAACTTCCTGGTATAAAAGCCCTAAAATAAAATGTCAGAACTAAATAATACAGCATTAAAAATTTTAGAAAACGGTAAAGGAATTTTAGCTGCAGATGAAAGTACTGCAACAATGACTAAAAGATTAGATAGTGTAAATGTTCTCTCAAGCCCAGAAAACAGATTGTTGTTCAGAGAAACGCTTTTTAGCTCATCCTCAATGAAAGATTGTATTGGAGGTGTAATTCTTTACGATGAAACAATTAAACAAACGTCATCCAAAAAAAATACAATTCCAGAATTAATATCAGATACAGGCTCATTGCCAGGTATAAAAGTAGACACAGGAGCAAAAATTTTAGCTGGTTCTCCAGATGAAAAAATTACTGAGGGTCTTGATGGATTAAGGGAAAGATTAAAAGAATATTATAAATTAGGTGCAAAATTTACTAAATGGAGAGGTGTTTATAATATAACTAAAAGTTATCCAAGCAAACTCTCAATACACTCTAATGCACATGCATTAGCGAGATATTCCGCTCTAGTTCAAGAGTGCAATATGGTTCCAATAGTTGAGCCTGAGGTTTTAATGGATGGTAATCATTCTGCTAAAGAGTGTTTAGAAAAAACCTCTGAAGTTATAAAAAAATGCTTTGAAGAACTAATAATACACAAAGTGGATTTGAAGGGAATTATACTTAAACCTAATATGATTTTAGCAGGAAATAAATCTAAAGAAAAAATTACTAATGAGGAGGTGGCAAAATTAACCTTGGAGTGTTTAAAATCCTCAGTGCCCTCAGAAGTTCCAGGTATTGCCTTTCTGTCTGGAGGTCAATCCGAAATAGAAGCGACAGAAAACTTGAATTTAATTAACAAATATAATGATAGCAGCTTTATAATGAGTTATTCTTACGGTAGAGCTCTACAACAAGGTGCCTTAAAGTATTGGTCAAAAGATATTAAGAATATTGAAGGCACTCAGCAGATTTTTAACCACCGAGCTAAAATGAATACATTAGCTGCTCAAGGAAAATGGTCAAAAGATCTTGAGATATAATAAAAAAAGATTTATTTACTTAATATCCCCTTCTAAAATTGAAAAAAATTTTTTTAAAAATTTAAAGGAAGTATTAAAACAAAAAAAAACAAGTTTTTTTCAACTACGACTTAAAAAAAATAGTTTCAAAAAAAAATTAATAATAGGACGTAAAATTCAAAAGATATGTAAAAAATTTAAGGTAAAATTTATAATAAACGATGACGTATACCTTGCAAAAAAATTAAACGCCGATGGATGCCATCTTGGTCAAAGTGATATGAAAATAAAAGAAGCTAGAAAATTAATTGGGAATAAAATAATTGGAATTACATGTCATAATTCAATTAAACTCGCCAAAACAGCTATTAAAAGTAAAGCTGACTATTTAGCTTTTGGAGCTTTTAATTCATCTAAAACAAAAAAAGTTAAATATAAAGCATCCATAAATTTACTTAAAAAAGCTCATAAAATCACAAACACCCCAATTGTTGTAATCGGTGGTATTAACTTTAATAATTATAAAAATCTTTTATTGAATAAGGCAAACTTTTTAGCTATTTCAGGCTACATTTGGAAAAATAAAAAACTTAAACCAAAGAATGCGATAAAAAAATTAATATGAAAATAAATGCAGGTGAAATTAGAGTGGGCATGTTGCTAGAATATAAAAATGATTTGTGGCAAGTGCTGAAAACACAGCATGTTAAACCTGGAAAAGGTGGAGCATTTGCACAAGTGGAGATGAAAAGTGTAAACAAAAATACCAAACTTAATGAGAGATTTAGATCCAATGAAACAATTGAAAAGGCCTCATTAGAGGAAACTAATTTTACATTTTCATATGAGGACCAAGAAAAGTACTTTTTTATTAATCCAAAAACTTTTGAACAAACAGAAATTCAAAAAAGTCTAATTGGTGAAAAAGGGAATTTATTGACTGAAAATCTTGAGGTAACAATAAATTTTTATAATGATAACCCAATTTCTGTAGATTTACCAAACCAGGTAACTTGTAAAATTGAAACCACAGACGCTGCATTAAAAGGTCAAACTGTTTCATCATCTTATAAACCTGCAGTTTTAGAAAATGGATTAAGTATTCAGGTACCACCATTTATTGAAGCAGGAGATAATGTTGTCATAGATACCAGAAATTTAGAATATATCAAAAAAATTTAATTTATGAATTCAATATCTGCAAATCTTAATGTGATGATAAAGGCATGTGAAAAAGCATCTAAAATTTTAATAAGAGATTTTGGTGAATTAGAGAAGTTACAAGTATCCAAAAAAGGGCCAAGGGATTTTGTAACTAATTCTGATGTTAAAGCAGAAAAAATAATTATAGAAGAGCTTAAAAAAGCAAGACCAAACTATTCAATCATTAGTGAAGAAAATGGTGTTGAAAAGAATAAAGATATTTCAAATTCATGGATAATTGATCCTATTGATGGAACAATTAATTTTTTACATGGAATACCACATTTTGCAATATCCATTGCTTTGAAATCAGACGATGAGATTATATGTGGATTGATTTTTGATCCTATTAAAGACGAAATGTTTTATGCTGAAAAGAATACTGGAGCTTTTTTTAATAATCAGCGTATAAGAGTTTCGAAAAAAAATAACTTAGATGAATGTTTATTTGCAGTTGGAAAATTAAAAAATGAACCAAGCTTTACTTATAGAAGATCAGGATGTGCTGCACTTGATATTGCATATGTAGCATCTGGAAGGCTAGATGGATACGCACAAAGTAACTTAAATTTATGGGACATAGCTGCAGGTATAGTTTTAATTAAAGAAGCTGGTGGAGTAATTAATGATATTGATCTTAATATTATTAAAAATATAAAAGTTTTAGCTTCATCAGCAGAAATAAATGCCAAATTCATTGAAAAACTGGGCAACTTTTAATTGTTTTAAAAATTTCTTTTGTTATAAGTCTCGAGATGAAAAAAAAAATACACCCTAACTATCATAATATAAAAGTTGAAATGACTGATGGATCTCAATTTGAGACAAGGTCTACTTGGGGCGCTGAGGGTGATGTTCTTAAACTAGAAATTGATCCAAAATCACATTCTGCTTGGACGGGCGGAAAACAAAAATTATTAGATAAAGGTCGAATAAGTAAATTTAATAAAAAATTCCAAAATTTTAGATCAGAAAATAAAAGTTAATGACAAACACTCCCTTAATGCCTATGGCAACAGCTGTATGGCTAGTAGAAAATACAACACTTACTTTTAAACAAATAGCCGATTTTTGTAATTTGCATGAAGTAGAGGTTCAGGGGATAGCCGATGGAGAAGTTGCAAAAGGAATTAAAGCTTATAATCCAATAATCTCAGGACAACTTTCTAGAGAAGAAATTGAATTATCCTCAAAAGATCAATCTAGGCCTTTAGAAATAAAAAATACTGACATTGAGATATCAAATTCAGAAAAAAAAATTAAAAAATACATTCCTCTATCAAAAAGACAAGATAAACCAGACTCAGCATTATGGCTAATTAAAAATCATAACATTTTAAAAGATTCGCAAATTGCAAAGCTTGTAGGTGTTACAAAAAATTCAGTTACTTCAATAAGAAATAAAAGTTATTGGAACTATAATAACTTAAATCCAAAAGATCCCGTTGCTTTAAATTTATTTACTCAAAAAGATTTGGTTCAAGCATTAGAAAAAGCTGAAAGACGAATAAAAAGAGAGAAAAGAGAAAAAGAAAAACAAAAACAATCAATATAATTCTTCATTGTGAATAAATTAGATGGACATAAAAATATAAAAATGTTAACTACACACTTTTTTGGAGGTATTTATTAAAATAGAAGTTAAAGATAATAATGTAGAACAAGCTCTTAGAGTTTTGAAAAGAAAACTTCAGAGAGATGGTTTTTTTAAAGTGATAAAGTTAAAAAATACTTATGAAAAACCTTCTGAAAAGAAAAAAAGAATTCTTCAAGAAAATATTAAGAGAGTTAAAAAACTTAATAAATTAAAAAATAGAATTTAAGTATATCGCGGGGTGGAGCAGTCTGGTAGCTCGTCAGGCTCATAACCTGAAGGTCGGCGGTTCAAATCCGTCCCCCGCAACCAATATTACTAAAGTTTAAATTTAGACTTTCTGCTATCAATCAAAAAATTCTTGACTGTTTCTTGTGTAAGTTGGTCAAAAGATTTTCCAAATTTTTGTATTTTTTCAATAATTGATGGTGGTATAGTTATTATGTGACAACCTAATTGTTTTGCTTGTGTATAATTATAAGGTTCTCTTACACTTGCCCATAAAATTTGAACATTTTTAAAACTTTTTGCAATTTCTATACTCTTAATAAATTCGGGTATTGGATCTTTGCCTGTATCTGCTGCCCTTCCAGCAAAAATAGAAATAATTACATTTGTTTTTTTATTTATCACCTTTAAAATTTTAGCTGTTTGCTTAGCTGTGTAAACAGCTGTAATATTAAGTTTGATATTGCTACTATTTAATTCTCTTATAACCTTGCCTGTAAATTTTTTTTTAGAATTAATAACAGGAACTTTTACATAAACATTTTTACCCCATTCATTTATCTTAAAACCCTGTTCGATCATCAATTTTGGACTATCAGCAAAAACTTCAAATGAAATTGGTTTTTTATTACAAACTTTAAGTATTTGTCTTGAGTAAGATTTATAATCTTTTGCTCCTGCCTTCCTCATTAGACTAGGATTTGTGGTAAAACCTTTGACAAAATTATTGTTATTAAATTTTTTTATATTTTTAAGATCAGCTATATCGCAAAAAACTTTTATACTCATTTATCTATAAATTTTTTGTAATATCTTCTGTCATTTTCTTTGCGTCGGCAAAAAGCATAAGTGTATTCTCTTTATAGAAAAGATCATTGTCGATGCCTGCATAACCAGGTGAAAGACTTCTTTTAACAAACAGAACAGATTTACATTTTTCAACGTCTAATACTGGCATTCCATAAATTGGACTTTGTGGATCAGTTTTCGCAACAGGATTAGTTACATCGTTTGCACCAATTACAAAAGCTACATCTGCATTTGCAAAATCATTATTAATTTCTTCTAATTCAAAAACTTCATCGTAAGGCACATTTGCTTCAGCCAATAATACGTTCATATGACCTGGCATTCTACCTGCAACAGGATGAATAGCATAAGAGACCTTAATATCGTTCTTTTTTAAAGTATCAACCATCTCTCTTAATGCGTGTTGGGCTTGTGCAACGGCCATACCATAACCAGGAACGATTATAACTGATGAAGCATTCTTCATCAAAAATGCAGCATCATCTGCATTTCCACTTTTTACTGGTCTTTGCTCTTTTGATGAGGTACTTGACTTTTCATCAGTTGCACCAAAACCGCCCAAAATTACGTTAAAGAATGAACGATTCATTCCCTTACACATTATATAAGATAAAATAGCACCAGATGATCCTACAAGAGCACCTGTAATTATTAATGCTGTATTTTCTAAAGTAAAACCTATACCTGCAGCTGCCCAACCAGAGTAAGAGTTAAGCATAGAAATAACAACCGGCATATCTGCTCCACCAATCGGGATTATTAAAAGAAAACCAATTAAGAATGATACTGCTAACAAAATCCAAAATAAATTTGACGATTGTGTTGAGCATAATAAATAAATTAAAGCAATTATTGAAATTAAGATTATAGCGTTTAAAGGGTGCTGGCCTTTAAATGTGATTGGTGAACCTGACATAATTCCTTGTAATTTTAAAAAGGCTATTACTGAGCCAGAAAATGTAATAGCTCCAACCGCAGCTCCAATTGACATCTCAATTAAACTACCAAGCTTTATGTCTCCTGGTTTTCCCAAATTAAATGCTTCTGGGTTCAAAAAAGCAGAAATTGCGACAAAAACTGCCGCAAGACCAACTAAACTGTGAAATCCTGCAACTAACTCCGGCATCGCAGTCATTGGTATCTTGTAAGCAATAAAAGCTCCAATTGAACCTCCAACTAAAATAAATATTAAAACATAGACAAATCCACTTGAAAAATTACCAGTAGATAAAAAAGTTACAGTTACAGCTATTATCATTCCAAGAATACCAAAAAAGTTACCTTGTCTTGATGTTTCTGGAGACGACAGACCTCTCAAAGCTAATATAAAAAGCACGCCAGAGACTAGATAAAATATTGCTGATAAGTTCGCTGATATCATTTTTTATCCTTTTTCTTTTTTTTATACATTGCAAGCATTCGTTGAGTTACTAAAAAACCACCAAAAATGTTTATCGCCGCCAATGCAATGGCTAAAAAACCGAAAATGCTAGAAGTATTAAATACACTATCTGAATTACCAGATAATCCTGCAATTATTGCCCCAACAATAATTACAGATGAAATAGCATTAGTAACAGACATTAAAGGAGTATGTAAAGATGGAGTAACGCTCCAAACAACATAATACCCTACAAATATAGAGAGAATAAATATACTAAGCCTGAATATTAAAGGATCAATTTCCATATTTCATTTAATGAGTGTTTTTTCTATTATTTCGTCCTCTAAATTAATATTTAATTTTTTATTTTCTTTATCAAATAAGTTTTCAACAAAATTAAACATATTTTTTGCATATAAGCTAGAAGCTGATACTGGTAGTTTATTTAAAATATTACTCTCACCCATAATTTTAATTCCATTTTTTTCAACGATTTCGTCTGCTTTTGTAAATGCAGTGTTACCACCTTGTATGGCAGCTAAATCATAAATAACAGATCCAGCTTGCATATTATTAATCATATCTTCTTTAATAATCACAGGTGCTTTTTTTCCGGGTATTAATGCAGTGCAAATGACAATGTCAATTTTTTTTAAAGTTTCAGAAAGTAATTCCTCCTGTTTTTTTTTAAAATCATCAGAAGCTTCCTTTGCATAACCACCCTCAGTTTCTAAGTTTTCAGCACCCTCAACTGTCAAAAATTTGCCACCTAAACTTTCAACCTGTTCCTTTGACGCCATCCTTACATCTGTGGCAAAAACTATCCCTCCCATTCTTTTTGCTGTTGCTATTGCTTGTAATCCAGCAACACCAGCACCAACGACTAAAATCTTTGCTGCTGGAATTGTGCCAGCAGCTGTCATCATCATTGGTATAGCTTTTTCAAAATAAGCGAATGACTCGATTACTGCTTTGTATCCAGCTAAGTTAGCTTGAGAAGATAAGATGTCCATAGATTGAGCTCTAGTTATCCTTGGTAACAATTCTAATGAAAAAAGATTTACATTTTTTTTCTTAAGTTGATCTAATTTCTCTTTATTATCGTAAGGGTTTAAAACACCTACAAGAGTTTTGTCCTCTTTGATTAACGAAAATTTATCCTCAGACAATAATCCTAATTGAACAATTATATTTGAAAGATTTATTACTTCATTCTCGTCATCAGAAAATTTGACACCTATATTTTTAAATTCTTCATCAGAAATTCCTAAGTGGACACCATAATTTCTTGATAAATGAACATCTAATCCTATTGAAATGTATTTTTTTGCAATTTCAGGAGTAATTGAAATTCTTTTGTCTATTTTTTGATTTTCTAAAATTGATCCGATTTTCATTAAAAAATTCTATAGTAAGAATAGCGCCATTAATACCAATACCAACACTACCGCGACAGTTCCCCACAACACAAATTTTGTAAAATTATTCCAAGTTTTTTTATGGTTTTCATTATCCATAAAAATTATTTTTGTCTTGCTTTAAATTTAGGGTTGGTCTTATTGATTATGTAAACTCTTCCTCTTCGTCTTACGAGTTTGGAGTTTAAATCTCTTTTTTTAATTGATTTTAATGAACTTTTTATTTTCATAGTTTTAAAGAGTTTAGCCTGGCAAAGTCCTACTCTTCCGTGTCTTAAGACAAAGTACCATCGGCGCTGAAAAGCTTGACTTCCGAGTTCGGAATGGGATCGGGTATTACCTCTTCGCTATAATCACCAGGCGACGTATTTATACCTAAAGAAAAATTATAGTCAAAGAAAAATAAAAAATTGATTATCTCATAAAAGAATAAAAAATAATGGTTTTTAAAGCAATAAATGCATCTTTTAGACCAATTTTTTTCCCTTCTTCATATGATCTTCCATTGTAAGTAACAGGGACTTCAAAAAATTTATATTTTTTTTTTGCTAACTTAATGGTGACTTCAGGTTCAAATGAAAAACTTTTTTCTTTAAGATTGATGCTTTTTAGAACTGAAGTTTTAAAAGCTTTGTAGCCGGTCTCCATATCAGTCAAATTCAAATTAATAAATAAATTACACATAAATGTTAAAATTTTATTTGCCAGATAATGCCAAAAAAAATGTATTCTTACATATTTCCCTCCACCAAGAAATCTAGATCCATAAACAATATCGGCATTAGCCTCAAAAAAAGGTAGTAATAATTTATAATAATCAGAGGGATCATATTCCAAATCTGCATCTTGTATTATAGTAATATCACCAGTTATATATTTAAGCGCAGTATGTATCGCAGCACCTTTACCTAAATTATTATCATGATAATAAATTTGTATTTTTTCATCAAATGCCAAATTTTTTAATATTTTATTTGTTCCATCATTTGAGAAATCATCAACAATTATAATTTCATATTTTGAAATTTTATAATCTTTTAAACTTTTATCGATTTTTTTTAAAATATTTTCAATTGTGTTTTTTTCATTATAACAAGGAATCACAATCGAAAGTTTAAATTTATCCCTATTAATCATAGTCAATTTTTTAATTTATTAATAATTAAATATCCATTTTTTTTTTCTACACTAAGACTGTTGTAAGAACAAATAAATGGAATATCCCAACATAGCCTACCTTGCCAACCATTTATTGAATTATTTTCAATATCTGGACGATAAATTTTTACTAATTGATTAATATTTTTTTTATTTAACAAATATTTATTTTCTATTTTTAAAACACCTAAAAATATATTTTCAATTTTATCTAATCTTATTATATTTTTTGAAAAATTAAAAAAAATAAAAGTCATCACAAAAATTAAAAAAATTTTTTTAGAAAAATTTTTTGCTGTCAAAGGACCAATTAACAAAACAAATATCAAAATTAAGAATAAATGTATTGCAAACCTATAAACCGGCGAAAAATTAAGCCAAAATAATAAACCCAAAATTAAAAAGAAATAAATACCTATTTTTTCATTCAATATTAATTTGTTTTCAATCTTTTTTTTTTGAAAAAATAAAAATAATAATACTGGCAAACTTGCAGTTGCAATATGCTCTGAAATTTCTATTAAATTTCTTTTAAACCAAAAACTCAACCAATTTAAATTTTTTAGATATTCCTCAGGTGTATAGATATCTTTTGCTAAACTAAAATAACCTTTATTAATTAATTCAAGTTGTTTAGATAAATTAATATTTTCCTCACTAAACCAACTTACGTCTAAGCATGAAAAATTTGATGGAAAAAATAAACAGCCAGTGTAAATAAATTGTTGAATTAAAAATACAATTAGTAAACTATAAATAAAAAAAAATCTAAGTCTAAAAATATCTAAACTTAAATATTTAAAATACTTTATGTACAAAAATGTTGGTAAAAAAACTAATGGAATTGTACTAAATTTTATTAAAATAGAAAAAATTGAAAATATAGAAACCAGAAAAAAATATTCTTTTTTTTCATCAATTAGATCTATTTCGGAAAATTTTAAAAAGTAATAAAAAGTTAAGATACAGAAAATAGCTGCTGGTAAATCAACTCCAAATTCAGAAATTCTAGTAAATTTAAGAATAAAATAAAATAATATTATTAATAAGAAATAATCACTAACTAATTTTTTATCTTTTGAAATTATTTGATGTATAGAAAATAATATAACACTTAAAAATATTAAAAAACTAGGTAGTGTTAAAAAATTAAAATTTTTATCGCTTAAAAAAAATATTGAGTATAAATTAAGCCAAATAGAATTGTATACATAAGATTTATCAATGTTTGCGAATCCAAAAATTATTTTTTCTTCAATAAAGCTAAGAGCGTATGGGAGATGATAATAGCCAAAATCCTCGTGATATTTTTGTGATATGAAGATAGGAATAAAAAAAAAAATTATTACTAAAAAAAAAATGCTTCTAGTTTGAAATAAATTTATAAAGTTAATATTTTTTTTAAGTAAAAAAGCTAATATTCCAAAAATAAAAATCAAAAAACTTATTAAAAGATCTATCTTAAGAAAAAAATGAAGGAAGGTAATAATAAATGAAATAATTATAAACCCTAAAAAAATATCCAAAAAAAAATTTTTTTTTATATCTAAATCAATTATTCTTCCGAAGCCAGATACTGATAAAGATATAAAGATAATACTTACAAAAAAAATAAGTATTTGAGATAAAATCATAAATCTCTATTTTAAAGAATTGTTAAAATCCTCAATAGTTCTATCTAATGCTTTTGAAAAGTTCATTTTGGCTCTCCATCCATACCGGGCTGCTAATGAAATATCTAGTTTTTTTCTTTTTACCCCGTCTAATTTAATATTATTGTCAAATTTAATCAAAACTTTTGAATCAATTTTTTTTTTTACTTTAAGTGCATAGTCTTTAATTGTCATTTCCACTGGAGATCCAATATTAATAAGACTAGTGTTTGTTTTTTTTTTCAGAAAATATTCACAGGCCTCTGCTACTTCATCAACATATAAAATTTCTCTTAAAGGCCTTCCCGTTCCCCATAATTTCACAATTTTGTTTTTTTTACTTGCTACAGAAATTTTTCTAATTAATGCAGGTAAGAAATGTGAGTTCTTTAAATCATAATTATCATTAGGACCAAATAGATTACATGGCATTAAACAAATATAATTTGTTTTATATTGTTTATTGAATGCCTCAATCATTTTTATTCCTGCAATTTTAGCTACAGAATAGCTTTCATTTGTACTTTCAAGAGATCCTGTCAATATTTGGTGCTCTTTAATTGGTTTTTTTAAATCCTTTGGATAAATACAACTTGACCCAAACAAAATTAATTTTTTTACATTAGTGTCATAGCCAGATGAAATAAGATTTGTTTGGATTTGTAAATTATCTTTAATAAAGCTTGCAGGATAATCAACATTAGCTTTAATTCCTCCAACCTTAGCTGCAGCAATTATAATTGCATCAGGTTTTTTAATTTGTAGATATTTTTTAACAGATTTCTGATTTCTCAAATCAAGTTTTTTTTTATCAATTATTAGAAGATTCTTATACCCCTTTTTTTTTAATATTCTTAAAATTGCAGATCCAAGCATTCCTTTATGACCAGCAATAAATATCTTACTTTTATAATTTATCATTATAAAATTTTAATTCATATCTTATCATTTCATCTATTAATTTATCTAATGATGTTTTAGGAAACCACTTTAATAATTTTTTTGCCTTGTTCGCATTTCCTTTTAAATAGTCAACTTCAACTGGTCTAAAATATCTTTTTTTACACTCAATAATCACTTTTTTATTTTTAATATCAATTGCTTTTTCATTAACACCATTGCCCACCCATCTAATTTTAAACCCAATTTTTTTTGCTGCTTTATTTACAAATTCTTTAATAGTAAAAGTCTTTCCAGTGGCAATAACGTAATCAGCCGGTTTTTTTTGTTGTAACATTTTCCACATTGCTTCAACATAATCTCTGGCATGCCCCCAATCTCTTTTGGAATATAAGTTACCTAGAAATAATTTTTTTTGATTTCCATTTTTTATTCTTATTAATCCTTGAATTATTTTTTTTGTCACAAATGTTTCACCTCTTATTGGACTTTCATGATTAAACAAAACTCCGTTACAGGCAAATATTTTATAGGCCTCTCTATAATTAACTGTAATCCAATGTGCAAAAACTTTTGAAACACCATATGGACTAGCTGGATAAAATGGAGTGCTCTCATTTTGAAATTTTTCTTTAGTTTTTCCAAACATTTCTGAAGTTCCTGCTTGATAAAATTTTACTTTTTTCTCTAAACCCAAATTTTTAATTGCTTCTAAAATTCTTAAAGTTCCCACACTATTTACTTCTGCAGAATATTCGGGCACTTCAAAAGAAACTTGAACATGTGATTGTGCTGCTAAATTATAAATTTCATCAGGCTTGGTTTTTTTAATTAGACTCAATATTGAAGAGGAGTCTGTTAAGTCCCCGTAAAATAAAACAAAATTAGACTTGGAATTTATATCATTGTATATATCATCTATTCTACTTGTGTTTATTATGGATGATCTTCTTTTCACTCCATAAACTTTATAATTTTTTTTTAATAAAAACTTTGATAAATAAGCGCCATCTTGGCCTGTAACTCCAAAAATTAAAGCTATTTTTTTTTTCATCTAGATTAAATTTAATTATACATCATAATTATTTTACCCATACAAGTTTAAAATATTACCCTAATTTAAAATTTTTATTTTGCTAAAAATTACCATTGGTATCAATTTAAGACCAAAAATATATCTTTTAAAAAAAATAAGTGGATTAAAAATAAGTCTTAAAAACCAACCTAAATAAAATTTATCGATAAAATTATTGATTGGAGCTTGATCTTTTGTAAAAAATGAAATTGCTGCTCCTGTGCACAAAATGGTTGGTTTAAATACTAATTTTTCTTTTAAATATAGGCCTAAAACCTCTTGAGTACCTCCCCCAATATTAATTAGAATAAAATTTGGTTTTACTTTTTTGAGTAAGTTTAATAATTTTTTATCATTTAATTCCATAGAGTTATATTTTGGAGCAACGTAATTGTGTATTTTTTTTAAGCCTAAATTTCTCAAGTAAGATTTATTTGATTTAGAATATTCAAAATTTGGATCTATAGAAAAAATAGATTTATTCTTATTAATCTTCAAATAATCAAAAAATAAACCTAAAAATTTATAACCTGAAAACTTTTTCACATTTATGTTTTTAAAAATTTTAAGTAATAAAACAAAAAAACCACTATCAAAAAAAACCAAATCTGCTTTTTTAATTGATCTATAATATTGACTTGATTTTTGAATTGAGGCTAAAGCTGGACCAGCTGGAAAAACAAATAATCCTTTTTTTGCAATACATCTATCAAAATTTTTAGCGTCGATATTGTTAAATCTGATTTTTTTGAAAATTATTTTACTAGTCATTACTTACTTCTTTATTTAGGCAATATTTAAGACTTTGTAAATCTACTGATGTTTGAACCCTGTTTATTAATTTCAGTATCAATCCAATTGTAGGTTTTTTTTAACCCATCTTTTAATTGAATTTTAAAACTCCAATTTAAAATTTTTTTTACTAAATCATTATTACTAGATCTTCCCCTTACACCTTTGGGTTTATCTAATTGATAAACTCGTTCTAATTTTTTTGTCCCGGAGATATTTTCAATAATTTCAATCATTTGATTTATTGAAACTTGCTCATCACTTCCAATATTAACTGGTTCAGAATAATTAGACTCAAACAATCTTAGTGTTCCTTCAATACAATCATCAATATATAAAAAAGTTCGAGTTTGCTTTCCATCACCCCAAACTTCTATTTTATTTTCATTATTTTTTTTTGCTTTTATTACTTTTCTGCATAATGCTGCGGGGGCTTTTTCTCGTCCGCCATCAAATGTACCATAGGGACCATAAATGTTATGGTATCTAGCTATTCTTACAGGTATATTGTAATCTTCCATAAAGTGTCTGCACATACGTTCACTAAATAACTTTTCCCAACCATACCCATCTTCTGGATCAGCAGGATATGCATCTTCTTCTTTCAATCCCTCTATAAAAACATTTTTTTGTTTTCTTGTATTATAAGCACAAGCACTTGAAGAAAAAAAATATTTTTCTATCTTGTTCTCCCTACAAGAAATTAATAAATTTGTATTAATCAGAACTGACTGCATACATTCAGCTTTATTGTTCTCAATAAATCCCATACCACCCATATTACAAGCCATATTAAATACATAATCAATATTTTTAGTTACCTTTCTACAATTTTCGATTTCTTTCATATCCAGTGAATAATGATTATTAACATTATCAAAATCCTGAAACCAATATTCTTTAGGCTTAATATCTGCAGCCGTAATAAAATTTCCATTTTTTAGAAGCCTATTTACAAGATGACCTCCAATGAAACCACCAGCTCCAATTACAAGAATTTTCTTATTTTTAATCATAGTTAATTTTAAACTTAAAATTTAAACCAAAGAAAAATTAAATATTTTTTCTATACCAGCTCAAAGAAGATTTTAAAATATAATTTAAATTGTTAAATTTCGGTCTCCATTTGGTATATCTTATTAATTTATTTGGATTAGCAATTGATATTACTATATCACTATTTCTTCTTTTTCCAATTTTATAATCTATCTTATTTTTCAATAAGGAATTAAATTTTTTCAAAATTTGATTTACAGAAAAACCGTGACCATACCCACAATTAAAAACTTTAAACATTTTTTTTTTTTGAATTAAATTTGCTGTAAGTAAATGAATTTTTGCTAAATCTTCAACGTGAATGTAATCTCTTATTGGCGTTCCGTCTTTTGTTTTATAATTATTTCCATTAATAGTAAATTTTTTATTCTTAACTCCTGCTAAACATAAATTTAGAATCAAATTATAACCCTTATTTACATTAAAGCCACATCGCAGCTTTTGATCAGCACCTGCTACATTGAAATATCTAAGGATAATACAACTTATATGTTTCCTCTTTTTTTTTAAAAAATTTTCTAATTTTAGTTTTGATTTTGGATAAGCTGACATCGGTTTTAATTGGTCTTTTTCATTAACCTTTTTATCTTTATTTCCATACACAGCAGCTGTAGAGGAATAAACAAATTTATTAATTTTGTTTTTCATACAGTTTTCAAAAAATATTTTTCCTTTTACAAAGTTATTTTGATAGTATTTTTGTGGATTTTTAATCGACTCCTCATTATTTATAAAAGCAGCAAAATGAAAAACAACATCAAATTTTTTTTCATAAAAAACTTTTTCTATTTTTTTTGTGTCAGATATATCAATTTTAAAAAAAGCAGCTTTTTTAGGCACATTCTTTATCGATCCAGTAGATAAATTGTCTATAATTGTGACCTGGTGACCTCGATCAATTAAATAGTTTGAAACAGTGCTTCCTATATATCCTGCTCCACCTGTAATTAACGTATTCATTTATTTTTGTATTTAAAATATAAAATTAGAGAAAAATAGGTCATCAAGTTAAATAATAATATTAATAAAGTATTTATATTAAATATTAAAAAAGTTGATGGAAGTATACACAAGATTAAAGTTATGAAAATTGTTTTATTCTTATCTTTAGTAAAATTATTTACAATATGATGAAGATGATTTAAATCTCCTTTAAAAGGATTTTTTTTTTGTGCCAACCTTGTTATAAACAATCTTAGCATATCGATAGCTGGTACAAAAAGAATTAAGAATATTTCATCACCATAAAAAAAATTGTCAAAATTTTTATATTGATAAATAAAAGTTGAACCAATTATTGCACTAATAATATATGATCCACCATCTCCTAGAAAAACTTTATTTTTATAATTTAAAATAGCTAATACGATCATCGGAAATAATAATAAAATGAAGAAGATTGGATAAAATCCCTTTAAAATGAATAAACAAAAAATGAAAGAGCTAAATAAAATTAATTGTAAATTTATTCCATCAAACATGTTTAGCGCGTTAAGCAATAGCGCAAAAGATAAAATAATAAAAAAAAATGAGTAATTATTAAAATAAAAAATTTTATCTAAAAAAGATATTTTAATTAATTTAAGATTTAAATCTGGAAAAAAATTAATTAGAAAAATGACTGAAATAACGATCAAAAATAACTTTAAGTTTGGATTTAAGTTTTTAAGATCATCTACTAATCCAATAATATAAAATATTGTACTTAAAGAAATGATTATAACTATAAAATTATTTTTAAAAATCAAATACTCAAGGTCTAATAAATATATAAAAAAAGATACAAAATAAAGATTTATTAAAATTACTCCGCCCAATAATGGAGTTGGTGTGTGATGTTTTCTTAATTTTCCATCGGGTTTATCATAGATATTTAATAACTTAGAAATATTTTTAAAATTTAATAAAAAAATTACATTAAATAAAATAACTATTGTGAAAAGAATCAAAATGTCCATTAAATTTAAGAAATATATTTAAATTTATATAATTTTGCAGACTTTAAAATATTAAAATATCCAAGCCTTTTTTTTGATTTTCTAAAAATTCTTGAAAGTGATTTTTCACTTTTTTTATTATAAAAAACCGTAGACCTATAGAAATCTAATAAGTCATTTTCATCTTTAAATTTAAGTGTATTTTTAAAGTTGTAAGATTTGTATTTAATTTTTTTTTCATTCAAAAATTTTTCTAAATTTTTTTGAGAAAAATCGATATATTTTTTTGCAATTTTAGGCAAAGTTTTTTGTGATGACGCAAATTCTGTGAGTGTATGAGGATAACAAGGTGCGGTAATTAAAAAAGAACCATTTTTTTTTAAAAAAAATGAAGAACTCTTAATTACTTTCAATGGATTTTTTGCATAATACAATGCATAGGAGGATATAATTTTATTAAATTTTATTTTTTTATAACTAAGTAAACTTGAGATGTCATCCATTGGTATACATTTAACTTCAACATTCTTATTTTTAATTTTTTTTTTTAATAACTTCAGCGATTTTTTTGAATAATCAGTTGCAAGAATAAATCCTTTAGTTCCAACTAAACTTGATTCTTTAATAACATGACCACCAATACCACATCCAAGTTCAAGAATTTTATCACCTCTATTAATTTTGTATCTCTTAAAAAGCCATTCTGATAAATCTTTTGTTCCAAGTTTTTTATTAAGATTAAGTCTATTTTGTAAATTTTTTGATGAAATTGCTCTTTTTTCAACAATAGATAACTGGCTTTTCATTAGAAAAGTTGATACTACAATTTTATTTAAATTTCTAACTTTAATTTATGAGTAACGTCTTCGTGATAGCAGCCCACCCTGATGATGAAGTTTTAGGATGTGGTGGAACTTTATTAAAACATGTGTACGAAGGAGATAAGGTTTATATTCTATTTGTTTCTGAAGGTGTATCTGGTCGATATAAAAATATTCATAATGCTGAATGTAAAAAAGAAATTTCAAAAAGAAAGAAAATGGCTGAAAAAACGGCAAAAATAGGTAAATTTCATATTGTTGATTTTTTAAATCTGAAAAATTTAGAATTAAATTCTTATCCACACAACTATCTTACAAATATAATAATCAAATATTTTAAAAAATATAAACCTGATATCGTTTATACACATTATGAACATGATCTTAATATTGACCATTATTATACTTTTATTTCAACATTTATTGCTTGTAGACCAAATACTAATTTTACAATAAAAAAATTTTTAAGTTTTGAAATTCCTTCATCTACAGATTGGGGTATTAATAATAATAGCAGGGTATTCAATCCAAATTATTTTGTTGATATAACAAAATTTCTTAAGAAAAAAGAAAGTCTTTTAAAACAGTATAAATTTGAAATGAGGCAAGCCCCCCATTCAAGATCCTTAAAGAACATAAACTCATTGTCAATTATAAGAGGCGGCATAGTAGGCCTTCATCATGCCGAAGCTTTTTATATTAACAAGATTGTTGTCTAAAACTTAGCTGCTTAATTAAAGATATTTTAATTTAAAATTGATAATAAATATTGGCATTAAATAAATAAATAATAACCTTAGTTTGTTATTAAAATTTCGCATTTTTAAAATGTCATATATTAAATTAAATCTTTTGTTTCTAAATAATAAGTCAATAATTCTTAGATATTCTAATTTTTCTTTTAAAAATGAACGATTTTTTTGAAAATAAACATTATTAAAATTTTGACTTTGATACCACTTTTCAAATTCTTTATAAAACATACTTCTATTATTTTGAGTAAAGTTGTTATGATGAATTCTAATATTTACTAAATAGTCTTGAAAAGCCATACCTTTAAATTTTTGTGAAGCTTTTATAATAAAATCATAGTCACCGATTATATTGTAGTCAGGATTGAACCTCAGGTATGAAATTAATTTTCTTTTTATAATTATAGTCCCCATTTTCACAAAATAATACTTTAATAAATCATCAAGAACGAAACCTGAGGGCAAATTTTTTTTTGAAAAAGGTTCAAATTTGTTTTTATTTTCATAATAATGAAAACAATTTGAGTAACAAAAACCATACTCTTTTGTTGAGTTATAAAATTTATTTCTAGAGCTCAAAAAATTTTTTTTCCACCAATCGTCTGTATCAAGAAAAGTAATAAATTGTCCATTACATTTTTTTAAAGCAAAATTTCTTCCCTCATATAATTTAACCTTTTTTTTTGTTTTAAAATATTTAAATCTTTTATCATTTATTTCTTTGAAAATTTTAGCACTCCGATCAGTAGAACAATTGTCAATAAATATTACCTCAAAATTTTTGTAATCCTGTTTTAAAATCGATTTAAGATTTTTTTTAAGAAATTTTTCTCCATTATAACAATTAATTATTATACTAATTAACTTTTTTTTCATTCAAATGCTCAAAAAATAAATAAAAACCTACTGGATAAAAAAAGTACATTGAAATCCAATTGTTAAAGAAATTTCCACTCGGTACTATGGGCCATAAATTGATGAAAATTGCTAGTAAAATAACTACCTTAGATAACTCGTTTCTGTTGAGTATTTTTTGTGAGTTTAATTTATTTCTACTTTTTATTATTTCCCTCAAAATAAAAATAAAAGCTGTTGATATCAACAAGAAACCAATTATTCCATTTGATACTAAAATCTGAACATAGGTGTTGTGAGGGTGTGTAGAACATCCATCATTTTTTTCTAAAATATAAAGTTTATTTCTACACAAATATCTAAATCCTTTTACGCCTGTTCCGAAAATTGGGTGATCTTTAAAAATTTTAAACGATAAAGAATAATGTCCATGATGATCATGAGAAAAAATATAAAATTTATTGAAAATTTTCTTTTTATGCTCAATTCTATTATCTCCATCACCTAGAATTTGTCGATAAGTTTTCAAAAACATTCTTTCTGAAGGATTATTTTGATCATAATTTTGAAAGGTAGTGATTATTGAAGAAAAGAGTATGAAAAAAAACATAACAAATAGAATAAATTTTCTTAAAAATTTCAATATTATAAATACTGATAAAAAAAATAAAATTAATAAAAAAAAAGCGGTTCTTTCTCCAGAGAGAAAAACTATCAATGTTGAAAGTGATACAATTAGAGTATAGAAAATATTTATCTTATTTATTTTTATATTGTCGCTCATTATCAGGAATACTAAAAAAATTGGAATCATCCTCATAATAAAACCACCTAAAATAAGCTCATCGCCAAAAAAACTTGATACACGTGTATTAAGAAGTTTATATCCCAGAATATTTGTGCCAGTGTAATATTGAATTAATGAGTCAATGGAAATTGATAATAAAAATATCGAATAAAAAATAACAACCTTTTTTTCAAAAACTCTGTAAGTTTCTAGAACATACCAAATAGCCAAAGCAAACAATATGTGTCGAAAAAAGAAAATTCCAGATTTGGAAGTATCAAAATTATAAAAATTTAACAATGTTGAAAAAAGAGTAGACAAATAAAAAAATACGAAAAATAATATGTACTTATTTTCAAAAAAATAATTTTTTCGTTTAATAATGATATAAAAAATTGAGAAAAAAATAATTGAGATTAGATAAATTTCAGAAACAAGAGGACCAACGAGAAGAAGGAATGGAAATATACATACCCCATAACCAAAAAGTACTTTTGATAGATTATTTTTAAAATTCATTTTTAATATAACTCAATAATTCTTTTTTGAAATTATCTTTTGTATAAAAATAATTTTTTTTAATCTTTGATTGTATACTTTTATAATTTCTTAGTATGAAATCTATTTTTTTTTTCAAGCTTGAAATATTTCTTTTACAAACGAAGATTCCACTCCTGTCATTTACAACATATTTAATATCATCAAATATTATAATAGGTTTTAATCTTGAAAGAGACTCTGAAATTACCTTGGGGAAACCCTCAATATAAGAAGGTAAAATAAAAATTTTACTATTATCATATATCTTTATTAATTTTTTAACATTTGAAATGGATCCTAAATACTTAATATTATTACTATAGTACTTATGATTAATTAATTTTTTTTCTGTTCCTACAATTGTTAATTTAAAATTATTTAAATGATCTTTAAAAATTTTGGATAAATAAAATGCACCTTTATCTTTCTTAAATCTACCTACATAAAGAAAATCTGTCTTAAAATCGGAATTTATTTTCTTCTTTTTCAACCACATTGAATTTAATTCTGATGGGTGCAGAATGTTTCTAACTTTTACATGCGTAAAATAATTAGAGCATGATAAAATTTTTAGTTTTTGTGAAATAAACTTAAACATCAAATAGTAAAAGTAGTATCCAAATATTCCATACCTATATTTATACTCTAAGAACCCATCACTTCTTAAATAAACATATCCCCTAACATCAGCTTTATTTATAAAAATTAATCTTAAAAAAGTAAAAAAATTGTAAGGTGAAATTGAAATCATTATTAAATTAATTTTTTTTTCTTTAATTTTTTTCATATTGCAAAAAATAAACTTACTCTTAATTAAAAAATTAAGTTTTTTTTGACTTTTCCTATTAAGAATATAAATATTATAGTCCTTATCTAAACAAGAGATTATAGAGTCTAAATCATTATTTGACGTATAGTTTTTTTTTGATGACCAGATTTTATCATTACTAACTAAATATAAATTTTTCATTTTATCTTTTCAAATATTTAATACATTTCTTTAAACCATTGTTTAGAGTAATTTTGGCACTCCAATTTAGAAGCTTTTTTGCATTTGATACATTTGGATATAATTTCAAGATTTCATCTTTACGAAGTTGAATTTTTCCAAATTGAGGCTTTCCACCATTAGACAATTTACAAATTTTTAGTATAACTTTTTTAACTGATACGGGTTTGCCCGTTCCAATGTTTATTATTTTACCTTTAACTTTATCATTTTTTAAAATTTTTATTATTGCACTTATAACATCATCAACATAAATAAAGTCTCTTAGCTGTGCTCCACTAGAGCAATCAAACTTTTTATTTTCTATCGCATTTTTAATAGTAATGGGAACTATTCTATTAACATCTTGATAAGGTCCATACACTAAATATAATCTCATTATTGTGGTTGGAAAATCATATTTTTTTGACAAATTTAACAAGAATTTTGTGCTCATTAATTTTGCTTTACCATAAGTAGAGTAAGTTTTTTGTTTATTGATTATATTTTCTTTTTGTGGGGAGACTATTTTTCCATATTCAATACTAGATCCTACTTGAAGAAATTTTTTTATTTTTGAATTTAAAAAAAATAATGATAAATTTTTGCAGCCGTTGTAATGACTTTTCATAGTTTTAACTTTATGTGAATGATTCACATAACCACCTAAATTGACTACGTAATCAAAATTTAAAGATAATTTTTTATATAAATTTTTTCTTATCGAAATATCCAGTAATAAATATTTTACATTTTTTAATCTTCTATTTTTTTTGGGTGGATTAATAGATATACTAGTTACCTTCCATCTAATTGACAAACATTTCAATGCTAAATGATAACCAATAAAACCTGTGCCACCAATGATAAGGATTTTATTTTTTTTCAAGGTGCTCTTTATGTCTTATTTTTTTTTCTAAAATTTCTTTATCTCTGGTTGTATCCATACACTGCCAAAATCCTTTATGTTTAAACGCAACAAATTGTTTTTTTTTCGTAATTTTTTCAAATGGTTCTCCCTCTAAAAAAGTTTTATCATTTTTGATTAATTTTATAAATTCTGGCTCGATAACAAAAAAACCTCCATTAATCCAACCCTCATCTAAACTATTTTTTTCCCTAAAAATTTTGACATAATCATTTTGTATTTTGACAACTCCAAATCTTGCTGGTGGTCTAACAGCTGTGAGAGTAAACAATTTTTTTTTTACTTTATGAAAATTGATTAACTTGGACAAATTTATATTCGACAGGCCATCTCCATAGGTCATTAAAAAAGTTTCATTGAGATGTTTTTTTAATCTTTTTAATCTTCCCCCAGTCATCGTTTTTAAGCCTGTATCAATTAATTTAATTTTAATATCCTTTCTTAATTTGATTTCAGAAAAATATTTTTTAATCAAATTTCCTTTATATCCTATTGCAATAATAAATTCTTTATGACCAAAATTTACATAATGATCAATTATTCTATGAATTATAGGTTTGCCACAAATTTTAATCATGGGCTTTGGCATTGTTTTTGTGTATTCAGAAATTCTGGTACCCATTCCCCCAGCTAATATTACAACTTTCATTTTTTTGACCTTTTTTTTGCTAGTTTAATAAATTCTTTTATTTGATTCTCTGAAAATTTTTTCATTTGTTTTAAATTTTTGCTGTTATAGTAATTCTTATACCATTCCATAGTCATCTTTATGTTTTCATTAAAGGAAAGAACACTAGACCATTTTAAAACTTTTTTAGCCTTACCACAATTAAGTTTTAATAAGTTTGACTCTTTAAATTTTTTTTTTTTATTATTAACAATCCACTGAATTGCCGGCCAAGTTTTTTTAGTTTCTTTTAAGAGTGATATAACAGAATAATTTTGATTTAAGTTTGGCCCAAAGTTAAATGCTTCCCCATGAATTTTTTTTTTTGACTTTAAATTTATTACTAAACTCATATAACCTGAGATTGCCTCAAATACATGCTGCCAAGGCCTAGTAGAATAAGGATTTCTGATTTTTACAGTTTTTTTATTGGAACAAGCTTTAATACAATCAGGTACCAATCTGTCTTCAGACCAGTCACCTCCTCCAATTACATTTCCAGCCCTTGCAATTGCTATAAATTTATTGTTATTTTTTTTCATGTAAAAAGAGTGGATATATGATTGTATAATTAGTTCTGCTGAGGCTTTGGATGCGCTATAAGGATCTGTCCCTCCTAAAATATCTTTCTCGTTATAACCTCTTTTAATTTCTAAATTTTTGTAAGATTTATCACTAGTTATAATCACAGAATAACATTTTTTTTTTATAAATCTTATTGCCTCTAATATATTTAATGTACCTATTGCATTTGTAGTAAAAGTTTCTTTTGGATCTTGATACGATTTTTTAACTATAGCTTGAGCAGCTAAATGGAAGACTATATTTGGTTGATATTTTTTAAAAATTTTTATTAATTTATCTAAATTTCTAATATCTTGCCTAATATCTGTTATTTTTTTTTCTAATTGTAAAATCTTGAATAAAGAAGGTCTTGAGGGTAAGTCACGAGAAATACCAATTACTTTTGCTCCAAAGAGTGTCAACCATAATGTTAACCATGAACCTTTAAAACCAGTATGACCAGTGACAATAATTACTTTTTTTTTAAAAAAATTCATATCTTCTTATTACTTTAATCTAAATTTTTAAGTTTTGTTCCAATTTTCAATAATATTTGACCGATTTTGTTTAATATTTTTATACCATAGAAAAGTTTAAGAATTTTTTTTATAATTCTTTTTATAAAGATAAATTTTGGACTATAGTCAATATACGAACCGTAAAATTCCTTACCAATTTTTTTAATATTCTCCAACTCTTTTAATATATCTCCCTCATTTTTTTCAAAAGTTCTTTTTGTAAGTAAAAAATGTATCCATCTTTGGTTAAAGCTGGGTTTTGATATTAAAACTTTCCAATTATTGTCGTAGGGATATTCTGAAATTCTGATAGGATATCCAACACTAGTCTTTTCGTATCTATTTATATTGAGAAAATAAGTGCTATCATGAGAGTATTCATGAATAAAATCAAAATATTTTTTTATTACATCAAAATTCATTTCCATCATTGATCTTGTATTAATAAAAAAATCAAATTTTATTTTTTTATCTATTTTACAATTTGGAGGTAAAATTATTATATCGTTTGCAATAAAATTGTCATAACTTAAGAAATTAGTTTTTTGATATTCACTAAAAAGAAAAAAATTTTTGTTTGGAAAGAATTCTTTTAAATAATATGCAGACAATAAATTTGCTTCTGGTAAATCAATTAAAAAAATTTTGTTATTATAGTTTTTTAAAAATAATTCGGAAAAACTACCAAAACCTCCACCAATTTCACATATATTAGAAACTTTATCCTTTTTTAAGACCTCTTTCTCTATTATCCAAAACCAATAAATATGAATTAATTTATTGTAATCTAAATAAGTATTTTTATACTCTATTATGCTATCGCAATTACCAACATTTTTTTTTGGTAAATTATTTATCAAATAATTTTCTGATGTTTCTCTGACTATGTCCGCAAAAATACTAAAAGAAAAATTTTTTTGTTTATCATCTAAACCTTCACTCAATTTACCGCTAGCCCTAAAATTTTTTAAATTTTCTAAATTGTATTTCCTGAAATCATATCTTAACCAATGTCTACTTTTTTGACCCCTGTTTTCAATATTGTTATAAAAACTTTCGCTAGCATCCTCATATACTTTTATAAGATCTAGATCTTCTAACATAAATTATTAACACTTTTAAAATTCATTTATAATCTTATTCTTTAACTAATTTAGTAAGCTCCTGATGATTAAATTTTGTAAAATAATTTTTTGAGGATTTTTTAATTTTTTTTAAAATTCTTAATTTGTCTATAGGACTTTTTGAAATAAAATTTTTTAAATCCTCTACATTCTCAATATAGCGACTTTTTCTGCTTATTTGAAACATTGGATCAATATTTAAATTTTTATGGAAATTTAAGTAAATTGGCATAACTCCACTTTGCATAGCAGTTATAGCAGAAGTACTTCCTCTGTGTAAGCATATCGATGATCTTTTTAAATCATAAGATAGGTCTTTCCTTGACAGTTTAATGTTATTTAATTTTTTATAATTTATCTTTTTGATTAAATATTCATTAATCTTATTTAAATCTGTAAGAGGATGAAACCTAATAATAAAATTGATATGAGGAATTTCGTGAGCACATTTTATAGCAAAATCAGACAATATTTCACATTCACTATCCATGCCCTCCGGTAAGATTAAACAATTTTTTTTATTCAAGTTTTTTTTTTTATTCTTTGAAAATCGTGATGAGCCAATTATCGAAATATCAAAAAATTTCTTCTTTAAAATTTTATAATTCATAATTCCTGATGTTAAAATTATGTTTGGAAGATAAATTTTTGGAATATTTAAGAATATTGAATTTTGATATTTAAATAATATTGCGAACTGATATCCAAAAATTTTTGAATTTTCACAATTTTTTTTTATGATTTGGCATAAAAATCTTTCCCAAGGAAAACCTTCAAAAGTGAAAAAAACTTTTTTAATATTTAAACCAAATATAATATCTTCAAGATTTTTTTTGATAATCAAGTTTTTAAACGTTCCTGGATTTATAAATTCTATTGATATTATCTTAAGTAAATAAGATTCTCTCTTATTCTTTATTAAACTTGTTAAAAAATATTTCATAAATAAAAAATATAAATTAATTAAAATATATATAGAATGCCTAAAGCTTGTATATTTTTGTAAAATAATTTTATCTTTTTTATACAAACCATTTCTAAATTTTTTTGAATGATTTATCAAAATTTTAAAATTATTTTTTTTTTTAAAATTCATATTCTTTTCAAATTCGTCAAAATAAAAATCTCTATTATTAATGTGACTTGTTTTATTTGAGGAAAAAAAATGGGAAACAACTAAAAAATTTATGTTTTTTTTAATATTAATTCTTTTTGATTTATAAAAAAATAAAGAACTAAATAAATAATAAAAATTTATAATAGAATATTTTAAAAATAAAGATAAGAATTTTTTCAAATTGTAATTTTTAAAAACTTCTAAATAATTTGGATGACCTTTGACAATATTCAAAGATTCATTAGCTAAAATAAACTCTGGTTTATTCTCTTGAAAAAGTCTTTTTTGAAGTGAATTTAAATCTTTGATGAGGTTAAAGTCTAAATTCATCATAAAATCTTTTGGATATCTGAAAATTTATTTATTTTATATTTATAATTTTTAATACCAATTTTGTATCCGTATTTAGCAAATAAAAAATCAACCTTTGCCGCTCTACACATTACAAGATCATAAATTGAGTCACCAATATATATACATTCATTTCTCTTTAATTTTTTATCTTTAATAATTTTTTTAATTAAATCAGAACTTGGTTTTCCTTTGTAATTTTTTTGAGGACATTGGATTACATCAAATTTTATATTTAACTTTTTTAAAATAATATCTGTTCGAACTTTATCTTTGGAGGTTAAAATGCCCAAAAAATATTTTTTCTTTTTTAAATATTTTAAAGTGCTCAATACATTAGGATAAAACTTTACTTTATTTAAATTTTGAAAAGATTTAGTGGTATATTGTTTTTCTATTAAGCTAAACTTACTTTTTTTAATTTTTAAAGATTTAAGTATATCTTTGAAAGGTATACCAATATGCTTATAATACTCATTAAAAGAAATATTCAAATCAAATTTTTTGTTTACCGAATTCCATGAAACAAGCATATTTTTTAGAGAGTCTAATAAAACGCCATCTAGATCAAATATAATATTCTTTTTAGAACTTAATTTTTGCATAATATCTTCTATACAGTTTGTCTTTTTTTAAATATTTTTTTGCTTTTATGAAATCCTCAGATGTATTTATTGAAAAAGAACTTGTCTTAATGGGCAAAGTTCCAACTGAAAGATTATTTTCTAGTGCTCTCATTAACTCGATACCTTCAATTTTTTCTAATTCACTCTCGGGGTATTTTGAAAATTTTTTTAAAGCCTCTGGTTTAAAAGATATAGTATCTAAGTGATGAAAAAATTTTTCCCCTTTAAAACGAAAAGAAAATGGCACTTTAGCTCTACTCAAGTAAAGAACTTTACTATCTTTGTTAAAAACCATTTTCACTATATTCTTGCCGCCCGATGAGTTCGAAATTTTATGTGGGACGACGATATCAAATCGCATGTTTTTAAGATGGAATTTTATTAATTTTTCTACATTTTTTGGGTCTAGCACTGCTTCATCTGAATGAATATCGACAAATAAATCGGCTTTTTTAATTTTTTTTGAGACTTCTGCGATTCTTTCGGTGCCATTCTTGTGTTTTAATGATGTCATAACAGACTTTATCCCAAACTTTTCAACTAATTTTTTGATTATAACGCTGTCTGTACAGACAATAATTTTTTCAATATTTTTTATCATTTTTGTCCTCAAAATTGTGTGGGCTATTAATGGAATGCCGTTAAGTTTTTTTAACAGTTTTTTTTTTATTCTAGTGGATGAAAATCTTGCAGGAAGTAAAATTATTATTTTTTTATTTAATTTCATTTTATTAATTTTGATTTAAATAGAATCATTTTTTATTTTATCTAAATTGATTATTTGATCACAAATTTTAAGGGTGTTTTTATTGTGTGATACTATTATAATAGTTATTTCATTTTTCAACTCAATTATCTTTTTTAAAATTTTCTCCTCGGTCATCTCGTCTAAACCCGTGGTGGCCTCATCTAAAATCAAAATTGAGGGATTTCTATAAAGTTCCCTTGCTATCGCAATTCTCTGGGTCTGACCTCCTGAAATCCATGAACCTTTTTCACCAATCTTAGTATTCAGTCCATTATCTAAATTTTTAACAAATTGCTCTAAATGAGTTGATTTAATTACTTTATTTAATTGTTCGATATTAATTTTTTCTTGATTAATTCCAAAGGCAATATTTTCTTTCAATGTGCTATCCAATAAAAAAATATTTTGTGATACATAACCAATATTAGATTGCCACTTAAAAATAAAATTTTTAATATCAATATTGTTAATTTTTATACATCCTTTATCGGGTTTTAAAAATCCAAGTAATAAATTAACTAGTGTTGATTTGCCTGATCCACTGTCACCGATAATACCTGTCACAGATTTATTTTTGATATTTAAATTTAAATCTTTAAAAATACTTTTTTTCCCAAAACCAAAACTCAATTTATCAAGAACTATATCATTATTGAAGTTTATGTTATCATTAATTATATTTTCTCTTTTTTCATTATATCTTTCAGTATCATTAAATTCTTTATACAATAAATCTAAAGATGGTTTTAAGCTTTGAATAGTTTGCAAATATCCACTTAACTTTACAACTCCAGGTAATATTCTAAAACCTGCTGCAAGATAGACTGCAAGCAAAGGAATAATTTTTTGAAAATCATTATTGTTACTCATATTTGTAAAAATTATTAAAAATAAAATAAAAACAAATACAACCTCTATTAAATATCTTGGAATTTCATTTATTGTATTTGATTTGTACGCAGCTATCGTAAAATCATTTATATCTTTACCAAATAATTTTTCAAAAAAATTCTCTGATTTTTTTAATTTAATATCTTTGATTGAACCAAATATTTCTTGCAAGACTTTTAATAATCTACCTGTAGATATCTGTCTAATTTGACCAAAATTATAAATTATTTTTTTCGTAAAGATAAAGTAAATTGAAGCAAAAAATAAGAAAGATATTATTAAAATTAATGATGACTTAAAATCAATTATAAGTATTAAAACCCCAATTGAAAAAAATATAAAAATTTCTGTAAAAGCTTTCAAATAACAAAAAACTGTTGCTCCGATATTTTTAGTTTCAATCAAAACATTTCTTGTTAGATCAGACGACTTATGATTTAAAAAAAAATAATAGTTATTATTGAAATATTTTTGAAGAAGACTTTGACTTATTGATTTATAAATATTTTGTGAAAACTTATTTGTCCAATATGAAAAAAATATAAGAAATATTGACTTAATTATTACAATTGTCAAAAATACAAATAATATAGAATAAATATCAACAGATTTTGCAAATAATTTTGATAAAGCTTGAAAGAAATCATTCAAAAATTTAAAAGATGATTGTCCATTTATGAAAATTTCTGCTATTGGAATTAATGCAGAAATACTCACTAATTCAAGTACAGAAGATATCGTTAAAAATAAAATAAATATAAAAAATCTATAATTAATTTTTTTTGGAACAATCTTCGTAATTTTAATAAAATCATTAATTAGCACGAACTAATTCCTTTTTTTCTGAATTAATATATGATTTTAAAATATTATTATTTTCATCAAATGGTATCTGTTTATCCAATTTAATATTATTTGAGGTAAAAGTTTTAAAATCTTGCTCTATTGTAGAATTTATCAAGTCATTTAAATTATCATAATTCAGATCGGTTTTTAAAACACATGACCATTTCATTTTTTCGTTATCTAATTGATAATTCGGTTGAACAAGACAAAATTTTTTTCTCCGTGCTACTCCTTCAAATATTAATGTGCTATCATTAGGAAATAAAAGAAGGCGAAATTTATCGATTATAGAATAATTATTAAAACCATTATTAAATATACAATAATCTTCTTTTATCTGATTAAATTTAATGTATTCACTTACTTTGGTAAGAGGTTTTAATAAAATTTTAAAATTCAAATTTTGTTTTTGGGAAATTAAAATTAATAATTTTACCAATTTTTTTTCATATTCTATATCAATTTCGTAATTTTTTTTATCATTCACATTTATAAATTTATTTGAAAAACCTGAAATCAATAAAATATCCTTATTTTTCTCTAATTTTAGTAAAGGAGAACAATTATTTTTAAAAGAGCCAATAGTAACAAATTTGGTATTTAGAAAATTTTTTAGAATTTTTTTTGAAAAATCATCAAAACAAAAAAAATAATCGATAATTAATTTTTTTTCATTATTAAAAACTTTGTTAAATAAATTTTTTAAATGAAGTTCAAAAATTGGGCTTCTTTGAATAATAGCAAACCTAGTGTTCAAATTTATTATTTTTTTTAATCTATAAAATTTTAAATCATTATGATTTGATGTGATAATCCAATCAGGCCTGCATAAAACACAATATGTTTTTAAATAATTTAGGAAAATGAAGTCTTTGCTCAAAGTTTTTAATTTAAAAAGACTTTTTATAAGAACATAAAGGTTAATTTCTTCTAACCTAGTATACAATATATCTATGTTAAACTCCTTAAAGTTTTGTTTAAATTGTTTGTTAAAAAGAAAGCCTTGATCGTATAATAAAATTTGTTTTTTTGCGGGTTTTTTAAACTTGTAGCGACACTTCAATAATAAATTAAGATAATAAAAAAAATTTTTAATCATTTTTTTCTATAATATGATCCTCTAACCAAAGACTTTGTAATTCAGAACTTTTAAAAACTCCTTTAGCATCTTTTACGGAATTCACTATGGGATAGCCATGCAAGTTAAATGAGGTATTTAATAAAGCTGGAACACCAGTTTTCTTAAAAAAAAGATATATTAACTCCCATAATTCTGGGTTTTGATGATACTCTAAAATTTGTGCTCTTGCTGTCTTATCAGACTTATGAATTGCTGCTGGAATATTTCTTTTTCCAAAAGGCGTTGTTTCAAAAGCAAATGTCATAAATGGTGATTTGATTTTTTTTGGATTTTTAATTAAGAGATTTTGATACTTATCTAAAATAATAGGTGCAAAAGGCATCCAAAAATCTCTTTGCTTAATTGCTTCATTTATTTTTTTTACTGTCTCTTCATCTCTTGGATCGGCAAGTATGCTCCTATTCCCAAGTGCTCTTTGACCCATTTCAGCTCTTCCTCTACATACAGCAATTATTTTGTTTTTCATCAATGAGTTAAGGATATCTCTTTTGGATTGTATTTTTTTAATTTTGCAATTTTTAAAGATTTTTAAGTCATGTCTAAGATAATTTGAATTGTCGCCAAGATACATATTTTCTAAAGGTGAAGTGCTAAGTTGATTAAGTGATGCATAATGATAACAAGCACCAATTGGTAGTGTATCATCTGTTCCAGAACCACAAATAAATATCTTCTTAATTTTACTAATTTTGGAAATAACCATATTGGCTTTAACATTCATAGAAGTTCCACCTGAATAAACCACTGAATTTACTTTATATTTTTTCAAAATAAACTTGAACCATTTATCCAAAAGTTCCTCTGTAAATTTTTGCAAGCCAGATGCTATGTGATCAAATCTATAGTCGGATAAGTTTTTTTCCAAAAAATAAAATATATTTTTAATTTTTTTGTTAAAAATAAATTTACCATTTTCAAATTTTTGCATCAGGCTAAAAATTTTTTTTACTTCATCTGTTTTTGGTCCATTATAGTATGGAGCTAAGCCCATTACTTTATATTCATGAGAGTCACCAAGCATTCTTAGAAAAATAGTTGTAAATCTATAAATTCTTCCAAGCTGGAAATCTTTATGAGAGTATTTTTTTATTCTGGTTATTCTATTTAATTTTTTTGAATATAAAGATATACTTCCACTTAAAGAGTCTCCCCACGCATCTGCAGTAACCACTAATGTTTTTTTATCTCGTATTGGACTTGCAAATAATGCATAAGCAGCATGGCAAGTATGATGGTCAATATGAATAATTTTTTTAGAATCTATTTTAAGAAAATCACTAATTACTTTTTTATAAAAAATAGAAACTTTATTAACATCTTTTGGTGATTGAAAGGGTTTTTTATTATCTTTTTTAAATTTATCAAACTTGTATTTTGATGTTAGAATTTCAAAAACTGAGGCATGCTTTGTTTTGAATGGAAATTTATTTTTTTCAATTTTTTTTCTCATGACATACTCAAATGAAATATTTTTATTGTGTAATAATTTTGGTTCCCAATACTCTTTCATTAATTTGATTTGATCTTCTACACTCAATTTTGAGTATAAATTGAAGAGAGGAGCATAGAGTGAGAGTTCAAAACCACTTATCAGCACTTTATCAATTTTTTCAGGACTAATTTTTGAAATTTTTAGTCCATTCAAGATTGATTTTTTTGGAAAGGATGAGTCAGCTTTTATTCTCGAAAATCTCTCCTCACTTGAACTATAAATTATCTTCCCATTTTTCATTATAGCACAACCGGAGCATTTCTCTAAAGTTACAGATAATAATATCATATCAAACTTAATGTTTTCTTAAGTCTTAATGATTTAAGTGCGGTTAAAATTATTCTTTCAGTATGAAACAAATTATCAAAATTTTTATTTTGTTTTTTATAAAGGTTTTTTAGATATGTTCTATTTTGAGATAAGTAAATCTTATTTATATGTGAGCTACTTTTGGTAATTTTCTTAAAAAATCTGTTTTCTTTTATTATCAAAATCTGTTTTTTGTTAAAATTCCAATTTATATTAAAATTTTCACCCGTGATTTCAAATTTTCTTTGATTTTGTTTTGATGAAAAATCTAGAGTAATATTAGATTTAACTCCATTTTTATGTTTTAAAATTATAAAAACGGAATTTTCAACGCTACTTTTCAAATTCGTTAGTGTATCAGTACAGAATACCTTGGAAACTTTTCCAAACAAATTTTGTGCAATATCAATTTCATGTGAACAGGTTAATAGCACTCCTCCACCTAGTTTCTTATTTGATGCATATGATTTTCTATAATTTTCCCAAGGATGCCAATTTGGCAAATAGGACTGCCAAATAAAATTGGCATATCTAATTTTTGATTTTTTAATAATTTTTTTAATTAATAAAATTCTAGGATCAAATCGAAACATGTACCCAGAAAAAATATTAATTTTTTTTTTTTTTATAATTTTAAAGACTTTATCAATATCAGTTGATTTATGGAATGACGGTTTTTCTATAAAAAAATTTTTTGAAATATCTTGAAATTTTATAAATGTTTTTGAATGTAATGAAGTAGGATTACAGATGCAGACTAAATCTACTTTTTTTTTCAAATTTTTGATATTTGTTACTTCATTCTTACTTAAGGGGACTGATTTTTTTCTCCTAAAATAAGTTACATTGCACCCAAGTCTTTTAAATATTTTTCCATGTCTAGTTCCTATTGAGCCCTTGCCAATTATACAAACTTCTTTTTTTACCACGCTGTCCACCCACCATCTATTATAAACTCTGATCCTGTCATATAAGATGATTCATCTGAGACTAGAAATAAAACTGCTCTTTTATACTCATTTTGTTTAGCCATTCTTTTGAGAGGTGTAAGATTTGAATAATTTTTTTTAAATGATTTGGATTGATTTTTGTTTTCAACACCTCCAGGTATCAAAACATTCGCTCTTAATCCTCTATCGCCATAGTGAGTTGCTACATATTTTGTGAATCCTATAATACCTGCTTTTGTCGCTGTATAACCAACTGGAGCATTGATACCTGAATTTCCATAAATACTTTTGTTTGGAGAAACCTTTCCATAAGTAGATGAGGTATTTAAAATGACTGGATTTTTAGATTTTAACATTAATTTTAAGAAATGTTTTGTTATGTAAAACATTGCATTTAGATTAACGTCTATTGTTTTTTTCCATTCATTTGATGGATAATCATCTAAACTTTTAAAAAAATTATTGTTTGGGTCTAGTTTCTTTGGATTTCCTTTATAATGAGCATGATTTACTAAAATATTCAATTTCTTAAATTTTTTTTGAAAATCTTTTTTAAAATTTATAATCTCAAGTTCATTTGTAATATCAATTTTTTTAAAATAATAATTTTTACTTTTAAATCTTAGACCAACATAATCTAAGTTTACAACCTGACATCCAGATTTAATTAATATATCGATTGTTTCTTTTCCTATTTGTCCAGAGCCACCTACAACTATCGCTACCTTACCTTTTAATTTATATTGCATAATTTATTTTAGTGTACTTAAGAATATTTTTCCTAAATTTTTTGGAATTATAAATTAACTTTTTTTTATTATTAATTTTATCAATGTACTTAAAAGAATTTAAAATTTTAAAAATATTAGATAAATTAACTTTAAGTTTTTTTTCTCTTAGCTTATAGACTAACTCGTTAAACATTTTTAAATCCTCGTTATAATCAAGAGTTAATCTGAAATTTTGAATATATTTTTTAGGAAGATTAACTAGATTCAATCTGAATATTTCTGGATTATCTAAAAAAAACATTGTCATATATTCAGAATATCTCAGGTCTTTCAAACTTTTATATATTGTTTTTAAAGCTGAGACTTCAATTATTTCACCACTGGTACCTACAGCGTAATTTTTAGCAGCAGTAAAATCTGCATTTTTATTTTTATGACTTTTAAGAAGATAATTCATTATTTCGCTAGAAATAAAAGGACAATCTCCTGTAACTCTAATGATAGTTTTTACATTAAATTTTTTAGCAGCACTTAAGAATCTTAAAATTAGATTATTTGCATCTCCTCTAAAAAATTTAATCCTATCGCCAAAATTTATTTTTTTTAATGGATTATCTTGTTTTAATTTGGATGTCATTACAATCACATTCTGAATATTTTTTATCTTCAATGAGTTATCAACACACCATTTAATACTCGCTTTCTTTTCTATTTCTTTTAATGCTTTGTTCTTTAATCTTTTTGATTTCAATCTCACTGGTATAAATACTGAAATATTTTTTTTCATTAATAATTAAGATTTGATTTATGCAAAATGTCGTTTTTTTTGATAAATCTTTTGGAAAATATTTTTTTTTTTGTATTAAAAAAGCTTCTACGAAGCCCATTTTTTTTTGATGTCCTTAAATAAACAATATCCGATAAATTTATTTGTTTATTTTTTCTTATAGCTTTATTTGAAAAAGCAAATTTGTGCATTTTTTGAGAATATTTATTCTCAATAATTTCGTTTCCTAATAAATTTGAATTACTGAGACGATTATATTTTTTAATTATTTTTACAAACTTAGAAAAATCACCCAGTTCTAAAGAGGATATATAATCAGGTGGTTTTTTTGAAATATTTCTACATATATGTTTTTCAAAATATTGAATTTTTTTTTCTAAAATTATAGGCAATAAACTTAAAAAATCATCTGACAATCCGTATATAGAGTGATCAGAGTAACCATAATTAATTTTTTTTTTTTGAAATATATCAAATAAATTTAGCCTTAAATCTTTTGGATTAGAAGGAAAACCTTGAAATCCGTATAATATAATAAGCTTTTTCTTAAATTCTTTTGTAAAATATTTTGTTACAATTCTATCAATAAATTCTTTTTCATAGCCAGAGATATTCAAGAAAATTTTTCTAAAATTTTTGACTGCATCTTTAATAATATCAAAATTATCAAGTTCTGAAGTTGAGATTTTTAAATAAACGTCTTTTTTAAATTTTTTACTAAACTTGTAGCTCTCAAAATCAAATACTTCCAAGATGATTTTAGTTTTTTTTTTAAATTTATTTATTATTTTTGTCCAATTACTATAACTTATTTCTATTTTTTTAAATTTTTTATAATCCTTTTCGTTCTTATTTAATAAATTTGCTGCTTTGAATATTTGGTATTTTATGTAATCAGATTTAGATCTAAAATGATCATAAGTCAAATCTTCAAGGACTTTGATGTTCCCGTTATGTGTTGATGCTATTTCCGTAATAATTTTTACTGCCATATTTAAAAATATATCTTTATCTAATTATTCCACTTATACACATCTTTAAATGTACATTTTGAACAAATTGACAGATCACCACCTTGGTTGTTTAAATGTTTAACTCTTACTTTGTCAATTTCTGATCCTAACCAAATTTCTTTTAAGCTATTCAATTTTTTTTTAGGTTTATTATGTTCAGCAGATAATTTTGCATCTTTTAGTAATTCAAACCCTTTTTTTTTATTTCTTATTTTATGAACAACCTCTTTATAATCAGATGAGTTATTAAATGCTTTTTCATCTGTATACCCAACTGGATGTGATGCGCCCCAATCATAGCAACACATTGCTACTTTGCCTTCATAAGTAACTAAAAGTCTTTGAAATGGCTGTTTACAAGGCTCCCGACCTGTTGCAAATTTTATATTACCTTCAATATCTTTCATGTATGGAGTATTTTCAGGAAAATTGTTCTCTTTTAAAATATTTTTATACTTACTTTTTTCATCTTCATTTAAGTCTTTTATATCACCACCTCTTTCAGTATATTGATTAACCGTGACATTATCTACTATGCCTCTAAAATTGTTAAAAAATTCATCTACTTCATTCGTTGTATCTTTTGTTAAAATCATTTGTATCTTTGTAAAAGGGAATTTAGATCCTAAATCTGATCGTATTCTGTGAAAATTTTTGATATTTTTATAAACTTTCTCAAATGAATTTTGATGAAATCTTCCGGGCCTCATTTTTTCATATGTTTTTTTAGTTCCACCATCAAAAGAATAGATCATTAAATCTAGGCCTGAATCTATCAACTTTTTTGAATTTGTTTCTGTTAGATTTGTTGCATTGGTATTTATTATAGTTTCTAAAATACCCTTTTTTTTTGCGTAATTGATATAGTCGTAAATTTTTGGATTTAACAAAGGTTCACCTCTCCAATTAAATTTCATACTTGGAACTCCCATTTCTCCTGCTTGGTCTATTAAATTTAAACAAAGTTTTTCATTTATAATTTTATCTGGCGTAACAATAAACTCTCTGTAACAAAATGGACAAGCTAAATCACAAATGGAAGCAACTTCTACATCAACACATAAAGGTATAATTTTTTCATTAGCCATTTGAGTTCCTAGGAATTTTTTTTCGATACAGCTCTTAGGCTGTAGATTCCAATTTTCTCTATATCTTTTAAATTTTATTTTAAAGTCATCTAGCAAATTTGGATTCTTATTTTTTTCAGACTCAATTTTATATGAAAGATTATGCTTCATATTCAAAATCATATACTCATCTTTATCTATATTTTTTTTACTATTATTCAGGTAAACTGAGCCTTTAAGAACTTCATTATCCTTTATGTTAAAATTTTTAAATTTACTCATTAGTAAACGTCACTCCACTTCAATATGTAATCGGTATTTAATTCTCTTTTTACCCTCTTCCCAATAATTTTATACCAGTTATCAGCTGTTATACCTGTTCCGGGTCTTTTAGTAATTATATAATTGGAGTTAATTTTTTGTCCTCTAGAAATCTTTTTTTGTAATACAATGCTTCTTCTTGCATTTTTTCGAGAGATTTTTTCAGATTTTATTGGCTTTTTTTCAAGTTTTCCCATCAATGTCTTTACTTTTTTTTTTATCTTAGAAAAAACTTTTAAGTCTTCAAAATCCATAGAGTGATAATGATCATTACCTTTTTTTTTCTTATTGTCTGTGAAATGTTTTTCAATAACTTTGGCACCAAATAAATATGCGGTTAACAAATTAGTCATATTTTTATCAGGCAGTGTATGATCTGAATAACCAATTATATTTTTAGGAAATTTTTTTTTTAAATCTTTTATCATGTTTAAATTGGCATCAATATCCTTTGTTGGATAATTCAAAATGCAGTGCATAATTATAATTTCCTTGCAACCATTTTTTTTTAAAAAATTAACTGCATATTTAATTTCTTTGATATTTGAAGCTCCTGTGCTGATAATTACTGGTTTTCTTTTATTTGCTATTTTTTTTATGAGAGGTAAATTATTAATGTCTGCTGATGCGATTTTAAAGTATTTCAAAAAAGGATTTAAAAAATCAACCGATTTTTCATCGAAGGGTGTTGAGGAAAAATCAATTTTTTTTTTTTTGCAGAAGTCATATAATTTTTTGTAATGTTCTTTGTTAAATTTATCAAATTTTTTGAACAACTTAAATTGACTTTTAGTTTTTTCTTTTTTTGTATCCCAATATGCTGGGCTCTTTTTTGCAGCTAATGTTTCTGCTTTGTAGGTCTGAAATTTAACAGCGTCTGCACCTCCTTTTACTGCTTCAATAATTAATCTTTTCGCTTTCTTTAAGGAACCTTCGTGATTTACTCCTATTTCAGCAATCACATAAGGAAATGAATTCTCATTTTTTTTTGTAAAAAATTTATCCATTTAATCCATATTTTTTTTTCATTTTATTCGCGTATTTTGTCATAATTTTTTTTTTGCTAGTAAGATTATTGCCATGTCTTCTATACCTATATAACGGAACAGGAATTCTTGTAACTTTATATTTCTTTTTAAATCTGTGTATTAATTCTTCTTCCTCGCGAGCTAGAAATTTTTTGTCATATAATCCAATTTCAATTAAGTGAGTGTATTTAAACATTATTCCACACCCTATTGGTTTTCTTTCGCAGTTCTCAGTTGAAAGGACTTTTTGTTTGTTATTCACTATTTGATAATCACAAGCAACAGCATCCAAATTTACATTTAAATTTAGATGATAAAATAAAAAACCTAAAAATTGTGGATGGACCCAATCATCAGCATCAACTCTAACTATATACTGACCCCTTGCTTTTTTAATTCCTTTATTTAGGCTTCCGGGTAGACCTATATTCACTTTATTTTTGATATAAATGATATCACCCATAAATTGTTTTAAAGCTTCATGTGTCATATCAGTGCTTCCATCATTAATTAAGATTATTTCATAACTATCGTTATCAAGAGATTGATTGATTAAAGATCTGATGCATCTTCCAATATATAACTCAGCATTTTTTGCAGCAATTATTACAGATATTTGAATTGCTTTACTCATTTTTTTATTTATTTAATTCTTTTTTTAATTCTTCGTACTCTTTCATTTTTCTCATCATAAAATTAAATGTAAGTGATGCCTTTTTTTTGATACCTTTTGGAGTTAGAATATAAGCATAAACAATTTTGTTTGGATTTTTTTTAAAATTATTTATTTTAACTAACCCTTTTTGTTTCAAAGCCTTTATACAATAATTCAACTTTCCTAGGCTAAACCCTAATTCTTTAGCTAATTTTCTTTGTGATGAATTTGGATTGTTTTGAATTCCTCTTAATACTTTAAAATTGTTTTCATTATTTTTATCCATAAAATAGTTTTATATAGTTCACTAATTGAACAGTAAAGGATTAATTTAAGGATTTTTGTTCAATTTTTGAACATTCGAGAGAACTTTGAAGGTAAAAAAATTATCAATATTTTTTTAATGCCTCTATTATATTAAAAACGAAATTGTCTTTGCCTTCTTTATAAGATTTTATTAATGTTTCATTGTAAATTAGTGAGAATTTATATTTTTTTAATAAATTAATATACTCAGACATATACAAAAACCTCATTGGCATTACAGCATTACTGTAAATTTGATTTTTAGCTAATATTTTACTTATAGTATTTTTATCAATTAGTTTCTTATATTTAGAGCTAAACATTAGTGATCTTTTTGAAGGAAAATATGAAAAAAAAATTCCTCCTTTTTTTAATTTACTTGAAACTTTTTGAAGAAAAAGATCTCCTTCATTTTGATTTAAATGACATGATGAAAATACATCTATAATTACATCAAAATAATCATTGCGATAGTTAAGATTAATCATATCTGAAACCTGAAGATTTGCTTTTAATTTTTTACTTTTAAGATTTTTTTTTGCTAATTGAATTGATGTGAGAGAAATATCAAGACCATATGTTTTAAAACCTTCAAATGCTAACATCCATAAATTACCTCCTGGTCCGCATCCAACTTCAAGAATCCTAATTTTTTGTTTTTTTGATCTTTTTAAATTTCCAAATCTTCTTCCTATAAATCTGCATAATTCTTCATTTGGATATTTTCTCTGGTAATTTTCACCATGTCTTTTGTATCCAAGCTCATATTTTTTTGAAATTTTCATAAATTTAATCTTTTAAAAAATAAGTTGAGATTGAAATAAATAATTGTGCAGTGTTCACAATCTTTATTTTCTTTGAATTAATACTCTTCAAATTTTCAATCTGTTTTTTATTTCTGTAATAGTTTATATAAGAATTTATTTTTGAATAATATACCTCATTACTATCTAAAAATGAAAAATTTTTAATAAAGAAAAGTTTATTTTGAGATTTAAATTTTTTTGCAATTCTCGCAGTAAAAATATAAAGTTTTTTATTTTTCTTTATTTGCATTCGATCGAAAAATTCATGACCTTGTTCACAATAATATAAATCTTTAATTATTGGTTTTTTTGTCACGAAAATAATGTGTTTACTAATTATTTTTTTAAATGGTATGAATATTTTTTTATTAAGATACTGAATAAATCTTAAAGAGTTATATAGAGGGATAAAAATCATATCAAACTTAAGTTTCTTATTGATTAATACGTATTGTTTTCTTTCATTAACATATTTTATATTAATTTTTTTAATATTGATTTTTTTCTCTTTCAAAATTTCAGGATAGAAGGATGAAAAATCATATTGATAAATTGGTCTTGGTCTAAAAGGAGATACCGATCGATAAGATTTCTTATTAGATTTTACTTTAACATTAAAACTTTTTAAGAAATTATTTAATTTAATTGTTTTTTTTTCAGTTATTTTATTAGTAGGAACTATAACATTGGTGAATAAATTTGTGTTTAAATTCATTACTTTGTCATAAATCCATGCTCCTCCAATTTTTTTTTTTTCAAATATCGTAACACTATTTTTTTTTGAGAGAACTTTTGCAAATATAAGCATTATTGGACTTGTACCTACAATCGCAATTTTTTTTTCTTTTACATTTAACATAAATTAATCAAAAAATTTTTCCACTTGTTCAACCAATCCTTGTCTATATTAAAAAAATTTGTTTCAAAAATTTGAAGAATCTTTTTATTTTTTTGGAAAATAAATGAATTATTTATTGAGTTAATTGAAATTTTATTAATAAAATTTCCTAGAGAATTAGGATTATCAAAATATATTTTTTCTTTTTTTAATAATTTAAGCATTTTATTTGATTTAGTGCAAAATTTATAATGGTTTTTATCAAGATATAATAATGTAGGCCGCTTACTTATAATGCACTGAGCCAGAGTGGTTTCGGGGTTTGTACAAATTACAATTCTTGATCTAGATAAATCCTCTTGAAGAGGTGGGGCTGTGTAAAAATTATAAAAATTTATTTTTGGAAATCTATTTTTAAGGTAATTTATTATAAAATCATTTTCTTCATTCATTATACTCGAGTATCTAAAATTTATGTCACTATGATATTTTGTACTAATTTTATTTAAAATATTTTCAATATTTTGAATTTCTTGTGATCGGTGAATATTGTA
>CACPEJ010000006.1 GCA_902632935.1 uncultured Pelagibacteraceae bacterium
CTTAGATCTCTCATGATCTCAATTCTTTCAAGGGTATCGATATCGGAATGTAGATATCTTACTTTTACACCATTTTCATGAAGATACTCTGTTAAATCTTCAGCCATCTTTTTTGTAAGAGTTGTCACTAAAACTCTATGATTATTTTCAATCACTTTTTTGCACTCATGCATTAAATCATCAACTTGGTTTTTTGCAGGTCTTATTTCTACAGGTGGATCAATCAAGCCTGTTGGTCTTATGACTTGGTCAATAAATTTACCTTTCGTTTGTTCTAATTCCCAAGGTCCTGGTGTTGCAGAAACAAATACTGTTTGTGTTCTCATTAAATCCCATTCCTCAAATTTAAGAGGCCTATTGTCCATACATGATGGAAGTCTAAAACCATATTCCGCTAAAGTGCTTTTTCTTGATCTATCTCCTTTATACATTCCATTAAGTTGTGGAACAGTTACGTGACACTCATCGACAAAAATTAAAGTGTTGTCTGGAAAGTACTCAAATAATGTAGGAGGTGGTTCACCTGGTTTTCTCCCTGATAAAAATCTAGAATAATTTTCTATTCCCGCGCACGAGCCCGTTGCTTCAATCATTTCTAAGTCAAATTTGGTTCTTTCCTCTAATCTTTGTGCCTCTAATAATTTATTTTCAGATTTATGTTTTTTAAGAGTTATATCTAATTCTTTTTTTATATTTATTATCGCTTGTTCAATGGTGGGTTTTGGAGTGATATAATGACTATTAGCGTAGACCTTTACGAGGCTTAAGTCCCTAACTTTATCTCCAGTTAATGGATCAAATTCTTCAATTTGTTCAAGTTTATCTCCAAATAAGCTCAATCTCCATGCTCGATCCTCTAAATGAGATGGAAAAATTTCTAGATATTCACCCCGAGCTCTAAAGGTACCTCTATAAAAATTTTGATCATTTCTTTTATATTGTAATGCAACTAAAGACTTAATAATTTGTTCTCTGTTGTAATCATAATTTTTTTGGAGTGTTAAAGTCATTTTACTATAAGCTTCAACAGAGCCTAGCCCATAAATACATGATACACTGGCTACAATTAGAACATCATCTCTCTCCAAAAGAGATCTTGTTGCGGAATGTCTCATCCTGTCTATTTGCTCATTTATCGATGCTTCTTTTTCAATGTATGTATCTGATCTTGGAACGTAAGCCTCTGGAGTATAGTAATCGTAATAAGATACAAAATATTCTACAGCATTATCAGGAAAAAAAGTTTTCATTTCACCATATAGCTGTGCAGCAAGTGTTTTATTAGGAGCTAAAATTAATGCTGGTCTGTTAGTGGCCTCAATTACTTTGGCCATTGTAAAAGTTTTACCCGAACCGGTAACCCCGAGTAATACTTGATTAAATTCCTCTCTATTCGCACCATTTACTAATTTTTTAATTGCATCGGGTTGATCGCCTGCAGGTTTAAAATCAGATTTAATTTTAAATTTTTTACCACCTTCAAGTTTTCCACTGATTTTTGGGTTTTTACTCTGAATATCCGTAATTAAATCTTGATATGTATTTTCCATATATTAAAGAACGTAGTAGAATTAATTTTTATTTCAATGAGCATAATATCAGATAGTCTAAAAAGAATTAAGCCATCCCCAACAATTGCCGTTACTCAGAAAGCAAGAGAATTAAGAGCAGCCGGAAAAGATGTAATTGGTCTTGGTGCTGGGGAGCCAGATTTTGATACTCCGGTAAATATAAAAAATGCAGCGATCAAAGCTATCAAAAGGGGAGACACGAAGTACACTGCTGTTGATGGCACGCCTGAACTTAAAAAGGCTATCATCAAAAAATTCAAAAGAGAAAATAAACTGAACTACTCTTTAGATCAAATAACTGTTGGCACAGGTGGTAAACAAGTTCTTTATAATGCTTTTATGGCAACTCTAAATAAAGGTGACGAAGTAATTATACCAGCACCTTTTTGGGTATCATACCCTGATATGGTTTTATTAGCTGGCGGAAAACCAAAAATAGTAAAATGTACAGCAGCAGAGGGCTTTAAATTAACTCCAAAAAAATTAAAAAAAGCAATATCTAAAAAAACTAAATGGATAATTCTTAATTCTCCATCTAATCCAACAGGAGCAGGGTATTCAAAAAAAGAAATTTATGATTTAGCTAAGATTTTAATTCGAAATAAGAAAATTTTTATTTTAAGTGACGATATTTATGAGCATGTTAGATATGACAACTTTAATTTTTTCACGATAGCTCAAGTTTCAAAATTGAAAGATAGGACACTTACCATGAATGGAGTAAGTAAATCATACGCAATGACGGGATGGAGAATAGGTTATGCTGCTGGTCCTAAAGAAATAATTAAAGCAATCGGAAAAATTCAATCTCAATCTACTTCAAATCCATCTTCAATAAGTCAGGCAGCAGCAGTTGAGGCATTAAATGGAAAGCAGGGTTTTATAAAAACTAGAGCAAAAGCATTTAAAGAGAGGAGAAATTTTGTTGTTAAAAGTCTTAATAATATAAAAGGAATTAATTGTTTGACTCCTAATGGTGCATTTTATGTGTTCCCAAGTTGTAAAGGATTATTAAATAAAAAAACAAAATTAAAAACAGACACTCATTTTGTTCAAAAATTACTTGAAAAGGAGAATGTTGCTGTCGTTCAAGGATCAGCTTTTGGCTTAGATGGTTATTTTAGAATTTCATATGCTACGTCAATGAATAATTTAAAAAAAGCTATGTTGAGAATTAAATCTTTCTGTGAAGGATTAAATAAATAATTATTTTTGACTTAAAATCTTTTTTGCTGGAATCGTTTTTTTTATCCAAGAATTCGGAATTGAATTAAATCCTTTTAATGCAGCGAAGTATGCTCCAGTGAAATTTGCTCTAGAGCAATTGCAACCACCTGCCTTTATTGTTTTTAATATAGCTTCTTTATAATTTCTTGAATTAATTATTGTGTATATTGAACTATTAAAAGTTCCTGGATAACTACATGCCATGCCAAGCTTTTTAATAGTAATAGGATGAAATTTTGAATTTAATCTTCTTATTTTTTTAATATCATTAACAATAACTTTAAATGATGTACTTTTTTTAAATCTTTTAATAAATTCATGAATTGGATCTTTGGCTCCTTTAAGAGCAAAATCAATTATATAAAATTTTGCTAATGCATATTTTAAACTAATTTTTGAAGCAGTCACAATTCTTATGATTTTTTCTAGACTTTTGAAATCATAACCATAAAGAAAGTATGGAAGTGCAGCACAAAACCCATCAGATTCATTTACTTTTACTCCACCCGAAATCTTCTTATTTGATTTAATATTGTTTACAGTTTCTATAATATTTTGGTGTATCCATGGTCCTTTGATCATACCACGCCAATCTTTTACTTTTTTATATTTTGATCTGAGATTCAAATTTTTCCAATATTCACTTCCAGGACCAAAATTCTTCAGAATATTTTTTTTAAATTCTTTATCTATATCTTCATAATTTTCTAGAAGTGTTTGAAACATAACTTGTCCAATTTCATTATAACCTGATACTTTCCCAGTTTTTATATTGTAGAAAGGACTTTTATTTTTTTTTAAAAAAGTAAAGTCTTTTTTACCTTTAATATAGGAATTAAGTTTTTTTTGATTGTATACCCAGTGTAATGGTCTTGCAGCTGCATCAGCAACTGTTGCTCCTAAAAATACATGAAGGTTATTTTTCACTTTAATGTGATAAAAACTTTTCAGCCTCTAGTGCTGCCATACAACCCATACCAGCAGCAGTCACTGCTTGTCTAAATGTTTTATCTTTTACATCTCCAGCCGCATAAACGCCTGGTACATTAGTCTCTGTTGAATCTGGTTTTGTTATTAAATACCCCTCTTTATCCATACTTAATTGATTTTTAAATAATTGTGTAGCAGGGTCATGTCCAATTGCGATGAAGACACCATCTAGTTTAATTTCATCAATTTTATTTGTTTTAACATTCTTAATTTTAATTCCTTTAACATTTTTTGGATCTTTATCACCAATAACGTCTTCAACAACACTATCCCAAATAATTTCAATTTTTTTATTCTCCATAAGTTTTTTTTGAAGCATTTTTTCAGCTCTTAAATTATCTCTTCTGTGAATTAATTTTACTTTTGATGCAAATTTCGTAAGAAACATCGCTTCCTCAACAGCTGCATTACCTCCTCCAACAACAGCAACTTCTTTGTCTTTAAAGAAAAAACCATCACATGTTGCACATGCGGATACTCCAAAACCTCTAAACTCTTGTTCTGATTTTAAATTTAACCATCTTGCTTGTGCCCCTGTTGAAATTATTATGCTATCAGCAGTGTATTTTTGACCAGTGTCTCCGATAGCTTCAAAAGGTGTTTTTTTTAAATCGACAGAACTTATATGATCTTCAATCATTTCTGTTCCAACTGCTTTTGCTTGCTCTTTCATTTGATCCATAAGCCAAGGACCCTGAATAACATCAGCAAACCCTGGAAAATTTTCAACATCCGTTGTTGTAGTTAATTGTCCACCTGGCTCTGAACCATAAACTAAAATTGGATTTAACATTGCTCTTGCCGCGTAAACAGCTGCTGTGTATCCAGCTGGACCAGACCCAATTATTAACACTTTTGTGTGTTTAGTTGGATTTTGACTCATATGAAAGCTATATAGTGATTAATGACTAAATTAAAAGGTTTATTATTGACCGAGGGCATGCACGGCATGATTAGCCAAGTTGAAGGACTTGCCAAAGCTTTAGGTTTAGATTTTATACACGAGAAAATTGAAATAAATAATTTTTGGAAAATGATCCCCCCAAAAATCACGCCAATTAAAAGGTTTGTTTTTAAAAATGATATTTTGCAAAAGTTTGATGTTGTAATCTCTTGTGGTAGAAAAAGTGTAATTCCCTCAATTTTTTTAAAAAAAAAGTTTGGAAATAAAATCATGAATATTCATATCCAAGATCCGAAGGTATCTTTAAATAATTTTGATTTTGTGATTGCACCAGAACATGATGATCTAAAAGGTGAAAATGTATTATCAACTAAAGGGGCCATCCACTATCTACGAGAAAGTGAATTAGATGATAATATAAATTATTTAAAACCAAAAATTCAAAAAGAAAAAGTAGTTGTACTTGTTGTTGGTGGTCCAAATAAATATTATAATTTTAGGGATAATTTACTTGAAGGAATTTTCCATAAAATCAAAAAAAATTTTCTTGATAATGGCTACCAATTAATCTTTATTCCTTCAATGAGAACACCCCAAAGAATTATTGATAAAGCTAAAGATTTTTATAATGGAGATCAAATCATTATTTCAGATGTTGATAAAAAAGCTTATTTATCATCACTTAAATTAGCAGACCATATAGTGGTAACTTGTGACTCAACGTCCATGATATCTGAAGCTGCCATAACAGGTAAACCTATATATATAGCTGATATGCCAGCAATTAAGAACAATTATCGTTTCAAAAAATTTTTTGAGTTGTTCAAATCTTTAAATATTATAAGAAATCTAGACTCTTCTGTTGAGAGTTGGGATTATAAAAAACTTAATGAAACTGATAGAATAGCAGGTTATATAGAAAAAAGATTTCAAAATTATGACTTTTCTTAATTCCATTTTAAACAACTCAAAAAAATATGAATCTCCTTTTAATCATTGGGAATATAATAATGCTCTAACTGATGAAGCAATTAAAGAAATTGAAAATGCAGACATTCCTGACATCAGCCAACATAATCTTAATTATGATGGCACAAGAGCTATTGATGGTGGTGCAGCAGAATTTAGAGAAGGAATAGCATCTGGGGGAAAAGCAATCAAGTTTAGATGTTTTGTTACAAAAGAAAATGCTTCACAATTTCCAAATTTGGTAAAATTTATTAGCGAGCTTCAATCAAAGGAAACTTGTAATGCAATTTCAAAAATGATTGATAAAGATTTATCTAATTCATATGTTAGAGTTGAAATTATATGTGATCGTGAAGGTTTTTGGCTTAAACCGCATTGCGATATTAAAGAAAAATTAATGTCAGGTTTAATTTTTGTTAATAATGCAAAAGAGTCTGAAGATTTGGGTACTGATTTTTATAATGAAAAATTAGAAAAGGTTAAAACAGTTCCTTACAAACATAATTATGGATACTTATTCACTAGTGGACCTAATACTTGGCATGGTATGGAAAAAAAGAAGATTATAAAGGAAAGAAGATGTATTCAGGTAAATTATGTCACCTTTCCCACTGATTGGAAAGTTGAGTGATTAACTTAATAAACTCGAATATAAACCAATAAAACTAAATACGCCCAATACTAAACAGATTCCTGTTACTGCTTTCAACTGGTCACCATCTTCATGAATATTTGTTTTGTCATAAAGTTTCCAATAGGCACATTTATCTTGATTAGTGGTCTTTGATTTTAAAATTTTTTTTTTGATAGGAAGCTTTAATAGTTGAGCACTAAAAATTTCACTTTTTTTAGATGCGTCTTCGATAATATATTGACGAATTTCTGAACTCATATGAATAAATTTTAAAAAATAAATTTGATGAATACAACCTAACAATTATTCATTTTGGGTAATTATTCTTCAAAAAAAAATTATACAACTTTTAATTGTAATATTATTTTAGTTCTTGCAGTGCAATTATATCAAGTTTTTTTGTTTTAAGAGATTTAATTGCCTCCAAACATGCTTGAGCAGTAGACATATTTGTACAATATGGAACTTTATTTTTTAAAGTTGCTCTTCTTAGTGCAATAGCATCGTTTATTCGATGCTCACTATTTCCTCCACCAGTATTGATTACAAGAGCTATTTTTTTTGAGTCTAAAATATCCACTATGTGAGGTGTTCCACTGCTGACTTTATTTATAATTTTACATTTCATTCCATGTTTTCGAATGTACTCAGCAGTGCCTTTTGTTGCACTTAACTTAAAATTTAATTTAATTAAATCTTTAGCTAGACCTATCCCCTCATCCTTATGAGAGTTTTTCAAAGATATAAATGCAAGACCGTTTTTTGGAAGTGAATTCGCAGCAGCAATTTGACTTTTTGCAAATGCCATGCCAAAATTTTTATCAAACCCCATTACTTCACCAGTTGATTTCATTTCTGGACCAAGAAGTAAATCGCTGTTTGGAAATTTATTAAAAGGAAATACTGCTTCTTTAACCGCATACATTCCTTTTGATTTTTCTTTTAAATTGAATTTCAATAGTTTCTCTCCAGTCATTACTCTTGATGCAATTTTTGCTAATGGTAAACCTTTTGCTTTAGATACAAAGGGCACAGTTCTACTAGCTCGAGGATTTACTTCAATCACATAAATTTCATCTTTTTTTATTGCAAACTGGATATTCATGAAACCTTTGACTTTTAAGGCTAATGCTAGCTTTTTAGTTTGATTTTCAATTTCCTTTATTAGAAATGGTTTAATAGATATTGGAGGCAAACTACAAGCAGAGTCCCCAGAATGAATACCAGCTTCTTCAATATGTTGCATAATACCAGCAACATATACCTCTTTACCATCAGATATTGCATCAACATCCACTTCCATTGCATGATCAATAAATTTGTCAATTAAAATTGGATTTTTTTCTGCAGCTTTAAAGGCTTCTTCGATAAAATTTCTTAATTGACCTTTTTCATAAACTATTTCCATTGCTCTTCCGCCTAAAACATATGAAGGTCTTACCATTAAAGGTAATCCAATTTTATCAGCAATCTTGATCGCTTCCTTATAAGTTTTGGCAATTCCACTTTCTGCTTGTTTTAATTTTAATTTATTAAGCAAATTTCTAAATCTATCCCTATCCTCTGCTAAATCTATAGAACTATATTGAGTTCCTAAAATAGGTAATTTGTTTTGATGTAAAAATTTAGCAAGTTTGATTGGAGTTTGTCCTCCAAACTGGGCAATTATACCAATTAAGCTTCCATTCATTTGCTCTTTTTTGATAATATTAAAAACAAATTCTTCTTTCAAAGGTTCAAAATAAAGTCGATCACTAGTATCGTAATCAGTAGAGACTGTCTCAGGATTACAATTTACCATGATTGTTTCGAAACCAGCGTCTTTTAAAGAAAAGCTTGCTTGACAACAACAATAATCAAATTCTATTCCTTGACCAATTCTATTTGGTCCCCCTCCTAGAATAATTATCTTTTTTTTACTAGTCGGCTCTGCTTCACACTCTGAAACTATTGAAAAGTTTCTTTGATAAGTTGAATACATGTATGGAGTGAAAGATTTAAATTCAGCAGCACAAGTATCAACTTTTTTATAAACGGGTAATATTTTTAGTGCTATCCTCTTTTTTCTTACAACCTCCTCGGAAAGATTTGTTAATTCTGATAATTTTTTATCTGAGAAACCTATAGATTTAATCTTATTAAATTCTGTAAAATTTTTTGGTAATCCTATTTTTTTTAAATTTATTTCACAATCAACAATTTCTTTAATTTGACCTAGAAACCATGGGTCAATTTTAGATAATTTAAAAATCCTATCTAAACTAATTTTTTTTCTTATCCCCTCAGCAACTAGTAAGATTTTGTTTGGTATATTTTCTTTTAGTTTTTTTTCAATTTGTTGTTTTGATAAATCAAATATTCTATCAAGACCTGAAAAGCCAGTTTCTAAAGATATCAAAGCTTTTTGAAGGGATTCTTTAAAATTTCTTCCAATTGCCATAGCCTCACCAACAGATTTCATTGAAGTACCAAGAGTTGCAGGGGAGGTTGAAAATTTTTCAAAAGTAAATCTTGGTATTTTGGTTACTACATAATCGATACTTGGTTCAAATGATGCTGGAGTAACTTTGGTGATTTCATTTTTGAGTTCATCTAAAGTATATCCGACAGCTAATTTTGCTGCTACTTTTGCAATTGGAAATCCAGTTGCTTTAGATGCCAAAGCTGATGATCTTGATACACGTGGGTTCATCTCAATTATCACCATTCGACCATTTTTAGGATTAATTGCGAATTGAACATTGGATCCACCTGTTTCAACTCCAATCTTTCTTAAACATGCGATAGATGCATTTCTCATAACCTGGTATTCTTTATCAGTGAGAGTAAGTGCTGGCGCAACTGTTACTGAGTCACCTGTGTGTATTCCCATTGGATCAATATTCTCAATGGAACAAATAATGATACAGTTATCTTTCTTATCTCTAACGACCTCCATCTCAAATTCTTTCCAGCCCTCTAAGCATTCCTCAACCAAAATTTGGCTAACAGGTGACTCACGTAGTCCGTTTTTTACAATTTTTAAATACTCTTTTTTTGTTTTTGCTATTCCTCCACCAAGCCCACCAAGTGTGAAAGCAGGTCTTATGATTGCTGGCAAACCAATTTTTTTTAGAACTCTGATAGCTTGATTATTGTTGTTTACGATTTCAGATTTAGGTAAATCTAAACCAATTTCTATCATATTTTTTCTAAACTTTTTTCTGTCTTCAGCGTTTGAAATTGCCTTTGAATTTGCCCCAATAAGTTCAATTTTATATTTTTTCAAAATCCCTTTTTTTTCAGCATCCATTGCAAGATTAAGTGCAGTTTGCCCTCCCATTGTAGGAAGAATTGCATCAGGTCTTTCTTTTTTAAGAATTTTTTCTAAAACATCTAAAGTTATTGGTTCAACATAGGTTTTGTCTGCAACATCTGGATCAGTCATTATGGTAGCAGGATTTGAATTTATCAAAATTACTTTAAAACCTTCATCCTTAAGAGCTTTGCAAGCTTGTGTTCCTGAATAATCAAATTCACATGCTTGTCCGATGATGATTGGGCCAGCTCCAACAACTAATATTTTTTTAATATCTTTTCTTTTTGGCATTTCTTTTTATGTTATGAATAAATTCTTGAAATAAATAAACACTATCTTGCGGCCCAGGATTGGACTCTGGATGATATTGAACAGAAAATACTGGTTTATTTTTTAACCTTATGCCTTCAATACTACCATCGAATAAAGATTTATGAGTAACCTCAATATTTTTTGGTAATGTTTCTTTAACTACTTCAAAACCATGATTTTGACTAGTGATTTCTACATTATCATGAATTAAATTTTTTACTGGATGGTTTGCTCCTCTATGACCTAATTTCATTTTTTTTGTTTTACCCCCAAGAGCCAGTGCAAGAATTTGATGACCTAAACAAATACCAAATATTGGTAAATTTTTTTTAATAAGGTTTTTGATAATATTGATCGCATATTTGCCAGTTGCTGCTGGATCTCCAGGCCCATTAGATAAAAAAATTCCATTTGGCTTAAGACTCAATATTTTTTCCGCAGAAGTCTTGCACGGAACAACAGTAACTTTACAATTAAAGTTCGAAAAATATCTTAAAATATTTTTTTTTATTCCATAGTCAATTGCAACAACATGCAAAGACCTTTTTTTATTTTTCTCAAATCCAGTTTCTTTTTTCCAAGTTTTAAGCCCTTTCCAAATATAATTTTTTCTGGTGGATACGACCTCGGCAAGATCTAAATTTTTTAAACCACCCCATTTTATTGTCGTATTTGTGAGTTTGTTAATACTGAATTTTCCTTTATTTGAATAACAAATGGTACCTTTAGGGGCCCCTTTATCTCTAATGAAATTTGTAAGGTTTCTAGTATCTAATCCAGTGATACCAATAATTTTGTTTTTTTTAAGCCAATAATCTAAATGTAAAAATGATCTATAATTTGAGGGATTAGTTATTTCAGAATTAAAAATTACTCCTCTAGTCCAGATTTTATCTGACTCATGATCTTCATGATTTGTTCCAACATTTCCAATGTGGGGAAAAGTAAAATTAATAATTTGACCTGCATAAGAAGGGTCAGATATGATCTCTTGATAGCCAGTTAATGACGTATTAAAGCACACCTCTCCTGTTGCAACACCTTCATAACCAATTCCAATACCTTTAAAAACTTTCTTATTTTCTAGAACTAAAATACCTGTATGAGTTTGAGAAATTTTTGAGCTATTATTTTTTGCTTTTTTGATCAATTACAACTCATGAGTTAAAGGTTAATACAATAAAAGGTTTATTATCGCAACAGAGATGTATTATAAAATTGTAAAAAAACAATTTTTCTTTTGAAGAATTTTTTCTTTAAAGTAGATTAAAATCATGTCGCTAAAAGAGACCATAGAAGCTGAATATAAAAAAGCCTTAAAATCGAAAGATAAAACTAAAATCTCAACTTACAGGTTAATTCTCTCATCCATTAAAGATCTGGATATTGTTAATAGATCTGGTCCAAATAAAAAAGAGACTGATGATGTCGATATTAAAAAATTATTTAAGAAGATGGTGAAACAAAGAGCCGAATCAATTGAAATTTACAAAAAAAATAATCGGTCTGATCTTTTAGAAGTAGAGCAGAATGAATATGATATTTTATCAGGTTTTCTACCTAAACAACTTAATGAGGAAGACACAAAAAAAATATGTGAAGAGATTATATCTAAAGTAGGTGCTAATTCAGTAAAAGATATGGGCAAAGTTATGGGAGAATTAAAAAAACAATATGTTGATGAGATTGATTTCTCCAAAGCAGGAGCACTAATTAAACAATTACTTAATAAGTAGTTATGAAATACCCAAAAGAATATTTAGAGGAAATTAAAACAAGATTAAAAGTTTCAACGGTAGTTTCAAAATATGTCAGTTTAAAAAAAAGAGGTAAAGAATATGTAGGTCTATCGCCATTTAAAAATGAAAAAACCCCATCCTTTACTGTAAATGATGAAAAAGAATTTTATCATTGTTTTGCGACATCCGAACATGGAAATATCTTTGACTTTGTAATGAAAACTCAAAATTTTAAATTTGGTGAGGCTGTAAAGCACTTGGCAAATTTAGCTGGTATGCAACCCTATATTTTTTCAAAACAAGATGAGGAAAGAGAAAAAAAGTGGGAAATATACTCATCTATTTTCTTAGAATATGTGGATTTTTATCATAATCAACTTTTAAAAAATGAAAAATATTCTAAAGCAAGAGATTATCTAAAAAATAGATCACTTGACAAAGACCAAGTTAAAAAATTTAAAATCGGTTTTGTAGAAAAGAATCCAAATTTATTTGAAGAATTAAAAAAAAAATATCAAATTGATGATTTGCTAGAAACAGGATTATTTTATTTAGATGAAAAAAAGAATATTTATGTTGAAAGGTTTAGAGGAAGATTAATTTTTCCAATCAATAATATTTCAGGACAACCAATTGCATTAGGGGGAAGAATAATCGAAAAAAGTAAATTTCTGGCTAAGTATGTTAATTCTCCAGAAACATTATTCTTCAAAAAAGGATCCAACTTATACAATTTAGATTTAGCAAGAAAATTGTCCAATAAGTTTGACTATATTTTTTTAGTTGAGGGTTATATGGATGTGGTTGGTTTAAGTAAAAATGGAATAGAAAATACTGTTGCTAATTTAGGTACTTCTTTAACAGATAAACAAATATTTACTCTTAATCAGTTTTTTAATGATATTATTATATGTTTTGATGGTGATGAGAGCGGTTACAAGGCAGCCTTACGAGCCGCAGAAAATTCTATAAGAGACATGAAGCCTGAAAAACAAATATCATTTTTATTTTTACCAGATCAAGAAGATCCGGATAGTTTTGTTAATAAAAATGGTAAAGAATATTTTTTTGATTATTCAAAACAAAATAAAATATCGATACATCAATTTATATTTAATCATTATAAAAAAAATACTCAAAATAATCCATCTTCTATGGCATTATTTGAAAAGAAATTAAGATCCATAGCTAACACAATAAAAGACGATTATATAAAAAAATACGTTTTAGAATATTTCATAGAAAAAATTTCTGGGTTAACTCCATATACAAGTCAAAATCAAAAAAACTTTTATACAAAAAAAATTAGATCTTTAGAGAAGACCCAAAAGTATTTTAATGAAAGTCAATCATTGTCAGGTGTAGAATTAAAAGAATTTTCATTAATTTATCTTATTATTAACAACTTGAATTTGATGCGAGATCACATTCATTTTCTTCAAGATATAAAATTATTTTCTGAGGTAAATAAACAAATTTTTGAAAAGATTGTGTCTAAACTAAAATTAGAAAATAATTTGTCTATTGAAAAGCTTGATATTGACACTCAATTAGTTGATAAAATTACAAAGTTTGCTCCCATAAAACATATTTTGCAAAAGAAATATAATAAGGATCATGAAATTATTGAATTATTAGAGGACATAACTCGTGATTTAAATAACTATGATTTGGAATTTAGGATACAGGAATTAGAGTCGAAATTTTCAAAAGATTTGAGTGAGACGACATTTAATGAGCTAAAAGAACTTAAAAAAAAGCAAAATGTCAATTAATTCCATTAAATTAATAATGGATTTTTTTAAATTTGCTATTATATACAACCTCTCAAATATATTAGTGTGGAAAGAATAATTACAAAATCATTTGCTCGTTTAATGGGTCGCGGAACCCATAGGGGCTTTATAACTCATGAAGAGTTAAGCAAATCTCTTGGAAAAAGAAATCTTTCAGATCAAAATTTAGCACAAGCTTTTATTCACATTTTGGATGAAAAGATAACCCTAGTTGAAAAAAAATCAGATTTTAAAGTTTTAAGAAAAAAAGAAGGCTCATCAAAAGAAGAGGGTAAAACTATTGAAAAAAGTGATGACCCAATTCGAATGTATCTTAGAGAAATGGGAGGTGTTGAACTTTTATCTAGAGAAGGTGAAATTGCTATCGCAAAAAGAATTGAAGCTGGAAAAGATGTGATGTTGATTGCGTTAGCTCAAAGTCCAATTACTGCACTACAATTTTCTGATTGGAACGAAAAACTTCAAAAAGATGAGATTTTGGTAAGAGAAATTATTGATATTGACACTAACTACATGGAGGATGAGACCACTGGCCCTAGTGCAAAACAAAAAAATTCAGGTGAAGCAGAAAGTGATGACAATTCAGGTGACGAAAGTGATGAGGACTTCAATCCGACGTTAGCTGCAATGGAGTCAGAAATCAAACCTAAAGTGCTAAAGACTGTTCATAAATTAACTAAAGATTATAATAAATTAATTAAATATCAAAAAGAAAAATTGGATTGTATTCTTACCTCAAAAATATTTTCTCCTTCAAAAGAAAAGAGTTATGAAAAAATTGTAAAAGATATTCTAGAAGATATCAAATCTCTCCAATTATCACCATCAGTTCTAGAAGGATTAGTTCAAAAGCATTACGCAGAAAATAAAAAAATAATTTCTTTAGAAGGAAATCTTATGCGTTTAGCTATCGATCATAAAATTCCAAGAAATGAATTTTTAAAGTTTTATGTAGGAAATGAAATTAACCCCAATCTTAAAAAATTTTTAGATACAAATTCAATATGGAAACAATTTTTTTCTAATAATAAAGACAAGTTTAAAGATATTCGTGAAAGATTAATTGAATTTAGTCATAAAATGGGAATGTCTGTAACAGATTTTAAAAAACTTGTAAGTAGAGTTCAAAAAGGTGAAAAGGAGTCTAGAATAGCCAAAAAAGAGATGGTAGAAGCTAATTTAAGATTAGTTATCTCGATTGCCAAAAAATATACAAACAGAGGGTTGCAATTTTTAGATTTGATACAAGAAGGGAACATAGGATTGATGAAAGCAGTAGATAAATTTGAATATAGAAGAGGTTATAAGTTTTCTACTTATGCCACATGGTGGATAAGGCAAGCAATTACAAGATCAATTGCTGATCAGGCTAGAACAATAAGAATTCCTGTTCATATGATTGAAACAATAAATAAAATTGTCAGAACTCAAAGATTAATTTTAAGTGAATTTGGTAGAGAGGCAACCCCAGAGGAATTAGCAAAAAAACTTAGGATGCCGTTAGATAAAGTTAGAAAAGTTTTAAAAATTTCTAAAGAGCCAGTATCTTTAGAAAAACCTGTTGGTGATGAGGAAGACAGCAGTTTGGGAGATTTTATAGAAGACACAAAAGCTTTAGCTCCTCTTGAACAAGCGATTAAATCAAATTTAGGAGAAGCTACTACAAAAATATTATCAACATTAACACCAAGAGAGGAAAGAGTTTTAAGAATGAGATTTGGAGTAGGTATGAATACTGATCATACATTAGAGGAAGTTGGTTTGCAGTTTTCTGTCACTCGAGAAAGAATTCGTCAAATAGAAGCAAAAGCACTTAGAAAATTAAAGCACCCTAGTAGATCAAAACAATTAAAAAGTTTCTTAGAAAGTTAAGATTGATTTTGGGCCGTTAGCTCAATAGTTAGAGTACTGCATTGACATTGCAGGGGTAGTTGGAGCGTAACCAACACGGCCCACCATTATCTTATTTGTTTATTGATTAAAATTTTAAAACAAAGTAAAAAAGATTAATTTACGGGCCTGTAGCTCAGTTGGTTAGAGCAGTACACTCATAATTTATTGTTTAGAAAAAAATCTCAAATTAGCGTTTTAAATCAACCTCCATTAGAGGATTTTTTTTATACTAATTATTTACCAACTATTTACCAACTAACTTGATGTTAAAAAACAATAATCATGAATCAAGATCTTGGCCTAAATGGTTAATAGAAATAAAATGAATTTTTATTTTTTTCCAGTTTGAGTTAATAAACCACCAACCACTATTAGTGCTATTGGAGTAAAGCTTGATGCCGCTCCTAAAAAACCAGTCAAATTAATATTTGCAAAGTTTCCTAAAATAAAATCAAGCGCACCCAGTCCTATAAGTATATATCCGAGTATTTGCATAAGTTATTTTACTCTTAAATCCTATTAAATACAATAATACTCCACTCAACAAATAGTTGTAAAAGAATTAAATATGATGTTCTTTTAAATGTTATCAAGTAATATTTTAAATTAAACTTATGTTTTTATAAAAATGAATAAATTAGCCTTTTTAATACTTGGCCTATTTCTTTTAAACTTTTCATCGGTTTTTGGAGCAGACGAGAGAATGCTGACTGGTGATGAATATAGTAAAAAGATAACTAGTTTAGATTGGGTCTTCAATGAACAAGAAGATAATCAAAGAGTAAAAATTAAAAATACAAATGCTTCTGTTGTATTAGTAAAAGACGAAGCAATGATACAGGGAAAGAAAGATGTTAATCAATATACTTGGTGGTCTTTTGGTCAACCTGCTGAAAAAGATGATATTGCTATTATTAGAGGCTTTGGGAGCAAAGGTTATAGTTTCTACTTAGCTTATAATAATGAAGGATATATATCATTGGATGATTGGAAAAAAGTTGATCCAGACAATTTGATGAATCAACTTAGGGAGACTGCCAAAAATAATGTTGAGTATTACAAATCACAAAATTTAGACTACGCAAAAAATATAGATTGGATTTTTAAGCCTACACTTAATGAGGAACTTAAAACAGTTAGTTACTCTTATAAGGTTATTTGGAGTGATAACAACGTTACAATGGAGGCAAAAAATTTAACTTTAGGAAAAAAAGGTTATATATCATCTATTTTTGTTACTAACTTCAGTGAAAACCTTAATTTAGAAAATGAGGCTTCCTATGCAAAAGATTTTGCAAACACAATAATATTTGACGAGGGCTATAGGCACTCTGATTATAAATCTGGTGATAAGGTCGCGGCAATGGGTATTGGAGGATTAGTTGCAGGCTCTCTTGGTGTAAAAGCCTTAGCTAAAGCTGGTGTCTTTGCTAAATTTTTGAAATTTGGCTGGATACTATTAGCACCACTATTGTTGTTTGTTGGAAAATTCTCTGGCAGCGGTAAAACAGAAAAACAAAATTCAAGAAGAAAAAAGAAAAATAAGTAAAATTTTAAATAAATGCTTATCTCAAATTTCTGGCATGTTTTTGCAGCCGTATTACCTGCTTTGGTAATCCTTTTTTATGTTTATAAACAAGATCTTTTTCCAGAACCTAAAAATATTGTTTTTAAAACATTTATTTTTGGATGCTCGATTATAATATTTCTAAATTTAATACTAAATGATGTAGATGCTTTTGCAGAAAATTTTTTTGAAGGAGAAACTTTTATTTTCTTTGACAGTTTTATTAGAGCTGCTTTTTTAGAAGAAATATCAAAAATGGTGATTATTGTATTTTTTTGTACCAGAAAAGATGAATTTGATGAACCAATGGATGGTTTAGTTTATGGAGTTGCAGCATCTTTAGGTTTCGCAACCTATGAAAATATAGAATATGTACTATATGCTTTGAATCAGCCCTCATTTGAAATAGCTACAATTAGAGCATATACAGCTGTACCATTGCATGCCTTATGTGGGATAATGATGGGTTTTTTAATCACGCAGAGCATTTTTGAAAAGAAAAATAATTATTTAAACCTTGTTTTAGCTTTATTTATCCCTGTTGGTATTCATGGACTTTATAATTTTAGTTTATCGAGCTCTTTTGTAAGTGGTTATTTTTCTTACATTATTTTAATTGCCTTTATTATTAGAGCATATTTTCTATTCAATGATCTTAAAAGAAAACAGTCAAGATCAATAATCTTTAATAAGAAATATTATAGTATTTCCCTCAATAATTTTGTGAATGCAAGTACGACTGTTTTAATAATTTATTTGGGATTAAATTATTTGGTTCATATTTTTTTATAGTGTTCTTTTGCATCTAAAAGCAGTTTTTTGTAACAATTGTGGAATATTTTTTGAAAATTCATCTGGGCTCTTGTCTGTGTTTTCATAAACAACAAACTTGGCGTTTTTAGAAATCAAAAAATATTTTTTTGGATAAGCTGGCAAACTTATTGGTTTATTTGAAAATAGAAGATATTCTTCAAAGTCTTCCAAAACTAATAATTCTTGTCTTTTCATCTTATATTTATTTAATGCATCATTTTTCTTAACAAAATTTCCACTTAGAAGAAGATAATTATTATTATTTTTATTAAATAGGGCGGTAAAATAAAAATCATTTGTAATTGTTCTACATTTAATAAGCATTCTATCTTTTATTTCTGGATTGTTAAAAAAGACAGAAATTTTAAATACTTTTCCATCCCAAGGTCTAACAAGAAAAGGTATTATTGCAGCAGTCTCAGTGATATTTTTTGCAGAGTCTACACCTTGAACAACATCTAATACTGTATCAAGCTTTTTAAATTTTTTAACATCATGAGCCTCAAGTAAATCATCATTACTGAGCTGTTCAATTTCTGAAATTGTTTCATCATTATACTTGATGCTACTTGTATTATCTATTTCTGAAGAGGTTCTCAGTGTGTCATCGAATTTGTCAGTAGTTTTCAAATTTCCATTTTTAAAATCCTCTAATTTTTTACCTAAATCAGGTAATTCATCAGAGCCTTTTTTTAACATTTTTCCTGCACCTTTTAATGATTTAATAATACCCCCAACAGGCACGGCGTTTGCTTCATATGAAATAATTAAAAAACAAAATAAAATAAATAAATGCATTATATATTTCATAAAAAGATATTAAATAATCTAATCAACTTTTCTAAATTTTAATAGAAATTACTTACCAACAGATTTACCAACAAAAGTAATTACAGGCGGAAACAAACAGAAACATTTATAGAACTTATGTTCTTGTCCAAGTCTTGAAATTGTTGTATTACCTTATTTAATTTCAAGGGCCTGTAGCTCAGTTGGTTAGAGCAGTACACTCATAATGTATTGGTCCCAGGTTCGAGTCCTGGCGGGCCCACCAAACTTTTTATTAATTTTTTGAAAATTCTCTTAATGTATTAAATAATGCGTTTATGTCATTGTCGTTTGAGTTTAAAATAGATGCAAACTCTTCTTTTTGTGTTCTAGCTAAGCTTAAACCCTCAATAATTAAATCTCTAATCAAGGGATTTTCTGGATTTTTAGTATAAACTCTCCAATCAATTTTGACCTCAGGTCTTTCAGAAGTACCTTTTAAAAGACTATTTACAATTGTGTAATTTTCACTAAGAACCTCCTTCGATAAAACATCAATTTCTGGATTTGTATACTCAGATAACCTACTAGAAAAGCTTTTAAGAAAATATTCTCTAAATAATTTTGAGTATTTCTTTTTTTGTTCTTTATCTAAGTTTTTTCTTATGGATCCAAGTGTATAGAAACCGATACCTCTTATATCAACTGTCTCTTCAGCAATTGTTTTAAGTTTATTAATTTTTTCATCTTTTGATAAATTTTCAGAGAGTATCTTTGATGCTCTGTTAACAGTAGATTGTACAAACACATCAGCCTCGATTGATAAGGAGCTGCTTAATGTTAAAAAGTAAAAAAAAATTACTAAACTAATTTTTTTTTTATTCATACTTTCGTTTTTATTGGCTTATCTCTTCCCAGTCACTGTCATCTTGGGTATTTACTATTTTTCTTGAATTAAGAATTTTTTGTTGTCGATCTTGTAAGTACAAACTCTTTACTGAAGCATAAAAGTCCAGTGAATTGTTCTCTAAGTTTTCAATCGAGTCATAATTTTTGGCTCTGAAATCTACACCTGATGCACCTTTAGAAAAATAATAATCTGAATTCTCAAAATATTTAGTGTCTTTATTGACTGTTACATTGTACCAAGGATCACCACCTAAGTAATTAAATGTTGAAGCAATTGTATCTCTAATTGTACTAGGGCCTAAAACAGGAAGCACAATATAACACCCTGGACCCATTCCTGCTTTTGCTAAAGTTTGCCCATAGTCTTCTTTTTCATAATTTGTTAATCCTAGATACTGAGCAACATCAAAAATTCCTAAAATACCTAAAGTTGTGTTTATAATAAATCTTCCAGTATTAATTCCAGCTTGTTTGTAATCTCCCTGCAAAACATTATTTGGTATTGTCAATAAGTGGGAAATATTTTCTAAAGAATTACTAACTCCAGTTTTAGCTGGTGAAGGAAGTTTTCTATATAGTGATGCAACAGGTTTGAAAATTACTCCATCTAATGTTTGATTAAATGCAAAAGTCACTCTATTAATTTTTTCAAAGCAATCCTTTACCTCTGTAGGTTCATTTTTTTTTAATATTAAATCTCCATCGGATCCAGCGTTGACATTTAAAGTTAACGCAAGGGTTGTAATTATAATAATTAAGAATTTTTTAAACATGTAAGTTTTATATTATACTCAACCATAAAGTAAATTAAGTATTAATTAAATATAAAAATGCATCAAAAAATAGGCTTAAAAATGACCACAAGTTATTCGCCAAATTTTAATTTACTCAAAAGGGCAAAAAACAGAATTAAATTTATTATAATTCATTACACAGGAATGAAAAAAGAATCCGCAGCAATTAAAAGGCTACAAGATCCAAAATCAAAAGTTAGCTCGCATTATTTGATTAAAAGAAATGGTGAAATAATTAATTTAGTTCCAGATCTTTTTGAAGCTTGGCATGCAGGAGTGTCAAGCTGGAAACACTTTAAATCTCTTAACAAAAATTCAATAGGTATTGAGATAACTAATCCAGGCCATCAATATGGTTATAAAAAATTTTCAAAAAAGCAAATATTTTCACTTCAAAAATTACTTAATATTTTAGTAAAAAAATATAAAATTAAAAAAAAATATATTCTTGGTCATTCTGATATATCTCCTGGAAGAAAAAAAGATCCAGGTGAAAAATTTCCATGGGAAATGTTAGCAAAAAACAAATTAAGTTTTTGGCATAATCTTGATCAAAAAAAAATTAAAAAGTTTAGAGAAAAAAATCTTACTACCAGAATTGATGAAGATTTATTTTTAAAAAATCTGCATAAAATTGGCTATAATGATGTTAAAAAACTTAAATCTCACAAAAATACCAAGTTTCTCACACTAGCTTTTCAAAGACGATTTAGACAAAGTCTTGTAAATGGCAAGATTGATAAAGAGTGCCTATTAATTAGTAAAAACCTTCTATAACAATAAAAAATTAGCTTGAAATATCAAATTTTAGCAATAAATTGAAATAGCCAGATGAACGACTTATCGCTTTAAATATTTTAAAGAGGAAAGTCCGGACTCTACAAAGATGCAGTGCCAGGTAATACCTGGCAGGGGCAACCCTAGGGATAGTGCCACAGAAAATATACCGCCTTAACAAGGCAAGGGTGAAAAGGTGTGGTAAGAGCACACCGGTTCTATTGGTAACAATGAACGCTGGAAAACCCCACTGGGAGCAAGACTAAGTAGAGATGACATTGTTGAAAAACTAAAAGCTGTCTTTGGCTAGTCATCAGGGTTAGTTGCTCGAGCTTAGGAGCGATCTTAAGCCTAGACAAATGGTAAGTTTAAATGACAGAACCCGGCTTATAGTTCATCTGGCTTTTTATTGAAATTACATATCTATCCAATGTTCACGTTTTGACTCATTCTTGCCTGCAATTAGTATTTTTCAATTATAAATAGTATTTGTTGACTCATTTCCAAAAAACCCATAAGATCCCATAAATTCCCAAATAGGGGATTTATAGGACTTTATGGTTTATGTTTTTATCGACCTACGAAAACAAATTGGACAAAAAAGGAAGGGTGTCGGTGCCTGCAAGTTATAGATCATATTTGTCTAATTTAGGATATAATGGAGTAATTTGTTATCCATCATTTAACAATCAATCTATAGAGGCATGGCCTCAAGACAGAGTAGAAAAAATTTCAAATTCTATAGACTCTTTAAATCCTTTTGAGGAAAAAAGAGATTTTTTTGCAACATCAATTTTATCTGAAAGCACAAATTTACAATTTGATAGCGAAGGAAGAATTTCACTTACTTCAAAATTATTAAAACATGCAAAAATAAAAAATAGCATGGTCTTTGTTGGTCAGGGTAAAACATTCCAAATATGGGAACCAACAATATTCGAAAAATTTAAGGTCAATGCGAGAAAAAAAGCTAATTTAAATCGAGCTAGTCTTAAATGGGAGCATCAACTTAACAAATAACGGGGGATAATAAAATGACAATTAACTTTAAAGTACCAGAAATTAAAGAACTTAAACCTAGAATATTAGTTCTTGGTGTAGGAGGTGCTGGTGGGAATGCAATAAATGAAATGATAGATTCAGGTGTTGACGGTGTTGAGTTTGTAGCTGTAAATACTGATGCTCAGGATTTAAAGACCAGCAAATCAAAAACAAGAATTCAAATTGGACTAAACTTAACCAAGGGTTTAGGTGCTGGCGCAAAACATGAAATAGGTCAAGCAGCAGCAGGTGAATCTTTGAATGATATTGTTGATATTCTCAAAGGTGCAAACATGGTTTTTATAACTGCTGGAATGGGTGGAGGAACTGGTACAGGTGCTGCACACGTGATTGCAAGAGCTGCCAAAGAATTAAACATTTTAACAGTTGGTGTTGTCACATTACCATTTTTATATGAAGCACCATCAAGAATGCGAAGAGCACAACAAGGATTAGATGAACTAAGAAAACATGTTGATACTATAATTGTGATACCAAATCAAAATTTATTTAAAATTGCTAATGAGCAAACGACTTATAAAGAGTCATTCCAATTATCTAATAGTATTTTAAGACATGGAGTTCAAAGTGTAACTGATCTCATGGTTAAAGATGGATTAGTAAATTTAGATTTCGCAGATGTAGAGACAGTCATGTCTTCAATGGGTAAAGCGATGATGGGAACAGGAGAAGCTGAAGGTGAAAATAGAGCTGAGAAAGCAACCGAATTAGCTTTGAATAATCCACTTATCGATGATTATTCGTTAAAAGGTGCTAAAGGACTGTTGATAAACATTACAGGCGGGGAAGATCTAAAACTTTTTGAGGTAGATGAAATTGTAAATAAGATAAGATCAGAAGTTGATCCAGAGGCTGAAATAATAAATGGTTCAATTATTGATCCAGCTTTAGATGGAAAAATTCGAGTATCAATAGTTGCAACTGCATTAGATGGTCAACAAACCGACTCTAAATCTGTCATCAATATGGTTCATAGAATTCAAAATAGAAATCCAGGATATTCAGATTTTACAACAAGCAATGGTGTTACTTCATATAACTTTTCAAATGCAAGTTCTAATCCAGTGTCTGATGGTGCAAATGCTCTAAAGTTAGAAAATGAAGTTGTATCAGAAAATATTAATAATAATGAGAGTGTTGATGAGGTAAATCATCAGTATCACGAAGAATTGTTAAAAAATCAAGAAGCTGAAAATATTGTAGAAAACATTTCAGAGGACAATGATACTTCTTTTTCACAAGAAGCATTGAGCTCATCTAATATTGAAGAATCCTCAAATGATTTAAAGGAATTTGGTGTGGATACAGATGAACCAGATCTATTTAATACAGAAAATCAAGCTTCAACATCTGAAGATTTGCTTGGATCATCAGATGAAGATCAAGAAGAGGATGATTTAGAAATACCTGCATTTTTACGAAGGCAAAAAAATTAATGGTCTTCGAAAAAATAAATGGAAGCCACCATGGTATCGGATGCTCCAAAACATTATCCGGTATTGCTTAATGAAATAATTAGCATTATTACCCCTCAACATGGTGGCACATTTATTGATTGTACTTTTGGTCAAGGTGGTTACACCAAAAAAATTTTAAGTTATAAAGATACGCAGGTAATTGCAATTGATAGAGATATAGAAAGTAAAAAAATTGCGGATAAGATTTCTGAAAAGTTCCCAAACAGATTTATTTTCAAACATAAAAAGTTTAGTCAATTAGACAACCTCAAACTTAAAAATGAAAAAATACGAGGGATACTCTTAGATTTAGGTTATTCTTTTACTCAAATCAAAGATCCAAAAAAAGGTTTATCATTTAATTCTGTTGGAGATCTAAATATGCAGCTGGGTTTAAATAATTTTTCCGCAAGTGATGTAATTAATAATCTGGATGCTCATGAACTAGAGAAAATTTTTAAATTTTTTGGTGAAGAACTAGAAGCCAAAAGAATTGCTTTTAATATTGTTAAAGAAAGAAAGACAAAAAAAATTGATACAAAAAAATTAGTCGAATTGGTAGAAAAATCAAAAAAAAGAAAAAGTTTTAAGATAAACAACTCCACAAAAACTTTTCAAGCTCTTAGAATTTTTGTCAATAAAGAAATTAGTGAATTAATATATGGTTTAATTGCAGCTACAAAAGTATTAAAAAAGAATGGTATATTGGCAGTTGTAACTTTTCATTCACTAGAAGATAAAATCGTAAAATATTTTTTTAAAAGTTTATCTGAAAAAAAAAGTATATCCCGGTATATGCCTAATATAAATCAACCTGAAACATTATTTAGGATGGTTGAAAAAAAACCAATAACACCATCTGCTAAAGAATTAAGAGAAAACACACCATCAAGATCAGCAAAACTCAGATACGTAATAAAGAAAAATGATTTTTATAATTTTGAGACAGATATAGTTAAAAAATTTAAAACACTTTTAGATATTGAGAATTTTAGTGAAAAATTATGAAAAAATTTTTTGTTACACTCTTTGTATTTTCTTTAATTTTTTCAACGGCAATAGTTAAAAATTCAACAAAAAGGATTGATGATGAAATATTTGTCTTAAAAGAAAACATCAGAGATTTAAAAAAAAATTTTGAAAATACTAGATTGGAATTTGATTATTTGAGTTCTACTGAAAAATTACTTCAGTTTCAAAATCTTTACTTTGAAAATGAATTAATAAAATTTGATATCCAGGAAATTCAAACAATTACCAGAAAAAATAATGAAATTGAAATAGGTCAATTAAGTTTTAATAAAAATGAGTAATAAAAATTCACAAATTATTTTAGAGGATAATCTTAATGATTTTTCTTTTAAAAAAAATAAGTCTAATATTAATATTTCATTCAATAGGGTTTCATTTATTTTTTTTATCTTTTTTATAATTTTTATAATTTTTTCTATACACTTATTACATCTTGGCTCTAGAGATTCCAAAAAAGTATTGAATGAAAATTTGATTAGCACTTCCAATAAACTTTATAGAGCAGACATAATTGATAGAAATGGAAAATACCTAAGTAAGACAGTAAGCTCCATTGATATTGGCATAAGCACTAGAAAAGTTATTGATAAAAAAAAGTTATTAATAAATCTAAAATATATTTTTCCCAACAAAGATTTTGTCAAAATTCAAAATCAATTAGAAAATAAAAAATTTTTTTACTTAGAAAAAAAAATATCTGAAGAAAATTATGAAAAGGTAATGAAACTAGGTGACAAATCAATTCAACCTGAGGAAAAATTAACAAGAATTTATCCTGAAAAAAACTTATTTAGTCATATTCTTGGTCAAATTGATAATGATAATAACGGAGTCTCGGGTCTGGAAAAATCATTAGACAAAATTTTAAGAAATAGTAAAGAACCTATTCAATTAACAGTAGATAAAGACCTACAATTTTTAATCAGAGAAGAGTTAATTAAATTCAACAAAATTTTTAATACCATCGGAAGTGCTGCAATTTTGATGGATGTAAATAATGGTGAAATACTATCTTTAGTTTCTCTTCCAGATTTTGATCCAAATCAGAGAGAGAAAATCTCAGATTCAAATTATATAAATAGAGTCACTAAAGGTGTATATGAATTTGGATCTGTATTTAAAACTTTCACATTAGCTGCTGCTCTTGATGAAAAAATTATTACTGCTGAAACGGAATATGTTGATTTGCCAAAATCTCTTACGTGTGCAGGATTTCCGATAAGAGAATACGACAAAAAAATCCCATCCAACCTTACTGCTGAACAAATATTAGTTCGTTCTGGTAATATAGGCTCAGTTAGAATTGTTCAGCAAGTGGGCGAAGAAAAATTTAAGTCATTTTTATCAAAGATTGGTATTTTAGAAAAAATTGACTTTGATATTGAGGAAGTAGGAAAACCAATAAAATTCAATTGGGGAAAATGTCCGCTTGCTACAGCATCATTTGGTCATGGCATTACAACTACATTGCTTCAATTAGCAAAAGCTTATTCTATTGTTGTTAATGGGGGTTATCAAATAAAACCAAAGTTGGTCAAAAATAACAACAATGAAAAAAAAGAAAAAATTTTAAGTCAAGACTTATCAAGAGAAATTTTACCAATCTTGAGAAAAATTGTTTCAACAAAAGATGGAACCGCATCACTAGCAAATGTAAATGGATATGAAATTGGTGGTAAAACAGGAACAGCCGAAAAAAGTGCGGATGGGGAGTATTCAAATAAGAAGATTAATTCTTTTGTGTCAGTATTTCCAACATCTAAACCAAAATTTGTTTTAGCCGTTATGTTGGATGAACCAAAAATAAATGAAAACTATATTTATCATTATAGAGATGGATCAAACATAAAGTATAAAGGGACACCCTTTAATACTGCTGGATGGACAACAGTTGAGGCAACAGGTCAAATTGTTGAAAAAATTGGGCCTATTTTAGCCACAAAATATAGTGAATTTAATTTCTAAATGTTACTTAAAGATTATTTCCCAAATATTGGAAAAAAATATGAAAAGACTTTTTTTTCTGACATCTGTTTTGATAGTTCAAAAGTAAAAAAAGATAATATCTTTTTTGCGATTAAAGGCACAAATATTGATGGAAATAATTTCATATTAAATGCAATAAACAAAGGCTCAAAAATTATCGTAACTGAAAAAAAAATAACAAAATTTCCAAATGGAGTATTAATTATTCATTCAAAAAATGTGAGGAAATTATTAGCTGAAGTTTCATTTAAAATTTATAATAAAAAACCAACAAATCTAATAGCAATTACAGGAACTAATGGAAAGTCTTCCGTAGCTGATTTTTATTATCAAATATTAAAATTTAATAATAGAAAAGTTGCATCAATTGGAACTTTGGGTGTTAAATCAAACAACAAATATATCAATTTATCCAATACAACCACCGACCCAATTCAATTAGGGAAGATATTAAATTATCTTAAAAATCAGAAAGTAGATGATGTAATATTGGAAGCTTCAAGTCATGGTTTAAGTCAAAATAGGTTAGATGGTTTAAAATTTAATTCAGGAATATTTACAAATTTATCTCAAGATCACTTAGATTATCATAAAAATTTAAAAGATTATTTAATCGCAAAACTTTATCTTTTTGAGAAACTTCTACCTATTAAAGGCAATGTAATTACTGATGAAAAAATACCTGAATTTAGAAACATAAAAAAAATTGCATTAAAGAGAAATTTAAAGATTTATTCTATAAATAATCCAAAAAATCATTTTAAAATTTTATCTCATTATTTTGTAGGTGAGAAACAAATGTTAACAATCAAATATAAAAACTTAATCAAAAATATTAAGCTCAATCTTATAGGTAAAATACAACTCAAGAACATAATGATGGCAATTATAGCTGCTCAAAAAAGTAATCTAAGTTTAAATAAAATTTTGGGAGTTATTCCAAAAATAAGATCCGTTGAGGGAAGACTAGAAAAAATTGGCAATATTAAAAATAAATCTAAAGTTATTTTGGATTACGCACACACACCAGATGCATTAAAAATATCTCTTCTTTCACTAAGAGAGCAATTTCCTAATAAAAAAATTGTTGTTTTGTTTGGTTGTGGTGGAAATAGAGATCAAAATAAAAGATCAAAAATGGGTAAAATAGCTTCATTGTATGCTGATCAAATATATTTGACAGATGATAATCCTAGACTGGAAAATCCTAATAAAATTAGAAAAGATATTAAAAGAGGGATAAATAGTAAAAAAATATCAGAAATTTCTGATAGAGCAAAGGCGATTTCTGAAGCGGTTAAAAATTTAACTACGGGCGATATCTTATTAGTTGCTGGCAAGGGTCATGAAAAAATTCAAGAAATTGGTAATCGTAAAATTTATTTTTCAGATAAAAAAATAATCTTAAACGCAATTAAATTAAAAAATTTGAATTTATCAAATAATTTGAAATTAAATCTTATCAAAGAGTCATCTGGTGATAAAAAATTAAATAAAAATTTAATTTTGGGACAAGCTAGAATTAATTCAAAAGAAGTTAAAAAAAATGACATTTTTTTTGCTATACGAGGCAGGAAAAATGATGGAAATAAGTTTGTAGAAGAAGCTCTGAAGAAAAAAGCCTCCATAGTAGTTGTAAATAAAATTAAAAAAAAATTAGATTATAAAAAACAAATAAAAGTAATAGATTCATTGAAATTTTTGACCGAAACATCAACTATTTTTAGAGAGAATATAGATGCAAAGATAATTGCAATAACAGGGAGTTGTGGAAAAACTACACTGAAGGAATTATTAGGCAAAACTTTAAAAAAAATTTCTAAAACAACTATTTCCCCAAAATCTTATAATAACAAATATGGGGTTCCATTAAGCCTTTTTAATTTGAGTAAGAACGACAATTATGGAGTTTTGGAAGTTGGCATGGATAAAAAAGGGGAAATTGATTATTTATCAAAAATTATCAAACCGGACATAAGCGTTATAACTAATATAAATTACGCTCATGCTAAAAATTTTAAGAATATAAAAGATATTGCACTTGCAAAATCTGAAATAATTTCAAATACGAAACCAAATGGTTTTTTGATTTTAAATGCGGATGATAATTTTTTTAGATTACATCAAAAAATAGCCGCCAAAAATAATATTAACACAATTTCATTTGGAATCAAAAATCACAAATCTGATGTGAAGTTAATTAGTGTTATTAAAATTAATAATAATTTTAAGATAAATATCAAAGCTAAAGATTTTAACAAAAGTTTTGTGATTTCTAATAATTTTCAAAATAATATTTATAATATTTTAGCTGCTTTAGCGGTAATGAGTATTAATATTAATATTACAAAATTAGATAAAAAAGTTTTTTTTAATTTCATGACTCCCCAAGGGAGAGGAGATTTATCAAGAATAAAAATAAATAAAAAAAACCTAAACCTAATAGATGAAAGTTATAATTCAAATCCTTTATCCCTAAAATCTGCGATATTAAATTATGATAAAATAAAGAGCAAAAAATTTAAAAAGTATCTCTTACTTGGTGACATGTTAGAACTTGGAACTCATTCCAAAAAACTTCACCAGTCAATTGTTCCAATAATTAACAAAACAAAAATTAATAAAATTTTTTTAAAGGGAAACTATATAAGTCAAATATTCAAAAAGATTGTAAAATCAAAAAGAGGTAAAGTTTTTAGAACCAACTCTCAAATGATTAAATTTATTAAAAATGATTTGAATAATAACGATTATTTAATGGTTAAAGCCTCAAATGCGACAGGTTTTAATAAGATGATAAATGATTTAAAAGGAATTAAGTAGATGCTTTATCAATTTTTATTAAACTATGTAGATACATTTGGATTTTTGAATGTTTTTAAATACTTAACTTTCAGAACTGGTTTATCTGTTTTCACATCACTCTTAATAGTTTTAATAATTGGAGGCCCATTTATAAAATTCTTCTCAAATCAAAAAATTTTAAATCCTATTAGAGATGACGGACCCGAAGATCATATAATTAAAAAAATTGGTACACCAACTATGGGTGGATTAATTATTCTATTAGGTTTACTCACATCAGTAATTTTGTGGGCAGACTTATCAAATATTAATATTTTGTTTTGTGTGTACGTTGCTGTTTCATTTGGACTTTTAGGTGCATTTGATGATTATAAAAAGATTAAGTATAGTAACTCTTCAGGAATTTCATCTAAATTTAAAATAATTTTACAAATTGTGTTATCAATTATTGGTGTTGTTATTTATGTAAATTTCATAGATTACCAAAATATAACTAATTTATATTTTCCATTTTTTAAAAACTTAATCATTAATCTTGGTTGGTTTTTTATTCCTTTTGCAATATTTGTAATTATTGGTTCATCTAATGCCGTTAATTTAACAGATGGTTTAGATGGTTTAGCAACTGTTCCAGTAATTTTGGTGGCAGCATGTTTTGCATTTATTAGTTATGTAACTGGAAATATTGTATTTTCAGATTATCTACAAATTCCTTACATAGAGGGAACTGGAGAGGTAGCAATATTTTGTGGAGCTATAATAGGTTCATGTCTTGGATTTTTATGGTTTAACGCACCTCCAGCTAAAATTTTTATGGGCGATACTGGTTCATTGTCTTTAGGAGGGTCTTTAGGAGCTGTTGGAATAATAACAAAACACGAAATAGTTTTAGCAATAACTGGAGGCCTTTTTGTATTGGAAGCGGTTTCTGTAATGGTTCAAGTTATTTCATTTAAACTTACTGGAAAAAGAATTTTTAGGATGGCTCCTATCCACCATCACTTTGAGAAAAAAGGTTGGCCAGAATCGACTGTTGTAATAAGGTTTTGGATCATTTCTATAATTCTTGCAATGATAGGATTAGCTACTTTAAAATTGAGATGAAAAAAAAAATTGAAAATATTTTTTTGAAAAAAAAAATATTAATCTATGGTCTTGGAAAAAGTGGAATATCATCTTTTAGATTTTTAAGAAATAAAGCTGATATTTTTCTATTTGATGATTTAAAAAATATACACCCAAAACAAATTTCTAAATTAAAATTATTAAAAATAAAATTTGATATAATCATTATTAGCCCTGGTATCAATATTTTATATTGTAAATTATCTAAATTTCTAAAACTTAATAAGAAAAAAATTTATACAGATTTAGATGTATTTTTTACTTTTTATAAAAATAAATGCATTACTATTACAGGTACCAATGGAAAATCTACTACTGCTAAAATTTTATATGAAGTTTTAAAAGATCAAAAAAAAGATGTGAGACTTATTGGAAACATTGGCAACCCTCCATTGAATGAAAAAAAAATATCAAAAAATACAATTTTCGTAATAGAGGCATCTTCTTACCAGCTAGATTATAGTCAATTATTTAGTTCAAAATATTCAATAATCTTGAATATTAAACCTGATCATCTTGAAAGACATAAAACTCTTCAAAATTATGTTGATGCAAAATTTAAACTTTTAGACTCTCAATCCAAAAGTTGTTTAGCATTTGTTAAAAGTGATGACGTACTAATTTCGAGAAAATTAAAAACTAAAAAATTTAATTGCAAAATTGTTAAAGTAAATACAAAAAAAAATTACAATGATTTTCTGGAAATCAAAAATAAATATTTTTTAACTGAGTCAAATAGAGAAAATCTATCTTTTATAATTGAACTGGCAAAAAAATTAAAACTAAAAAACTATCTTTTACAAAAAACGATAAAAAATTTTAAGGGTTTGAAATATCGCCAACAAATAATTATCCAAAAGAAGAATCTCACTATTATAAATGACTCAAAATCTACCAGTTTCTCATCCTCTGTTGGAATCTTAAAAAAAAATTCCAACATATTATGGTTATTGGGTGGTATTTATAAAAAAGGTGACAAATTAGAATTAGAAAAAAAGGATTTAAGTAATGTTACCGCTTTTATTTATGGAGAAAATAAAGATTTTTTTAATAAACAGTTAAGAGGTAAAGTAAAATTTAAAAATCATATAAATTTAGAAGACGCAGTGAAAAACGTTTTTTCTATAATCAAAAAAAAAAGATCTGTTAAATATACGATATTATTTAGCCCTTGTGCAGCGTCGTTCGATAGGTTTAAAAACTTCGAAGAAAGAGGTTTATATTTTAATCGATTAGTAAAAAAATTTATGTATGGAAAATAAGAATACTTTATTTGGTATCTATTATGATTGGTGGAAAAATATTGATAAGTTTCTTTTTTCACTGATTGTTTTACTATTTTTAACAGGTCTATTCTTTTCATTAGTTTCTACATCATTAATTGCCTCTGATAAATTGGATACAAATGATTACCAATTTTTTTTTAAACATTTAGTTTTTATTTTGTTAGGGATAATTATAATTTTTGTATTATCCTCAATTAACAAAGAACAACTTCTAAAATATTCCTCTCTACTATTTTTCTTATCACTAATATTTTTAATTTTAGTGCCTATAATTGGAGTAGAGGTTAAGGGTTCAAAAAGATGGATAGATCTATATTTCCTACCCAGATTTCAACCGATAGAATTAGTTAAGCCATTTCTTATCATTTTTATAAGCTTGATATTGTGTAGCCAGAAATTTAGCAATATTTATATAAAGTATTTATGTTCTTTTATAATAACTTTAGGTATTGCATTATTATTGTCATTACAGCCAGATATAGGACAAACTCTTTTAGTTTTTTTTAGTTGGTCAGTTTTAATATTTACTTCGGGTGTAAGTATATTTTTACTTTTTTTTTTATTTTCATCAATTATTTTAGTATTTTTTTACTTAATTTTTTTTGTTTCAAAATTTACATACATTAAAAATAGATTAATATCATTTTTAGACTCTGAAACTGGAACTTATAATTTTCAATCGGACAAAGCTTTAGAGTCTATTACGAGTGGAGGCTTTTTTGGGAAAGGTATAGGAGAAGGAACTTTAAAAAATAGAGTTCCAGAGGCACATACAGATTATATTATTTCAGTAATTTCTGAAGAGTTTGGTGTAATTGCCATAATTTTAATCTTTTTATTGTTTTTAGTATTTATTTACTCAGTGTTTAAAAAAGTTAATTTTGAAAATGATGAAACTATTAAATTAATTTTAGTTGGATCTGTAAGCCTTATATTAATGCAAACTATAATTCATATTGGAGTAAATATTAGATTATTTCCTACAACTGGTATGACATTACCATTTATAAGTTATGGTGGTTCCTCAATAATAAGTATTTCAATTTTATCTGGGATAATTTTGAATTTTACAAAAAGAAATCTAAATCAAAATGAATAAAAATTACTTGATAACTACAGGAGGATCAGGGGGCCATGTAATCCCCGCAGTAATACTTTATGAACATTTATCTAGAGATGCAAAAGTAATAATCACAACTGATAAGAGGGGCTTAAAATATTTAAATGATGAAAATTATAAATTAAGAATTATTGATACCCCAAGGTTAAATAGTATATTTTTATTTCCGATCAATTTAATATTAGTAATTATACTGACAATAAAATCATTTTTATTATTAAAAAAAAATAATATTGAAAAATTATTCTCTACCGGGGGTTATATGTCTCTTCCATTGTTATTAGCAGCAAAATTCTTAAGATTAAAAATTTACCTGGTAGAGCCCAATCAAGTTTTGGGTAGAGCAAATAAATTTTTTTTAAGCTCGTGTAAAAAAATAATTTGTTATAAAGAAAAAATAAAAAATTTTCCATCAAAATATAAAAATAAAATTGAAACTATATTTCCTTTGGTAAGAGAAAAATTTTATAGTTTAAAACAAAAAAATTTTAACCATCAAAAAATAAATTTGTTGATTGTTGGAGGAAGTCAGGGGGCAAATATCTTTGATATTAATCTAAAAAATAAAATTGTTAATATTTCAAAAAAATACCCAATCAGAATTTTACAACAAACAAATGAAAAAAATATTCTCAATTTAAAAAATTTCTATGATGAAAATAATGTTGAATGTTTAATCTTCAGTTTCAACAAAAACTTTGAAGAAATAATTAATAATTCAGATGTTTGTATAACTAGATCAGGTGCTTCAACTTTAGCTGAATTATCTTTATTAAACATACCATTTATCGCAGTGCCATTACCAAACTCTAAGGACAATCATCAATTTGAAAATGCTTTATTTTATAAAGAAAAAGAATGTTGTTGGATACTTAAGCAAGAGATATTTGAGGATAATATAGAGCAACTCCTAACCAACATATTATCTGATAATTCTAAATTTTTACAAAAAAAGGAAAATTTAAAAAAATTAAATTACAAAAATACATGGACTAATGTAAATCAAAAAATATTAAATATAATTAATGAAAATTGAATTAGCAAAAACTGAGGTTATTCACTTCATTGGCATCGGTGGTATTGGCATGAGTGGACTTTCTTTAATTATGAAAGGTAAAGGATTTAAAGTACAAGGTAGTGACCTATCATCAAATAAAAATATAGATAGATTGAAAAAAGAAAAAATAAAAGTTTTTATTGGTCAAAAAAAACAAAATCTAAAGAATGCAACAATAGCAGTTATTTCCTCAGCAATAAAAAAAAATAATTCAGAATACATTGAAGCTAGAAGAAAAAAACTTCCAATTATTACCAGAGGAAGAATGTTAGCTCATATTGTTTCTCTTATGAAAAATATTGTTGTAGTTGGTTCACATGGCAAGACCACAACAACTTCTTTAATTACCTCAATACTACAAAAAACTAAATTGGATCCAACAATTATTAATGGAGGGGTAATAAATTCTATCAAAAATACTGCTAAGTTAGGAAAGAGTGATTGGACAGTTTTGGAAGCAGATGAGTCTGATGGAAGTTTCCTTCATATACCTCCTACTTATTCAATTATAACAAATATAGATAGAGAACATATGGATTTCTACAAATCTATGGATGACTTAGAGAAATATTTTATTGATTTTATAAAAAAAGTTCCTTCTTTTGGAAAATCATTTATTTGTTTAGATGACCCTGTAAATAATAAGATAATTAAAAAATTAAGGAATAGAAATTTTTATACCTATGGACTTAATCCGAAATCAAATTTTTTTATTAAGAATATCGATCAAAATAAAAATTTTACAGAATTTGATATATTAGTAAATGTCCCAAATAAGAAAAAAATAAAGATCAAAAAAATAAGAATACCATTACTGGGTATTCATAATGTAAGAAATTCTGTTGCAGCTACTGCAGTTGCAATTACTATTGGTATTTCAATTTCTGATATAAAAAAAGGATTAAAAAATTTTAAAGGTGTTCAAAGAAGATTTAATAAAATATTTACTTACAACAACATTGATTTTTATGATGATTATGCTCATCATCCAACTGAAATAAAAGTAGTTTTGGATGGTGTTAACAAGGTTTATAAAGATTATGAAAAAGTTTGCATTTTTCAACCACATAGAGTGTCAAGACTTAAAGATTTAAGAAAAGAATTCTCTTTCGCATTTATGAATGCTGATATTGTTGTTCTATGCCCTGTATATTCAGCAGGAGAAAAAATTAAGTTAGGATTTAATTATATAAATTTTGCTAAAGAGTTAATAAAAAATTCAAAAGTAAAATTATTTTTAGTAAATGATAAGTTTCAACTAGCTAAATTTATCAAAAGAAATATGAGTGGAAAAAAAATTGTTATTGGAATGGGTGCAGGCACCATCTCTAATTGGATGAGAGAACTGCCAAAATTAATATAATGAAACTAGAACAACTAAAAACTTTATTTAGAGAATTTGATGAAAATTTAAGATTTGAGTACGATCTTAAAAAAAAAAATTGGTTTAACATTGGTGGAAAAACAAAAGTTTTTTTTAAAGCTAACAATCTTCATGAACTGATTAAATTTTTAAAAATAGTAAATAATAAGGAAAAAATATTTATTCTTGGAGCAGGTTCTAACACTTTAATATCCGATGATTTATTTGATGGTATAGTTATAAAATTAGGAAAAAATTTTAATAATATCTCACTTCTTGGAGATGATGTGATAATTGCTGGAAGTGCTGTGACTGACAAGTCTTTATCAGATTTTGCTGAAAAAAATAGTCTTAGCGGATTTGAGTTTTTATCTTGTATACCGGGAACAATAGGAGGTGGAATTAGAATGAACGCAGGTTGTTTTAACAAAGAGTTTAAAGATATATTGATATCAGTTCAAGCAATCGATAAATCTGGAAATATCATTACTATCCCAAGCAAAGAAATAAAATTTGAGTATAGAAAAAGTAACTTATCTGATGATTTGATTTTTTTAAGTGCTTCATTTAAAGGGTCAAAATCTAGTCCATCTCAAATAAAAAATGAAATTGAGAATTTAGTTAAAAAAAAAGAAAAAGCACAACCTACTAGAATTAAAACTAGTGGGAGCACTTTTAAAAATCCTAAATCACAAACAAATAAGAAAGTTTGGGAGTTAATTAAAGAGTCAGTTCCTTTAGACAAAAGTTTTGGCGATGCCTGTATTTCAGAAAAACATTGTAATTTTTTTGTAAATAAGGGTAGCGCCTCTTTTAATGATATGAACAATTTAATTGAATTTGTATCAAAAGAGGTTTTAGAAAAAACTGGTGTAAAATTAGAAAAAGAAATTAAGATTTTAAAATAATTTGAAAAAAATATTAATAATTTCAGGTGGAATTTCGAAAGAAAGAGCAATCAGCCTTGATACTGGAAAACAAGTAGCTAAGGAATTAAAAAAAAATAATTATTTTGTAAAAATAGCAGAGCCAAATTTTCAGTTATTTGATGTTATTAAAAAATTTAAACCAAACAAAATTTTCAATGCGTTGCATGGTCAGTTTGGTGAGGATGGTTATATACAAACAATATTAGAGAGTTTTAAAATTCCTTATACTCATTCAGGTGTAATTTCATCATCAATAGCAATGGATAAAGTGTTATCAAAAAAGATTTTCATAAAGAATAAAATATTGACCCCAAAATTCTTGACCTTTTCTTTCAGCAAAGATGAAAAAAATATTGTTAGTACAATTGAAAAAAAACTTAAATTTCCAGTTGTGATAAAACCAATCAATGAGGGTTCAAGTGTAAATGTATTTATATGTACAAAAAAAGATATTAAAAAAAAATTGAAGTATTTAGAAGATTATAAAAAAATAATTATTGAAGAATTTATCCCTGGTAGAGAGATACAGGCTGCAATGATTGGTTCTAAGAAACTTGGTGCAATTGAATTAAAACCAAAAAGAAAATTTTATGATTATCAAGCAAAATATAATCCAAAAGCAAAAACGGAACACATTATACCCGTGGATTTACCAAAAAAAAAATATGAACAAATAATGAGAATTTCTTCAAAAGCACATAATTTAGTTGGTTGTCGAGGAGTTACCCGTTCAGATTTTAAATATTACAGGGGTAAGTTTTATCTTTTAGAAATTAATACTCAGCCAGGAATGACAAAACTTTCTTTAGTTCCTGAGATTGCTGCATTTCGTGGTATAAGTTTTATTAAACTTATTGAATTAATTTTAAAAGATGCTTCAACAAATAAATAAGAAAATTATTTTTTACATTTCTTTGGTAATCATCCTAGGTACTTTCAATAACAAAAATTTGAAAAATTTTGATCTTCCTAAAATTAATATGGTCAATATTGAGGGAATAGAATTTAATGATAATGAATATTTGAAAATAATGAATTTGATAAAATTAAATAATTTATTATCTATTCAAAAATCCCAGATAAAAGAAATATTAAATTCTAATAATTTGATTGAAGAATATGAAGTATTTAAAAAATATCCATCATCTCTTGAAATCAAAATTGAAAAAACAAATTTTTTAGCATCTACTAATATAAATGGAAAAAATTATTTAGTTGGATCCAATGGGAAATTCATTAATACCAAAGACTATTCTCGAAATTTACCTTTTATTTTTGGAAATTTTGAAACAGAAAAATTTTTAGAATTTAAAAATATTATTCTTCAAACTGATTTTAAATATAATAACATAAAAAATTTTTACTACTTTCCCTCGGGGAGATGGGATATTGAAATGATCTCAGGAGTTTTAATTAAATTACCAATCATAGGAATAAAAGAGTCATTAAATTTATCAATTGATTTACTTGAAGATATAGAATTTAGTAATATAAAAATTTTGGATATACGTCAAAAAAATCAAATTGTTATAAATGATTAGAGAAGCAGACCTTCAAACTTATCTTTATCTAAATAATACTCAATATATAATTTATGTTACCGACAATAAAACAAAAGAGAAAATTTATTCTGAAAAATTAAAAATAGAGGAAAATTCTACAGAGTTTAAATTTAGAAAAATGGATGAATTTTTAGACTCTAACATATTAAAAATTGAAAAAAAATTGGATAGTTTTATTAAAGATATATACGTTATTTTGGATAGTAAGGAATTTCACTCAATAAAATTGTCAATCAAAAAAGATAATAATGGAAATCTTATAAACTCAGAGGCTTTAATTCATCCATTAAATGATTTAAAAAATTTATGTCAATCGAACTTACAAAATAAAAAAATTATACATTTTCTTATAGAAAAATACTTGATCGACAATAAATTTTACACAACTTTGCCAGAAAATGTTAATTGTAATATTTTTTCTTTAGATACAGAATTTATTTGTCTTTCAAAAAATTTAATTGAAAATATAGAAAAGATTTTAAAAAAATATCATATTTCGTTAAATCAAATTTTAAGTGCTAGTTATTTAGAAAAATTTAAAGATAATTCTGATAATAATATTTTTACAACAGCTAGTAGAATTATTTCAGGCCATAATAGCAATGAGGTTTTGCTGATTGGCAAAATTAACAAAAAACAGGGTTTTTTTGAGAGATTCTTTAATTTTTTTAATTAATTAGTAGTTTATCGTAATATTTGTTGTTTTCAGTTTTTTTCTTAAAACATTAAAAGTTCAGTTGTGTCATTGCTAAGTCAAAAAACTTTAAAAAAAACAGCAACTTTTAGCGGGGTTGGACTTCACAACGGTAAATTAGCAAACGTATCAATTAAGCCCTCTGGACCAAATACGGGAATTGTTTTTAAAAGAGTAGATTTAAAATCAAACAATTATGTTTACCCAAGCTTTACTAACGTAACTAATACATTATTAAATACAACTATATCTAACGAGCACGGAGTAAAAGTATCAACCATTGAACATTTAATGGGTGCATTATTTGGATTAGGCATTGATAATGCACTAGTAGAAATAAACAACGAAGAGGTGCCAATCTTAGACGGTTCAGCAAAAGAATTCATAGAAATTTTAAAAAGTTGTGGATTAGAAAAAAGCGAGGTGCCTATTAAGATAATCAAGATACAAAAAAAAATAGCATATCTTCACGGAGACAAATTTATTTCCATAGAGCCATCTAAGTTAAGTTTAGATATTAATTTTAAGTTGAAATTTGAGGATTGTTTGATTGGAAATCAAGAAAATAAAGTAAACGTTTATGAAGATGATTTGGTTGACATTTTTAATTCAAGAACGTTTTGTTTATTTGATGATGTAGAAAAAATAAAAGAAAAAGGTCTTGCTAAAGGTGGGAGTTTAGATAATGCAATCGTTGTTAAGGGTAATGAAATTTTAAATTCTGAAAAGCTTAGAAATCCTAAAGAATTTGTTAATCACAAAATACTTGATTGTATTGGGGATCTTTTTACCAGTGGATATAGAATAATTGGAAGTGTGAATTGTTCTCAAGGTGGTCATTTCCTCACAAATCAATTGTTAAAAAAAGTGTTTAAAAATAAAGAAAACTTTTCAATAATTGAGATTAAAGAAAGAAATCTTCCTCATACGATTTTAAATAAAACCTTATTGAGATCAATTGCTTAACATATATTGATCTTTGAAATTTTTAGCTAAGTCTGTATAAAATAACTATGTTCAAATTAAAGATTTTAGTTTGTTTTATAATTTTTGTCTTATTTGGTTCTTGTTCAAAAGAAGTCTCAAAAAAAACTTTTATAAAAGAAAAAAGTTTGGAATTACAAGTAGAGGAAGCTTATAGAGAGGGCATGGAGGCTTTAAATGATGGTGATGTCTTGTTTGCCGCAAAAAAATTTAATGAGGCAGAAATATTATTCCCACAAGCTGACTCAGCGCCTCAATCAGCTATAATGGCTGCATATTCTTATTATACACAAGATTATTATGGCGACGCAATAGCTGAACTGAAAAGATTTCTTAAAGTATATCCCTCTCATAAAAATTTAGAGTATGTATATTATTTGTTAGCAATTTGTTATTATGAGCAAATCGTTGATGAGAAAAAAGATTTACAATCAATTATAAATGCTAAAGAAAATTTTAATATAATTATAAGAAATTATCCTAATACAGAATATGCAATTGATGCAGAATTTAAAATAGATTTGATTAATGATATTCTTGCAGCTAAGGAGATGTATTTGGGAAGATATTATTTTGATAGAAAAAAATGGATTCCAGCAATCAATAGATTTAGAGAAATAATAGATAATTATGACACGACAATTTATGCGGAAGAGGCCCTACATAGGTTAGTAGAAGTACATTACACAATTGGTTTAATTGAAGAAGCTGAAAAATATGCCCAATTATTGGGATATAATTATCGATCTTCAAAATGGTATGAAAACTCATATAGTTTGTTTGATAAAACCTATGAAAAAAGAAAAAAAAAGAGATTTAAAACGTATAAAAAAAAAGGCGGAGGTCTCATAAAAAAATTTAAAACCCTTTTAGAATGAGATGGATAAAAATAAGATTAAAAAAGAGTATAATCAAAAAATTCAAAACTTAGTAAAACTAAATAAACATTATTACGATCTAAGTAAACCCTTAGTAAATGATTATGAGTATGATCAAATTAAAGCAGAAATTTTATCTTTAGAAAAGCAGTTTAATTTTTTAAAAAGTGAAAATTCACCTTCTAAAGTAGTAGGTTTTAAACCTTCTAGAACATTTAAAAAAGTTTTTCATAGAGTCCCTATGCTTTCACTCTCCAATGCATTTGATGAGGAAGACTTGGTAAATTTTGAAAAAAAAATCAATAATTTTTTAGATCAAAATAGTTCTAATGAATTAGAGTATAGTGCAGAACCTAAAATTGATGGTATTTCAGCTTCATTAATTTATAAAAAGGGAAAATTTATTATGGGACTTTCCAGGGGCGATGGAAAAGAAGGGGAAGATATTACACAGAATTTAATGACAATTAATGATATTCCTAAAAATATTTTAGCTGAAAATTTTCCTGCTGAAATAGATATTCGGGGTGAAGTATTTATTCAAAATAAAGATTTTGAAAGTCTTAAAGACAAGTTTGCCAACCCAAGAAATGCTGCATCTGGATCATTACGACAAAAAAATCCTCAAGATACAAAGAAAATTCCTTTAAAGTTTATTGCTTATACATTCGGGTATGTAAATAATATGAAAATAAAAAATCAAAGCAACTACTTACAACAATTAAGTGAGTGGGGTTTTAAAACAAACCCATTTAACAAAAATATTAAAGGTATCAAAAATTTAATGAAAAATTACCATGAAATTGAAAAAAAAAGGAATGAGATTGATTTTGACATTGATGGTATCGTTTACAAAATAAATAGTTTTGATTTACAGAAACGTTTAGGCAACGTTGCAAATTCACCTCGTTGGGCTATTGCGCATAAATTTTCTGCTAACAAAGGCATTTCAAAGATCTTAAATATTGAGATTCAAGTTGGTAGGACAGGGGCATTGACGCCTGTTGCAAAAATAAAACCAATTAATATTGGTGGTGTAGTTGTATCAAATGCAACACTTCATAATGAAGATGAAATCATTAGGAAAGATATAAGAATAGGGGACACAATAGTTGTTGAGAGAGCAGGAGATGTTATTCCACATATAATTGAGGTAGATTTAAAAAAAAGAAAAAAAAACCTAAAAAAATATATTTTTCCAATCAAGTGTCCATCTTGTGGAGCTAAAACAATTAAAGAATACAATTCCATTACAAAAAAAAATGATGCAGTAAGAAGATGCTCAAGTGAGGGATATGAATGTGATAAAATGACAATAGAAAAAATTAAGCACTTTGTATCAAAAGAAGCATTTAATATTGATGGTTTTGGAAAAAAAATTGTAGAAAATTTTTGGAAATTAAAAATGGTTAGATTACCACAAGATATTTTTGTTTTGAATTATGAAAAGATAAAAACAATGGATGGATGGGGGCAACAATCTGTCGCTAATTTAAAATATGCAATTGAAGAAAAGAAAAATATTTCTTTTGAAAAATTTATATACGCTCTTGGAATAAGACATATTGGTTTTGAAAATGCTAAATTAATTGCAAAAACACTCAAAAGTCCTGAAAATTTCATAAATCTTTCTAAAGAAAATAAAATTGATGATTTATTAAATATTGATGGGATTGGCGAAACTCAAATAACTTCTTTGAAAAAATTTTTTTTGAACAAGACCAATTTAAATGTAATTCAAGATCTTCAAAAAATTTTAAAAATCCAGAAAACAATAGAATCTAAAAAAGATGGTGTATTAAATGATAAGATATTTATGTTTACAGGAAAATTAACAGGCATGAGTAGAGCAGAAGCTAAGTCTTTAATAGAAAAAAATTCAGGAACAATAATTAGCAATGTTTCAAAGAAACTTGATTATCTGATAATTGGAGAGAAACCCACTAAACGGAAAGTTGAAGCTGCAAAAGAGTTAAAGATTAAAATTATAGATCAATCAGAATTACATAAATTATTGAATAAAAGTAACTAACCATTTTTTTTCACTTGAGTTTAAATATTTGTGAAGTTTTGTGTAAATATCTAAATTATATTTCCAAAGGTAATCTTTTTCATCATTTGTTAATAAATCTAAATTAATCAAATCTTTATCAATTGGAGCAAGTGTTAAATTTTCAAAGTACAACTTATTTTTATTTTTTTTAACATAAATCAAATTTTCTATACGTATTCCAAATTTATCTTTTTTATAATATCCTGGTTCATTACTTAAAATCATTCCCTCAAGTAACTTTATCTTATTAAATTTAGAGATGCCTTGGGGGCCTTCATGTACATTTGAAAAAAAACCTACACCGTGTCCAGTTCCATGTTGGTAATCTAAGTTGATCTCTTTCAAAAATTTTCTTGCTCTCGAATCAATAAGATTACCTGAGGAATATTTATTTAAATTGGTTTTTACAACTGCAATATGACCTTTTAATACTCTTGTGAAAATATTTTTTATATTATTTTTAGGTTTTGAGAAACAAATTGTTCTAGTTACATCTGTAGTACCGTATTTATATTGCCCTCCAGAATCACATAAAAAAATATCTTTTTTTTTTATTTTTTTTGTGTTTATTTTTGTTGCTCTATAATGAACAATAGCGCCATTTCCTCCGGCACCAGCAATAGTATTAAAACTTGGATATAAATAACTTTTATTTCTTTTTCTAAAATTCTCCAATTTATTTTGTGCATCAAACTCAGTAATTTTTTTTTTGTTTATATTTTTAATCCAATAGATAAATTTTGTTAATGCAACACCATCAAAAATATGAGCATTTAACATATTATTTATCTCTGTTTTGTTTTTTAATGATTTGAGTAAATAAATTGGATCTACAATACTTAAAATTTTGAATTTTTTTTTTAGAATATTTTCAAAAAAAATTGAGCAAGTATTTTTATCAATTATAATTTTTTTACCTTTAAGATGTGAAATGAATTTATTGAAATTCTTTGGCTCAATTACTTGATCAGATTTTATTTTTTTTTCATTAATTAATTTTGAAACTTTATCCTTAGATGAAATCAAATAAAAACTTTTTTTATTGTTTATGATTAATTGGCAGTTAGGAATGGGGCTATTTGGATTGTCATGTCCTCTTATATTAAGAAGCCATGCAACATTTTCAGGTGCTGTGATAAATAAATAATCTGATTTATTTTTGTTTAAGTATTTCCTTATTTTAGTTATTTTTTTTTTATAATTTTCTCCAACTACTTTATTTTTGAGAGAAAAAAAAGGTTTGTTTAATTGAACTTTAGGTTGATGAATTTGATCAATTAAATTTGACTCAATACTTTTTACTTTATTATTCTTATAAAAAAACTTATTAATTTGTATAGATGTAAATAACTTTGGGTCAAAACCTATTGACAAATTTTTGAACAAATCACAATTAATAATTTTATGGAAATCTATAATTTTAAAGTTTTTACCAGACTCTTTTTTTGCTTGTATAGTGTATCTCCCATCAACAAATAAATAGTTTTTCTTTTTAAGGATGATTGAATAGCCGGCAGAGCCAGAAAAGTTTGAGATAGTTTTAAGCCTATCATTTGCAGCGTATTCTGAAAAAAATTCGTCATTTTTAGGAATAATATATCCATCTATATTGTATTTCTTAAATTTATTAATCAGTGTGTTTATTCGATTATTAATCATTTAATTCTTTTTTGATATCTTAACCATCCAGGACTATTTATACCGCTCTCATTTTCAATATCTTGATTAAATTCAAATTCTTCTATTTCTTCTTTGGTTTCATCAAAAAAAGAATTTTTTTCTAAATATTTATCTGGTAGTTCGTCAATAAATCTTGACGCCATACTATCTATCCAATCACCCTGGTAAAACCTATTCATCGAAAAAGATACTACTACTTTTTTTTTAGCTCTGGTTAAACCGACATAAGCCAGCCTCCTCTCTTCTTCCAACCCATTTTGACCTTTTTCCTCAATAGATTTTTGGTGGGGAAAAAGTCCTTCTTCCCAACCAGGTAAAAAAATTACATCAAACTCCAGACCTTTTGCGGCGTGCATTGTCATCATATTAACCTTTTCACCTTCCCATTCTTGATCAATTGAAGTTGCAAGCGAAACATGATCTAAAAAACTTTCCAAATTGTCGAATTCTTTCATCGCGCTTAACAATTCTTTTATATTTTCAAGTCTATTTTCATTTTCTAGATCTTTTTTATTTTTAAGCATTGCTGAGTATCCAGATTCATCAAGAATAGTTTGTAATAATTTAACATGACCCATTTTTTTTATTGTTAGATCATTTCTCCATTTTGAAATTAAATCTAAAAAGGACATTAAACCAATTTTAGCTTTAGGTTTAATCAAGTTTTCTTCTATCATTTTTCTTGAAGAAATCTCTAAACAATCTTTTTGTCTTTTTGCAAATTCATGAATACTTTTAATGGAACTTTCACCAATCGATCGCTTCGGATTATTAACAATTCTTTCAAAAGCTAGATCATCTTTTTCTTGATAAACTAATCTTAAATATGCAACACAATCTTTTATTTCAGCTCTCTCATAAAATTTTATTCCTCCTAAAATTCTGTAAGGTAGTCCAATTTTTAAAAATCTTTCTTCAAATTCTCTTGTTTGAAATATCGCCCTTACCAGAATGGTAATGTTATTATATGAATATTTTTTTTTTATTTTTTCAATTTCGTCTGAAATTCCAATAGCCTCGTCTTTTCCATTTTTATAACAATTTAACTTGACTAATTCACCCTCATTTAAAGTTGTCTTTAATGTTTTGCCAACTCTATTCTCGTTATTTGCTATTAAGCTCGATGCTACTGCTAAAATATTTTTAGTGGATCTATAATTTTCCTCCAGCCTAATCACTTTTGTATTTTCATAAACTTGATCGAACTCTAAAAAATTTTTTATTTCTGCTCCTCTCCAACTATAAATTGATTGATCATCATCTCCTACACAGCAAATATTATTATTTTTTTCTGAAAGTAATCTAAGCCATTTACTCTGTATAAAATTTGTATCTTGATATTCATCAACTAAAATATATTTAAAATTTTTTGAGTAAATTTCTCTTATATCTTTATTTTTTTCGAGGATTTTGACCGCATGAAGAATTAGATCACCAAAGTCACACGAGTTTAAATCAATTAACTTCTGTTGATAAATCTTATAAATTGGCAATATAGTTTTTTCGTAAATATCCTTTTGATTGATTATCACTTCATTTGGATAAAATCCTTTATTTTTCCACTTATCAATTATTGCAAGAATATATCTTGGAGCTAATTGTTTAATATCAATATTTTCTGCTTTACATATATTTTTAATAAGCCTCGTTTGGTCATCAGTGTCTATAATTGTAAAATTTGAATTAAGATTTACTGCCGGAGCGTGTTTTCTTAAAAGTTTTGCGCAAATAGAGTGAAAAGTTCCAAGCCATGATAACCCTGTTGCTGAAGAGCCTAAAATTTTGCTTACTCTAATTTGCATTTCGTTGGCTGCTTTATTAGTGAATGTTACTGCAAGTATTTGATTAGGATAAGCTTTTTTTTCCTTAATTATATTTGCTATCCTTGTTGTAAGTACTTTAGTTTTTCCGGAACCAGCACCAGCAACGATTAAAAGAGGCCCATCAAGAAATGTAACTGCCTCTTTTTGAGCTTTATTGAGATTTTTTAAATATTCAGAGTTTAACATTTTTTATTTTAAATTATAACTTGTTTCAATTTATATGAGAAAACAAAATTTTTTATCAAAAAAAATTGGAAAACAAATCTTATCTATAAATAATTTATTAGAAAATTATTTCAATAGATTAAGAAGCTTCATAATAGACATAAAAAGATTAAGGTTTGATAAGGATAATAAAGTTTTTTTAGTCATTGTTTCAATTATATTTTTGACACTTCTGTATTTTTTAATACCCACTGCTTACAATAAAGAAATGATACAAAAAGAAATAAAGAATCAAATCTATCAAAAATACAATATGAAAGTAAAATTTGATAGTGGGATACGATATAATTTTTTCCCTAAACCGCATTTTAGCTCAAAAAACTTATTTATACTTAATGATCAAAAAAAAATTGGAGAAGTTGAAAATTTTAGAGTATATATTAATTTTAAAAATTTTTTCAAATTTAATCAAATC
>CACPEJ010000007.1 GCA_902632935.1 uncultured Pelagibacteraceae bacterium
ATTTCCAGAGGATTAAGATTTTTCATCGTATCATACCTTTCTTATAAGTTCGGTGATTTATTTAATGAATATATGGATAAGCATGGGTCAAAATGGTTTACAATAATTGGAATATTAATTGTTATTATTGGCTTAATAATTTATCTGATTTTTAAATCTCATGTTTAATCTTAAAACTGAAATTTGCTTTAAAATAATTTTTCTATTTAGTTTAATTGCTTTAATTTCTGCTTATTTTATAGAGCATGTTCTGGGCCACCAACCATGTAATTTATGTTTGATAGAGAGAATTCCTTATGGGTTAAGTATAATTTTGATATCTCTAATATTTATTATAAAGAAAAATGAAAATTTCTTTATTTTGCTTTTAATACTAACTTTTATTTTTTCTTTTTTTATTTCATTGTATCATTTCGGCATAGAACAAGGCATTTTTCAAGAATCAACTGTTTGTGGTGTAAAAAACTTTTCTGAAAATGTAAGTAAAGAGGAATTACTAAATCAACTAAGTGAAAAGACTATAAGCTGTAAAGATGTGACATTTAGGATTTTAGGATTATCACTAACTACTATTAATATTGTAATAAGTATATTATTTATTATAACTCTTTCAAAAATTTTTACTAAATATGAAAAAAACTGATAAAAGAGTTGAAGAATTTATTAGAGTTGACCATGCAGGCGAGAGGGGTGCTGTCAAAATTTATGAAGGTCAGTTATTAGCTTTAAATACAATTGTTAAAAATGACAATTTAAAAAAAACTATTGAGGATATGAAAGAACATGAAGTTGAACATTGTCAATTTTTTGAAAACGAAATAAAAAAAAGAAATATTGAGCCAACAAAATTTTTGCCATTGTGGGATCTACTAGGTGTAGGTTTAGGTTTTGGGTCTACTATTCTTGGGAAAAAAGCAGCTATGCTATGTACTGCCTCCGTTGAAGAAGTAATAGATAAACATTACCAAGACCAAATAAATCAACTTGGTCCAGAAGAAAAAAATCTAAAAAAGAAAATTATAAAATTCAGAGAAGATGAGCTTCATCATAAGGATATTGCTTATGAAAAAGGAGCTACCAAAAAAGGCATTTACTCAATAATGGATAAAATAATAAAAACAGGTTCAAAAATTGCAATTCGAATATCAGAAAAAGTATAAAACTTAAGCTTCTAATTCAACATCCCAATATAAATAATCCATCCAGCTTTTATGTAAATAATTTGGGGGAAAATTTTTTCCATTACGATGTAAATCTTCTGTTGAAGGTTGATAAGGATGTTGGGCCAGTTTCATACCCGATAATTTTAATAGTTTGCCTCCTTTTTTAACGTTGCAAGCAGAACATGCTGTAACGACGTTATCCCAATTAGTTTCTCCACCTTTTGATCTAGGCAATAAATGATCAAAAGTTAATTCCTCATTGCTGCCACAATACTGGCAGGAAAATTTATCTCTCAGAAAAACATTAAATCTTGTAAAACTTGGTTTAGATTGAGGAACAATATAATCTTTTAAAGCAATTACACTAGGCAATTGCATATTAAATGATGGACTTCTTACTACACGATCGTAATTACTTACTATAATTACACGATCTAAAAAAACTGATTTAACAGTATCCTGCCATGACCATAGTGACAGAGGATAGTAGCTTAATGGTCTATAATCCGCATTTAAAACTAGTGCAGGACATTTTTCTAGTGAAACATCTTGATCAATAAAATTATTCATATCAAATTTTAACTTAAATAAAAATTTTTTTCAATATTTAGGAATTATTAAATTTTTTTAAGATATAATTCAATGCAATACTTGAAGCATTTACAGGAATATGATGGTCACAATTTTTTATGAGATGCGTCTCAATGTCTATGTTATTTCTCATAAAAAAATCTTTTGCCTCTAACATAAAATTTGGCGATACAACTTGATCAGAATCACCATGAATTAACAAAATACTTGATGAGTTTTTTTTTCTCAATTTCAAATCTTTTTCATCAATAATTTTTCCAGAAAAACCCACAACACAATTAAAAGGTTCTTCAGAAGTAAGTCCTAAGTTTATTGACATCATGCAGCCTTGACTAAAACCAGATAAACAAATTTGTTTATTTTCAAAACTAAATTCATCTTTAATTTCATCAATAAATTTTGATAATTTTTTTTCAGCCTTTATAGATTGATCCAAAATATACTCTGGATCATCTTTGCTTAAATCAAACCACTGATATCCATTTGGGTTTATACTGCATGGTTCATGACCATTAGGACAAATAAAAATAGTATTAGGTAAATGTCTTTTCCAGTTCAGTGAGAGCATACTAATATCCTTGCCATCACCACCATAACCATGAAGTAAGATGATAGCATTTTTAATCTTTTTATTAGTCTCTGGTTTGACCATTACTGAATCTAGGCAAAATGTCATAGTGTGTGAATTATGTTTTTTTATTTTAAAAACACCCTACAATACCTTCATGTTATCTGGAATAGTAGTTAAAATATTATCTATAATTTTGTTAATGGCAGTAGGGATTGTTTTAATTCTTGGTATCGGAACTTTATTTAAAGGTGGTGAAACCAGCAAAAAATATTCAAATAAATTAATGCAGTTAAGAGTTTTGCTTCAATTTATTGCAATAATTGCTTTGGTTGGTTTTGCATATTTTTTCAAAAATTAGTTGTAACTAGCCAACCATTCAACAAAATTTTTTTCCTTAAAATCGATTGACCCAACAATTCTTGCAAACTCATATCCATCCTTGTTTATCAAAATTGTGGTGGGCACTCCTCTTAGTCCAAACTTTTTTGCTAAGGTAATTGGTGAGTCAAAATATATCTTAAGATTATCTATACCTAAATCTTCAAAAAATTTAGAGGCTTTTTTTAAATTATCCTGACCAACATTAATCGGAAATATTTTTAAATTGTTTAAATTTTTTTGAGATTGCAATTGATCAAGAGATGGCATTTCCTCTTTGCATGGGGCGCACCAAGTTGCCCAAAAATTGAGCAAAACCAAATTGCCTTCAAATTGATCAAGTTGAATTTCATTACTCTGATCATCTAAAAACGTTAATCCATCATATTTTTTAAGCTCTTTATTGATAACAAGATTTTTTATATCTTTGATTTCTGCTGCAACACAATTAGATATTAAAAAAGCAAATAATATTAAAAATCTCATGTTAAATAGGTATAATTAATTATCATGTCGAAAAATAAAAACAACCAGGCAATATGGGGCAATAGAATAAAAAAAAACACTTCATCAATTTTTCAAAAAGTGGGAAGTTCTATAGATGTTGATAAGAGACTATATAAAGAGGATATAATTGGATCAATTGCACATGCCGAAATGTTATTTAAACAAAAAATTATCACTTTTAAGATAAAGAATAAGATTGTTTATGGTTTAAACAAAATCAAAAAAGAAATAACAAACAAAAAATTTGAATTTAATAAAAAGTATGAGGATATTCATATAAATATTGAAAAAAGACTTTTCGAAATAATTGGTGAAGATGCGGGTTTTATTCACACGGCACGATCAAGAAATGATCAAGTGATTACAGACTTGAAAATTTGGATGAAATCATCAACCAAAGAAATTAATGTTCTATTAGATACTATTATTAAAAGTGTAATAAGAGCAGCAGAGAAAAATATATATACCCTTATGCCTGGATTTACTCATTTAAAAAATGCTCAGCCAGTTTCATTTGGCCACTATTTGATGGCTTATGTTGAAATGTTTAAAAGAGATCAAAAGAGATTCATAAATAATCTAGATAGTTTAAATGAAAATCCTTTAGGTGTTGCCGCTTTAACTGGAACATCTTTTAATATTGATAGAAATTACACTACAAAAAAACTTGGATTTACAAAACCAACTAATAACTCAATAGATACAATTTCTGACAGGGATTTTGTGCTAGATTTTCTTTACTCCATTTCAGTCTGTGCCATGCATATTTCTAGAATAGCTGAGGAACTTATCATATGGAACTCTGACGCTTTCAAGTTAATAAATTTATCAGATAAAGTTGTAACTGGTTCTTCGATAATGCCACAAAAAAAAAATCCAGATCTTTTGGAATTTTTACGAGGAAAGTCTGGAATTATTTATGGTAATTTGTTTTCTATGCTTACAGTTTTAAAAAGTTTACCTTTATCTTACTACAAAGATCTTCAAGACGATAAGGAAATTGTTTTTAAATCGAATGATACACTGCAAAATTGTTTAAAAATACTTGATGAGATTCTTAAAAATTTTACGCCAAATAAAAAACAAATGATAGAATTAGCTAACACAGGATATTTAACTGCAACTGATCTTGCAGATTATCTCGTAAAAAATCACTCAATGCCATTTAGAAAAGCATACAAAGTGACTGCTAATATTGTGAACTTTGCTGAAAAAAAGAAAAAAAATCTCAATCAATTAACGCTGGCTGAACTTAAAAAAATTGAGCCAAAACTATCAAATGATGTATTAAAAGTGTTTGATTTAAAGAATTCTGTGAGTTCTAAGAAATCATATGGTGGAACATCTTTTGATAATATTAAAAAAATGATATTGAAATATAAAAAAAAATGAAAAAAAAAATTATTTTAGCAATAATTGTATTTTCTACATTGATCGCTTGTGGAAAAAAAGGAGACCCAGTATATAAAGAATCTCAAAGTAATTCAAAAATACCAAGCTACCTTCTAAATAAAGCTTAATGAGATTTCTAAATAGTAAACTTAAGATTGAAAATACAATCCTGCAAAATATTGCTAAAAAATATGGAACACCTGCATATTGTTACTCGTATAAACAACTAAGACAAAATATAAATGATTTTAAAAAAAATTTTAAATCCATCTCACCATTAATTTGTTTTGCTATTAAATCTAATACTAACTTAAATTTAATAAAAGAAATAAAAAAATTTGGACTTGGAGCAGATGTTGTATCAATGGGTGAATTAATGTTAGCTCTTAAGGCTGGAATTAGTCCAAAGAAGATTGTTTTTTCAGGAGTTGGTAAGACTTCCAAAGAAATCAATTTCGCAATTGATAAAAATATTTTATTAATAAATTCAGAGTCCAAAAGCGAAATCATAGAAATTGATAAAATTGCTAAAATAAAAAAAAAACAAGTTAATATTGGTATTAGATTAAACCCAAATACTGATGCGAAAACTTTGAGCCAAATATCAACAGGTAAAAAAGATAATAAATTTGGAGTTAATGATAAAACATTTTTTGAGCTTGTAAGATATTGTAAGAATTCTAAAAATATTAATTTAAAATGTTTAAGTGTTCATATTGGAAGTCAAATTTTAGATCATAAACCCTATGAAAAAATGTTAAGAATATTAGATAAAATCATCAAAAAAACCCAATATAAATTTGATTTTATTGACCTTGGGGGAGGTATGGGCATCCCATACAATAATGATAAAAAACTAAATTATAAAAAATATCATTCAGCAATTAAAAAATTTTTAAAAAATAAAAAATCTCAGATTATATTTGAGCCAGGTAGATCAATAATCGGCAATACAGGAGTTTTAATATCAAAAGTAATTTACATAAAAGAGAGTTATAAAAAAAATTTTGTTATTCTAGATGCTGCTATGAATGATTTAATGAGACCCGCACTTTATGGTGCAGTACATCGCATCTTACCTTTGTTGAAAAGAGGTAAAAAATCAAAGAAAATTTATGAATTTGTTGGCCCAATTTGCGAAAGCACTGATAAGTTTACGTCAATAAAAAATTTTCAAGAACTAAAAGAGAAAGATTTTATCGCAATTTGCGATGTAGGTGCCTATGGTATATCACTCAGTTCTAATTATAATCTTAGACCTAAACCTATAGAAATATTAATTAATGGATCTAAAATAAGAGTAGTTAAAAAAAGACAAAAGCACCATGAGATAATTTAGCTTTTGATAATTAATGATAAGAAACTTTCTATTTTCAATTTTCTTTTTTTCAGGAATAATTTTAATTTCAATTATTTTTCTGCCAGCTTTAATCTTACCTCAAAAATTTGCACTTTTTGGTGGGAAATTAATGGGTTATTGGGCTGCTATTTGTTTAAAAATTTTCTTGTCCACAAAAATCATTGTCAAAGGTAAAGAAAATTTAATTAAAAATGAAAAATTTTTTATTGCTTCCTCTCATCAATCTATGTTTGAAACTTTTTTCCTACAAACGATTTTTAATTCTCCTGTATTTATCTTAAAAAAAGAATTGCTTATGATACCTATTTTTGGCTGGTACTTAAAAAAAATAGGATCAATTTCTATCAAAAGAAATAAGGTATCGAGAGAAAACATCAATTTTTTTGAAGATATTTCTAAAATAATTGCAAATACAAATCGACCAATAATAATTTTTCCTCAAGGAACTCGAGTATTACCCCACGAACAACCTCCATTTAAAAAAGGTGCATCAAGGATTTATGAAGAATTGAAAATAAAATGCCAACCGGTTGCTATTAATTCTGGTTACGTCTGGCCAAAAAAAGGAAAAAAAGATATTAACAAAACAATTACAATTTCAATTTTGGAACCTATCAAACCTGATTATTCTAAGGAAGAATTTTTAGGGATTTTAGAGAAAACTATATATTCTGAACTTAAATTGCTAAATTAACCTTTCATAGGCATAACTACAAAAATACTATCGAAATCACCAGGATCTTTGATTAGCGCAGGTGAACCTGAATCATTTAGAAACATTTCAATATTATTTCCATCTAATTGTGAAGCAACATCTATAAGATATTTAGAATTAAAACTAATTTCTAAATCATGATCAAATTTCACCACAAGGGATTCTTTTCCATCACCGCTGTTGGTATTATTTACAGACAAATCTAGTTTATCTTTACTTAAGCTAAATTTTACACCATCTTTTTTATCAAGCGATACTGAGGCTACTCTATCCACCGAACTTTGAAAAATTTTAAGGTCAATTTCTAATTTTTTTTGATTATTTTTTGGAATTACTTGAATGTAATTAGGAAATTTTCCATCTATTAACTTAGAAATTAAAATACTATTATTTAATTCAAATTTTATCTTAGATTTCATATTTGAAATTTTTACTTCACCATCATAATTTTCTAATAATGAACTTAATTGAAAAATAGTCTTTTTAGGTAATATAATCGGTTCAAAAATTTTTTTTTCATTTAATCTGAGTTTAGAAATGGACATACGATGACTATCAGTTGATACTGCAGTTAAGTAATTCTTATCCTCAACCTCTGTTTGATGAAAATAAATTCCACTTAAATAATGTCTGGTCTCATCATTTGACACAGAAAATTTACATTTATTTAGCAACTTTAATAGGTCTTTTGATTTAAGGCTAAATTCATTCTCATTAAAATTTTCATCTGTTAAAGGAAATTCCGAAGCGGGCATACAATTTAAATTAAAAATAGATTTTTCTGATTCTAAATGAAGTTTGCTATTGTCTGTTAAAGTTAAATTTATTTTTTTACCTGATGAGAGTTTTCTAACAATATCATACATAGTGGACGACGTAGTGGTTGTTTTTCCTTCCTCTATAACTTCAACGTTATTTATTTGATTAATAAATATTAAGTCTAAATCTGTCGCTGTTATAGTGAGTTTTGAATTTTGTGCATCGAGCAATATGTTAGACAATATTGGAAGTGTACTTCTTTTTTCTATGACTCCTTGACAATAATTTAATGCTTGCTGTAGGTCTTGTTGGTTTACATTAAATTTCATTTTCTTTATTGCTATATAATATTTGATTTTTTAGTTTATCTATATTTGCAATCATATCTGGATCTTTTTCTTTTAATTTTTCAATAGTTTTAACTGAGTGAATTATAGTTGTGTGATCTCTATTTGAAAACTCTCTTCCAATTTCAGGCAGAGATTTTGAAGTCAAAATTTTTGTTAAATAAATTGCTGTTTGCCGTGGTCTCACTAGGTACCTAGATCTTCTTGATGAAAGCATTTCATTTTTACTAATCTTAAAAAATTTACACACAATAGTTTGAATGAGATCAATAGTGACTTTATTTTCATTTAAATTAAGTAAATCTTTTAATATAACTTTTGTCTCAGCTAAGCTTGGTATTTTGTTATAAATTCTTGAGAAGGATATAATTCTATTTATGGCACCCACCAATTCTCTTACACTCGTTGTGATTTTAATGCTTATAAAATCCTTAATTTCCTCAGGTATATTAAACTTTTCAGGATATAAATTATTTAAGTCACTTATTTTACTTTCAAGGATTTTTTTTCTGAGTGCTAAATCAGTTTTTTGAATATCCACAACTAGACCTCCTGCAAATCTTGACTTTATCCTCTCCTGAATTCTTGACAGCTTATTAGGAGATCTATCAGCAGAAATTATTATCTGAGAACCTTTGTCTAATAATGCATTAAAAGTATGGAAAAATTCTTCTTGCATTGCCTCTTTACCATTCATGAATTGTATATCATCAATTAACAAAATATCTGTATTACGAAAATACTCTTTAAATTTGACCATATCATTAGATTTGATTGATTTTACAAATTGATACATAAAACGTTCTGCCGATATAAACATAACCTTATTGTCTTTTTTCAGGTGATAACCAATTGCATTTAAAAGATGTGTCTTGCCCATTCCAACACCACCATAAAGATAAAGTGGATTATAATGTGAAATATTCTCTGAAACTTTTACAGAAGCTTCGTATGCTAATTTATTGCTGGAGCCAGTAATAAAGTTTTCAAAATTTTTGTTAGGATCTATTCGATTATATTGTAAATAAGAGTCTTTTATAAAAGAAACATTTTCTTTATTTTCTATGACATTAATATTATTTTCATCCTGATTTGAAGTAGGTTTATTTTCAGTTATTTTGAATTCAATTCTAACAATTTCTTTTTTATAATTTTTTATAATTTTCAAGATTTGATCTAAGTATCTAGATGTAATCCAATCACGAATGAATCTAGTAGGTACAGATAACAAGATATAATTATTGATTTCCTCAACAAAAGTTATTTTTTTAAGCCAACTTTCGTAAATATCTAGTCCTAATTTATTTTTCATTTCAGCTTGAACTAAATTCCAATCAAAAATATCGGATTTAGAATCTTTTAAACTATTATTATTTATAGAATTGTTCATAAATGTGGAGAGTGTTCAGTTAGAACCATAATAAAATTATTGCAACAAATAATTTTCAAAAATAAAAAAAAAAATAAAATCTAGGATTGTGTAAATTTTTTTTTTTTAGAAAAAAATATTTGACAAAAAAAAATAAAGAAAAATAAAAAAAAAATATAAATAAAATTTATAATTGAATTAAATAAGTTTGTTTATTTACTAAATCTAAATATTGTGTGGAGAATTTTTAAGATCACAGATTTTGTAGATTTAAAAGTTGTATTAGGATTAACAACCTGAAGTGTTATTAAACTAGATTGATGCTATTTTTTTGGTAAACCTTGAAACGTTTCTGGAAGCGTTTTGTTTCTTTACGATACCTGTTTTAGCTATTTTCATCAACTCAGAATTCAACTTAGGTAAGAACTTTAAAGCCTCAGACTTCTTTTTAGCTTCAATTAAAGAATTCATTTTCTTCAAAGCATTTTTATATCTACTTTTTCGAGCCTTATTAACAGCTGTTTGTTTTGAAATTCTTCTAATTCTTTTGATTGCTGATTTTGTGTTAGCCATATGCGCAGGGGTATAACTTGAGAATGAATTTTGGTCAATTAAATAATTATTATATTTGGCAGATATTACAAAAAAAAGAAGATCTATTGGAAATCATTTTTTTTTTAATAATTCCGTTGCATCCAGACCTCTTACAATTAAGTCCTTTTCTCTCATAAACATTAAAATTCTTTTGGAAATTTCCCGATTTACCTGATGTGTTTTTAAAATCTCTAATACTTGATCCTCCCTTTTTGATAGCATTAATCAAAACCTTTTTAGAATTAAATATTATTTTTTTACAATCTTCTTTATTTAATAAAGATACTTTTTTATCAGGTTTAATTTTACATAAAAATAAAATTTCACTTGCATAAATGTTTCCTATCCCTGATACAAAATTTTGATCTAGTAGAAAGTTTTTTATATTTTTTGTTTTTCCTTTTAAAAAAGAATAAATATAACTTAAATTAAATTCTGATTGAAAAGGTTCTGGTCCAAGTTTAGAGAATCTTTTATCCAAAAAATGTTCATTAACCACTATTTCAAAAAAACCAAATCTTCTTGGATCGTTATATACAATTTTAAGATCATCAAAAACTATTTCTACGTGATTATGTTTTTTAGGTAATGTAGGTGAGCTATAAAAACTAGTATTAGTTACCAAACTTTTTTTTTGATTATAAATTAGATGAATAGTTCCTGACATACCTAGATGTAAAAGACAATAACTTTGATTTGACAGGCAAATAATCAGATATTTTGAAAATCTTTTTACTTTGATTATTTTTTTGCCTTCAAGGAATCTTCGGAAATTAAGTGGGATTTTAGTTCTTAAATTTCTATTTCTAACTATTACTTTTTTGACCTTTTTTTGTTTAATCTTTTTGTCTAAAGATTGACGTACAATTTCTACTTCTGGTAATTCTGGCATTTAATACTATATTGATTATATATTTTTGAATTATGCAACAATATCTACAAAATAAAAAAGGATTAGTCCAAAATGTGTTTAATCAAGTGTACGATCGTTATGATCTAATGAATGATTTTATGTCATTAGGGATTCATCGATTGTGGAAAAAAAGTCTATTAAATATGATGAATCCATCCAGTAATCAAAATTTAATTGATGTTGCTTGTGGTACTGGAGACATAGCTAAACTATTTGTTAAACATGTGAATAAATTATCTCGTATTGCATGTGTCGATCCAAATAAAGGGATGATAAGTAAAGGGAAAGAAAAGTTATCTAAGTTTAAAAATATAAATTGGATTATATCTCCAGCCGAAAAAATTCCTTTATCTGATAATTTATTCGACTTTTACACTATAAGCTTTGGTTTAAGAAACACTGCCAATATAGATAAGGCTCTCTTTGAGGCTTATAGAGTTTTAAAACCAGGGGGTCGTTTTTTATGCTTAGAGTTCTCAAAAATTCAAAATACAAATTTAGAAACTCTTTATAAAAATTACTCTAAGCTAATACCTTCTATTGGCAAGTTTGTTGTTGGTGAAAAACAGCCATATGAATATCTAATTAAAAGTATTGAAGATTTTTTAAACCAGGAGGAATTGATTGATGCAATGGTTAAAAACAATTTTAAAAAATGTACTTATAGAAATTTATCAGGTGGAATAGTTTCTATTCATAGTGGATGGAAATTTTGATGTTAAAAAAATTAATTATTCTCTTTAAACTTGGAAGAAAAGTAGCTTGTTCTGATATTTTAAATATTGTATCAAAATTTAAGGAACCGCCTTTAGCTATAAAGATTTTATTTAAGATATTATCATTTTCCTTTTCACCAAAAAAACAAACGGATGTAAATAAAGACGAGGGAGAGAGATTGTCTGACTCTTTAGAGTCAATGGGAACAACTTTTATTAAACTTGGTCAATTTTTAGCAACTAGACCTGATATAATTGGTGAAGAACTTTCTAAAAAACTTGAAAACCTTCAAGATAAATTGCCTCCATTTTCTCTGTTACAAGCTAAAGAAATAATTAAAAATGATCTAGGTAATGAAAGTTATGACTCTATAATAAATTTAAGTGAACCAGTTGCTGCTGCATCAATTGCTCAAGTCCACAAAGCTCAAATTAATGACAATGGAATTCTTAAGGACGTTGCAATTAAAATTCTAAGACCAAACATAAAAAAAATATTTAATGAGGAGATTGATGCAATAATGCTTTTTGCTTTCTTAATAGAATCATTTATTAAAAAGACAAAAAGACTCAAGCTGGTAGAAGTAGTATTTTTATTAAAAGAAATCACAAATCTGGAGATGGATTTAAGATTTGAAGCAGCTGCTGCAAATGAATATGCTGAAAATACAAAGAATGATGTTGGATTTAGAGTTCCTCAAATTTATTGGAATTATACAAGCGAAAATGTAATGACCCTAGATTGGGTGGATGGAATATCTATTAGAGAAACGGAAGAACTAAAAAATAAAGAATTTAATACTGAAAAAATTGCAGAGGATATTATTCAAAATTTTTTAAGACATGCTGTAAGAGATGGTTTTTTTCATGCAGATATGCACCAAGGCAATATTTTCATAGATAATGATGGTCAAATTGTTCCTATTGATTTTGGAATTATGGGTAGATTAGATAAAATGAGTAAAAGATTTTTAGCTGAAATTTTATTTGGTTTTATTCAAAGAGATTATCGTAAAGTTGCTGAAGTACATTTGATTGCAGGTCTTGTGCCAAAAGAAGTTCCAATAGATGATTTAGCTCAAGCCCTAAGATCCATCGGTGAACCAATTTTTGGTCAAGCAGTTAAAGATATTTCTGGAGGAAAATTATTAAAGCAACTATTTGATGTCACAGAAAAATTTAACATGCAAACTCAACCTCAGCTTCTAATGTTACAGAAAACAATGGTTGTTGTTGAAGGTGTAGCTAGAAAATTAAATCCAAACACAAATATTTGGACCACTTCAAAACCAGTTCTTGAAAGTTGGCTAAAAGAAACAAAAGATCCAATGACAAAACTAAATGAGACACTTCAAAATACATCTGAAGTAATAAAAAGATTACCGGAATTTCCTGAAATTATGGATAAAGCTAATCAAGCTCTTACTTATCTTGCTAGTGGACAAATCCCACAAAACTCAAATTCCTATACGGCCTTAAACACTCAAAAATCAGAAATGACTGCTTTTAGAAACCAATCTATTATTGGTTTATTAATCCTTGTAATTTTTGGTCTTTTAATATTTTAATTCAGTCGATGAAAGATTTATCAAACAAAAAAGTTCTTTTTATAATATGTGGTGGAATTTCTGCTTACAAAAGTCTTGAAACGATAAGAATATTTAGAAAGAATAATGCTGAAATAAAAACAATACTTACTAAAAGTGCAAAGGAGTTTGTAACCCCATTATCTGTAGCCTCTTTATCTCAAGGTAAAGTTTATGATGATTTATTTAGTCTAGAAAATGAGACAGAGATGGACCATATTTCTTTATCAAGATGGGCCGATGTGATTATAGTTGCTCCAGCAACTGCCAACACCATTTCCAAATTAAGCCAGGGCAATTCAGACGACCTAGCATCCACAGTTATATTAGCTTCAAATAAACAAGTTTTTTTAGCTCCAGCAATGAATGTTAGAATGTGGGATCATCAGTCTACACAAAATAATCTAAAAACATTGAGAGGTTTTGGCTACAAAATCATTGGCCCTGAAATAGGTGATATGGCTTGTGGTGAATATGGTGAGGGTAAAATGTCTGAACCTTTAGTTATTTATGAAAAAATTCAAAATTTTTTGTTTAGTAAAATCAAAAATAATAGACTCAAAGCTTTAGTAACTGCGGGTCCTACTAATGAATATATAGATCCTGTAAGATTTATTACAAATAAATCTAGCGGTAAACAGGGTTACGAGATAGCAAAATCTCTCTGCAAAAGAGGTTTTGATACAACTTTAATATCAGGACCTACAAACCTAAAAATAGATGAAAACATTAAATTAATCAAAGTTGAGACTGCTGAAGAAATGTTTAAGGCCACTCAAAAAAATCTTCCAACTGATATAGCTGTATTTGCTGCTGCTGTTGCTGATTTCAAAGCTAGTCATGAACATAAAGAAAAGATTAAAAAAATTGATAATTTAACATTAAATTTAGAGAGAAATATCGATATTTTGAACTATGTTTCTAATCATAACTCTATGAGACCAAAAATGGTTATAGGTTTTGCTGCTGAAACAACAAGTTTAGAGAAAAATGCTATTCAAAAATTAAAAGATAAAAATTGCGACTGGATAATAGCTAACGATGTCTCAAAAGATGAAAGCGGTTTTGATAATGAAAATAATGAAGTTACAATTTTCTATAAAAACGAAGAAATGAAAAAAGAGAAACTTTCATTAAAAAAGAAGTCAGAGATATCAGAGGAAATTGTAGATAGAATAGTTGCTCAAATAAATTAATGGTTAAAGTCTTAATCAAAAAACTTGACCCAAGTGTAAAATTACCTGAATACAAAACCAGTGGCGCATCAGGTGTAGACTTAATTGCATTTATAAAAGAACCCATTAATCTAGAACCCAAAACATCTGTTTTAATTCCCACAGGATTATCTGTTGCTTTCTCTGAAGATTACGAGATTCAAATAAGACCAAGATCAGGTTTGGCGGCGAAAAATAATATTAGCGTGTTAAACACGCCAGGAACAATTGATAGTGATTATAGAGGAGAAATAAAGGTTATCATCTATAATCATGGTAATGAAAATTTTTCAATTAATAATGGTGATAGAATTGCTCAAATGATATTAGCGCCTGTGGTCAAGATGGAATTAGAAGAAATAAATGATTTACCTAAATCTATCAGAGGTAAAGGTGGATTTGGTTCAACAGGTAAATGAATATCAATTTAAATAAAAATCAAATAGAGAGATTTTCAAGACAAATAGTTTTAAAAAATATTGGAAGCTTAGGCCAAAAAAGAATTATTAAAGCAAAAGTTTTAATTATTGGAATGGGAGGTCTAGGTTGTCCTGCGGCTGAGTTTTTAGCGAGAGCAGGCGTAGGTGTTTTGGGCATTGTTGACCCTGATATTGTTAATTTATCAAATATTCACAGACAAAGTCTTTACAGCATCGAAGACTTAAAAAAATCCAAAGTAAAGTCTGCTCAAAAAAAGTTAAAAAAGATAAACTCAAAAATAAAAGTAAACTCACATAAAATAAGATTAAATATTAATAATTATCAAAAAATTATAAAAAATTATGACTACATAATTGATGGATCAGATAATTTTGAAACAAAGTTTTTAATTAATGATTTTTCAAGAAAATATAAAAAATTTCTTGTAACTGGAGCGATAAGTAAATTTGATGGTCATATTTTTAGTTTCAATTTTAAAAATAAAAAAACACCTTGTATAAGATCTTTTTATCAAGAATATGAGATTTCAGACGATATATTAAATTGTGAATATGAAGGCATCTTGGGTACAGTGGCTGGTATAATAGGAATTATGCAAGCGAATGAAATTTTAAAAAAGATTTTATCCATCGGTAAAAATTTAAATGGTCAAGTTTTGGTTTTAGATCTATTAAATTTGAATTTTAGAAAAATTAAATTTAAAAAGTTAAAAGATGTTAAAAAAAGAAAAATTTAAACTTTTTTTTATAACTTTATTTTTATTATCTTTTACCTCATTAAGTTGTGCTCAAGAAATTTTCTTGTCTTTAAAGAAAAGTAAGGTGAATGTAAGGTATGGACCGAGCTTTGAATCTCCTATAAAGTTTATTTATAAAAAAGTGAATTTGCCTCTAAAGCAAATTGATAAAAAAGAGAACTGGCGAAGAGTAATTGATTTTAAAAATAACAGCGGATGGATACATTGGTCTCAATTAAAAAAAATAAATTCAATCATTCCCACAAAAGACAAAGTTTTATTCAAAAATCCGACAAATTTTTCTAAACCATTGGCTAAAATTAAAAGTGGAAGAGTTCTAATAGTTCAAAAATGCAATGGAATTTGGTGCAAAATAAATACGGATGATTTTGAAGGTTGGATAAAGACAGACAATATTTGGGGTGTATTAGATTAAGAGTTTTTTGATTTACTCGCCCACCACTTGTCTAAAATAAAATACCATATAGAATTAGCTATTGGTTCTACTATTGCGTCTGTTAGTGCTATCATAAAGCTGACATCAGCAACAAACATTAAAACAGTTATAGCTATAGCAAAATGACCAATAGTATAAATAATGGTTCTTAAAATTGAACCTCTATTATTTGTGTAAATCTGACCAGCAGCTTTGAATATGCCAGTTGTTAATTCCATTATTTTTTAAACGGACTATCAAGCACACAAGCAACTAGGTGCACTCTAGCCTGTTCTCCACCATTAAAAAAATTATGATATTTCGTATTATTTGTTATCCATACCTTACCATCAGCTGGAAGATGTTTTGCTACATTTTCAATTACCATTGAACAGCCTTTATTAGTAATAATGGGAACATGCAGTCTGCATTCAGGATCTTTATGCCAGCTCAATGTCGATCTTGGTTCTTTTAATAAAAGTCTTACTCTACCTAGTTTAAACCTTTTACTTAAAGTTTCGTAAACTTCTTTAAAATATGTTTTTTCAAATTCAGGAACTAATTGGGTATATTTTGACTCATCAATATCAATATCTCGAGAAACTTCTTTTCCAGTTTCATCTGCAATAGTCCAATATTTTCCTCTAATATTATTTCCCTCGATAGAACTTTTATCATTTGGGATTTGATTTAATGGTATTGCACCAAAGTGTGTGACTCCAGGAGAGTTGAATTTTTTAGCTTTTAAAATTTTATCTAAGTCCTCTCTTAACTTTGATATATCAAAATTAAGATTGGGAACTTCATAGAAATCTTCAAAATTTGCTTTTACCATTTTTTTTGTTCCGCTTTATAGCTTAATTTAACTTCAAGTCAAATCGATCTGAATTCATAACTTTTACCCATGCGGCAATAAAATCTTTAACAAATTTATTACCTGAGTCCTCACAAGCATAAACCTCAGCTAGAGCTCTTAGTTGAGAATTTGAACCAAAAATTAAATCGACTCTTGTCGCCTTCCATTTAGTTTTTTGAGTTTTTCTATCCTTACCAATAAATGTTTGTTCAGATTTATCTTCCTCTTTCCAAGTCGTATTCATGTCTAAAAGATTTATGAAATAATCGTTAGTGAGAGAACCGGGTCTGTTAGTAAAAACACCATGTTTTGAGCCATCAAAATTTGTGTTTAATACTCTCATACCACCTACAAGTGCAGTCATTTCTGGAGCTGTTAAACCCATCAATTGAGCCTTATCAACTAGTTTTTCCTCTGCAGAAACATTTGAAGCTCCACCATTAAGGTAATTTCTAAAACCATCTGCTTGTGGCTCTAGAAGACCAAATGAGTTAATATCAGTCTGATCTTGTCTTGCGTCTCCTCTTCCTGCTGAAAATGGAACTTGGACTTTATAGCCAGCTTTTTTTGCAGCCATTTCAATACCAACACCACCGGCTAGTACAATTAAGTCTGCCATTGTAACACTTTTCTTTTTACTATCGAATTTGCTTTTAATTTTTTCTAAAGCTTTAATTACAGTCGATAATTTTTTTGGATTGTTCACTTTCCAATTTTTTTGTGGTTCCAACATTATTCTTGCGCCATTAGCACCACCTCTTTTATCAGAGCCTCTAAACGTAGATGCTGAAGCCCATGCAGTAGAAACTAAATCTGAAATTGATATTTTTGATTTAGAGATTTTGTTTTTTAAATCTTTAATATCTTTTGATTTAAGTTTATATTTAGGTTTATCAATTGGATCCTGCCAAATTAGTTGTTCTTTTGGAACCTCACTACCAAGATAGCAAACTCTTGGTCCCATATCCCTGTGAGTTAATTTAAACCATGCTCTCGCGAAAGCATCGTGAAACTCTTTTGGATTTTGATGAAAATGTTTAGTGATAGGTCCATAACTAGGATCAACTTTCATTGATATATCAGTTGTTTGCATCATTGGTGGATGAAGTACACCTTTTTGGTGTGCATCAGGAACCATTTTAATCTCTTGCCCATTTTTCTTCGGAGTCCATTGATGAGCACCAGCTGGACTTTTTGTAAGCTCCCACTCATGCCCATATAAACAATCCAAATAACCCATATCCCATTGAATTGGATTTTGAGTCCAAGCGCCCTCAATACCACTACTTATTGTATCAACACCTTTTCCAGATTTATATCCACTATTCCATCCTGTTGACTGGTCTTGAAGTTTTGAAGCTTCAGGATCCGGTCCTTTATACGACTCTGATGCTGCACCATGAGATTTTCCAAACGTATGTCCTCCAGCGACTAATGCTGCTGTCTCATAGTCATTCATAGCCATTCTACCAAATGTCTCTCTAATATCATGCGCTGCTAGTTTTGGATCTGGATTAGCATCAGGACCTTGCGGATTTACATAAATTAAACCCATATGTGAAGCTCCTAATGGCTGTTCTAAATCTCTTTTTCCGCTATATCGTTCCACACCTAACATTTCTTTTTCTGAACCCCAATAAATATCATCCTCTGGTTCCCAAATATCAGTTCTGCCAGCTCCAAAACCAAAAGTTTTAAAACCCATTGAGTCTAAAGCCACATTTCCAACAAGTATGAATAAATCTGCCCATGAAATTTTTCTTCCATATTTCTTTTTAATAGGCCATAAAAGTAATCTGGCTTTATCTAAGTTTACGTTATCTGGCCAAGAATTTAGTGGCGCAAATCTTTGATTACCTGTTCCTGCTCCACCTCTACCATCACCAGTTCTGTAAGTTCCTGCGGCATGCCAAGCTAATCTAATAAATAATGGACCATAATGACCATAATCTGCTGGCCACCACTCTTGGGAGTCTGTCATTAATTTTTTTAAATCTTTTTTTAATGCTTTATAATTTAATTTTTTAAATTCTTTTGCATAATTAAATTTTTTATCCATAGGGTTAGATAAGTTTGAGTGCTGACTAAGAATTTTAAGATTTAAACTATTTGGCCAAAAGTCTCTTACTGTTTGACCTCTTCCTGCAGAAAACTTTGCTGGTGTTCCTGCTCCGGTAAAAGGACATTTGCTCATTTGATTAGCTTTAAAAGACTTATTTTTGAAATTTTCAGTGCTCATAATTTTAATATTTCCCCCATGATTAATAGAATTGTTAATTTATAATAGTTCTAAACTAAAAGTCAACAGTTTAGAATGATTATAATATAAATTTAGAAAGAGAGATTTTTTTTAATTCTGATTTTGAGTATCACTCGCAACTCTTACTAAAACTTCAACAGAACTAATTTTTTTTCCTGTAATATTATTTTTAATATTAACTTTACCAATTTCGTTATCATTACAATCTATAAGTAAGTTTGTATCCTCATCATAAAAATGATGATGTTTTGTAATATTTGTGTCAAAATAACTTTTATCACTACTGATCGTAATTTCTTTTAAATATCCTTTATCTTTAAAAGCATGAACTGTGTTGTAAATTGTAGCTAAAGATATTTTTTCATTAAAATTTTCCGAAATGTTTTTTGCTAAATCATTAATTGTAAAGTGAAATGTTTTGTCTCTATTAAATAAGACTTCACAAATTTTAAGTCTTTGTTTAGTGGGTCTAAGACCAGAATTTCTTAATTTGCTAACAAATTCGCTATTTTTTAACATTGTTAATTATAATAATTCTAAACTTTATGTATATTATAATGGTTTAAAATCAAGTATTAAGGTGATCTATTTTATGAAAAAAAACTCCTATTCTTATGAAGAACTTATAAGTTGCGGAAACGGAGGTCTTTTTGGTCCTGGAAATGCAAAATTACCACTTCCACCAATGTTAATGTTTGATAGAATTACAGAAATTAATGACAAGGATGGTGCTTTTAAAAAAGGCTCTTTAAAGGCTGAATTAGATATAAAAAAAGACCTTTGGTTTTTTGATTGTCATTTCAAAGAAGATCCTGTGATGCCAGGATGCCTTGGACTTGATGCAATGTGGCAACTCGTAGGATTTTATTTAGGTTGGATTGGAAATCCTGGAAAAGGCAGAGCCTTAGGCGTTGGTACAGTAAAATTTACAGGAGAAGTTTTACAGAATGTTAAACTAGTCAAATATAAAATTGATATGAAAAAAATTATGTCTCCTGGTGGCACAACAGTTGGATTAGCTAATGGAATATTATTAGCAGACGAAAAAAAAATTTATTCAGCAGACAATTTAAAGGTGGGGTTATTCAAATAATGAGAAGAGTTGTAATAACCGGTTTAGGTGTAGTTTCTTGTTTAGGTAATAATCAAGAAGAAGTTCATCAATCATTATTAAATTCAAAATCAGGAATCTCATTTGCTGAAGAGTATAAAGAACATAATTTAAAAAGTCATGTGCATGGTAAACCAAATATCAAACTTGAAGATCATATAGATAGAAAAACAATTCGATTTATGGGTTCAGGCTCAGCTTATAATTATATTGCGATGAAAGAGGCAATCAAGGATTCTGGTCTTGAGGAAAAAGAAGTAAGCAACTTTAGTACTGGTATTGTCATGGGATCTGGAGGACCTTCAATTGAAAACGTGATTTTAGCAGCGGATAAAACAAGAGCAAAAACCCCAAAATTAATGGGTCCCTTTATAGTTCCAAGAACCATGGCAAGTACTGCGTCTGCTACTTTGGCAGTTCCATTCAAAATCAAAGGAACTAATTATACAATGAGTTCCGCATGTGCAACTAGTGGTCACTGCATTGGAAATTCAATGGAATTAATTCAAATGGGTAAACAGGATATTGTTTTTGCTGGTGGAAGTGAAGAAATACATTGGGCAATGACAGCTATGTTTGATGCCATGACTGCTCTATCGTCCAAATATAATGATACACCTCAATCAGCATCAAGAGCATATGACAAAACTAGAGATGGGTTTGTAATAGCTGGTGGAGCGGGTGTGTTAGTTTTAGAAGAATATGAGCATGCAAAAGCTAGGGGTGCCAAAATTTATGCAGAATTGACAGGTTATGGTGCCACCTCAGATGGATATGACATGGTAGCTCCATCTGGAGAGGGAGCTGTCAGATGTATGAAAATGGCAATGGCAACAACTAAAAACAAAATTGACTATATTAATACTCATGGAACTTCTACACCAGTAGGTGACATAACTGAACTTAAAGCTATCAAGGAAACCTTTGGAGAAGAAATTCCAAAAATAAGTTCAACAAAGTCTTTATCCGGTCACCCTTTGGGTGCTGCATCAGTTCATGAGGCCATATATTGCTTAATAATGATGAAAAATAATTTTATTGCTGGATCAGCAAATATCAATGAAATGGATGAAGAAGCTAAAAAATTTCCAATAGTTGCTAAAACTGAAACTGGAGTAACTTTAAATACTGTAATGTCTAATAGTTTTGGTTTTGGTGGAACCAATGCTGCTTTAATTTTTGAAAAGGTTTAATTATGAGTTTAATGAAAGGCAAAAAAGGATTAATCATGGGAGTTGCTAATGAGAGATCTATTGCCTGGGGTATATCTCAAAAACTTGCGGAGGCTGGAGCGGAGTTAGCATTTACTTATTTAGGCGATGCTTTAAAAAAAAGAGTTATTCCTTTAGCAGAAAAATTAAATTCAAAAGTTACATTCAGTTGTGATGTTGAAAAAAAAGAAGAGGTAGAAAAATTGTTTGAAGATATTAAATCTAAATGGGGTGAAATTGATTTTGTTGTCCATGCTGTAGCATTTTCAGATAAATCAGAATTATCAGGCGAATATTTAAATACAACCAGAGAAAACTTTTTAAGAAGTATGTTAATATCATGTTTCTCTTTTACTGAAGTTGCAAAAGAAGCATCAAAAATAACAAAACAAGGTGGTAGTTTGTTAACTTTAACTTATGAGTCCACCAAAGCAATCCCAAATTATAATGTAATGGGTGTTTGCAAATCAGCTTTAGAGGCTAGTGTTAAATACTTGGCTAGAGATTTAGGTGCTAAAGGCATGAGAGTAAATGCAATAAGTGCAGGCCCTATCAAAACATTAGCGGCATCTGCAATCGGTGATGCAAAATTCTTATATAAATGGAATGAGGACCACTCTTTTTTAAAAAGAAATGTTGATATTAATGATGTTGGAAATTCAGCATTGTATCTTCTAAGCGACCTTGCAAATGGTGTTACTGGAGAAATCCACTATGTGGACGCCGGGTATAATAAAGTTGGAATGCCGGATCCTAAAAACATCACTTAATAATAACGGGTATTCTGTTGCCGGGTGCCCTCTAAAATTTATTCAGTAGCTTGCTTCATAGAGAGTTTTACTTTTCCTCTATCGAAACCAATAACTTTAACTTTTACTTCGTCACCTTCTTTCACTACATCAGTAACTTTAGCTACTCTTTTATCAGCAAGTTCTGAAATATGAACAAGTCCGTCTTGTTTGCCTAAGAAATTAACAAATGCACCAAACTCCATAATTTTCATTACTTTACCTGAATAAATTTTATTTAATTCAGCTTTGGCAGTGATATCTTTAATCATTTGCATAGCAATGTTTCTAGATTCTTCATCTGGAGCAGCAACTGTTACCGTACCCTCATCATTCACATCAACTTTTGCACCTGATTTTTCAACAATCTCTCTTATTGTTGCTCCACCTTTTCCAATCACAGCTGCGATATCTTTTTTATCAACAGTAATTTTTTCCATTTTTGGAGTATGTTTTCCAACATCTGCTCTTGAAGCTGATAATGCTTTATTCATTTCTCCCAAGATATGAACTCTTCCATCTTTAGCTTGGCTTAATGCTTGCTCCATAATTTCAAATGTAATTCCAGTAATTTTAATATCCATTTGTAGAGAGGTAATTCCATCTTTAGTTCCAGCAACTTTAAAGTCCATATCACCTAAGTGATCTTCATCACCTAAGATATCCGATAGGACACTAAAATCATCACCTTCCTTAATTAAACCCATTGCTATTCCAGCGACTGGTTCTTTAATTGGTACACCTGCATCCATTAATGCAAGTGATGTTCCACAAACAGTAGCCATTGAGGATGAACCATTAGACTCTGTAATCTCTGAAACTACCCTAAAAGTGTAAGGAAATGCTTCTTTTGACGGTAATGAAGAGTGAATAGCTCTCCATGCTAATTTACCATGTCCTATTTCTCTTCTACCAGTTCCTATTCTTCCTGTTTCTCCAACTGAAAAAGGAGGAAAATTGTAATGAAGCATAAATCTTTCTCTTTGTAATCCATCCAAACTTTCAATTCTTTGCTCATCGTCAGATGTACCTAAAGTAGCTGTTACAATTGCTTGTGTTTCTCCTCTAGTAAATAAAGCAGAACCATGAGTTCTTGGTAAAATACCAACTTCACAAGAAATAGGTCTAACATCTGACAATCCTCTGCCATCAATTCTATTTTTATTTTTAAGGATATCTGTTCTCACAATTGTTTTTTCTATCTTTTTAAGTTCAGAGTTTACATCTAGATCTGAGTAGTTTTCGTCTTCTTCATAAAGTTTTTTTGCTTTATCAGTAATTTCAGAAATTTGATTTGACCTATCTTGTTTGTCTCTTGTCGCAAATGCTTTTTTAAGATCTTCTGTAAAAGTTTCCTCGAGTTTTTTCTTTACATCAGATAAATTTTTCTTTTCAACAATCCAATTGGGTTTTCTACATTCTTTAGCTAATTCCTCTATCATTTTAATCACAGGAACAAATCCTTCATGACCAAATTTTACTGCGTTTAACATCTCTTCCTCTGTTAACCCGCTTGCTTCAGACTCAACCATAAGCACAGCATCTTTTGTACCAGCAACAACTAAATCTAATTTTGATTTTTCAAGTTCAGTTTTTGAAGGATTCAAAACATATTTACCATCGATATATCCAACTCTAGAAGCTCCAACAGGGCCCATGAATGGCATTCCTGATATAGCTAAAGCTGCAGAGGATGCGATAATTGACAAAATATCTGCTTCATTTTCTTTGTCATAAGAAATTACAGTTGGTAACAATTGAACTTCATTTTTAAATTCATCAGGAAACAATGGTCTGATCGGTCTATCAATTAATCTTGAGATTAATGTCTCACTCTCAGTTGGTCTTGCTTCTCTTTTAAAATATCCACCAGGAATTTTTCCTGCTGCGTAATATTTTTCTTGGTAATTTACAGATAATGGAAAGTAATCCATGTCTGGATTAACTTTTTTTGCTCCAACGACTGTTGCTAAAACGACAGTCTCCCCACATGTTGCGATGATTGCTCCGTCTGCCTGTCTTGCTACTTTACCTGTTTCTAAACTTATTTTCTTCCCTGCTACTTCAACTTCCTTCTTGTATACTTTAAACATTTCATTTCCATTTCATTTCGTTCGTTTCGTTCCATTCCGTTCTATCTTTCTTGACTCTTATTTTCTCAAATTCAATTTCGACAGGACATTCTTGTAAGAATCTACCTTATTTCTTTTAAGATAATCTAACAATTTTTTTCTTCTATTGACCGCTCTCAATAATCCAACAGATGAATGTTTATCTTTTTTGAACTGTTTGATATGTTTTGAAAGCGTTTCAATTTTTTCTGTTAACAAAGCAATTTGGATTTCTGAGGATCCAGTATCTTTTTCATGCATTGCTAACTCTTGAGCTTTTTTGTTCATAGTTCTTTTTTCCTATTTATTTGTTTGTTTAATTAGATTCTCAATTTTTTCAGCATACTCAAAAGACTCGTCTTTTCTAAAAAGTAATTTTGGTAAAAATTTCATCACTACTTTTTGAGATAAAATTTTTCTAATTAAAAATGAGTATTCTTTCAAAGTATTAACAGTTTCTTCTGCATTTTTTCCTCCAAGAGGAAGTACGTACGCTTTGGCTATTTTCAAATCTTGACTCATTCTGACTTCAGTAACTGTAATAGTGTTTGTTTCTAAATTCGGAACTTTAGCCTCATTTCTCATAAAAATCATGCTTAAAGATTGTTTAATCATTTCACCCACTCTTAATTGTCTCTGTGAAACTGGTTTTCCTATTCTATCTGCCATTATATTGTCCTCTCTTTAGATGTAACACTAAAAGCCTCTATTGTGTCGTTTTTTTTAAAATCCATGTAATCTTTGAGTCCAATTCCACATTCTTGACCATTGTTTACCTGTTTTACTTGATTTTTTTCTCTGAATAAACTTCCAACTTTTCCGGTAAAAACAATTGAACCATCTCTAATCACTCTTACATCTGAATTGCTATTAATTTCCCCACCAGTTACTTTAGAACCAGCAATTTTACCTGCTCCTGAAACTTTGAAAATTTCTAAAATTTGCGCAGTCCCAATCACTTTTTCTTCCACATCGGGTGTCAATAATCCAGACATTCTTTTTTTAACAAAATCTAAAACTTCATAAATTATATTGTATGATGAAATATTTATCTTTTCATTTTCAGCAAGTCTTTTAGCTTCCTTGCTTGGCTTTACATTAAACGCTATCAAAACTGCATTTGAAGCCTTTGCCAAAGTCACATCAGTCTCCGTAACCATTCCAATATCTGCCAAAATTATTTTTGGTTTTACCTCATCATGCTTAATTTGACTGATAGCACTTTTTATTGCCTCTGAGGATCCATGAACATCAGACTTAATTATAAGATTTAATTCTTCAGTGGACTTATTAGAAAAAGCAGACTCTTGAGTTGCGAATGTCAGAGGATTTTTACCATCTTTACTCTCTTGAGCTCTATTTTCGCTCAAAGTTTTAGCTTCTTTCTCGTTATCTAAAACTATAAAATCATCTCCAGCTCTTGCAGCACCATTTATTCCAAGAATTTCTACTGGAGAAGATGGCAGAGCTTCATCAATATTTCTACCCTTGTCGTTAATAATAGCCCGAATTTTTCCCCATTTAAGGCCACTTACGAAAAAATCTCCTTTTTTTAAAGTTCCAGTTGTTACAATTATTGTTGCAACTGGTCCTCTTCCAATATCAATTTTCGATTCTAAAACAACTCCAGTGGCTTTTGACTCAAAATCAGTTTTAAGATCTAGAATTTCAGCTTGAAGAATAATTGCATCAATAAGTTTATCTAGGTTTAATTTAGTTTTTGCTGATATTTCTACCATCAAGGTGTCTCCCGATAAATCCTCAGCTATTAACTCATGCTCAAGTAGCTGATTTTTAATTTTTTGAGGATCAGCCTCAGGTAAATCACACTTATTAATTGCTACAACAATTGGTACATTTGCAGCCTTTGCATGTTTTATTGACTCAATAGTTTGAGGTTTAACACCATCATCTGCCGCAACAACTAGAACAACAATATCTGTAAGCTTTGATCCTCTTGCTCTCATTTCAGTAAAAGCTGCATGGCCTGGTGTATCAATAAATGTTAATTTATTAGATTGATGGTCTATTTGATAAGCGCCAATGTGTTGGGTTATGCCACCAAACTCTCCTGATACAACATTTGCACTTCTCAAAACGTCTAGAACTGAAGTTTTACCATGATCCACATGACCCATAACTGTGATTATTGGTGGTCTATTTTTTAAATTTTCAGTCCTTGAGGCTTTAATCTTTTTGATTATCTCATCAGCTTTTTCCTCTCGAATAGGGTTATGACCAAATTCTTTAACTAAATATTCTGCAGTATCAGCTGCTAGATTTTGGTTTATTGTTACTGTTACACCCATCCCAAACATATGTTTAATTATATTACTTGATTGTTCTGCCATTCTATTCGCAAGCTCTCTCACAGTGATTACCTCTGGGATATTTATATCTCTTTTAACGGGCTTTAAATTTTCTTGAACTTCCTCTTTGGTCAAACTTCTATTTTCCTTTTGTCTTGCCCTTTTAACGGAGGCTAAACTTCGTTCTCTAGCTTCAATTTGATCACTCAAAGCTCTAGAGACTGTTAATTTTAACTCCCTTTTTTTTGTATTAGATTTTATTGATTTTTTATTCTTATTATCGTTTTCCTCTTTAAGTCTTTTAGTGGCTCTTTGCTCAGCTAATTTACGTCTTTCAAAATCACTTGTTAAAGGCGGCGATTTAAGGGTGTAATTCGGTTTACCAAAATTTCCTTTGTTGCTCGTAAAATTATTTTTGATCTTAGATGGGTTTGACTTAAATGAACCACCTCTACTAGTAAATTTACTAGTTTGTTTTTCGATTATTACAGAATTTTTTCCAAGATTTTTTGCTTTATCTATATTTTTGATAGACTTTTTGGCTATGCCACCTGATATTGTTAATTTTGTTTTTTTTTCCATAGCTCATCTCTCAATCTTCATAAACGATTTTTCTTGCAGACATGATAAGTTCATCTGCTTCTTCTTTTGATAAAGCAAAATCTTCCAAGTAACCCTGAATTTTTACTCTTTCACCTTTAACTACATCATATCCACCGGTTAACTCATCTGATGCCAGATCGGCAAAATCTTGTAGGGTAAGGATTTTTTGATCACCTAGAGTGACCAACATTCCGGGAGTTAACCCCTTTAAATTAATTAGTCCATCATCCAAACCTAATTCTTTAATCCTCTCAGAAATATCTTCTTGATCTTTTTGATGAAACTCTTTTGCTCTCTCTATAAGAGCTTTTGCGGTCTCTTCCTCAATACCTTCTATTTTCAATAAATCTTCTGCCGAACTATCTTTTATATCGTCAATAGTGGAATAACCCTCAGCCACAAGAAGCTGTCCAAGTGTTTCATCTAACTCTAAATTCTTAACAAAATTTTCTGTTTTCTCCCTAAACTCTAATTGTCTTCTTTCTGAGTCTTCTGCATCTGTCATAATATTTATCTCAAAATTCAATAATTTTGTAGCTAGCCTTACATTTTGTCCTCTTCTCCCGATAGCTTTACTTAAATTTTCCTCAGTAAGAATCACATCTAATTTTTTTCTTTCTAAATCTACATTTACTCTTTGAACTTCAGCTGGAGATAAAGCATTAGATACTAATATTGCTGGATCATCTGACCAATTTACAATATCAATTTTTTCACCTTGTAATTCATTCACAACCGCCTGAACTCTTGATCCTCTCATTCCCACACATGCTCCAACTGGATCTAATGAAGTATCAACTGCTTTAACACAAATTTTTGCTCTACTTCCTGGATCTCTAGATGATGATTTAATTTCAATCAAACCATCATAAATTTCAGGAACTTCTTGAACAAAAAGTTTTTCCATAAATTTTGGGTGAGCTCTTGATAAAAAAATTTGTTGACCACGTGGTTCTCGCCTTACATCAAAACAATAAGCTTTAATTCTATCTCCAGCTTTTATATTCTCTCTTGGTATAATTTCATTTTTTTGAATTATTGCTTCTGTTCTTCCAAGATCCACGATTACATTCCCAAACTCTAATCTTTTTACTATTCCACTTAATATCGAGTCCTTTTTATCAATAAAATCATTAAATTGTCTTTCTCGTTCTGCCTCTCTAACATTAAAATTTATCACTTGTTTAGCTGTTTGAGCAGCTATTCTTCCAAAATCAAATGAAGGAAGTGGTTGTAAAACTTCATCTCCTATCATTTTGTCTTTATTAGTCTCATTCAACGTAATTGCATCTTCTAATTTGATCTCAGTGTTTGTATTTTCTGGATTCTCTGTGACTATCAATTTTCTAAAAATTTCAATATCACCATTATCTCTATTAATCATTACCTTGATCTCATTATCCTGACCAAATTTAGATTTTGCTGCTTTGGCAATTCCAGTTTCCATTGAACTTATGATAAGTTCTTTATCAATTGACTTTTCCAAGGCTACTGCCTCTGCAATTCTTAATAGTTCAAGCTTATCCGCTCTTTTATTTAACATAATTTTGTTTACTCCAAAAAAAAATGGGCCATGGCCCATTTTGATAATTCAACAATGTAAAAGCATATATAAAAGTTTTTTTTTATTTTTCAATAAAAACTATTTTAAGAAAATGTCAGATTTGTTAGTATTTTCCCAAGAAAAAGCACCTTCTTTATCTGGCTCTCTTCCAAAATGCCCATATGCAGATGTTTTTTCATATATAGGTTTATTAAGCCCCAACATCTCTCTTATTCCTCTTGGGCTAAGATCAAAACTTTCTTTAATCTTATCTTCAACAAATTTATTTTTATCTAAATCATTATCAAAAAGATTTACATAAATAGATAATGGTTTTGAAACACCAATTGCATAAGCTAATTGAATCAAACATTTATCAGCAATTTTCGATGCAACAACATTTTTGGCAATATATCTCGCTGCATAAGCTGCAGACCTATCTACTTTAGTTGGATCTTTTCCCGAGAAAGCACCTCCACCATGTGGCGCAGCACCACCATAAGTGTCTACGATAATCTTTCTACCCGTTAAACCACAATCTCCATCAGGACCACCTATTACAAAATTTCCAGTTGGGTTAACATAAAATTCATTCTCATTAAAATCTTCTAAAAAATTTTTTGGTATAGAATTAATCAAATATGGTCTCAATAATTCCCTTACCTGTTCTTGATTAACATTTGCGGTATGCTGAGAAGATATTACAACTGATTTAACTTTTGATGGTTTACCATTTTCATATTCAAAAGTTACTTGACTTTTAGAATCTGGTTCTATGTTTTTTAATTTACCTGATTTTCTATCTTCCGCCATTAACCTTAAAATCTTATGGGAAAAATGAATTGGTGCTGGCATTAAAACATCTGTTTCATTACATGCATAACCAAACATAATACCTTGATCTCCTGCACCCTCATCTTTATTTCCTGAAGAGTCTACACCCATAGCAATGTCACTTGATTGTGAATGAAGATGACTTTCTATTTTTGTAGCCTTTTTCCAGGTAAAACCATCTTGATCATATCCAATATCTTTAATGCATTCTCTTACCTTATTGATTAAATCATCTTTTTTAATTTCTGGTCCTCTTACCTCACCGGCTAATACAACTTTATTTGTAGTTGTGAGAGTTTCACATGCAACTCTCGAATATGGATCGTTAGATAAATAAGTGTCTACCACCATGTCAGATATCCTATCCGACACTTTATCTGGATGTCCCTCTGAAACAGACTCACTTGTAAAAAGAAATTTTTTTAAATTACTCATTTTTAGTCCTATTAAATAAAAAAGTTAAAATAATATACAACAAAATTAATATGAAAAATATGTTATTTCCATATTTAGAAAACAATGTTGGTTTTAAATCTCTTATGCCTTCTAAATCAATGTAACCTGAAATTCCATAATCTATTTTATTCTCAATATAACCTAATGGATTTATAATTGCTGCCATCCCATTATTAGATGATCTAATTATATACTTTCCATTTTCGACTGCTCTAAATTTACTATGAGTAAAATGTTGTTTTGGTCCAATGGATTTACCAAACCATCCATCTTCTGAAATATTTAATATAAAATCGAAATCAAAATCGTTAGTCAAATTTCCACTATATATAATTTCATAACAAATTAATGGCAAAAAATTTATTTGTCTAAGATCATCGTGGATCTTAATAATTTTTCTGTTTTCACCTTTATCAAATGATCCAATATTATTTGTGATTGTTTTTAAACCGAATTTGTTAAGAATATTTTCAAGAGGAACAAATTCACCAAAAGGTACAAGTTTAATTTTGTTATAATTATCAATTAAATTTACTTTACTATCAAATATTGAAAATGAATTGTAATAATTGTAATCATTGTTCATAGTCTTTCTGCTTGTTATTCCTAAACCGATTAAGTGATTTTCACTAAAATATTTTTCAAAAATGTCATTGTATAAATCTAATTGGTCTTCATAAGTGTTGGGTATTATTCCCTCTGGCCATACAAAAAATGTCTTTTTTTCTTCAATGGGTGAACTAATTGAAATTAGCTCATTAATCACACTCTCAGTATTAACATTTTTATAGTACCTATCTAAACTTATATTTGCTCCAATTACCCTAACCGCAAAAGGAAGCTCTTTCTCTTTATTGTTATAAAAATTTTTTTTTAAAACTTCTCCGTATGAATAAAAAGAGATTGGTAATAGCAGTAAAAAGATACACACAACCACTTCTTTTTTAGATTTTCTAAATATAAAAAGGGCGGGGGCTGTAAAAAAACTTACTACTATTAGATTTAATGAATAAGTTCCTATTATCGACAAAATGCTTAGGAAACTATTAATTTCAGAAAAACTGTAAATTACCAAATTCCAAGGGAACCCAGTTAAAATTGTTCCTCTAATAAACTCTATTAAACCAAACAAAAGAGAAAATAGGAAAAAAGCACTTAATATATTTTTCGGTTTGTATAGATAAAAAATAGCAATACATAATGCATAAAATAAACCTAAAAATGCTGGGATGACAATTAAAGATATAGGAATTAAAAAATTAAAACTTTGATCAAAACTTAAGGATATAGTTAACCAATACAAACTGGACAAAAAATAACTAAAACCAAACAACCATCCATAATAAAAGAATTTTTTTATTCCTTGTTTAAGTCTCTGAAATAAAAAAATAAAGAAAACACTAAATGTAAAAAAATTTAAAAAAAAAAAATTATAAGGAGGTAAACTTAAAGAACTTAAGCCTCCTAAAAAAATTATCAATAAAGTCTCAAATATAAAATTTTTTTTCAATTTAAAATGGAAGTTTTTTCTATAAATCTAAAAATTTTTTTTTCTTCATTTAACATCTGTTTATACTCTTTACTTTTTTGATGGTCATGACCCAATAAATGTAAAAAACCATGAATAAAAATTTTTATTGTTTTAATTTTAAATGCATAATTATTTAAATTTTTTGGCTTGTTCATATAATTAAAACTTATAATTATGTCACCTAGATAATTTTCTTTAAATTTTTTTTGTTTTTTATTAAATGGAAAAGAAAGTACATCAGTATGTTTATTCTTATTTCTAAATTTTTTGTTTAAAGTTTTAATTGTTTTATTATTTGATAGTAGCAGCGTTAAATAGATTTTTTTGTTAATAAATCGATATTTTTTTGGGAACTTGTTGCAAATTTTATTAAAAAATAATTCTTTTTTTTTTATTTTTTTTGACCAAGAATTTTCCTCTGAAAGCACATTAACTTTTATCATTTTTGTTGTACGCTTTCACAATTTTTGAAACTAAAGGATGCCTCACAACATCTGAGTGATCGAAGTCTATAACTGCTATCTCACTTAAATGCGATAATATCTTTTTTGATCTTTCTAAACCTGACATTTTTTTATTAGGTAAATCAATTTGAGTAGGGTCACCATTGACAACTATTTTTGAATTTTCACCTATCCTGGTAAGAAACATTTTGATCTGTGTATCAGTGGCATTTTGGGCTTCATCTAAAATTGCAAAAGAATTTTTTAAAGTTCTTCCTCTCATAAAAGCTAAAGGGGCAATTTCAATATCACCAATTTCTATCATTCTTTGAATTTTTTCAAAATGAAACAGATCATACAATGAATCATACAAAGGGCGTAAATATGGATCAACTTTCTCTTTCATATCTCCTGGTAAGAATCCTAATCTCTCACCTGCCTCAACCGCAGGTCTAGAAAGTATAATCCTCTCTATTTTTTTTTCTAACAACATTGTTAAACCTACAGCAACAGCTAGAAAGGTTTTTCCTGTGCCAGCAGGCCCAGCAGATATTATTATTTCATTTTGTCTTAACGCTCTAACATACTCTTTTTGTTTTTCTGACCTTGGAATTATAGATTTTTTTGGAGTTTTGATTATATCTGTAATGTTGGTATTTTTTACTTTTTCATTTATCATAAATTGATCAACTGAGGATAAAATATCTTTTTGTTCTATACTTCCATTATTTTTAAATTGATTAGCAAGAAATTGAATTGCATTCTTCAAAATTTCATTTTTTTCTGAAGTTGATTTGATTAAGATTGAATTTCCTCTGGAATAAATACTTGAATTAGTTATTTTTTCTAACTCTTTCAAGTTTTGGTTAAATTCACCAACTACTCCCATCAGGAGGTCATTCTCGTGAAAAATTACGCTTATTGAATTATTTTCTGAATAAACAAATTTTAGTGATGAATTAATATCTTTTTTAATACTATTACTCAAACTTAAGCCACTCTTTGTTCTGAATTATCTAAACTTTTACCAAACAATGTATTTTGATTACTACGATTTATTTTTACTTTGATAATTTTTCCCATATCTAATTCATTACCATCAAAAATAACCGAAGTCATGTAATCAGATCGACCAAAAAACTTTGTGCCACCATCTATTTTATTTTCAACTAAAACATCAATTTCTTTACCCTCAAGTGATTTATTCATATTAATTTGATTGGTAAATAACTGTTTTTGAACTTTTTCTAACCTTTTAAGTGAAATTTTTTTGTCAATTAACTCAAAATTTGCCGCGGTTGTTCCTGGCCTTGGGCTAAATATGAAAGAAAAAGAATTTATAAATTTAATTTTTTCAATTAAATCACAAGTTTCATTAAAGTCCTTATCATCCTCACCTGGATAGGCAATTATAAAATCACTCGAAAACTTTATTTTTGGGTTAATTTTTTGAAGTTTTTCGTAAGTATTAACATAATCACTTATCTGATGTTTTCTATTCATTGAATTTAGGATCTTGTCAGATCCACTCTGAACGGGCAGGTGAACTAAAGGCATTAATTTCTTTGAAACACCATATACATTGATAAGATCTTCTGTCATATCTTTTGGGTGAGAGGTTGTATATCTAATTCTTTTTATTCCATCTAACTTTTCTATTTCTAAAATTAAATCTGATAATCTGTAATTTTCATAATTATAAGCATTAACATTTTGACCTAGTAGTGTTATTTCACAAACTCCATTTTCTGATAAATTCTCTGCTTCCTCTAATATTTTTTTAAATGGTCTCGAATATTCTGGACCTCTTGTAAATGGGACTACACAGAAATGGCAAAATTTATCACAGCCCTCTTGAATAGTTAAAAATGATGAAATTTTTTTTGATGAATTCTTAATATTATCTAAATAATCAAATTTTGTGATGGCATCAAATTCAGTTTCATCAATTTTTTTTTGTTTGGACAAAAATTCTTCAATTTTGTTATTAATTTTATGATAGGCTTGCGGTCCAATAACTATATCAATATAAGGTTCCCTCTTGATCATTTCTTGATTTTCAGCCTGAGCAACACATCCAGCAACTATGACTATTGGTTTTTTTCGTGATCTAAAATTTTTTTTTACCCGTCCAATCTCATGATAAACTTTTTCTTTAGCTTTATCTCTAATATGGCACGTGTTAAGTAAATAACAATTAGACTCATCTAAATTTTCAGTTTTTATAAAACCTATTTCTCTCACAGTATCAAATATTCTATTGGTATCATATTCGTTCATTTGACAACCAAAAGTTTTGATAAATATCTTTTTACTCATCTTTTGAATTTACTTTTACACCATACAACTCAAGTTTATGATCTACTAACTTATAACCATATTTTTTAGCTACTTTTTTTTGTAACTCTTCAATTTCTTCATCCACAAATTCAATTATTTCACCAGATTTAATATCAATCAAATGATCATGATGACTTTCTATCATTGCTTCATATCTAGCCTTACCACCTTTAAAGTCATGTTTAGTTAAAATCCCTGCTTCTTCAAAAAGCTTAACTGTCCTATAAACTGTTGCTATGCTTATTTTTGGATCAACTTTTGATACACGACTATATAATTCATCAACATCTGGATGATCAGACTCGCCATAAGCAGCTTTTGACTCTGAGATGACCTTCGCAATAATTCTCCTCTGTTCAGTTAACTTTACCCCTTTAGATAAACATTGTTGTTCAATTGTATCTGACATAATTGATTTTAACTCAAATAAATAGGATTAATCAAATTTTTTTCAACTTTCATTTTATCGCAAAGATTTGGGATATTTTCATATTTAACCTCATTTTTTTCACTAAAATCCTCAAAACTAAAACAATAATAATCAATTTTATGGGTTAAATGAAAAGCTTTAACAACTGATAAAGAATTTCTTATCCCCGCAAAACTTCCAGGACCTCGATTAACATAAATTTGAGAGAATTTATCTAATTTTAATTTTTTTTTATTTAGAAAATCATCAATTAAAATTGATAATTTTTCATAATTTATTTTGGAATTTTCATGTGTAATGCTGTAATTAATATCATTATTGATGACCATTAAAAAAATTTTATCTTTTGCAGCATCTATAATTAGCTTATTCATTTTACAATTTATTTTTCTAGTTAATTCTATTTCACAGGAGAATAATATCAAATCTTATTCTAGAGACAGTGGTGTTTTATCATTGATGTATCATCGCTTTAATGAAAATAAATATCCATCAACAAACATAAGAATGAATATGTTTGATGAACAAATGAAAATTATTAGAAATCAAGGGTATGAATTTTATGACCCTAATAATTTTTTAAATGAATTTATTAAAGTAAAAAAGGATAAGAAAATTTTAATTACAATTGATGATGGATTTAAATCATTTTATAATGAGGCCTGGCCATATCTTAAAAAAAATAAAATTCCATTCATCTTGTTTATATCTACTGAACCTGTTGGTAAAAGGGGGTATATGACTTGGGATGAAATTCAAGAAATTGATGACTCTGATATAGGTTATATAGGGCATCATTCACATACACATGAATATTTAATTGATATGACAGAAAAAGAATTTATTAACGACATAGAAACAGCAACTGAAATTTTTAAAGCTAAATTGGGGTATGTACCACCAATATTTTCATATCCTTTTGGGGAATATTCTCTTTTTATGAAAAATTATATATCAAAAAATTTTGAAATTGCTTTTGGACAACACTCTGGAATAATTGATAACAATAAAGATAAATTTGAATTACCAAGATTTCCAATAAATGAAAAGTATGGAGATTTAAAACGATTTAACTCACTAATAAATTATAATCCTTTAGAATACAAATCTCTTAAACCAGTAGAAAAAAAATTAGAAAATAAAGATAATCCCCCCAATTTAATCGTGGAATTTTTTGATAATCAAAAAAATATTGAAAATATCAATTGTTATTCAAATGATGGTGGTTCATGGGGCCAACCAAATTTAGTGTTTGAAAAAAATATTCTTTACATCAATTTCGAGTCTAAATTCTTACCAAGACGTGGGAGAATAAATTGTTCCTTAAATGATAATGGCAAGTGGCGTTGGTTTGGAACCCAATTTGTTATAACGGAAAATTAAATTAAACTTTCAAGCTCTTTGCTTGAAGGAAGTAACTTAGCATCATCAAAATCTTTCAAATTGTTTTGATTGATAATTTTTTGCAAAACTTCCACATACTGATTTCCAGTTTCAGCATAATTTTTTAAAAATTGAGAAAGAATTAAACTATCTAAAGGTTGATCATTATCTCTTAAATGTGCTCTTGCTAATCTAAAATTTTTATATGATCGATGGGTGTTTAAATTTCTTTGATAGGCTCTAACTGAAGCTTGTAATACATTAAATTTCATAACTTTATGACCCTTGTTCACATCAGCCTCTTTAGGTTTTAAGCCCTCACCAGACCAAGTCCATTGCCCAAAAAGTGCATTGCCCTCTTGTGCAAATCTTGATGTTCCCCATCCTGTTTCTTTCGCAGCTTGAGCAAGTGCCAAGGAAACTGGTATTTCATCCATTCTGATTTTAAGTGTTGTTAAATCTTTAGATGTTACTCCATATTGTTTGTATTTTTTTTCAAGCCATTTTTTTTCTAATTTAGTATTATTGCTTTTATTTATAATTTTGAACAAAGTCTTTCGATCTAATCTGATATTATTATTTTCTTTTAAAACTAAAGGTAAAACGATTTGAATAAAGAACTCTTTTCTTTTCTTGGTGCTTTCGATCATTTTGATTTCACCAGGAAGCAAAGTTAAGGCAACAGGCTTAACTAACTTTGTTTCCCTTACATCATCTAGTTTATAATCAGTGTCTTGAAATAATTGCTTAATTGTAGATGCATCTAATCTTACTGTGTCTGTTTCAAGGTCGTTAAGACTAAAAATATCAATTAACAAATCTTTTTCATTTAAGTCTCCTCCGTCAGCTTCAACACCCTCTTTTTTATTAAGTGTATAAGCTAGTATAGCTTTTGAATTATTTTGAAATTCTTTATCTTCTAAAAATTGCTTATTAGCAAAATTAATTATTGATGGAATATGATAGAACGAAAATACAACAAAAATACTTGTTAAAAATATTCTTGGAATTGCACCAATTCGTCTATCATCAAAAAACTTAAATATTTTTAAGTTCTTTCTTCTAATTCTAACAAAATAAAATTTTGACTTAAAAAAAATCAGTTGATTTAAAAATTTAAGATTTCTTAATTTAAAACTGAACATTTAAAGAGCCTCAACCTTCTTAACTTCTGGTAGATAGTGACAAAGAAGATTTTGAACGCCTTGTTTTAATGTCATGGTTGAACTTGGGCAGCCCGAACAGCTCCCTTGGAGCTGTACTTTAACAATACCATCTTTAAACTCCTTAAATTTAATATCTCCACCGTCTTTCGCAACTGCAGGTCTAATTTTTTCATCTAATATCTTAACAATTTTTTTTTCTATATCTTTTAAATTTTCATTATTTTCAATTAAGTTATTTTCAACTACACACTCCTTTCCACTTGAGTAATAATCATTTATTAGAGAAATCACTATATGTTTAATTTCATCCCATGATGTATCATCATATTTATTTATTGAGATAAAATCTTTACCTAGAAAAATGCCTTCAACTCCATTAACAGATAACAAATTTTTAACTAACTCATTATTGGTTTGATCTTTTTGTGTTATTTCAAATGACCCTTTATTTGAAACGCTCTTACCAGGTAAGAATTTTAAAGAATTTGGGTTCGGTGTTATTTCAGTCTGAACAAACATGATTTATATATAATCAATAATTGTAAAAATGAAACTTGTTAATAAAAAAATCCTAAAAACCAACAAGTTCTTGGATTTTTTTTACCTTTTCTGAGGCTAATTTATCTGCTTTTTTAGCTCCCTCTAATAATATTTTATCTAAATATTTTTTTTCACTTAATAACTTTTTTATTTCAGATGATATTGGACTAATTTTATCAACCATCACTTGTGATAGATTTTCTTTAAATTCCGAAAAATTTTTTCCAGAAAATTTTTTTATTGTATCCTCTAAACTTACATCCATTAAACTAGAATAAATACCGATCAAATTCTTTGCTTCAGGTCTTTTTTCTAAATCTGCACTAACAGATGGTAAGGGCAAATTATCAGTTTTTGCTTTTTTGATTTTACTTATGATTTGGTCTTTATCATCAGTTAAGTTTATTCTGCTCTGATCTGATAGTTCAGATTTACTCATTTTTTTTGTGCCATCCCTCAGGCTCATAATTCTTGAAAACTCTTTTTGGATTAATGGCTCAGGAATTTTTAAAAAATTGTCAGCATTAAAATCATTATTAAACTTTTGAGCTATATCTCGGCAAAGTTCTAAATGTTGCTTTTGATCATCTCCGACGGGTACGTGGGTTGTGTCATATAACAAAATATCTGCAGCCATCAAAACAGGATAAGAATAAAGACCGATGCTAGCTTTTTCTTTATCTTTTCCAGCTTTCTCCTTAAATTGGGTCATTCTATTAAGCCATCCCATTCTAGCAACACAACTTAATATCCAGGCCGTTTCTGAATGAGCACTCACTCTTGATTGATTAAAGATAATACTTTTCTCAGGATTAATGCCGCTAGCAATAAAAGTTGCTACAGTTTCATAAATATTATCTTTTAATTTTTTTGGATCTTGAGCAATTGTGATGGCATGAAGATCAACAACACAGAAAACACACTCATTTTGATCTTCATTGTTGAGTTTTACAAAATTTTTGATTGCTCCTAAATAGTTTCCAAGATGAAGGTTTCCAGTAGGTTGAACACCTGAAAAAATTTTTTTTCCCATATTTAATACTTTAGTTTAATATCACCATATTTGAAAGCTTTGATAAATAACGAAAAAC
>CACPEJ010000008.1 GCA_902632935.1 uncultured Pelagibacteraceae bacterium
TTCTGATGCAGAGTGTGAAAAGATAATCAAAATTTTCGATCTAGAGGATAGTTCAAAAATGGAGGCTATTTCTTTGATTAAATCGATTTATAAAATGTTTGTTAAAACGGACGCAAATATGGTTGAAGTTAATCCATTAATTTTAACCAAAGAAAAAAAAATTGTTTGTCTAGACGCAAAAATAAATTTTGACAGCAATGCTTTATTTAGACATCCAGAGATTTTAAATCTTAGAGATCTAAATGAGGAAGACCCTATAGAGATCGAAGCTAGTAAACACGATTTAGCTTATATAAAATTAGATGGAAGTATTGGTTGTATGGTAAATGGAGCTGGTTTAGCAATGGCTACAATGGATATAATAAAGTTATACGGAGAAGAGCCAGCAAATTTTCTTGATGTCGGTGGAGGAGCGTCAAAAGAGAAGGTTTCTGCAGCCTTAAAAATAATTTTATCTGATAAAAATGTTAAAGGTATTTTAATCAATATTTTTGGTGGCATCATGAGATGTGATGTTCTTGCCCAAGGTGTGGTTGATGCAGCAAAAGAAATCGATATTAATGTTCCTCTGGTAGTGAGATTAGCTGGCACAAATTTTAAAGAAGGAAAAACTATATTAGACAATTCTGGATTAAAACTTATCTCTGCTGAAAATTTAGATGATGCAGCAAATAAAATTGTTAAGGCCATAAAATAATGTCGGTTCTTGTGAATAAAGAAACTAGGTTAATTTGTCAGGGTTTTACCGGTTCGCATGGAACATTTCACTCTGAGCAATCAATAAAATATGGAACAAAATTAGTTGGTGGAGTTACTCCTAAAAAAGGAGGACAAAAACATTTAGGATTACCAGTTTTTAACACGGTTAAAGAGGCTAAAAACTCTGAGGGCGCCAACGCCACAATGATATATGTGCCAGCGAAGTTTGCTGCTGCAGCAATCATTGAGGCAATTGAGGCATCAATCGAGTTAATTGTTTGCATTACTGAAGGAATCCCAATTCAAGATATGTTGAGAGTTAAACAGAAATTACTAAAATCAAATTCCAGATTAATTGGACCTAATTGTCCAGGAATAATAACACCTGATGAATGTAAAATTGGTATTATGCCGGGCAATATCCACAAAAAAGGTTCAGTTGGTATTGTCTCTAGATCTGGGACTTTAACCTATGAGGCAGTTGCTCAAACCACAGAAAATGGATTAGGTCAATCTACTTGTATAGGTATTGGTGGAGATCCGATAAATGGTACAAATTTTATTGATTGCTTAGATTTATTTTTGAATGATGACGAAACAGAGTCTATTTTAATGATAGGAGAAATCGGAGGAACAGCCGAAGAGGAAGCAGCAGAATTTATTCAAAACCACGAAATAAAAAAACCAATTGTTGGCTTTATAGCGGGTATAACAGCACCACCAGGTCGTAGAATGGGCCATGCTGGTGCAATTATTTCTGGGGGCAAAGGTGGTGCTAAAGACAAGATTAAAAAGATGGAAGATTGTGGAATAACAATGGCAAATTCTCCATCCAAAATTGGAAAAACACTGTTCGATAAATTGTCTGATTGAAAAATTTCTTAGTCAGTTTATATTGATTAAACATAATGTCTTCCTCTAAAAATTTAGAATTTAAAAAAACAGCCTTTCTCAATAAATCAAACAGCGCTTTCATCGAAGAAATGTACTTAAAATTTGTAAACAACGACCCTGAATTACCTGATAGTTGGAAAAAATATTTTAAGGAAATTGGAGATGAAGACGATATAATTGTAAATGAAATCAACGGTCCTTCTTGGAGTCCTTCTAAGAAAGTTTCAATTAATAAAAAGCAAAATTTTGAAAACCAAATCACAGAACAAAATGATGTTGATATAATTAAATCAAACGCAAATTCAATTAAAGCTGTTGCAATGATTAGGTCCTATAGACAAAGAGGTCATCTAATTGCAAAGCTAGATCCATTAGGATTATTAAAAACAGAATATTTAGAAGAACTTCATCCAGATTCTTATGGATTTAAAAAAGAAGATTATCAAAAAAAAATTTTCTTAGACGGTGTTACCAATAAGCAATACTCAAATATCAATGACTTATTAAAATTCTTAAAAGAAAAATATTGTGGTTCTTTAGGTTATGAATATATGCATATTTCAAATCCCACTGAGAGAAAATGGTTTAGAGATCGTGTTGAAAAAGCAGAAGATTTTAATTTTACACAAAATGGTAAAGAGGCAATTCTTAACAAACTGATTCAAGCTGAGGGTTTTGAAAAATTTCTTCATACAAAATATGTTGGGACTAAAAGATTTGGTCTTGATGGTGGTGAAAGCTTAATTCCTGCACTTGAACAAATAATTAAAATTGGTGGTCAGTCAAATGTCAAAGAAGTTAAAATTGGAATGTCTCATAGAGGTCGACTTAATGTATTAGCAAACGTCCTTCAAAAATCTTATAAAAGAATATTTAATGAGTTTGCAGGAGAAATAAGTTCAAAGTCTAAGGATGATACCGGAGACGTAAAATATCATTTAGGTGCTTCATCTAACAGAGAGTTTGATGGAAATTCAGTTCATGTGAGTTTGACAGATAATCCTTCACACTTAGAAGCAGTTAATCCAGTCGTATTAGGACAAACTAGAGCAAAACAATTTTTTCATAAAGATAAAGATAGAAAAAAAGTAATTCCGATACTTATTCATGGAGATGCAGCTTTTGCTGGACAAGGAGTGGTTGCTGAATGCTTTGCAATGTCTGGCCTCCCAGGACATAACACCGGTGGTACAATTCATATTATAGTAAATAATCAAATAGGTTTTACAACAAGTCCAAGATTTGCAAGATCTTCACCCTATCCTTCTGATATAGCGAAAATGGTTGAAGCACCAATTATTCATGTGAATGGTGATGATCCAGAGGCAGTTGTTTATGCAGCAAGAATCGCAACCGACTTTAGATTAAAATTTAATAGAGATGTTGTCATTGACTTAATTTGTTACAGAAGATTTGGACATAATGAGGGTGACGAGCCTTCATTTACTCAGCCTTTAATGTATAAAAAGATAAGATCTCATCCTTCAACTATTAAAGTTTATGGTGAAAAACTGGTAAGTGAAGGATCAATCACCAATGATTATTTAAATAATTCCATAAAAAAATTTAAAGATCTTTTAGATGATCAATTTAAAAACGCAAAAAATTATAAACCAAAAATAGAGTGGTTTGAGGGAACTTGGTCAAGATATAGGCCAGAGCGAGGAAAAGACAAAAGAGGTGTTACAGGTTCTGACACCAAAAAATTAAGAAATATTTCTGATAAAATAAATACAATACCGACTGAAATAAATATTCATAAAACAATAACAAAAATTTTAGAGAATCGTAAAATTGCAGTTTCTAATGGTAAAGGCATAGATTGGTCTACTGCGGAGTCATTAGCTTTTGGGTCACTATTGGAGGAGGGTTATCCAGTAAGACTTGTAGGTCAAGATTCAGGAAGAGGCACATTTAGTCAGAGACATTCTGTTTTAAGAAATCAAATCGATAATTCGAGATATATTCCTTTAAATAATATTTCAAATAAACAAAAAAATTTTGAAATAGTAGATAGTTTTTTATCAGAATTAGCCGTTCTAGGATTTGAATATGGATATAGCTTAGTTGAACCAAATACACTTACAATCTGGGAAGCTCAATTTGGAGATTTTGCTAATGGTGCGCAAGTAGTTATCGATCAATTCATAGCTTCAGGTGAACGAAAATGGTCGAGAGCCTCTGGATTAGTAATGTTGTTACCACATGGATATGAGGGTCAAGGACCTGAACACTCATCAGCGAGGCTAGAAAGGTTTTTACAATTATGTTCAAATGACAATATGCAAGTCATGAATTGCACAACTCCTGCAAATTATTTCCATGCTTTAAGAAGACAAATGCATAGAGATTTTAGAAAACCATTAATTATTATGACCCCTAAATCTTTATTACGTCATAAACATTGTGTTTCCAATTTGGATGATTTTAGTAAAAAAAATTCTTTTCATAGAGTTTTATGGGATCATGCCATTGATCCCAAATTAAAAGGGTTTATTAAATTAAAAAAACCAAAAGATATTGAAAAAGTGATTCTTTGTTCTGGAAAAGTCTACTTTGACCTACTTGAAGCAAGAGAAAAAATAAAAAAAGACAACGTAGTGTTATATCGGATTGAGCAACTTTACCCTTTTCCTGCAAAAGCACTTGCTAATGAGCTCAAACCATATGCAAAAAAAGCAAAATTTTATTGGTGTCAAGAAGAACCCAAAAATATGGGTGCTTGGTTTTCAGTCAGAGATTATATCCAATGGACATTAGATAATATTAAGGCTAAGAATAGTATGATTTCTTATATTGGAAGAAGTCCAGATGCATCACCTGCAACAGGATATGCCAAGAGACATGTTTCTCAACAACAAGAAATTATAAAGAAAGTTTTTGAATAAATATTAATGAGTGAAAAGATATTAGTTCCAGTTCTTGGGGAAAGTATCACAGAGGCAACTGTCTCAAAGTGGTTAAAAAACGAAGGTGACTCTGTTGAAGCTGATGAACCACTTGTTGAATTAGAAACTGACAAAGTAAATTTAGAGGTTCCTTCACCAGTATCTGGTGTTCTTACAAAAATAAATTCAAAAAATGGATCGGTCGTTGAAGTTGGTGCTGATTTAGGATCTGTTTCCGAGAGTGAGAATAAATCTAAAGAAAATCAGGAAATTAAAAAGATACAACCCACAGTGAAAGTAGATAAGGAAAATTTGATAGATGAAGATGATAAAGATGAGGAGATGGAAGTTTTTCAAGATAATGTTGAAGAGGAAAAACCATTAGTTCTTACTAAAGAGGTAGAACCTTTAAAAGTAGAAGCTGAAATAAAAATCGATGAAACTTTATCTCCAGCAGTAAGAAAAATTGTAACTGAAAATAAGATAGATATCAGCTCTGTCAAAGGTTCAGGAAAAGATGGCAGAGTTTTAAAAGGCGATCTAATAAATTTAATGGGTGTCAATCCTCCTCCATCTGAAAGAAAAATAAAATATGGTCAAGAAGAGAGAATTAAAATGACCAGATTAAGACAAACTATTGCTAAGAGATTAAAACAAGCACAGGATAATGCAGCCTTACTGACAACATTTAATGAAGTTGATATGTCAAATGTGATGGCAATGAGAAAAGAAAATCAAGATGATTTTCAAAATCGCTATGGTGTAAAATTGGGGTTTATGTCCTTTTTCGTTAAGGCAAGTATAGTAGCATTAAAAAATTTCCCAGCGATAAACGCTGAAATTGAAGGTGACACAATTGTTTATAAAAATTATTATAATATAAGTTTTGCAGTTGGCACTGAAAAAGGATTGGTAGTTCCGGTTCTAAAAAATGCAGATGAATTATCTTTTGCTGATATTGAGAAAAATATCAAAGATATCTCTGAAAAAGCAAAAAATGGAAAACTCACTATTGAAGATCTTCAAGGGGGAACTTTCACTATCAGTAATGGTGGTGTTTATGGTTCAATGCTTTCAACTCCTATTCTTAATCTTCCACAATCAGGTGTCTTGGGTATGCACAATATAGTTGATAGACCTATCGTAGTTGATGGAGAAATTAAGATCAGACCTATAATGTACTTGGCATTATCATACGATCATAGAATTGTTGATGGTAAAGAGTCTGTTTCTTTTTTAAAAATGATCAAAGAAAATTTAGAAGAACCAAGAAGGCTATTTTTGGATATTTAAATGACAGATAAATTTCAAGCAGTAGTAATTGGTGGAGGACCCGGTGGCTATGTTTGTGCAATTAGATTGGCACAATTAGGCCTTAAAACTGCATGTATAGAATCTAGAGGTTCACTAGGTGGTACTTGTTTGAATGTTGGATGTATTCCTTCTAAAAGTTTATTAAATTTATCTGAGGAGTTTCATAACGCACAAAGTCTATCAAATAAAGGAATTGAAATTGGTGAGGTTAAATTAAACTTGTCAAAAATGATGAAGAATAAAGACAAAGCGGTTACGATTTTGACCAAAGGGGTTGAGTTTCTTCTTAAAAAAAACAAAGTCACCTATTTTAAAGGTACCGGAAGTTTCAAATCAAAAAATGATATTGTAATCAAAGATAACAATAATAAAGAGACAATTATACAAACTGAAAATACTATAGTTGCAACTGGTTCAGTTCCAGTATCATTGCCAGGAGTTGAAATTGATGAAAAAGTAATTGTTTCATCCACTGGAGCACTTAAATTAGAACAAGTCCCCAAAAAAATGGTCGTAGTTGGCGGAGGATACATAGGTTTAGAGATGGGATCTGTATGGTCTAGACTTGGTTCAGAAGTCCATGTAGTCGAATTTCTAGATCATATCACACCAGGTATGGATAAAGAGATTTCAAGTGAGTTTATGAAAATTCTAAAAAAACAAGGTATCAATTTTCATATGCAACATAAAGTAGAGAAAATTAAAAAGAATAACAATAATGCAATTGTTTCAACTTTAAACGAAAATGGTATCAAAAAAGATTTTGAATGTGATGTAGTATTAATATCTGTTGGTCGAAAGCCAAATACAGAGGGACTAAATCTTCAAAAAATTGGTGTAGAATTAGATGAAAAAAAGAGAGTAAAAACAGACAAAAATTTTAAAACTAATCAAAATAATATTTATGCGATAGGAGATGTAATAAGTGGTCCTATGTTAGCTCATAAAGCTGAAGATGAGGGAATTGCAGTTGCAGAAAATATAGCAGGTCAATCAGGTCATGTTAACTATGATACTATTCCTGGTGTGATTTATACGAGTCCAGAAGTTGCCTCTATTGGAAAAACAGAGGAACAATTAAAAGAACTGAAAATAAATTATAAAATTGGAAAATTTTCATTTATGGCTAACTCTAGAGCAAAAGCCATTGATGAAACCGAGGGTTTTGTAAAAATTCTTGCTGATGAAAAAACTGATAAAGTACTAGGGGCACACTTAATTGGACCTCATGCTGGTGAATTAATTGGAGAAATTGGTATTGCTATGGAATTTGGTGCTAGCTCCGAGGATATTGCAAGAACTTGTCATGCCCATCCTACTTTTTCAGAAGCAGTGAAAGAGGCGGCTTTATCTGTAGATAAAAGAGCAATACACTCTTAGTTATAGGACTTTAAAGGAAAATCCTAAATTATCCTTTAATAGCAAAGATAAAAGTTATTTTACTAAATATTTTCGAAATTTTAATTTTGTTGTTAATACTGAATTTTTAAAAGATTTATTTCGCTATTCTTGGCGTTTTCTTGGCATATATAACAAAAACCTCTTGGCATATTCTTGGCATAAGGACTGTATTGGCCTTTCAGGTTAGACACTAAAAAATTCATTTGTTATTATAAATTATGAAGAAAATCATTTTTACACTTTTTTTGTTGTTCATCCCGAACATATCAATTGCTGAATTTGTTACCCTGAATTGTGAGGGACAAATAAGAGAAATAACAACGGATATAAAAGGCAAAACAAGTAAAACCGAAGCCTTTTATGAGACTTTGAAGTTCAATATAATTGAAAATAAAGTTGTTTGGGTAACAACTGAGACCTCTCATTCTTTTAACAGACCTTTCGTCTATCAGTCGACAAAAAGGGCAGGATATGGATTTTTTAGATCATCGGACGATAAAAAGTCTTTTATGTTTTCAGATACAGCCCAAACAAATTCAATGGCGGACTCAAAACATTTCTCAAAAAATGTTGTAGAGGGAATTAAATCAAGATTTTCATCTGATACTGGAAAATACTTTGGAGGATTTTATGTTTCGTTTTACTTAAAAAATGGAAGACAACACTCATTAGTCGAGTTTGATTTCGAGGCAAATTGTTCAGGTGTTAATAATTTGTTGGTAGCACTGAACCAAACAACTGACAGTATAAATGTAGCTGACGATGAAATTGTTCCAGCATCTTCAGGCACTGGTTTTATAATAACAAACTCTGGACATATGGTAACAAATTATCATGTTGTGCAAGGATGTCATAACGTTAAGGCATTATACAATGGCAAGGAATATGACACAGAAGTTTTAGCTGTTGATAAAATAAATGACTTAGCTGTAATAAAAGCTAATTTAAGGCCAAGAAAAATATACTCCATCTCGAGTGAAGATGGACAATTATTAGAAGAAGTCATTGTTGCCGGATATCCATTAGGAAAAAAAGTAAGTGCTTCAATTAAAGCAACAAGTGGAACAATTACTGCTCTATCTGGTTTAGGAGACAATTATGGTGAATTTCAGACTGATGCAGCACTAAATTCTGGTAATAGTGGAGGACCTGTTATAGATGAGATGGGTAATGTAGTGGGTGTAGCTGTTTCTAAAATCCAAGAAGAAGGAGTAGAAAGTTTTAATTTTGGTATAAAATCATCAATTTTAAGAGTTTTTTTAAAGTCCAACAAAATTAACCTTATACCACCGAAAAAAAGGGAAATGAAAAAAAAAGAATTAGGTAAGCTAATAACAGATGCAACAATATATTTAGATTGTTTCATGACAGGCAAACAATTAAAAAAATTAATACGTGATCAAGCGAATTCACAAAAAGCAATCTATAATAACTTCAACTAAATAAAATAAAATTGAAAAGCTGTTGAAGTTTTGACAAAAACTTTGGAAAAAATTCATTATTCTTGGTATATTCTTGGCACAGAAAGAGAGAAAACAAAAATTGGTCAAAAAGGCTTTGTGGATAAACGATTATAGAGTGTTGCTAATAACAACAATACACTCTTAATAATTTTTCATATTATCTAAATATGAATTTTCCGATTCTTTTACCTAACATATTTAACCATCCTTTTACCTATAAAAGTGATATAAAATTAAGCATTGGCGATTTTGTTGAGGTTCCTTTTGGAAAAACAAAAATTATCGGAGTTGTGTGGGATAATTTTGAAAAAAATCAGAATAAAAATTTTAAGATTAAAAAGATTATCAGAAAGTTAGAAATTCCAAAATTAAAAAAAAAAACAATAAATTTTTTAAATTGGTTTTCAGAATATAATATTGTTCCAAAAGGAATGGCACTCAAATTAACTTTATTGAGTGGAAGACCAGTAAAAAAACTTGATAATAAATTTTATAAAGATTTTCCTTTTAAGTTAAAAAAAAATTCATTTGAATTGAATGTAGAACAAAAAGAGTCTCTAAAAGAGATGAATAATATGAATAAAAAGTTTAATGTTCATGTTTTACAAGGAACGACTGGTTCAGGTAAAACTATTGTATATTTTGAAACTTTAAAGCATATCTTGCAAAAAGGTTATCAAGGATTAATAATGTTGCCAGAGATTGGGTTAACCAATCAATTTGAAAAAAAATTTTTTGAATTTTTTGGTTTCAAAGCAGCAATTTGGCACTCTGGTATAACAAAAAAAAATAAAGAAATTATTTGGAGTGGAATTACGAATGGTGAAATAAGTGTTGTTATTGGGGCAAGATCATCTTTATTTTTACCATTTAAAAATTTAGGGTTAATAATAGTTGATGAAGAGCATGATCAATCTTACAAACAAGATGAAGGGATAATATTTAATGCTCGAGATATGGCTATCTCTAGGGCATCATTTGAAAATATTCCAATAAATTTAATCACTTCTGTTCCATCAATAGAAACATACGAAAATATAAAGAAAAAAAAGTACACTTGTTCAAAACTTGTTCAAAGATATCAAAATGCTTCTTTACCTAAATATGAAATAATTAATTTGAATAATGTAAAAATGGATAAACAATCTTGGCTTTCTAAAGAGATAATTCAAAAAGTAAATTTTCACCTTAAAAAGAATGATCAAGTTTTATTTTTTCTAAATAGAAGAGGATTTTCCCCAAGTGTTTTGTGCAAAAAATGTTTCAATAATTTTTCATGTCCAAATTGCTCAATAAATTTAGTTTATCACAAAAATAAGAATAATTTATTGTGCCATTATTGTGGATTTAAAAGTTTTTTGAAAAGAGAATGTCCTAAAGAAGGATTTTGTGAATTTATATTTTGTGGACCCGGTGTTGAAAGGATCTCAGAAGAAGTAAAAAAAAGTTTTCCATCAAAAAAAATTGAAATTTTTTCTAGTGATACAATGAATAAAAAAAGCTCAAAAGAAAAATTAGAAAAAATAATAAATAATGAAATTGAAATTTTAGTTGGAACACAACTAATTTCCAAAGGCTTTCATTTTCCAAACTTGAATTGCATTGTTGTAGTTGATATTGATTTATCACTAATGGGTCATGACTTAAGGAGTGCAGAGAAAAATTTACAATTATATCATCAATTATCAGGTAGAGCTGGAAGAACAGGAAGTCCGTCTACTATTTATTTTCAAACTTATAATTTCAATACAAAATTGATTGATGATATTACAAATAAAAATCCAGAAATTTTTCTTGATAAAGAAATAGAAATTAGAAAAAAAAATAATTTACCTCCATTTCAAAGATTTATCTCTTTGATTTTGACAGGTAATAAGGAAAATGAATTAGAAAAAGAAGCTTTAAAATTCAAACTATTCATTTCTAATAATATTAATGGAAAAATTTTAGGTCCAGTAAGCGCTCCTATCTTTAAATTAAAGAGCAAATATCGTATCCGATTACTTATAAGAGGTGCTAAAACTCTTCAATTACAAAATAGTTTAGCATCAATAATTCCAAAATATAAATTTGCCACAGGAATAAAACTTTCAGTTGATGTTGATCCAATTAGCTTTAATTAACGCTTAAAAAAACTAATTTTTTGCTAATGTGTTACTTGAAGACTATAAAGGCATGTGCTAATTAAATCGTGATTTTAAATTAATCATATTCATTTAAGGGTTAAAATTGAGTAAAAATAAAGGATTTTCAGATACTTCAGCTAATAGATATTCTTTAGCTTTGTATGAGTTAGCGAAAGATTCTAACTCATTGGTTAATGTGGAAATAAATGCAAAAGCTTTTTTAAATTTAATTTCAAATAATAAAGATTTTAAAAATTTTATAAAGGATCCTACATTAAACAGAGAAGTTTTGACTAGTGTAATTAATAAGATTTCAGATAATTTTAAGTTGGAAATCCTTTTTAAAAATTTTGTAAATTTTTTGGTCTTAAAAAGAAGATTTTTTTATCTAGAGCAAATTTTAAAAACATTTATTGAAATATGTTCAGAAAAAAGAGGTGAATTAAAAGCAGAAATTAAATCTGCAAAATTGCTTAATCAAGAGGAGATTAAAAAAATTACAGATGAATTATCAAATAACTTCAAATCTCAAATAAAATTAAACTATATACAAGACGAAAGTTTAATTGGGGGTTTGGTCGTTCAAGTGGGAAGTACTATGATTGATACATCAATAAAAAGTAAATTACAACAAATTGAAAATAGAATGATAGAGGCATAAATGGAAATAAATCCTTCAGAAGTTACAAAAATATTAAAAGAACAAATTAAAAATTTTGGAGAAAAAGCAGAAATTTCTGAGGTTGGACAGGTGTTGTCTGTAGGTGATGGTATAGCAAGAATTTACGGCCTTGATAATGTTCAAGCAGGAGAAATGGTTGAATTTTCTGATGGATCGAAAGGAATGGCTTTAAATCTAGAAAGTGAAAATGTTGGAGTTGTAATTTTTGGTGACGACCGGAATATTAAAGAAGGAGATGTTGTAAAAAGAACTGGAAGCATTGTAGATACCCCTGTTGGAAAAGAGTTGTTAGGTAGAGTGGTAGATGGATTGGGAAATCCAATTGATGGGAAAGGTGCTTTGGACAAAGGCATTAAAAAAAGTAGAGTTGAAGTTAAGGCACCAGGAATAATTCCAAGACAATCTGTTAGTGAACCAATGCAAACAGGTCTAAAATCAATTGATAGTCTTGTACCGATTGGAAGAGGTCAACGTGAGTTAATTATTGGAGATCGTCAGACAGGTAAAACTGCTGTAGCAGTTGATACAATTATCAATCAAAAAAAAATTAATGAGTCGGGCGATGAAAAACAAAAACTTTATTGTATTTATGTTGCCGTTGGTCAAAAACGATCAACTGTAAGACAAATTCAAAAAACTTTAGAAGAAGCTGGAGCGATGGAGTATACAACTATAGTGGCGGCAACAGCATCTGACTCAGCCCCACTTCAATTTTTAGCTCCTTACACTGGATGTGCAATGGGAGAATATTTTAGAGATAATGGAATGCATGCCCTGATTATTTATGATGATTTATCTAAGCAAGCGGTTGCTTACCGACAAATGTCACTGATCTTAAGAAGACCACCAGGTAGAGAGGCATACCCAGGTGATGTATTTTATCTTCATAGTAGATTACTGGAAAGGGCTGCTAAATTAAGTGATGATCACGGCGGAGGTTCGTTAACAGCTCTTCCGATCATTGAAACTCAAGGTGGAGACGTTTCTGCTTATATTCCAACTAATGTAATTTCAATTACTGATGGACAAATTTTCTTAGAAACTGAGTTATTTAACCAAGGTATAAGACCAGCCATTAATGTTGGTCTCTCTGTTTCTAGGGTTGGATCAGCTGCGCAAACAAAAGCTATGAAAAAAGTATCAGGATCAATGAAACTTGAATTAGCACAATATAGAGAAATGGCAGCTTTTGCTCAATTTGGATCAGATTTAGATGCCTCAACTCAACAGCTTTTGAATAGAGGATCAAAATTAACTGAGTTATTAAAACAGAAACAATACTCACCAATGACTGTTGCTGAACAGGTTATATCTGTATTTTGTGGAGTAAAAGGATATTTAGATGATATTGATTTAAAAGATATTGCTGAATTTGAGAATAAGATCATTGAGAGATGTAAATCTGATAAACCAGAATTAATCGAGTCTATTCAGAGCTCAGGTAAATTAGAAGAGGCAACAGAAAAAAGCTTAATTGATGTAATTACTAATCTTAAGAAAAATTTTAAATCTTGATTTATTTATGGCTAGTTTAGACGATCTAAAAAAAAGAATATCAAGTGTAAAATCTACACAAAAAATTACAAAAGCTATGAAAATGGTAGCTGCAGCTAAACTAAAAAGGGCTCAAGATAGTGCAGAAAAAGGAAGGCCATATTCTGAAAAAATGAATAATATAATTTTAAATTTATCTAACGGTATCTCTGACAAAGAAACAGCTCCTAAATTACTATCTGGATCAGGGAAAGAGCAAGTTCACCTTTGTGTTGTGCTGACGTCAGATAGAGGTTTATGTGGTGGTTTTAATGCGAATATAATTAAAAAAGCTAAAAGTTATTTTGCTAAATTGAATAAAGATGGTAAGGAATTGAAAATTATTACTGTTGGTTCAAAAGGTAACGATCAGTTAAAAAGAGTATATGGAAATAAAATTATTGAGAACATTTCTTTTAAAAATTCAAAAAATGCAAATTACTTTGATGCAGAAAAAGTTGGAAAAATTATAATTGAAAAGTTTCAAAAAGAAGAATTTGATATTTGTACCATTTTTTACAATCAATTTAAAAACGTGATAACCCAAATACCTCAAGCTCAACAAATCATACCGTTAAATACAAAAAGTGATGATCAAAATACTTCAGAAGATAACTACGAATTTGAACCAGATGAGGATGAAATTTTAAGTAATTTATTACCAAAAAATATTTCGACGCAAATATTTAAAGCAATGTTAGAAAATTCAGCTAGCGAGCAGGGTGCAAGAATGAGTGCAATGGATAATGCAACTCGAAACGCAGGTGAAATGGTTGATAAACTTACTATTGAATATAATAGAAGTCGTCAGGCAGCAATTACAAAAGAACTAATAGAGATAATATCAGGAGCAGAAAGTTTATAATTATGAGCAAGGGAATAATAACACAAGTTATAGGAGCGGTTGTTGATGTAAAGTTTGAAGGTGATTTACCAGAGATATTAACAGCTTTAGAATGTAAAAATGGAAATAATAGATTAGTGCTTGAAGTAGCTCAACACTTAGGAGAGTCTACTGCCAGAACAATTGCAATGGACGCTACCGAGGGACTTAAAAGAGGTGATGAGGTAATAAATACAAATGCTCCAATTAAAGTACCAGTAGGACCTGAAACTTTAGGAAGAATTATAAATGTTGTTGGAGAGCCTATAGACGAAAGAGGAGAAGTAAAAACAAAAGAAAATTGGCCAATCCATAGACCAGCTCCAGAATTTAACGATCAATCAACAGAAACAGAAATACTTGTAACTGGTATCAAAGTTATTGATCTTTTAGCTCCATATGCAAAAGGAGGAAAGATAGGTTTGTTTGGTGGTGCGGGCGTTGGAAAAACTGTTTTAATCATGGAATTGATAAACAATGTTGCTAAAGCGCATGGTGGCTTTTCAGTTTTTGCAGGCGTGGGTGAAAGAACTAGAGAAGGAAATGATCTTTATCATGAAATGATGGAGTCAGGGGTAATTAAATCTGAAGGACCTGGTTCTAAAGCAGCTTTAGTTTATGGACAAATGAATGAACCTCCGGGAGCAAGAGCAAGAGTGGCACTTACAGGATTAACTGTAGCAGAATATTTTAGAGATCAAGAAGGACAGGATGTTCTATTTTTCGTTGATAATATATTTAGGTTTACTCAAGCGGGTTCTGAGGTATCAGCATTATTAGGAAGAATACCTTCTGCTGTAGGATATCAGCCAACATTAGCAACTGATATGGGAAACTTACAAGAGAGAATCACTACAACTAATAAAGGCTCTATTACATCAGTACAGGCAATTTATGTGCCTGCTGATGACTTAACGGATCCTGCACCAGCAACTTCTTTTGCTCATTTAGATGCAACAACTGTACTCTCAAGACAAATAGCTGAAATAGGTATTTATCCTGCAGTTGACCCATTAGATTCAACTTCAAGAATTCTTGATCCTAGAATTGTTGGTGATGAGCATTATCGAGTAGCTCGTGAAGTACAAAAAATATTACAAACATATAAATCATTGCAAGATATCATAGCTATTTTAGGTATGGATGAATTATCAGAGGAAGATAAACTAGTCGTAGCAAGAGCTAGAAAAATTCAAAGGTTTTTGTCTCAACCTTTCTTTGTAGCTGAGGTATTTACAGGATCACCAGGAAAACTAGTTGATTTAGAGTCAACGATTAAAGGTTTCGATGCAATTTGCAAAGGTGAATACGATCATCTTCCGGAAGCAGCATTTTACATGGTTGGAACCATTGAAGAAGCCATCGAAAAAGCTGAAAAAATGTCTAAAGATGCAGCAGCTTAATGAGTGATGAATTTAAAATAGAAATAGTTAATCCAGAGAAATCCTTCTTATCAAAAGAGGATGTTAATGAGGTAGTTGTTCCTGCATTTGAGGGAGAAATGGGAATACTTAAAGATCATATTTCTATAATTTCGTTTTTAAAACCCGGTATTATTACCATTCAAGCAAAATCTGGTGAAGAAAAGTATTATGTTGAGGATGGAATTATCGAATTTAAAAATAATACTTTATCTATTTTAACTAGCTATATCCATAATTTAAAAGATATTGAGAAAAATAAATTGCTGGAATTATTAAAAAATGCAGAGGAAGAATCTAATAAACCAGAAATTAGTGATCAATTGAAATATTTGGCTGATCAAAAAGTTGAAACTTTAAAGTCTATCAATTAATTATTTTTTTTATTTTTTCTTTAAGTTCTTTATATACATGATATTTGAAATCCACTACCACTTCAGTTATTTTATCTAATTCAATCCATTTCCACTCTAAAAATTCAGGTTTATTTGTTTTAATATTTATATCTTCATCTTTACCCAGGTATCTCATTAAAAACCATTTTTGTTTTTGTCCCTTGTATTTACCTTTCCAAATAATACCCAATAAATTTTTTGGTAGCTCGTAGGTAATTGTGCCTTCTATTTCTTTCACAAGTTCTACATTTTTTATACTAGTTTCCTCTTCTAATTCTCTATAAGCAGCAGCTAAAAAATCTTCCCCATCATCTACACCTCCTTGTGGCATTTGCCAAAAATTTTTTGGATTATCAATTCGTTTTGCTACAAAAACTTTATTCTCTCTATTAAGGACAACAATTCCCACTCCACTTCTAAGTGGTAGATTTCTGTATTTTTCCTCCATATTAGCCTTTGAGAAGTTTGATGGCGTATTCTAACTGATTGTCAGTTTCAGTTTTGATTCTGAAATCATCGTTTTCTTCATCAATTTCTATATCTGGAGATACACCAACTTCAGAAATAGATTTTCCGGAAGGAAGATAATACTTAGCTACTGTAAGCCTAATTGCCCCATCATTTTTAAGAGGGATAATAGATTGCACTGAACCTTTACCATAACTATTTTCACCTAATAAAATTGCTCTTTTGTGATCTTTTAGGGCTCCTGCAACTATTTCTGATGCTGAAGCCGATCCATAGTTAATAAGAACAATCAAGACTTTTCCATTTGTAAGGTCACCTTTTTTTGCAAACCATTTTCTATTTTCAGAAGGTTTTCTACTTTTTGTGGATACAATCTCTCCATTATCCAAAAAAAAGTCGGAGATTTTTATTGCTTGAGAAAGTAGCCCGCCAGGATTGTTTCTTAAATCTAAAATGTATGACTTAACATCTTTATTTTTTTCTAATTTTTTAATTTCCCTTTCTATTTGTTTGCCACTATTTTCATTAAACGAGGTCAGTCTTAAATAACCTATACTTTTTTCTAAAATGTCAGCTTTAACAGATTGAATTTGTATAATCTCTCTTACAACATTAAATATCAGAGCTTTTCTCTCTCCTCGTCTTCGAATTGTGAGTTCAATTCCTGATCCAACTGGCCCCCTCATTAAATCAACAGCTTCGCTGAGAGATTTGCCCTGAACTTGAACATCATTAATTTTAACAATATAGTCGCCTGCTTTAATCCCTGCTCTTGATGCTGGTGTGTCATCTATAGGAGAAATGACTTTAACAACACCTGACTCCATACTCACCTCAATACCAAGACCCCCAAATTCACCACTAGTTTCAGTCTGCATTTCATTAAATATTTCTGGAGACATGTATGCCGAGTAAGGATCAAGAGATTGTAGAAGGCCATTGATTGCAGAGTCCATACTCTCAGATTGATTAATTTCATCTACATATTCTTTATTGATTTTTTCAAGTACTTCCCCAAATAAATCAATTTTTTTGTAAATATCATTTTCAGCAGAATTCACTTGCTGAAATAGAAAACAAAATAAAAATAATGTTAAAACTTTTTTCATTAGATAATTAATTTTTCTTTAGGTATTAGCTCAGACCACATTTTTTCAAGTTCATAAAATTTTCTTTTTTCTGGGTGAAAAATATGAACAATTAAGTCTATACCATCAATTAATTTCCATTCACTGCTATCCGCGCCCTCAATTTTTGAATTTTTTATGCCATTATCTTTAAATTTTTCCAAAACTTGTTCAGATAAAGATTGTATGTGCCTAGATGAAGTGCCGCTTGCAATAATCATAAAATCAGCCATAGAACTTTTGTCTTTGAGATCTATGCTTATTATGTCTTGAGCCTTGTTAATATCTAATGTTTTGATGATAGAATTTTTAAGATCTGAAATTTTATCCATTAATTAATTTTAGACTATCAAATTTTCCTTAATTGAGAAGATGAAATATTGACTTTATTAAAATAAACAAATTTAAATTTCTCACTTTTAAGGGTTTTATATGTCTTTGAATTTAATGATTTTTTCTTATATCCATATCTATCAAAAACTAAAATATTGCATTTTTCTGAAATCTGTTTCCATTTATACCATTTATGGAAATTAACTAAATTGTCTGCACCCATTAAGAAAAAAATTTCATTTTTTTTATTTTTGTTGAAGTAATTTATTAGATTTATTGTTTTATTTGATTTAATTCTATTTTCGTAAAATTTGACCTCAATAAATTTACTTTTTTTAATAATTTTTTTACATCCTTTAATTCTAGATTGCAGGCTTAAAGAACTTTTTTTTTTAAAAGGATTTTTTTTTGTAATGGCCCATATAATTTTTTCAAGTTTAAATTTTTTTGCTGCTTCTTTAGATATAGCTAGATGACCATTGTGAGCAGGATCAAATGAACCACCCAAAATTCCAATTCTTTTTTTTTTCAAATTCAAATTACTTCCTTACTTGGCCTTTGCTAGTGACTTGATATTTATAGGAAATAAGTTGATTAAGTCCTACGGGACCTCTAGGTGGAAGTGTGTTGGTTGAGATTCCCACCTCGCCACCAAACCCAAATTCACCTCCATCTGCAAATTGTGTTGAAGTATTGTGCATAGCTATTGAGCTTTTTACCTCATTTAAAAATTTTTTTGCTGCTTTTTTGTTTTGAGTAATAATACAATCTGTATGCATGGTTCCGTATTTGTTAATATGCGCTATAGCTTCATCTATATTTTTTACTGATTTCACAGATACAACAGGTGACAAATATTCTTTTGACCAATCTTTTATCGAAGCTTTCTGAATTTTTTTATCATAAAGTTTTCTTATCTTATTATCACCAATAATTTTACATCCATTTTCTTCTAAATTTTTTAAAATTTTATTTCCAAATTTCTTGATTATTTTTTCGTGTAAAAGAATTGTTTCGGTTGCTCCACATATTGCGGTATTCCTCATTTTAGCATTTTGAACTATTTTATTTGCAATCTTAGGATTGGCATTTTTATCTACATAAGAATGACAAACACCTTCCAAATGACCGATTGTTGGAACAGATGACAAATCCTGTACTTTTTTAACTAAACCTTTCCCACCTCTTGGAATTATTACATCAATAAATTTACTCATTTTTTGTAGAAGAAAATCAACAACACTTCTTTTTTTAAGTTTTAAAAACTGAACAAAATTTTCATCAACATTATTTTTCTTTAGTGATTTTCTAAAGAATTTTGTGAGAATAAAATTAGAATAATAAGCTTCAGATCCACCTTTTAAAATGACGGCATTCCCAGACTTAAAACATAACGATGCAACATCTGCTGTAACATTGGGTCTACTTTCGTATATAACGCCAATTACACCAATAGGTATAGATACTTTTGATATTATTAAACCATTTGGCCTTTTCCATTTTTCTAAAATGACATTTGTAGGATCCCTTAAACTAATAATTTTTTTTATAGAATTGGCTATCGCAATTATTTTTTTGTCACTTAATATTAATCTTTGGATTAAATTATTTTTAACACCTTTTTTGTAGGCATGCTTAATATCTTTTTTATTTTCATTAATTATTAATTTTTTGTTCTTTAAGATTAGAAGACGATAATCTTTTAGAACTTCGTCCTTTTTTTTTGTACTCAACCTTTTATTAATAGCTTTTTTTGATTTTTTTCCGATATCAATTAGTAACTTTTTCATTAAACCTCAACCATATCATCTTTATGAACAACTTCAGATTTTGTTATGTATCCAAGTTTTTTTTCAATCTCATTTGAGTGACAACCCATTATCTTATTTATTTCTTCAGATGAAAAAGAGCTTAGACCTCTCGCAAATTCTTTATTTTTAGTATCTAGAATCTTTATATGATCACCTTTGTTAAATTTCCCTGATAAATTAACAATCCCTGCTGCTAATAAACTTTTACCACCAACTAGTGCTTTTTTAGCACCATCATCTATGACAAGAGTTCCTTTTGGTGAAACAGAACTTATTATCCATTTTTTTCGTGCATGTAATTTAGATATTCTTGATTCAAATAAAGTACAAATATTCTTTTTTTCAATTTGTTGTATTGGATTTAAATATAATCCGTTTGCGATAATCATATTACATCCTGCCAAATTACAAATCTTAGCAGCTTCAATTTTGGTATTCATTCCACCCTTACCAAACTCTGTTACCCCTTTTATGTAAATTTTTTTCATATCTTTGTCTAGATTATTCACTTTTTTTATTAATTTTGCGTCTTTAAATAATTTTGGATTTTTTGTAAAAAGACCATCTACATCGGATAATAATATTAAAGTATCGGCATTAGTTATCTGTGCAACACGAGATGCAAGTCTATCATTATCACCATATTTTATTTCTGACGTTGCAATTGTATCATTTTCATTAACGATGGGTATGTAATCCAACTTAAATAAGTTCTCAAATGTCCTTTTAGCATTTATTGATCTTCTTCTCTCCTCGGTATCATCCAAAGTTAGCAAAATTTGTGAAATATTAATCTTTAATTTTGAAAAAGTTTGAGAAAATAAATTCATAAGTTCTATTTGACCCACAGAGGCTATTGCTTGACTTTTATCAAGCTTTAAATTTGATTTATTGTAATTCATTTTTTTACATCCAAGTGCAATAGCTCCAGAACTTACAATGATGATCTTTTTATTTTTAGATTTTAGTTTTTGAATATCTTTAGCAAAAGAAGATAGCCATTTTTTTCTTATCTTTTTTTTACTATCTACAATCAATGATGATCCAATTTTTATAACTATAATTTTCGAATTTTTAAGATGCATAACCAACTAATTTTGCTTTAATTTTGGAAATATATTTCTTCTTTATTGTAGAAATTGTAATAATTTCTGATTTAGTGATTTTTTTTAAATTTTTCTCAATTTTTTTCATTTCTTTATCGTCAATTAAATCGCTTTTATTTAAAACAATAAGCTCTCTTTTTTTTGCTAGTTTAGAACTATAGCTCTTTAATTCTTTTTTTACCTGATTATAACTTTTTTTTATATCATCGCTTGTGATATCGATCATGTGTAAAAGAGATTTACACCTCTCTATATGTTTTAAAAATTGTATTCCTAAACCAGTTCCTTTATGTGCGCCCTCTACTAATCCAGGAATATCTGCAATTGTAACTTCTTTATCATCGTAGCTTGCCACACCAAGATTAGGATTTAATGTTGTAAATTCATAATTTGCAATTTTAGGATTAGCATTAGTAATTGCTGCTAGTAAGCTTGATTTACCAGCATTAGGTAATCCTATTATTCCAACATCTGCAATTGTTTTTAATTGAAGCCATATAGTAAATTCTTCACCTCGAGTACCCTTAGTAAATTTTCTTGGAGCTCTATTTGTTGAACTTTTGAATCTAGTATTGCCTAAACCACCTTTACCACCTGCAGCAGCCACAAACTCCTCTCCAATATTGATAAAGTCAAAAATTAAGGTTTTATTGTCTTCTTCAAAAACCTGAGTACCTAGAGGAACTTTGAGAATGAGATCATCTCCACTTTTACCAGTCCGGTTTTGTCCAGCACCATTGTTGCCTCTTTTTGCTTTATGATGTTGTTGATATCTAAAATCGATTAAAGTATTTAAATTTCTCTCAGCTTTTAAAATTACTGAACCACCTTTACCACCATCGCCACCGTCTGGTCCGCCATACTCGATAAATTTTTCTCTTCTAAAACTTGGAGAGCCATCACCCCCATTGCCAGCTTTAATATAAATTTTTACTTGATCTAAGAATTTCATAATACAACACTATTTTGAGTTGTAATATTAATTGGGTTTTACTGAAACAAAAGTTCTATCGGATTTTGTTTTTTTAAAAACAACTTTACCTTTTATTACTGAAAAAATTGAGTGATCTTTACCCATACCCACATTTTCTCCTGGAAATATCTTAGTACCTCTTTGTCTAACAATTATGTTGCCAGGAATAACATCTTGACCACCATATTTTTTTACACCAAGTCTTCTACCGGCGCTATCTCTACCGTTCCTTGATGATCCACCAGCTTTTTTCGTAGCCATATTTTATTCCTTTATTTACCTAATTCCTTTTTTTCAGAACCTTTTTTTGTTGGTTTAGAAATCTTCTCAGCTTCAGATAAAATCTTACCATCTTTTGAAAAAATTTTATTTATTCTAATCATAGAATATTCTTGTCTATGACCATTTTTTCTTCTTGAGTTTTGTCTTCTTCTCTTTTTAAAAATAAGTACAGTTCTATTTTTGCTGTTTTTTATTAGGTTTGCTTCAACTTTGGCACCTTGAATTGTTGGCGAACCAATTTCTATTATTTTATTATCACCATATGCCAATATATCATTAAACTCAATTTTAGTGTCGGATTTTGAGTTTGGTAATTTTTCAATTTTTAAAATTTCACCAGACTTCACTTTATATTGTTTACCACCTGATTGTATAACTGCGTATGACATAAAATAGATTTTTATCAGGCAATATAGTCAGGGCATTTCTTTAGTCAAGCTTATTAACTAAAAATTATCCTTTAAATCTCTCAATTTTGAAAAACTTTCTAAATCTTTTGCTTTAAGAAATATATTACATTCTAATTCATCAGCTAAAGTACTTGGTATTGTTGGTAATGCATTTTTAAGTTTCTTGTTAATCTCTAGTATTTTATTTTTTAATTTTAAATTACCAGAATCATTGGCGATACAAAAATTTGAGTTTTGTAAAGTGTATTCATGGCCACAATATATCTCTGTATCTTTTGGCAATGATTTAATTTTTTTGAGTGAATTATACATTTGTTCGTAGGTGCCTTCAAAAATTCTGCCACATCCTAAAGAGAATAGAGTATCACCTGTGAAAATTTTTTTTTCTTTAAAAAAATGAAAAGCGATATGACCAGATGTATGACCTGGAACATGATAAATTTTTGCCTCAAAATTGTCTTGCTTCCATATTTGGTTATCCTCTAGAGATATATCAATCTCAGGTATACGATTTTTATCTCCAATAAATCCAACCACCATAGAATTATATTTTTTTTTTAATTCAATATTTCCACCCACATGATCGTAATGATGGTGTGTATTAAGTATGAATTTTAAATTTATTTTTGAGTTATCAAGATAATTGATTATTGGTGCAGACTCGCTAGGGTCAATAACACAAGCAGTTTGATTTTCTTCATCAATAATTAAGTAGCTATAATTATCCTGTAGACATTTAATAATTTCAATTTTCATTTATTTTTCTATTAAAAATATACCAAGTTCTCCAAATAAATTTTTAAAAATAAGATTTGAGTTATTAATATCAGAAACATTTTCATTAATTAACGCTAAAGATTTAAAAATTTTAAAGTTAATAATCTTAGAAAATCTGACAAAATCTTTTATCGTGCACATATGAATGTTTGGTGTGTTATACCAATCATGAGGTAAAGAGTTTGTAATTGGCATTGTTCCTTTAAATAATAAATTTAATCTTACTTTCCAGTGCCCGAAATTTGGAATAGTTACTATAGCTTTGTTACCAACTCGTAAAAGCTCTCTAATTACAGTCTCAGGATTTATAAAAGCTTGTAAAGTTTGTCCAAGAACAACATACTCAAAAGAGTCATTTGGAAATTGCTTTAAATCAAATTCTGCATTCCCTTCAATAACAGTCAGCCCTTTAGCAATACAAATTTGCACTTTTTCTTTTGAAATTTCAATTCCTCTGATATTAGCGTTTTTATTTGTCTTTAAAAATTCCATCAAAGTTCCATCATCACATCCTACATCAAGAACTTTTGCATCTTTCTCAATTAAATCTGAAATAATTTTATATTCTGGTTTCATAGATGTTTTTCTTCATAAGATTTATCTAAAAAATTTTTTAAAGCTTTTAAGAAATCAGGAACATTAAGCAAAAAAGAATCGTGGCCTTTATCAGACTCAATTTCAACAAAACCTACATTTGCACCAATTGCGTTTAAGGCAATTACAATGTCTTTATTTTCTTGTGTTGGATAAAGCCAATCTGAGGTAAAAGATATTATAAAAAATTTCGCTTTTGTATTTTTAAAAGCATCAGATAAATTTCCATTAAATTGTTTTACTAAATCAAAATAATCCATTGCTCTAGTAATATACAAATAGCTATTCGCATCGAACCGATCTACAAATACCGAACCTTGGTATCTAAGATAACTTTCAATTTGAAAGTCAGCATCAAAACCAAATTTTAAATCATCTCTTTCTTGAAGTTTTCTACCAAATTTTTCTTGAAGCCCTTTTTTTGAGAGATAAGTAATATGTGCAGCCATTCTAGCTACAGCTAATCCTTTATCGGGTACAATATTTTTTGAATTGTAATCTCCATCAGACCAATTATGATCTGCCGCAATGGCTTGTCTGCCAAGTTCATTAAAAGCAATATTTTGCGCAGAATGGCTTGAAGTACAAGCAATTGGTATTGCTGTTTTAGCTTTATCAGGATAATTACTAATAAATTGTAGTACTTGCATTCCACCCATTGAACCACCTACAACTGAAAAAAGTTTTTTTATTCCAAAAAAATCTAACAAATTTATTTGTGCATTTACCATGTCATTAATTGTGATGACTGGGAAATCCGTTCCATAAATTTTTTTGGTCTTGGGATTTTCATGGCTAGGCCCAAAAGATCCCATACACCCGCCAATTACATTTGCACAGATTACAAAATACTTATCTGTATCTATCGACTTGCCAGAGCCTACTGCGTAAGACCACCAACCATCCTTTTTGGTCACTGGATTTATACCTGTAACAAATTGGTCACCTGTTAAAGCATGAAATACTAAAATTGCGTTATCTTTTTCATTATTGAGTGAACCATAAGTTTCATACGCTAATGGAAAATTATTAATAGTCTGACCACAATCCAATTTGAGTGGTTTTTTAACAATCAACGTTTTTATATTTTGTTTTATATCCATAATAAAAGCTGAAGGTTGAATTGTGAGAAAAAAAACTTTTTTAGCGGTTTTTTTAAAGCGCTCGCAATTCAGGTAAATCAGCGCATAAATTTTGTACTAGAAGTTATTTAGTATGTCAATTTTTAAAAATAATTACACTTAAACTATATAAAAAAATGTTTTTTTATTTATAAAGAGCATAAAATTTATAAAAGTTGGCTACCATGAGATTTAAGAGATTGAATATTGAAACCTATGAGCCTGGTAAATCTAGTCTTAAGAGATTTCATCAAGTTGTAAAGCTATCTGCAAATGAGTCAGCCTTAGGTGTCAGCCCAAAGGCTAAAAAGATTTTGTCTAATAAAAATTTAAGTTTTTTTAGGTACCCAGATGGCAAGTCTAATGCCTTAAGAAGACAAATATCTAAAAAGTTTAAATGCAATAAAGATAGAATTATTTGCGGCGCTGGATCTGATGAGGTTATTCAAATGCTATGTCAATTATTTTTGAATCCTAAAGATGAAGTTATTCTTCCTCAGTATAGTTTTTTAATGTACAGAATATATGCTAAAATAGTTGGTGCAAAAGTTATTTTTGCTAAAGAAAAAAATTTCAAAGTATCAATTCCTGAAATTATTAAAAATGTTTCAAAAAAAACAAAAATTGTTTTTTTAGCAAATCCTAATAATCCAACCGGAACATACCTAACAAGTTCTGAGCTTTTAGAACTTAGAAAAAAATTGAGAAAAAATATTCTGCTAGTAGTGGATGATGCATATGCAGAATATATGCAAAATAATGATTATAAAAGTGGATTAAAATTATTTAAGAATAAACAAAATGTCTTTATTTTAAGAACATTTTCTAAAATCTACGGTCTATCTTCTCTAAGAGTAGGGTGGGGATATGGTTCAAAAAAAATTATTAGAGCACTGAATGTTATTAAGCCACCTTTTAATGTTAATGAGGTAGCACAAAAAGCTGCCATTGAGTCTCTAAAGGATACTAAGTTTATAAATCGTTCAATAAAACACAATTTTATTTACGCAAAAAAATTGAAAAATTTTCTTAAGCAATATGGAATTGATTCAAATAATGTATCGGCCAATTTTTTGTTATTAAATTTTGGGAAAAGTAGATTTAAAGCAAAATATTTTTATGAAAAATTAAAAATGAAAGGAATTATCTTAAGATCAACAGAAAATGGCTACAAAATAAGAAATATGTTACGATTAACTATTGGATCAAAAACAGATAATTTAAAATTTATTAGAGCAGTAAAAGGAATGTTTAATTAATGAAAAATGTGCTCATCATCGGCTGTGGCTTGTTAGGATCTTCGTTAGTAAAAAGAATTGCAAAAAAAAAATTAGCAAAAAAAATTTTCATTTTTGAAAAATCTAAAAAAAATATATCAAAGATCAAAAGACTAAAGTTGCCAGGAACTCTCGTAAATAAACTACAAGAGGTAGTTGCAAAATCAAATCTAATTATTTTTTGTACGCCAATGAGTGAATACAAAAAGATGATATTAAGATTAAACAATAATTTTAATTCAAAACAAATTATTACTGATGTTGGTTCATCAAAAATAGCGTCTTCAGAAATAATTAAAAGAAATTTAAAAAAAAAAATATCCTGGATTCAAAGTCATCCTATAGCTGGATCAGAAGTAAGTGGGCCTGAGCATGGTAAGGAAAATTTGTTTGAAAATAAGTGGTGCGTATTGATTAAAAATAAGAAAATAAATATGAAACATTTAAAATTTTTAAATTCTTTTTGGAAAAAAATGGGTTCAAAAACTGTAATCATGAATGCGGAAAGACACGATAAAATATTTTCAATCACAAGCCATTTACCACATTTAATAGCTTACAATTTGGTTAAATCAGCCCAAGATTTTGAGAAAAAGCAAAAATATGACTTAATTAAATATAGTGCAGGCGGATTAAGAGATTTTTCAAGAATCGCTGCATCAAATGAAATTATGTGGAGAGACATTTTTTTTGATAATAGAAAAAATGTTTCAAGAGCAATTGACATATTTATCAAAAATTTAAGATCTTTTAAGACAGACATTAATTCAAAAAATAATAAATTAATTCTTAAAAAATTAATTCAAACAAAAAAAGTTAGATCTAAAATAATCAAATTAAAACAGGATGTAGATAAACCTGACTTTGGTAGAGATTAATAATTATCAATATTACTTACTTTTTTAACTTTTAGATTTGCTGTTTTATCAATTAATTGAATTGTTTTTTTAGTTGGCATTATTACCACCTTCTTTTTTGGTCCATAGGCATGAATAAATTTAGACTTACTTAGACATATACCGACATGTCCTTTCCAAAATATTATATCTCCTTTAGTTAAATTTTTACCTTTTTTTCTTTTACAAAACTTTATTTGATCTTTTGTATCTCTTGGAAAAAATATTCTGTTATAATAAAAATAAATTTGGATCAAAGCAGAGCAATCAATACCATCAGATGTTTTTCCACCCCATAGATATTTACTACTTTTGAATAATTTCATTATTTTTAAATAATCTTTTTCAAGATGATCAATTTTAACAATATCACTTTTTTTTATCCATCTGTCCTTTTTAAACTCAATTAGCCCTTTATTTTTGTTTAAAACTGATATGCCAGATGCAAAGTAAAGATAATTTTTTGTTGGTAAAAACTTATTTTTTTTTTTAATAAATATTCTGGATTTTGTTTTATTTATTTTAAAAGTGGGCTTAAAATTTTTGTAAAAATTATTTTTTTTAATATAACCAGTATAATTGTCAAAATTGGTTTTAATTTTAACCCAGTTTTTTTTATTCTTTAATAACTTAAATTTTTCACCATATAAGATTTGCGATAAAGTTTCAGAATTATTAGAAGGTTTTGAATTTATATTTCCAAATGAAAAATTGTAAAAAAGATTATTTTTCATTAATCTTTAATTTATTTCTTATTATCCACAATATAATTAAAGATGGTATTACCATTATAGCAGTTAAAATAAAAAATATACCCCAGTCTCCATTAAGCCAATCAACTAAAGCACCCGATGATGAGGCTAATGTAGTTCTTCCAGCAGTACCTATTGAAGCTAATAGAGCATATTGAGTTGCTGTATAAGTTCTATCAACCAACAATGATATGAATGCAACAAATGCAACAGTGGCGAAAGCTGCTGCTATGTCGTCAAAGATTACAGCGATTGCAAAAAGTAATTCAGATTTACCACTCCACGCCAAAAGACTGAACAAAAGATTTGTGCTCGCCATTAAAATTCCTGCTAAAAACATTGCTTTTAAAACACCGGATCTTATTACAAATAGTCCACCTAGTAGAGTGAAGATGACAGTCGTTATCCACCCCAAAGTTTTTGAGTAAATAGCAATATCCGATTTACTAAAACCAATTTCTTTATAGAAGATAATAGACATACGCCCTAAAAAAGCCTCTCCAACTTTGAATAAAAAAACAAACCCTAGTATCCCCAAAGCAATTTGAAAGCCATTTTTTTTAAAAAAACTAATTATAGGTCCACTGATTGTTCCACTTATCCAAGTTATAGTTTGAGTAAGAAAATTTGAATTTTGAAATTTACCAGCAATTAATTGATCATTTTCTTTCTGATTAATTTGTCTTTCAGTCGAGTCAGTTTCATTGACAAACATCAATCCAATATTCATGAGAATTATCAAAATTCCTAATATTAAAAAAGTTAGTTGCCAATAATTTTGAAAACCTAGATTTTCTAAATAATCTGCAGAAAACAATGACAAAACTCCGCCTAATTTATATCCACTCCACCACCCAACGACCGCCATTGCTGCGCCTGCAGCCATTGACTTACCTTCGTTTTCGCTAATTTGCTCAATCCTTAAAGCATCCACAGTAATATCTTGTGTTGCTGAGGCAATTGCAATGAGTAAACCCACAGATATTACAAGGGCTAAATTTTCTGAGGGATCAATTACACTCCATAAAAATAATGAGATTAAGATTAATATTTGCATTAGGACAATCCATCCTCTTCGATGTCCAATTTTCTTTGTTAAATATGGTATTTGAATACGATCGATTAAAGGAGCCCATAAATAATTAAATGCATAAACTGCAAATATAAGACCAGCCCAACCAACTGTAGATCTGCTTAATCCATCTTCCTTTAACCATAAACTCAAACTACTACCTATCAATACCCATGGAAAACCAGAGATAGCACCAAGTAATAATATTTTTAACATTCTTTTATCGAAATAAACTGAAAATGTTTCTGAAAGTGATTGTTTTTTAATTTCTATCATTTTTTAATTTCTCCAGAATGAAGGTAAAAATAACACTAATATAGCAAATAATTCCAATCTTCCCAAGATCATACCGATTGTTAAAATCCATTTAGAGAAATCTGGTAATGAGGAGAAATTCCCGTTAGGCCCAATTATTGATCCTAAACCAGGACCAACATTTGAAATAGAGGTCGCTGCACCTGAAATTGCGGTTATAAAATCAAGTCCATTTAAAGATAATAACGCAGATAATAAAAAAAATATTATTAAGTACATGTAAATAAAAGAGATGATTGATGCTATGAATTTATCATCAATTGGATTTTTATCATATTTCAACACAAAAACACCTTTAGGGTAAATAATTTTTTTTAGTTGATTAATTACAAAGGAATAAAGAATTTGAAATCGAAATATTTTTATACCACATGTTGTTGAACCAGCACAACCACCTATGAACATTAAAGCCAAAAATAATACTAGAGGAAAGCTACCCCAATTGTCAAATTGAGCATTGACGTAACCAGTTCCAGTTAGAATAGAAATAACGTTAAAGAAAATTGATCTTAAATCAAATGAACTTGAATTGTTTAAAGTAAGATAAATCGATAAAATAAAAATTGATATAAATATTATTTTAATAAAAGTTTTTATTTGAGAATCTGATACAAAAATAGACCTATTGCCATTTAAAAATTTAATGTACACGATAAATGGGACACTTCCTAAAATAATAAATACCATAGCTGTAGTTTCTATCGCTAAGCTATTAAAAAAACCAATGGATTGATTATAATTAGAGAATCCACCAGTTGCTATAGTTGTCATCGAATGTGTAATACTATCAAAAATATTCATCCCAAAAATATTATAAGTGATTGCACATAGCGCTGTTAATCCAGAATAAATATAAATTAATCTTAGAGCAACCTCTTTAGACTTTGGAAGAATTTTTTCAGATGAATCATTGTTTGAAATTTTAAATAATTGCATTCCTCCGACATTCATGATGGGCATTAATGTAATTGCCATCACTATGACACCAATACCTCCCAACCATTGAAGTATCGCTCTCCAAAATAATATCCCTTTAGGCATATTTTCTAAGTTTGATATGATTGTTGAACCAGTCGTTGTAATACCTGACATACTCTCAAAAAAGGCATTTGTGACTGAAAATTCAAAATTAGAGAATATAAAGGGTAATGAACCAAATACAGCAATACTTAACCATGCTAATGCAGTTAGAAGGAATGCTTGTTGCAAATTAAGTTTTTTTTCATGATCTAGATTAGAGAGAAAAAATAAGGTTCCAAAAATGATTGTAACAATTGCTGCACCAAAAAAAGAAGAATCTATTTGACCATAAATAAATTGTACAATTATTGGAACAAGCATAAAAATACCAAGAATTATTTGAAGAATTCCAAGAGTGAAAAAAACTGTTTTATAATTAGACATTTTGAAAGAACATTATTTTATGGTAAATAAATTTCAACTCTATAAGAATTAAGTAGATCGTTAATTAAAGATTTTATTGAATTATTCATGATAAAAAAAGAAAACTTAGAAAAAACAAGCTCTTGGCCAATCGTTGAAGCAAAAAAAATGCTCAGAGAAAGAAAATCTTTTTTAGAAAAAAAAGGTAAAATTACACTACAGACTGGATATGGGCCAAGTGGACTTCCTCATATAGGAACATTTGGAGAAGTTGCTAGAACTTCTATGATGGTTAATGCGTTAAAACAATTAACTGATCTTCCAACAGAAATTATCACTTTTTCTGATGACATGGATGGTCTTAGAAAAGTACCAGACAATGTACCCAATAAAGAATTGTTAGAAAAAAACCTTCATAAACCTTTGACAGACGTACCAGATCCCTTTGAAAAATATAATAGTTTTGGTGAACATAATAATGAGAAATTAAAAAAGTTTTTAAACAATTTTAATTTTAAATATAATTTCAAAAGCTCTACTCAATTGTATAAATCAGGTTTTTTTAATCCAACACTTCAAATTATTTTAGATAATTATGATGGAATAATGAATATCATTATGCCTACTTTAGGAAAAGAACGTCAAAAAACTTATTGTCCATTTCTTCCTATTTGTCCAGTAACAGGACATGTTTTGGAAATTCCAGTTAAAGAAATTGATAATTCTAAGTCTAAAATTGTATTTGATAATAAAGGTAAAGATTTAGAATCAAGCATATTAGATGGTCATTGTAAACTTCAGTGGAAAGTAGATTGGGCTATGAGATGGTATGCGTTAGATGTTGACTTTGAAATGTACGGAAAAGATCTGATAGAAAGTGCAATATTATCCACTAAAATTATTAAACTTATTGGAAAAAAAAACCCATCTGGTTTTGCTTATGAACTCTTTTTGGATGAGAAAGGGGAAAAGATTTCTAAATCAAAAGGGAATGGAATAACAATCGAGCAATGGTTGGAGTACGCCTCACCAGAAAGTTTATCATTATATATGTATCAAAATCCAAAAAGAGCTAAAAAACTTTATAATGAGATAGTTCCAAA
>CACPEJ010000009.1 GCA_902632935.1 uncultured Pelagibacteraceae bacterium
ATTTTTTTAAATTTGAAAGATTGTAATCAAAATTTTGTTTAAATTTACATAACTTATTTTTTTTTAAACTTTTAATTAAATTACTTTGTAATTGATAATTTCTAATTATTGCAAAAACAGTTTTATTATTGTTTTCAAAATTTAAAATTTTTTCATTTTTTAGATTGTCTGAATAAATTTCAATTTTTTTTATATCCCAAGATAATTTTTTAATATCTAATATTTCTTTATTAAAATACATCAGATTATCATTAGATATACCAATCGTTCGACTCCTATTAAAATCTGATTTTTTTTTATTTAAAAAAATATCAATAGATAATCCTTTTTTAACTAAAGATTTTGCTAAACTTAATCCAGTTAATCCACCACCTAGAATACAAAGTTTCATATTAAATTTTAATTTTAACAATAAAAATTAGATGATACAAAGTGGTAAATTTGATTCATCTGATATGGATATAAAAAAACTATCAAACACAGCTTTAACATTCATTACAAATAGATTAATTGAAATATTTGGTATTTGTGTTCTTTTAATGGGGTTTTTAATTTTAATTGCCTTAATTTCATACTCTCCAGAAGACCCAAATTTTATTTTCCCAGAAAATACTATTATCAAAAATGTTTTAGGTTATCAGGGAAGTGTTACTTCAGACTTTATTTTACAATCTATAGGCTTAATAGGTTTCTTATTACCCGTCACTTATATCTTTACAGGTTTAAACATTTTTAGAAAAAAAGAAATCCTAGTTATCATAGAAAACACCTTTTTTGTAATAATTTATGTATTATTTGGATCTTTGTTTTTTTCAAAATTTTACTCTGAAAATTTTACACTTTATATAAATGGTAGTGGTGGTTTTGTTGGAAATTACCTATCAGAAAACTTTTTAATTAATTTATTAAATAGATATGATGATTTTTCATATTATTTACTTCTGCTACTCACTCTATTATTTTTCATTTTAAGTATAAATTTTAATTTAAAGAATTTTATTTCGAATGTTAAAAAAATATTAAATTATTTATTTAGTAAAAACTCTAAAAGTTATACAAATAAAGATGAACTTATAAACGAATTTATTCCTCAAGATGAAATAAAAGACATAATACAAGAAGATTTACCATTTATTAAAGCTGAAAATAATAGGTCTACAAAAACAAAATTTTCTCTCCCCTCAATTGATTTGTTAAAAACTCCAACAAAAAAAGAAAGAGAAGGTCTTAATAAAAATGAAAATAATAATCCAGAATTTTTAGAAAAAATTCTCTTAGATTTTGGTGTTAATGGAAAGATAAAAAAGGTTAGTCATGGCCCAGTGGTTACTCTAAATGAGTTTGAACCTGCAGCGGGTATCAAAGTTTCTAAAATAATTAATCTATCTGATGATATTGCAAGAAATACAAGCTCAGAGTCAGCACGTATAGCAACCATTCCAGGAAGTAATACCATAGGTATAGAGCTTCCAAATTTAAATAGAGAGAACGTATATCTCAGTGAAATTCTAGATAATTCAAACTTTAAAAAAAAAGAAATCAAATTACCTATTGCTTTAGGAAAAAATATTTCTGGCACTCCAATAATCGGAGACCTTTCTGCAATGCCTCATTTGCTTATTGCTGGTACTACCGGTTCTGGAAAATCTGTTTGTATCAACACGATTATTTTGTCTCTTCTTTACAAACATACTCCTGAAAGATGTAAATTTATTTTAATTGATCCTAAGATGTTAGAACTTTCTACTTATGAAGGTATTCCACATCTACTTTGCCCTGTCATTACTGAGGCTAAAAAGGCTGCCTCTGTTCTTGGTTGGGTGGTTAAAGAGATGGAAAGCAGATATAGACTGATGACCAAAGAAGGTGTCAGAAATATTGATGGCTACAATTCAAAGCATAAGCTTCCAATGCCCTATATAGTAGTGGTAGTTGATGAGATGTCTGATTTAATGTTAGTCGCAGGAAAGGAAATTGAAAATTATATTCAAAAATTGTCACAAATGGCTAGAGCTGCTGGTATTCATATTATTATGGCCACTCAAAGACCTAGTGTTGATGTGATAACAGGAACCATCAAAGCAAATTTTCCAACCCGAATTTCTTTTCAAGTCACCTCTAAAATAGATAGTAGAACAATTTTAGGTGAACAAGGAGCTGAGCAATTGTTAGGAAAAGGTGATATGCTATATATGTCATCCGCAAATAGAATTGTAAGAATTCATGCTCCATTTGTCTCAGACGCAGAAATAGAGAGAATTAACAATTTTTTAAGATCTCAAGCAGAGCCTGATTATGTCGATGAAATACTTAATTTTGCTGACGAAAAAGAATTGAATGAATCAAAAAATCAAGGTGAAAAAGATGAATTATATCAAACTGCTATTGAAATAATTAAAACAGAAGGAAAAGCTTCAACTTCATTTTTACAAAGAAAACTTCAAATTGGATATAATCGTGCTGCAAGAATAATTGATATGATGGAGTCCGAGGGAATAGTGAGTAAAGCAAATCACGTTGGGAAAAGAGATGTTCTTAAATGAAAAAATTTTTTATTATCCTAGTTTTTTTTTCCATAATTTCCAATGTCTCAGCATCGATAAAAGAAAATATAATTAAAAAATTTACAGATATTAAAAATGTGTCATTTGATTTTGAACAAAATATTAATGGTAAGGTTGAAAATGGTAATTGTATAATTGAGTATCCAAAAAAAATTTATTGTAAATATAATTTAAGTAATCAGAAGGTTTTAGTTGCAAATGGAAAATCATTAGTTATCAAAACATTAAGTAGTTATTACTTTTATCCACTTGAAAAAACTCCTCTGGATACAATTCTCAATAAAGAATATCTATTAGAAAAAATAAAAAGTTTAGATCAAAGGGAAATAAGTGATGATTTCATAAACTTTAATTTTACAGAAAATGAAAATGAGATAAATCTATTTTTTGATAAGAAAACTTATAATTTAATTGGATGGCAAACAGTAGATATTTATCAAAATGTAAGTATTACCTATCTTTCTTCCATTAAAAGAAATCAAAAATTAAAAAAAGAAATATTTAAACTTCCACAACAAAACTAGCTTAAATAACAACTGTTTCAGTTTTAAAAACTTTCATACCTCGTGCAATATAATTATTTAATGCATTTTTGTGATCTAATGAACATGTATGGACCCAAACTCTTTTAGGTTTTTCCTTAAAGGAATTTTTAATTGCAGCTGATAATAAATATGAACCTAGTTTTTTATTTTGGTATTCCTCTAATAAACCTAAATAGGCTATCTCAACTTCATTTTTATCCGTATGTAAAATTAATTCAAAATAACCTGCTAGCTCATTCTTTTCTTTAAATACGTATGTTTTAACTTTTTTGTCGGATACATAGTCTTGCCATTGTTTTTCACCCCATACTAATCTATCTACCCAATGATGACTTTTACCAATATTTTTATAAAAAAATTTATTAAGTTGAAAATCAACAGGATCCACGAAGTTTATCGAGTAATGGTTTGATAAATTTGAAGAATCTTTTAAATCTTCCAAATATGATATTTCTAAATAATTTCTCTCTACTTTTTTATTCACTGCACCATCTTACCAACTGATTCACCGCCAAATAAGTGAAAATGAAGATGAGGTACCTCTTGACCACCATGTTCACTTATATTTGCTAAGGCTCTATATCCTTTGCCTGTATCAACTGAAATACCAAGTTTCTTTGCTACTATATTAATACCTTTTAATAATCCTACCATCTCATCTGATGAAGCTTTATTACTGAAATCATCTAAATCTATGTATTTTCCTTTTGGAATTACTAGTGCGTGAATTTTTTTTTGAGGATTTATATCGTGGAAAGATAATACAAACTCATCTTCATAAATTTTTTTACAAGGAATTTCACCTCTTAAAATTTTTGCGAAAATATTGTTTTCATCATATGTCATTGTAAAACCTTAAGCTCTTGATTTATGCTAGTTATTTTTCCACCTTTTAAATTAGCATCAACAATCGCACACTCGTAATAGGCAAATGACGTTTCCTCAGCAATTTGCTTCATCTCTATACATTTAGACTCATTTTTAACCAATAAATGTTCGGTTAATTTTGGAGGATCACCTAAATACATCATCAAAGCTATAACCTCTCCTTGTCTCTCAAAATCTGCTTTTTCCTCTAATTCAGTTACTCTATCAGAAACTCCGATTTCAAAATTTGTAAAAGCAACATAACCTTTATAGAAAACGAAACCTAATATTAAAAAAAATACTATCTTAATCTTACTCATTAACTTTTATTTTTTTCTATTTTCTAACTCAAACTCAATATCTTCAATTTTAATGTTATTTGCTTCTAGATAAATTATCAAATGATAAAATACATCGGCAGCTTCATGTATTTTATTAGTATCTTTGTCTACAGCCTCGATTAATTCATTTATTTCCTCTAAAACTTTTGATTTGCTTAGCGATTTATCTGATAATAATTTGTTTGTATATGATCCATCAACTGGCTTTTCTTTTCTTTCGCGTGCAAGTTTAAATAAATTTTCTAGTGTGCTTAACATTCTAAATTCTAACAGGAATTCCTTTTGAGTCCAAATATTCCTTAGCTTCTTTAACAGAATGTTTTCCATAATGAAATATTGATGCTGCCAAAACTGCACTAGCATTTCCTAATTTAATACCATCAACTAAATGATCTAGATTGCCAACACCTCCTGATGCAATTAAAGGTATATTTACATTTGATGCAATATTATTCATTAATTCAACATCATAACCTATTTGTGTTCCATCCCTATCCATGGAAGTTACGAGTAATTCTCCTGCCCCATTATCTTCCATTTTTCTGGCATACTCTAAAGCATCAAGACCAGTATTGTTTCTCCCTCCATGAGTAAATATTTCCCACTTGTCTCCATTTTTCTTTGCATCAATTGCAACAACAATACATTGTGAACCAAACTTTTTTGAACTTTCTAAAACAACTTTTGGATTTTTGACAGCTGCAGTATTAATGGATACTTTATCTGCACCACAATTAAGTAACTTATTTATATTATCTATACTTCTAACTCCTCCACCAACTGTTAAAGGTACAAAACATTTTTTTGATGTTCTCTCAACTACATCATAAATTGTATCTCTATTTTCTTTTGAAGCAGTAATATCTAAAAAACAAATTTCATCTGCACCACCATCAGAATAAATTTTTGCTTGTTCAACTGGATCACCTGCATCTTTTAAATCAACGAAGTTAATACCTTTAACTACACGTCCATTCTTGACATCTAAACAAGGAATTATTCTATTTTTAAGCATCTTCTTTAACCAGATCCTCTAACTTTATATCTCCATCATAAATAGCTTTACCGACTATTATACCTTCAATATTTTTCAAAGTTTTAGCTTTTTTAATATCATCTATTGATGACACACCACCAGAAATAATAACCGGACAATTTGATTTTTCAGCAACTTTTGAAGTCTCTTCAAAATTTGGGCTTTGCTTCATACCATCTCGGTTGATATCTGTATAAATCAATCTGCTAACACCATAACCATTTACCTCTTTTAAATAATCTAGAGTTAATTGATTAGAATTTTCCTGCCAACCAGATACTGATAGATATCCATCTTTAGCATCTAAACCTAAGGCAATTTTATTTGGAAATTTTTCGCATGCTACTTTTAAAAAATTTTTATCTTTTATTGCAGCACTACCTAAAATTACTTTATCAACTCCAGCATCAGTATACTTTTGAATGCTTTCAAAGTTTCTAACACCTCCACCGACCTCGATTTTGAGATCGAATTTACTTACTATATCTTGAATAATATCTAAATTAGAAGTTTCGCCGGTTAAAGCTCCATCCAAATCAACTATATGCAAATTTTTAAAACCATGATCTTTATATTTACTAGCTTGCTCAACTGGAGATATTTTATATTCAGTTTTATCATCAAAATCTCCTTTAACTAACCTCACGCACTTTTTATCTTTGATATCAATTGCTGGAAATATTTTCATTTTTTTGTTTTTAAATTAGGTTCAATTGAAATTGTAAATTCTTTAGTCGTTTTTTTTTGCTCTGTTTTTTCGACACTTTGAATGTTTTGACATGAAGTAAGAAAAAAATAAGAAAGGATTATAAAAAGAAATTTGTTCATAAATTTAAATATTTATAAAATTATCAATCATTTTAAGCCCCAATTTATCACTTTTTTCTGGATGAAATTGTGTTCCAAAGATATTTTCTTTTTCAACAGAACAAACAATATTTGATGAATAATCTGTTGTAGCTGAAATTACATTTTTATCATCTGGAATAAATTCATAACTATGCACAAAATACATATGTGAATTATTTTCTATATCTTTAAAAATCTTACTTTGTTTGACAATATTTATCTGGTTCCAACCAATATGAGGAAGTTTGTATTTTCCATTTTGATTATCTATTTTTGAGACTTTGCCAGATATCCAACCTAAGCCTTTAGTTTCGGTTTCCTCATAACCAATATCGGCAAACATTTGTAAGCCAACACAAATTCCAAAAAGTGGTTTTTTATTATTTATTGCAAATTCATGTAAAGCTTCCGTTAGACCATTGATTTTATTTAAAGCGTCTACACAACTTTTAAATGAGCCCTGCCCTGGTAAAACTACTTTGTCGCTTGATTTAATTTTATTTAAATCAGAAGTAACCTCAATATTCACCTTATCTTTGGCAACTTCTTTGAATGAGTTTATCACCGAGCTTATATTGCCCGAGTTATAATCGATGATAGTAACTTTCATTAATTTTATAATGAGCCTTTAGTAGATGGTATTGATTTACTGTTCCTAGGGTCTATCTCTAATGCAGCTCTTAATGATCTTGCCAATCCTTTGAAACAAGACTCAATTATGTGGTGGCTATTATCACCATAAATATTTTCTACGTGCAAAGTAATTCCTGCTGCTTGAGAAAAAGCTTGAAACCATTCTTTAAATAATTCTGTATCCATCTCACCTAGCTTTTCGACTTTTAATTTTACTTTCCAAATTAAGTATGGTCTGTTTGAAATATCAATTGCAACGCGCGATAAAGTTTCATCCATTGGTATCATCGCATGTGCATATCTTCTAATGCCAACAGATTTTTTTAATGCCTTTTTTAAAGCCTCACCAATTGCTATACCTGTGTCCTCGGTTGTGTGGTGAAAATCAATATGCGTGTCTCCTTTAGCTTTTATACTCATATCTATTGATGAATGCTTAGATAACTGCTCAAGCATATGATTAAGAAATCCAATTCCAGTATCGATCTTATATTTACCTTTACCATCAATGTTAAGATCAACACTTATACTGGTCTCTTTTGTTTTTCGACTAATTTTACCTTTACGCTTCATAATTAAAAAGAGGTATACATATATTATCCAAATATGGCAATAATACTAAACCTGGGCTTGAACTATCAAATTTAGTATCCATTTATAAGCTATGACAACGATTGTTTTGGTAAGAAAAAATAATGAAGTAGTAGTTGCTGGCGATGGTCAGGTTAGCATGGGAAATACTGTCGTAAAAAGCACTGCATCAAAAGTAAGAAAAATAGAAAAAAGAGATGTTGTCGCTGGATTTGCAGGTTCCACTGCAGATGCTTTAACTTTATTCGAGAGATTAGAAGCAAAAATAGAAAAGCATGCAGGAAACTTATCAAGAGCAGCTGTTGAATTAGCAAAAGACTGGCGAACAGATAAATACTTGAGAAGACTTGAGGCATTAATGGCTATTGGTGACAAAGATAATAGTTATATTATTTCTGGAACTGGAGATGTGCTCGAGCCGGAGGGCGATGTAATTGGAATTGGTTCAGGTGGAAATTACGCTTTAGCTGCTGGAAAAGTTTTAATGGGTACAGACATGAGTGCTGAAGAAGTAGCAAAAAAAGCTATTGAAGTTGCTTCAGAAATTTGTGTTTTTACCAATAATAATATTAAGGTCGAAAAAATATAATGGAAAAATCTAACGTTACACCTCTTGTTCCAAAAGATAAAAATTCCAAAAATGACGAAACTTTAGTTAGTTCATTATCACCAAGAGAAATAGTTTCAGAGTTAGATAGGTTTGTTGTTGGCCAAAATAAAGCTAAAAAAGCTGTAGCTGTAGCTTTGAGAAATAGATGGCGAAGACAAGCTTTAAAAGGTGAGATGAAGAACGAAGTTTTACCAAAAAATATTCTTATGATTGGACCAACTGGAGTTGGTAAAACTGAAATATCTAGAAGATTATCAAAACTTGCTGAAGCGCCTTTTGTAAAAGTTGAGGCAACAAGATTTACTGAAGTTGGATATGTGGGAAGAGATGTTGAACAAATTGTAAGAGATTTAATAGAAATTGCTATTTCAATGGAAAAAGTAAAAAAAAGGAAAGAGGTTTATGCAAAAGCTCAGAAAATGGCAGAAGAAAAAGTTTTAGACGCTTTAGTTGGAAAAAAGGCAAGTGCAGCAACTAGAGAAAGTTTTAGAAAAAGATTAAGAGATGGTGATTTAGACAACAATGAAATTGAAATCGCTGTGAGTGACACAGGGGGTAGTGGTACCTCATTTGAAATTCCAGGAATGCCAGGTGCTAATGTTGGAATGATTAATATTGGAGAAATGCTAGGCAAATCTATGGGTTCAAAAGAAAAGAAAAAGAAGATGACAGTTAAAGAATCTCACGAAATTTTAATAAATGATGAGTCTGACAAATTAATTGAACAGGATAAAATTATTAAAGCTGCAAAGATTTCTACAGAAAATAATGGAATAGTTTTTTTAGATGAAATCGATAAAATTTCTGGCAGAACTGATAGAGTTGGAGGAGATGTCTCAAGAGAAGGGGTGCAAAGAGACTTATTACCTCTTATCGAAGGCACAACAGTTAACACAAAATATGGTCCAATTAAAACAGATCATATTTTATTTATTGCATCGGGAGCCTTCCAGCTTGCAAAACCATCAGACCTATTACCAGAACTACAAGGAAGACTACCAATAAGAGTAGAGTTAGAAGCTCTAACAAGTGAAGACTTTAAAAGAATTCTAAAAGAGCCAGACTATAGTTTGATTAAACAATATGTAGCATTGTTAAAAACAGAAAATGTTGAATTAGAGTTTGCAGAAGATGGGATTGATGCAATCGCCAATATAGCCTCTGAGGTAAATGCAACCGTAGAAAATATTGGTGCAAGAAGATTACATACAATTATTGAAAAAATATTAGATGAAATAAGTTTTACAGCAACTGACAGAGCTGGTGAAAAAATAATTATTAATAAGGAATATATAGATAAAAATTTAGATAATCTTGTTAAAGATACTGATTTATCAAAATTTATTCTCTAAATAATTAAGCTCCCTCATTTCATTCTCTAATTCTTTTTCCAATTTATTTTTTATTTTTGGGTCTATTTGATCAAGTTTTTTTATGTCATTTTCATTTAATTTTTTTAACTCTGTTGTTTTTAGAGCATTTTTAAATTTTATTTCATCCAAAGTAAATTTCACTCGACCCAAATGTGCAATAAATTTTAAAATATTCAAAAAAGTTTTTTCAGTATCTTGAATCAAATCCTCATATTTGACTAATAAATATTTATTAAATCTGGTAAAAACTTTCCATGAATTATAGTGATCTTTCCATGAACTTAAATAAGTTGTGCAGTGAGATTGGGATTCTTTTCCTAGATATGTTTTTATTAACAAATTATGTAAAGATTGTTCTTCAGATAATTGAAAACTTTGTGAAAGCGGAAAAACTATATTTCTAGGGTCTCTTACAACATAAATTACACCAAGAGTATTGTCTCTATCTGTAAATTTAAACTTATCAGTGTGCACAAAGCAACTAAATGTTTTTAAAAACATTATACTATCTTTTTTATTTAAAATTTTTTGAGAATTGATGTAATTTTCATTCATTTCATCAAGATTATTAATATCAACACCTAATTTTTTAAATAGCGAATTATTAGGAAATTCATCAATATTTTGGATTACATCTTCATTAAAACTTCCATCTTTTGAAAAAATATATGATGATAATAGAGATCTTAAAAAATCATTTCCACTATTTGGATACGATGCTAACCAAATTATCATTATTTCTACTTTATATTATTGAGTTATCTTAAACTAACAATTTATCTTTTTTTTAAAAAAATATAAAAAGCTCCTGTCCCGCCATCTTTCACACTTGCTTCGCTAATATTTGATATAATTTTCATTAAATCTTCATTATTTCTTACAAATTCTGGTATTGAATGCTTCAAAATACCTAAATCCTTCGAAACATATGGGTCTTTCTCATTATCTGAATGAAGACCTTTGCCAGTAACAATTATGAGCTTCTGAACTTTTTCTTCATAAGATTTTTTTATAAAGTTCTCAATAATACTATTGGCTTCATCAAGAGTTTTACCATGCAGATCTAATGATCTGGTTCTTTTTATAATTGTTTTATTTTGAATGTTATCTTTGTCTGGTAATTTTTGATCGTTAGATAAAAATTCTTCCCAAGTTTTTTTATCTTTTTCTGAAATTTTGCTATTCACTTAGTTTAGAGTATTTACCAACAACCAGTTTGGGTTGTTCGATCTCATATCTCTAGAAAATGTCCAAGTGTCATATATAGTCTTGATTTTATCAGGATTTCCCGAAACAATTTTTTTCTCTTTATCTCTTATACACGTAATGATCTCACTTACAAAATCTACTGTCACCTGAAGAGCTTTATCGATTTTTTTGTGTTCTTTTATGTCCGCTGATTTTATTCCAATAAATGTTATTTCGGCATAATGGCCTCTATCGCCTCTATCTTTAAGAGCTTTATTAAACTCATCATAAATTTCTTTACTTAATAAAGGTTTACTAGCTATTAACTTATTATCATTATCACTAAAATCAGTTATAATAGTTTCATAAGCAATTTTTGCTCCTTTTAAAAATTCACTTTGAGCTTTTTTATCAAAATTTTCTTTTTGTTTTAAATTACTTTCTTGATGAACTTCTTTTAAAATTTCTTGAAATTGTTGCGGATTTTTTCCCTCAAAGCCAGTTCTTTTTCCAAGAATACCTCTTAGCCTCAAAAAAATAAATCCAGCTATCATAGCTAATAGTATGATATCAATGTACTCAAAACTATAATTCATATTAATAATTTAATTACTCTGTTGAATAATTTCAACTAGCAATTAGATTAAAGACAAATGAACTCAGTATTAATTGCCTTAATCTTAGTCCCTATTTTGGAGATTTATCTATTTATTAAAATTGGTAGTCAAATAGGTGCCTTTAACACGATATCACTTATATTTATAACAGCAATAATAGGGGTGATTTATGCAAGATACGAGGGGTTAAACACCCTTAGATCTGGTTTTTCACAGTTAATAAAAAATGAAGCTCCAGTCTATGAAATAATCTCTGGTGCTACTATAGCATTTGCAGCCTTACTATTAATAGTTCCGGGTTTTGCTACTGACTTATTTGGATTTCTTTTGATTTTTCCTATAACAAGAAAATTATTTTTTGGAAAAATTGTTAATAAATTTAAGAATGAGACAAAAATTAAAAAACCATATATAGAGGGTGAGTTTGAAGACATTGAAGAAGACGATGAACAAAAATTATAAAATTGTAAGTAAGTTTATAAAAGATATCTCAGGTGAAACCCCTGACGTTGAGACATATTTATACGTAAAAGATTTTATATCAAAATATCAATTAAATATTGAGATAAACTCAAAGCCTTTGAAAGCACAAATTATCGAGGTGAATACTTTGTTAAAATTTCATGATACTTCAGAAAGTAAAAAAAAATCTCATTTTGAAATGACTTATACATCTGTAATTAAACTCAATGAAGAAATTAAAGATAAAAAAATTCTACAAAGAATTATACTATGTGACGTACAGAAGGAAATTTATCCAGAATTAGAAAAGGCTCTACTCAATCTTTTACATACATCAGGGTATCCAAATATTAAATTTGAAAAAAAAGTTGATTTTGACGAACTTTATAACAAACAATTTAATTAAAAAAATTTTTCTTCAAATTAATTTTTAAATATTGTTCGTGATTTCTTTTTTCTTCCTCACTAGGTTTAATAACTTTTTTAAAGTAGGAAATGTTTGTTTTTAAAGCTTGATTATTATCACCAATATCATTACTAAAATTTAATTTAGGTTCTTTTTGATCTATTAAATTAATATAAACTTTTGATAATAAATCACAATCGATTAGGGCTGTGTGTTTTTTTCTTTTGGAATTGTCAATTCTATACCTTTTACATAGGGCATCTAGACTGTTAGAAGATCCTGGAAATTTATCTCTAGCCAACACAACTGTATCAACAATTTCATTATTAATTAAATCTTTACCTGCTATTTTCAATTCGTTATTTAAATGAGATAAATCAAATTCAGCATTATGAATAATTAGTTTTTTTCCTTTTATATAAAGTAAAAAATCATCTGCTATTTCTTTAAATTTTTTTTTGTCAGACAAGAATTCGTCTGTATATCCATGAGTTTCTAAGGCTTTTTCGGAAACTTTTCTCTCAGGATTTAAATAACAATGAAAGTTATTGTTTGTAGGGATAAAATTTTCTAACTCAATGCATCCTATCTCAACTATTCGGTGACCCTCTTTAACAGACAATCCCGTTGTTTCTGTATCTAAAATTACTTCTTTCATTTAATGTATTTGTTTAAGAATATATTTTATCTGTTTTTTAATAAATATATTTGTAAAATTATTTTTAATAATAAAGTTTGATTTTTTTCTTTTGTAATCAAGCGGTAGTTGTATCTTTCTAAATCTGTTCATAATTTTTGAATTAAAATTTTGCCTTTTTTTTAATCTCTTTAAAATTTCAGATTTTTTAGATTGAACAAATATCAAAATGTCTTTTCTTTTATTGATTTTATTTTCAAGTAATAAAGGAATATCTAAAACGATTAATTTACTTCTTTTATTTTTCTTTAAAAAAATATTCATCTTCTTTCTTATTTCGGGATGAATAATTTTAATAATTTTCTTTAAATTATTTTTATTTGCTAGTATTGTCTTTAATACCTCTTGTTTTTTTATTGGAAATTGAGTGATGTATTTGGGTAAAGACCTATTAAGTTTAATAAAAATTCCTCTGTTTTTTTTATATAATTTTCCAACTTCGTTATCAGCATTAAATACTGGGTAGCCAAATGATTTTGCTACAAAACTTTTTCCTGATCCAATATCTCCTAGAATTCCAATTCTAATCATTATCTAACAGCTTAAATGTATCAGTATTAACTTTTGGTTCTATCCTATGCCATAATTTAAATGCTTCCAGGGCCTGATAAACAAACATAGTTTTTCCATTTTCTGTTTTGTATCCTAATTTTTTTCCCATTTTCAAAAATTGAGTTTCTTGAGGATTATAAATTACGTCATAAAATAATTTATCATTTCCCGAACTTGAAAAATTTAGATTTATTTTTTCATTATTCAAACCAAGACTTGTTGCGTTTATTATCATATGAAAATCAGTTAAATTTCCCCACTCTAAAATTTTGATATCTTTAAATAAAACTCTCAAATTTTCTGCCTTCTCTTTGGTCCTGTTACTAATTGTTATCTCTTGAACATTCATATTTTTTAATGCAAAAATTATTGATGGCACTACACCACCAGCTCCCAAAATCAAAACTTTCTTATCTTTTATACTAAAATCTAACTTTTTAATTGCAGTATCAAAACCAGCAATATCTGTATTATGTCCAACTAGATCACCATTTTCATAAATGATTGTGTTTACTGATTGGGTATTTTCTGCCTCTGTGCTTAATTTATCTAAAAAAGGAATAACCATTTTTTTAAAAGGGACAGTTACATTACAACCGGCTATTTTTTGCTCCTTAATAGTTTGAATAAAATTTTTAATTTCATGATCCTCGAGCTTGATTTTATCATACTTGGCATCGATATTATTTTCTTTTAACCACCAGTTTTGAAGTTTGGGAGACAAGGAGTGATCAATTGGGTTTCCTATTACTAAATATTTTTTCATTCGTAATTGCTTAAGTATTGTTTTATCTTTTTAATTGGTAAACCCATAATAGTATCTTCATCACCCTCTATATTTGAGAACAATTTCCTACCTTCTCCCTCAATTTGATAAACGTTGTAAGCATATAGGGCTTCATCTGTAATTTTTGACAAATAACTTTTAAGCTCATCTAAACTAAATTGTTTCATTGTTAAAGTTGCTTTATCAGTATAATTCCAAATCATGGCACCATTTTGAGAGACACAAACTGAACTAATGAGATGATGTTTTTTTCCATTTAGTTTTTTTAAAATTTCTAAAGCTTGATCTCTGTTTATCGGTTTAGATATTAATTCACCCTCTAAATCTATTACACTATCAGCACCCAAAACTAAAAATCCTTGGTTTTTTTGACTAACCTTGTTTGCTTTTAACTCAGCTAAGTTTTTTGATATTAATCCAGGTGATGCCTTTTCTTTAAGCAAACTTTCTTTTACAACATCCTCATCTAAATTAGAATTTTGTACCTCTGTGGAAATATTATTATTATCTAAAATCTGCTTTCTTACTTTGCTTTTTGAGGCAAGGATAATCTTAACCATTATTTTTATATATTTCGTATATCTTTATAATTGAAGCGGCAGTTTCTTCTACCGATTTTCTAGTTACATCTATTGTTGGCCACTTATACTTCTTAAAAGTATTTTTAGCATCCTCAACTTCTTTTTTAATTTTAGATAGGTCTGTATAAGATTTGTTCTGGGATTCTTTTAATGAGTTCATTCGATTTTTCCTAATATCAGCTAACCTTTCTGGTTCTGTACTTAAACCAACAATACAAGTAATGTTCGGATCTTTTTTTAAAGTTTCAGGAATAGAATTTTCATTTACCAAAGGAATGTTAGATATTTTAAACCCTTTGTTTGCTAGATAAATCGAAGTTGGTGTTTTGCTGGTCCTACTAACTCCCAATAAAATAATATCCGATTTTTTAATATCTTTTACTAAATTTCCATCATCATGGTTCATTGTAAATTGAATTGCTTCAATCCTCTTGTAATACTCATCATTGAGAGTGTATTGACCACTGGGCTGATGAGATGCTTTTTGGTTAAGCAGCTTTGAAAAGCTTAAGATTAAATCTCCAAGAACACCAAAACAAGGAATCTTCTTTTCTTCGCTATTTGTTGCAAGATATTTTGCAAGGCTACTATCTACGATTGAATATAAAATTATAGAGTTTTGGTTTTCTTTAGCATTGGATAAAATTTTTAAAATTTGGTTTTCAGTTCTTGTAAAAGAATAAGTATGTATTTTATAATCTATGTTTTTGAATTGAGCTTTAATTGCAGTAAAAATTCTATCTAACGTTTCACCAGTAGAGTCTGATATTAGATAAATCTGATAAATATTACTCATGTATAAAGTGTTAATAATTTTTATTTTATTTAGACAAAGTTAGTTAATTTTATAAATTTAAAATTTATGCTGTAAAACATAGCTTTTATTAACATTATTAAACATCTGTATAAAGTTTTTCATTAAATTGAAATATTGGTAATAAGCTTCAATATTACTTATATATATATCAAAAATTTACATTTAAATGTTAATAACTGGTTTATAAAATGTATATAAAATTTAATCCACATATTTCACAGCTCATATTACAAATACTATTAATTAAATTTAATTATTAATATGTCTAACATTTATAAAGTTATTAAAGATAGAAAAACAGATTTAAATCCTATTTGGATTATGAGGCAAGCCGGGAGATATCTGCCAGAGTTTAGAGAAATAAGAAAAAAAAATACTGATTTTATTAAACTATGTCTAAATTCTAGTTTGTCAGCTGAAATAACTTTACAACCTCTTAAAAGGTTTGACTTAGATGCAGCCATAATCTTTTCGGATATATTAATCTTACCTTACGGTTTGAAACAAAAAGTAGAATTTAAAAAAAATATTGGACCTATTCTTGGCGATCTAAACCTTGATCAAGCTTTTGAAGTTACTGAAAGTGATTTTATTGAAAGAGTTGATCCTGTTTATAAAGCTATAAATTTGGTAAGAAATAACAATTTAACAGATAACAAGTCTACTATAGGGTTTGTTGGAGCTCCTTGGACATTACTTGTTTATATTCTAAATAAACAATCTCCAAAAATAAAGCTCAAAGAAAATTTTTTTAAAGATTTTTCTATAATTGAAAAAAATTTAAAAATAATAGATAAATTTTTAAAAATTCATATTAAAAATCAAATTGATAGTGGTGCAGATATTATACAAATTTTTGATAGTTGGGCAGGACTACTAGAGGATAAAGATTATGATTTTTATATCTATAATCCAACTTGTTCTTTAGTTGAATTCACCAAATCTTTAAATGTTCCAGTGATTTGCTTTCCACGAGGTATAAAAAATTATAAAAAATATTGTGAAATTGTAAAACCAGATGCAATTTGTATAGATTATGAAGTTGATCCAATAAAAATTGAAAAAGAGATAAAAATTCCTGTGCAAGGTGGTATGGATCCAAAAGTTTTACTCACTGATAAAGACAATCTTAAAAAAGAAGCAATCAAGTATCTGGATATTTTTAAAGACCATCCATATATATTTAATTTAGGTCATGGAATATTACCCGAAACAGATCCAAGTATGATGGATTATTTAGTTAAAATTATAAAAGATTATTGATGGAAAAAGAATTAAATCACCCACTTATTAATTTTGGCAAAACAGGAGCTTTGATAATAAATTTGGGGACACCGGACTCCACAAGTTGGTTTGATATTAGAAAATACTTGAAAGAATTTTTATCTGATAAAAGAGTGATAGAAGTTAACCCGATTATTTGGCAAATTATATTAAATGTCTTTATATTAAATTTAAGACCATCTAAAACTGCCAGGGCTTATAAAGAAATTTGGATGAAAGATAAAAACATTTCTCCCCTTCTCTATTATACACAAAAACAAGCCAAGAAATTATCAAATTCCTTTTCAGAACAAAACCTAATCATTGATTATGCCATGAGGTATGGAAATCCGAGTATAAAAAGCAAAATAAAAAAACTTCATGAAAAAGGTTGTGAGAACTTGATTATACTCCCTCTATATCCTCAATATGCTGCAGCAACAACGGCTACTGTTTGTGACGAAGTTTATAGAACGTTAATGAAAATGAGATGGCAACCATCAATCAAAATAATACCACATTATGAGTCACATCCTTTGTATATAGATGCTTTGGTAAATTCACTGAATAAGAAAATAAAAGAAATAAATTGGAAACCAGATTTAATATTGGCATCTTATCATGGTATACCCCAAAAATATTTTGATAAAGGAGATCCATATCACTGCTATTGTCAAAAAACAACAAGATTGATTTCAGAGAAATTTAATTCGATAGAAATTAAAACAACATTTCAATCTAGATTTGGTCCTCAAAAATGGCTTGAGCCCTATACAGATAAAACACTAGAGAAATTGCCTAAAGAGGGAAAGAAGAATGTTCTTGCAATATGTCCTGGTTTTTCCTCAGATTGTGTTGAGACATTGGAGGAAATTCTTATTCAAGGTAAAGAAAGTTTTTTAGAATCTGGTGGTGAAAATTTTGACATGGTACCATGTTTAAATGATAATGATGATCATATTGCTTTGTTAAAAACTTTAATTCAAAAGAATCTTTAATAAATGAATACTTATTTATTGTTTAAATCTCTTCATTTGATAGCGGTAATTTCTTGGATGGCCGGTCTTTTGTATCTACCTAGAATTTTTGTTTATCACTCCCAAAATAAAGACAAACCACTTGTTTCAGAAGTGTTTAAAGTTATGGAAAAAAAACTTTTTTTTTACATTATGACTCCTGCCATGACACTATCTTGGGTGTTTGGGTTGATACTGATACATGAAATAGGTTTTGGACAATTGGGTCAAAAATGGATGATTTTGAAATTAATTTTTGTTGTTATCTTAACTTTATATCATTTTTATCTTGGAAGAATCTTAGGACAATTTAAATTAGACATAAATAAACATTCCCATAAATATTATCGATATATTAATGAAATACCCACATTATTGCTGATTTTAATTGTATTTGTTGTAATATTTAAGCCTATCTAGGGTTGAATAATTTAAATTAGCATATATATTAAACGTATTATTAAGTCCTTAATAATTCACTCATGAACATACAAGAACTAAAATTAAAATCATCAGAACAGCTCATTACACAAGCAGAGGAGCTTGGAATTGAAAATGCAAGCACCCTAAGAAAGCAAGAGATACTTTTTGCGATTCTGAAAAAAGTTGCAGAAAAGGAGGAAATAACTGGGGCAGGTGTACTTCAATTACTTCAAGATGGTTTCGGTTTTTTAAGAGCCATGGAGTCAAATTATTTACCAGGTCCAGATGATATCTATGTAAGTCCAAGTCAAATTAGAAAATTTGGTTTAAGGACTGGTGACACTGTTGAGGGACCTGTAAGGGCCCCCAAAGAAGGTGAAAGATATTTTGCACTGTTACAAGTAAGTAAAATAAATTTTGAAGAACCTGATAAATCTAGACATAAAATAGCTTTTGATAACTTGACACCTCTTTATCCAGATAAACAACTTGTTATGGAGGTCGAGCAAGTTAAACCTGAAAAAAAACAAGATTTAACTCCAAGACTTATAGATTTGGTGAGTCCGATTGGTAAAGGTCAAAGATCAATCATCATCTCGCCTCCTAAAGCTGGTAAAACTATGATTTTGCAAAGTATAGCTAATTCAATAGCAAAAAATTATCCTGAATGTTACTTAATTGTGTTGTTGATTGATGAAAGACCAGAAGAAGTGACAGACATGCAGAGAACTGTAAAAGGTGAGGTAATTAGTTCTACATTTGATGAGCCTGCTCAACGTCATGTTGCTGTTGCTGAAATGGTTATTGAAAAAGCGAAAAGATTAACAGAACACAAAAAAGACGTAGTTATACTTTTGGATTCTATAACCAGATTAGGGAGAGCTTACAATGCTGTAATACCAAGTTCTGGAAAAGTTTTGACTGGTGGTGTTGATGCGAATGCACTGCAAAGACCAAAGAGATTTTTTGGAGCTGCAAGAAATATTGAGGAAGGTGGATCATTGACAATTATTTCGACCGCATTAATTGATACAGGAAGCAGAATGGATGAAGTAATTTTTGAGGAATTTAAAGGCACTGGAAATAGCGAAACAGTTCTTGATAGAAAAATTGCTGATAAAAGAATTTATCCAGCTATTGATATTACAAAATCAGGTACCAGAAGAGAAGAGTTATTGTTTGATAAAAATGATCTTCAAAAAATGAATGTATTAAGAAGAATCATCGCTCCTATGGGCACAATGGATGCAATTGAATTTATTAATTCAAAATTAAAAGACACCAAAAATAATGCTGAGTTTTTTAACTCAATGAACAAGCCAGCATAGATTTATGTAATGGTATCAGTTCAGAATTTAGAATTTGAATTACAAAATTTATTTAAAGAAAAAAAATTCTCTGAGATAATTTTTGAAATAACCACAAAAACACAAGAAAATGAGAGAACCTCAGGCTTATTTGTACTGTTGGGCATTAGTAGAATTTCTCTTAACAAGAAGAATAAAGACCAGGTAGAATTAGCCGTAAGTGACTTTAAAAAAGGATATTTAAAAGAATTAACCAGTGAAAATAGCCTCAATGCACTTGTAAATTTGGCACTTGCAAGTGTAATTTTAAGTGATTTTGAAAATACAAATGTAGATTTCGATGAGATAAAAAATTTTTACAAATCATCTCCAGAATTTTTTCAAAATAAAAGACCAATTAATATTGCAATGACTACAATTTATTCAAGATTAAATGATTTTGAGGGCATGGTATTTCATCTTGAAAAGGTGATTAAATCTGGCGATTTTATATCAAATGACCTGTGTAATTATGGTTTTTGGAGGTGTTATGATCAGAGTTGGTCTCAAAAGGATTTTTTTGAGTATGGCCAATTTGTTGAAAAAAATTTAATTGAGTATCCTTCCGATCAAATAATAAAATTATCCAATAAAAAGAATAAAAAAATTAATTTAGGCATCTTGTCGGCAGATCTAAAGACCGGACACTCAATTACTTTTTTTTTGAAGACTATCTTACTGAATTATAATAAAGATGAAATTGACATTTATTTGATTTCTAATCAGAAAGATCTTACTACAGTGTCAACTGAGATTACCAATTTAGTTTTTAAAACAATCGATATCAGTCAATTAAGTGATTTAGACGCATTAAATAAAATTAGAAAATTGAATTTAGATATAATGATAGATGTAATGGGCTACACCTCCAGGAATAGAATAGGATTGTTTAAAAATAGAATTGCAAAAAAACAGGTAATATGGATGGGGTATTGTAATACTACCGGATTAAAAAACATGGATTATATTATCTCTGATCAAAACTTAATTTATGAAAATGAAAAAGATTTATACACTGAACAAATTTTATATTTACCAAAAATTTGGAATACTCATTGTGGATTTGATTTTGAAAGAGAAGAAAATCTACCTCCATTGATTAAGAATAATTTCATAACTTTTGGATCCTTTAATAATCCATCTAAGATTAATGAAAATGTAATCACGTGCTGGACAAAAATTCTAAAAAATATTAAAAATTCTAAATTAATAATAAAATGTCCGAGCGATAAACAACAATTAATTAGAATAAAAAAGTCTTTAAAAGATAAAAGTATTTTAGACTCAGTAGTTTTTCATACAAGTTTTGATAATAAAAAAGACCATCTTAATTTATACAAAAAAGTAGATATCGCACTAGATACATTTCCTTACAATGGAGTAACTACATCATTCGAGGCCATATGGATGGGGGCTCCTGTACTTACTATGGCGGGCTATAATTTTAATTCCAGATGTGGGGAGTCAATAAATAAAAATTTGGGTTTGGAGCAATTAATCGCCAAAGATGAAAATGAATATGTTTCCAAAGCTGTTGATTTATCAAAAAGTAAAGAAAAATATATTAGTTTAAGAAAATTTATATTTAAAAATGCTATAAAAAGTCCTCTTTTTAACAAAAAAAAATTTGCAGAATATTTTTTTAATTCACTTAAAGAAATAATTAAATAATCTATCTTATATTTAAATGTTTAATTAATTATATAATGTAAATCTTAATATTATGAAGAAGTTCGCCTTTATTTTTTAATGGTCTCCTTAAAAAAAATAGAATTAGAAACAACAGAATTATTTAAACAAAAAAAATATTCTGCTGTTGTATTTGAAATTTCGTCACAAACAAACGAAGATGATAGATCAGTTTTTTTATGTAATTTATTAGGCCTAAGCAGGATTACAAACAATGAAAAAAACAAAGATGCTCTAACTTTAGCTATTAAAGATTTTAAGCTTGGATATCTCAAAGAAAAAAATACAACTCATGCCATAGATTGTCTTGCTAACTTCATTACAACAAACGTATTTTTACTTGATCTAGAGAAAAATTATGAGTTTGATTTTAGTGAAATTTTAAATTTTTACGAATTATCTGAAAAGTTCTGTCAAAATCATAGACCAATTAATTTGGCAATGGCTATGGTTTATCGTAGGCTAAATGATGCTAAAAAATTAATTTTTCATTTTAAAAGAGTAATAGAATCCAATAAATTTAATTCTATTGATTTATGTAATTACGGCTATTGGCAATGCTTTGATAAAGGGTGGAAACAATCTGATTTTTTAGATTATGGAAAGTTTTTAGATGGTAATTTAAAGTCAATTCCTCAAAATCAATTGGTAGAAATTTCACAAAAATCTGGTTTAAAGATTAAGATAGGCTTTTTGTCAGCAGATATTATTGAAGGTCATTCAATTACTTATTTTTTAAAATCAGTCCTTTCTAATTATGATAAAAATAAATTTGAAATTGTCTTATTTTTGAATAATCCAAAAGAGGATCAATCTACAGAAAACTTTAAAAATTTAGTAGATAAAACAATTAATATTTCTAATTTAAACAATGTTGATGCTTTAAATCGATCAAGGGAATTAAATTTAGATATTATGGTTGACTTGATGGGCTACACCTCAAGACAACGATTGGAGTTATTTAAAAACAGGATGGCAAAAAAACAAGTTATATGGATGGGATATTGTAATACTACTGGATTAAAAAATATGGATTATATAATCTCTGATCCAAATTTGATCTATTCGAATGAAGAGAGTCTTTACAGTGAAAAAGTGATCTATTTACCAAAAATTTGGAATGCTCATTGTGGATTCAATTTTGAAAGAAAAGAAAATCCTCCGCCATTTATTAAAAACAAATATTTTACTTTTGGATCATTTAATAATTTTGATAAAATTAACCCAGATGTAGTTTTTACCTGGTCAAAAATTTTAAAAAAAATTAATAATTCTAAATTAGTTTTAAAAACATCTACAAAAAGATTTGCAACAAAAAGATTAAAACAATTATTTGAAAAAAATGATGTGTTAAATTCGGTTGAGTTTATTCACAAAGTTCCAGAATTTAAAAAGCATCTTGAAAATTATAATTATATTGATATAGCATTAGACACTTTTCCTTATAATGGGGTAACGACATCATTTGAGGCCATATGGATGGGTGTTCCCGTTTTAACTATGGCTGGCTATAATTTTAATTCTAGATGTGGTGAGTCGATAAATAAAAATTTGGGTATGGAGGAATTGATTGCAAAAGATGAGGACGATTATGTGCAAAAAGCTTTTAATTTAGCAAATAATTATCAAGATTATATAAACTTAAGAAAATCTATTTTTCTTGATGCAATAAAAAGTCCATTATTTAATGTTCATGATTATTCAAAGAGTTTTTTTGAGGCATTAAAAACAATTGTTAAATAGACATATTCAATTTTAATATCTAGATTTAGTTATTATAATTAATTTATGACAATCTATGCTCTTTCATCAGGGCCAGGCATATCTGGTGTTGCAATAATTAGAATTTCTGGAACAGATGCATCTAAAGCAATAACTTTGCTAACTGGAAAACCACTTCCTTCACCTAGAGTTGCTTCCCTGAGGAAAATGAACAATATCAATACTTCTGAACTAATTGATGAAGGTATAATTATCTGGTTTCCAGGTCCAGAGAGCTACACAGGTGAAGATATGGCTGAAATTCATGTTCACGGAGGGAAAGCAATCATTTTGGCACTACAAAACGAATTGTCCAAAATAAAGAATTTCAGATTAGCAGAACCAGGAGAATTTACCAAGATAGCTTTTCAAAATGGTAAAATTAATTTGCTTCAAGCTGAAAGTATAGCCGATCTAATTTCAGCGGAAACTGAAATACAAAGGTTACAAGCTGTGAAAACTATGAAAGGAAAATCAGCTAAAAAATTTGATAACTTGAGAGAAAAGTTATTAAAGATTTTATCCTTTGTTGAAGCAAAAATAGACTTTCCAGAAGAGGATTTACCAGATGAAAATATTCAACAAATTCAAAAAGATTCAACTGAAGTTTTGAATCAAATTGAAAAGATTTTAGACGATCAAAAGGTAGGTGAAATAATACGTGAAGGCTTTAAAATTGCTATTGTCGGTCCAACAAATGCTGGTAAATCCTCACTATTAAATAATTTATCGAATAGAGATGTAGCAATTGTTTCTGAAATCGCAGGAACAACAAGAGATGTAATTGAAACACATTTAAATATTGATGGTTATCCAGTTATTATTTCAGATACAGCAGGCATCAGAAATTCTAAAGATGAAATCGAGAAAAAAGGTATAAAATTATCACTAGATAGGGCTGAAAATGCTGATTTGAAATTAGTGGTAGTAGATGCAAAAAGTATTGATTTAAAGGGTTTTTTGAATGATTTATTAAAAGATAATGCAATTTTAGTTGTAAATAAGTCAGATCTTATTCAGGGTGAATTAAATAAAGAGGTAACAAAGTTAGATCATGTTTTAATTTCATTAAAGGAGAACTTAAATTTAGATAAATTAATTTCAAAAATCAAAAAAAGATTAAAAACAAAATTTATTACAAATGAAGATATATTAATTACTAGAGAAAGACACAGACAACACTTAGTTCAGTGTTCAATTAATTTAAGAAATTTTTTAGAAAAAAATGATAAAAAAGATTTTGATAAAGCAGCTGAAGATTTGAGGTTAGCTACTAGACATTTAGGTATGATTGTTGGAAAGGTCGACGTAGAGGAAGTATTAGGTAGTATTTTCAACGATTTTTGTATTGGAAAATAAGAGCCTTGTAAAATTTTTTTTCAAATATAAATTCACACCATGAAAAATGAATTTTCATTTGATGTTGTTGTAATTGGAGGAGGTCATGCTGGCTGTGAGGCAGCTGCTG
>CACPEJ010000010.1 GCA_902632935.1 uncultured Pelagibacteraceae bacterium
TGGATTTTAGTTGATGGAATAATTGAGGGTATTGTTGAAAAAATTGGTTTTCGATCAACAACAATCAGAAAATTCGATAAATCATTAGCAATAATTCCAAATTTTCAATTTGCAGAAAATGCTGTAGTAAATGTAAGTGAAACTTCAAACTGGTTAATTAGTTGGATTATTACTCTCCAATATGACACATCGGTTGATCAATTAAAAAATATTAGAGATCAAATTGAAGATCATATAAAAAAAAGTGATGATTTTGACACTAAAATAGGAATTGCAGTTAGGGTCGATAAGTTCTCAGATAGTTCTATAGACATGTATGTGCGTTGTTTTACAAAATCAGATAGTTGGAACGAATGGCTTTCAGTAAAAGAAAAACTTGCAATTGCAATAAAACAAATTGTTGAAAACAATAAGGCCTCTTTCGCATTTCCGAGTTCTTCGATTTATATTGAAAAAAAATGATTGCTATCTTTTATTTAGTTTTACAATTATTAAAACTTTATTCGTATGTGGTGATTGCCAATGTTATCATCAGCTGGTTAATTGCTTTTAATGTATTGAATACTCAAAATAGATTTGTTTATGCAGTTTTAGATTTTACTTACAGATTAACAGAACCATTTCTAAGAAGAATAAGACGATTTTTACCAAATTTGGGAGCCTTAGACATTTCACCAATTATTTTACTGCTATTGATTTGGTTTATAGAAATGTGTATGAAGCTCTACATCGCACCAATGATATTCTAGGATTTATGATTTTAATTGATGGAAAAAAAGAAGCAGCACTATTAAGGGAACAGCTTAAAAAAGAAGTATCTGATCTTAAAATTAAGTATAATAAAGTTCCAGGGTTGTCAGTAATTTTGATTGGAGACTTAACTCCTAGTCAGATTTACGTTCGAAACAAAGAAAAATCTGCTAACGAAGTTGGACTTAAATCCGATGTGATTAAATATCCAGATAGTGTTGAAGAAAAAGTTATTTTAGAGAAGATAGATGAATTAAATAAAGATAACTCTGTGTCAGGTATTTTGGTTCAATTACCATTACCAAAACATATTGATAAACAAAAAATTATTGAAGCGATTGATCCATCAAAAGATGTAGATGGATTTCATCCAATGAATGTTGGAAATCTTTCATCAGGTTATGAGAGTTCCGTTCCATGCACACCATTAGGATGTTATTTGTTAATTAAAAAAATAGAACCTAACTTAAATGGTAAAAAAGCAGTTGTTGTTGGTCGATCTAACTTAAATGGTAAACCAATGACTCAACTTTTACTAAAAGAAAATTGCACTGTTACTATAACACACTCTAGAACAAAAGATTTAAAAGCAGAGTGTTTAGAAGCTGATATTATTATTGCAGCGGTTGGTATTCCTGAGTTAGTCAAAGGTGATTGGGTTAAAAAAGATACTATTGTGATCGACGTTGGAATTAATAAAACTGAAAAAGGTATTGTTGGTGATGTTGCATTTGATGAAGTTTCAAAAAATGCCAAAGCACTCACACCTGTTCCTGGTGGAGTTGGTCCAATGACAATCGCTTGCTTGCTGAAAAATACGATTGACTGTTTCAAAAGATCGCAAGCATAATATTGAATTCAACAAATTTTTTTTGATAAGATAGGTTATGAAAAAACCTAAATACCCCTATAGAATTGCACTTCTCATGCTCATACTGACAGTTCCACCAATTGGCGCGACACAATTAGGTTGGTATTTATATGATAAACAAACTGGATTTGATTATGGTATGATAGTTGGAACATTTTCAGTAATTTATGCTGCTTGGTTAATGTATGAAAAGAATTGGAGAGAAGATGATGAGGATTAAATTGTGGAAAAAATAATTTTTTTTGGATTAGCGATACCAATTTTAGCATTTGTCCTTTACTTGGGTGGAACAGCTATCATGAAAGGTTTTGAGGCTAAAAGAGAAAATAAATCCAATGAGAGCTTAGAAGACCAGGAGCATGAAGACAACTTATCTGATAATAATGATAAGTTAACAGATGAATTGAATAAATTAAATAAACTCCTTAAAGATGGTGTTTTAACAGAAGAAGAATTTAAAAAAGCTAAAAAGAAAATTTTAGATGATTAATTATAATCAAGTAATTTTTTTAAAGATCCAAATTCACCTATTTTATAAATAATAGCATCTTCTTTTTTAAACCCATATTTTTCCGCTCCAGCTTTAAATCTTACAGGTGGCTCCATGATTGGTTCTAGGGATAAAACAAACGTGCCCCAATGCATTCCAATCACTTTTTTACTATTTAAATTTTTTGCAACCTCTAAAGCTTCTTCCGGATTTGTATGATAAACCGACTTATCTTTATAAGGCATTATTGGATAAAAATTATAGGCACCAATATTTATAAATGTAAGATCAATTGGACCATACTTATTACCTATTTCTTTATAAATATTTCCTACTCCAGTGTCACAACCAAATAATAACTTTATATCTTTATATTCGATTAAAAAATTTCCCCATAAAGTTTTATTAGTATCTGTTAGACTTCTTTTTGACCAATGCACAGCAGGTAAAAAAGTAATTTTAAAATTTTTATTTATTTCAATTTTATCATACCAGTCCATTTCATTCACATTGCTATAACCATTTCTGGTAAAATATTTACCAAGTTTTAATGGAAGTAAAACTTTAGAATTTTTAAAAGGAAATCGCCGGATCGTCATCATATCTTGATGATCATAATGATTATGAGTGAGTAAAAAAATATCTATTTGTGGAATTTCGTTTAATTTTAGTGCTGGTTCGGTAAATCTCTTAGGTCCAAAAATTAGCGGCCCAGCATTTTTTGAAAATACTGGATCTGTAATAATTGTTGTTTCACCAAGCTTTATTAAAAATGTTGCATGGCCAATCCATGCTACATAATCGTCTTCTTGAAATTTTTTTAAGTCTGTTAAAACTTTCTCTTTTTCAATAACATGTTCTTTGGGAACTGTCATATCAAGTTTTTTTTTCTCTCTATTAAAAATTTTGAAGGACCATTTAACATTAGGATCTGGTCTTGGTGAACCCTCAGGATTTCTAAAAGTACCGTCTGGTAAATGGTGATAAGGTTTTTTTTCCACAAAAAACTAATTTTTTTTATTGTAAGTTTTTATAATTGTCTCCTCTAAAGTTCTACTCATTATTATGGTGCCCTTTTCATTTGGATGTATACCATCACTTAGATTAAACTCGGGTTTCATGGCCACTCCTTCAAGTAAAAAAGGAATAAGCTCTACTTTAAATTTTTTGGCTAAATCAGGAAAAATTTTGTCAAATTTTTTTTTATAAGAAAAACCATGCGAGGTTGGAGCAATCATCCCAGCTAGGATAATTTCAATATTTTTATCTTGAGCAATTTTTATAATTTTTTCTAAATTGATTTTTGTTTCTTTTGGCTGGATGCCTCTTAACATGTCATTAGCGCCTAAGCATAAAATTATTAGATCTATATCTGGCTCACTCAAAGTCCAATCAGCTCTATTTAATCCCCCTGACGATGTACTACCAGAAACACTGCCATCAACAATCTCAATATTGTAACCCTTTGCTTCTAAATTCTCTTCTAAAACGACTGGTAAACTATTGTCATCAGACAAACCATAACCAGCCATCAAACTATCACCAAATAATACAATCTTTTCTATTGCATATGCATTAATGGTTAGTAGACAGATAATAATTACTTTAATAATAAAACTTTTGTTCATGAGTACTCTTCTTAAATTAAAAAAGATAAATCTTAAATACCAAACTGGTAAAGACAATATTAGTGTTTTAAAAGATATAAATTTGACCACAAAAAAAAAAGAAACTATTTCAATAGTTGGTGAAAGTGGTTCAGGAAAAACAAGTTTAATCATGTTAATTGGTGGTTTAGAGCGTCCAACTTCAGGCAAGATATATTTTCAAGACCAAGAAATTACAAAATTAAGTGAGGATGAAGTATCAAAAATCAGAAAAAAAAATATTGGTATAATTTTTCAGTCTTTTTATCTAATCCCAAATTATACAGCCCTAGAGAATGTAACCTTAATTCTTGAATTGAATAAATTTAAAAATCCTGAAAAAGAAGCAAAATCTCTTTTAGATAGATTTGGCTTAAAACATCGACTAAATAATTTACCCAGTCAGTTATCTGGAGGAGAACAACAGCGTGTCGCTATCGCAAGAGCTATTGCTATGAAGCCAGAGTTAATTCTAGCCGATGAACCTACAGGAAATTTAGATACAGAAAATTCCGATATGATTTCTAAAATTTTATTTAGGTATGTTAAAGAGGAGGGTTCCTCATTAATTATGGTAACACACGACCCAAAACTTGCTAACCGCGCAAGCAGAAAAATCAAAATTAAAGATGGAAAAATTAAATAATTTTTATCAATACAAGTTTATCTTAATATATGCTCTGCGAGATTTAAAAAGGAACTATAAAAAAATCTCTAGTATAATCATCACTCTGTTCATCAGTCTTTTTATATTAAGTGCAATATTTACTATTGAGGATAGTTTAAAAAAGGAACTCAAAGAAAATGCTAAAGAGCTTTTAGGTGGAGACTTAGAGATTGATTATAACAGAAATCAAGGAAATATAGATTTATTAAATAAAGTTGAAGAGTTTACAACTATATCAGAGATGGTTGAATTCAGCACAATGCTTTCGACAACAAATCGAAAGAAAAATAAATCTTTATTTACTAGAATAAAAACAGTTGACCAAAAGTATCCTTTATATGGTGAAGTAACTTATGAACCTGCTGATGCTTATGAAAGAATGCAAACTGAACCTTATACAATTTTAATTAATGAGAGTTTATCAAAAACCTTAAATATCAAAACAAATGAAATTGTAAAAATTCAAGATCAAGAATTTCTTGTTATTGGTAAAGTAAGATCTGTTCCAGATGTAAGTGGATTTGTGACTTTTGGAGATTGGGTTTTAACAGGTAAACAAACTTTAGATATCTTAAAACTTAACGGAATAGGAAATTTTTTAAATTATGAATATAAAGTAAAATTTAATACCAATGATAATCCAGAAATAATCATAAAAAAAATCGAAAGTATTTTTAAAGATGATCAAAAGGTAAAAATTAGATATCCAGAAAATGCAGCAAGTGGATTAAAAAGAGTAATTGGTAACTTTTCACAATTTTTATCCCTTGTCTCAATAAGTGCGATGCTTATTGCTGGTATTGGTATTGCTAATACTCTTTTGTCTTTTATAAATCAAAATAACTTGTCTATAGCAGTAAGAAAGGCCTTAGGTTTCTATTCCGGTAATATTAAAAAACTTTATTATCTTCAATTGGTAATATTATTATTTATAATTACTATTTCAGCATATTTAAGTAGTTTATTAATTGTGCCATTAGCAGACAAATATTTGTCAAGTAGCTTTGGACTTAAGATAAATTTATTTTTTTCTTTTTTTAATTTTTTAAAGATATTTTTAATAGGTTTACTAGTTTTGATAATTTTTTCGATTCCTACAATTAGTTCTATCGATCAAGTCAAAGCTTCAAGTCTATTTAGAAATGTATTCCAAAACTTACAATTTTATTATTCAAAAAAATTAATTGGCACGAGTATTATAATGTTATCAATTTTGATTTTAATATTCACTTATAGATCAGAAAATCTTGTTTATAGTCTTGGGTATTTTGGGGCATTTTTTATTTGTTTGATTATCTTTTTTCTACTTTCAAAGTTAATTATATTTTCTCTAAAAAAGTTTAAATTTAATTCAAGCACTCCTTTAAAAGTATCTATTAAAAATATTACACAATCAAAAAGTATTACACCAATTACAATTATGTCTTTAGGCCTTGGTGTTACATTACTTTTGACTTTGGCATTAGTTGGAACTAATTTTAAAAGAGAGATAGCAAAATCAATACCTGACATCGCTCCTGATTATTTTTTTGTGGGCATTCAAAATGGAGAGCGTGAAAAGTTTGAACAAAGTATTTTATCAATGGATCCTGGTGCAAATATTGAAATTGTGCCGATGGTTTCTTCAGGAATAGTGAAAATTAATGGTATAAATCCAAACACATATATTACACCTGAAAATGATAGTTATTGGGTTATTGGCAGTGAACGGAGATCATCTTGGACAAAAGAAGTTCCTGAGGATAATTTAATTATTGATGGTAAGTGGTGGGATTTGTCTAAACCAAATCAACTTCAGATATCATTAGACGCTAAGGTTGCAAAAGATTTTAATATTAAATTAGGGGATATATTTACTTTAAATATCTATGGTAGAGAAATTGATGGTGAAATAGTCAACTTTAGACAAGTTGATTATAGAGATCTAAATATAAATTTTGCAATGCTTTTTAATCCTGACTTTGCAAAAAATATTCCTCATGAATATTTAGCAACCACAAAGTTCTATAATTTAAATAAATTTGATGAAACAAAAATGCTTGAAATTTTCCCTAGTTTATCAATGATTAAAATTGCTGATTATTTAAATAAAGTAACCAATGTTTTAAATAAAGTTTTCATAGCAGTTATTGTAATTTCAACAATCACTATCGTCATTGGTTTAATTGTAATATCAAGTGCAATAATGGTTCAAGGAAAGGTAAGAGAATACCAAAATTTGGTTTTTAAAATTTTAGGTTTTTCAAGAAAAGAGATTGTTTTTTCTTCGCTGATTGAATTTATGATTATTTTTATATCTGTAATAATGATTGCAGTTTTGTTTGCTGTAGTTGGTTCAAAATTTATTATTGAAAATATATTTGAGTTATTCTGGAAGTTTGATCTTAAAGTTTTGATTTATCTTGGTTTATCCATTGGTTTAGTTACGTTGGTATTGATATTATTAACTAATATTAAATATTTAAATCCAAAGGTTTATCCTCTTATAAGAAATCAATAATCACTAAGATCTATTTAGCCTTCTCCATCAGCCAAAGGTTATCACTCCCCAAAAAGTAAATTTTTCCATTTTTTGGATGAACCTGTATATCTCTAATTCGTCCAATCTCATCTTTAAAAATTACATCTTCTTTTATGTTGGACAAATCATTGAAGATTAGTTTTCTTAAGGATTGATCTTTTAATGATGTAATTAAAGCATGACCATTCCATTCATTAAATTCGTTTCCTTCATAAATTGTAATTGCACTTGTTGCAATTGAAGGCACCCAATACTGGATTGCTTTTGTAAAGCCAGGTTTCCATTTTGGACCAATAGGAAAGCCAGAATAATTTTTTCCTCCCCAGCCTAATATTTTCCAACCATAATTTTCACCTTTTTTTACTTCACCAAACCAATCACCACCTTTAGCACCATGGTTACTCATATAAATTTTACCATCGTATGATGATAAAGTTAGACCTTGAGGATTTCTGATACCAATTTGATAAATTTCAGGTAGCCAATCTGGCTTATCTACAAATTTAGGATTGTCATTTGGAATACTTCCATCAAGTTTAATTCTTATAATACTCCCAGGATGTTTTGAGGGGTCTTGGGCAATCATGCCTTTACCTCTTTCACCGGCAGAGGCAAATAAGTGATTATCTTTGATCGCTAACCTTGAACCAAAATGATAACCAGAATCAATAGGAGGTTCAGCTTGAAAAATATTTTTAAAATTTAATTTTTTTTTATCAAAAATAGCTTTAGCAATAGAGGTACTTGTTTTCCCATTACCTCTGTTTTCAGAATATGAAATATAAATAAAATTATCTTTATATAAGATGTCCAAAAGACCACCCTGTCCGTGTTCTAGAAAATTTAGGTTATGATCAACTTCAACAGCTTTTTTTTGGAGTATATCTATGATCTTAATTTTTCCACCTTTTTCAGTAATAATTAGTTCTTTATTATTTAAAAAAGACGAACCCCATGGGTCGTTAAGAACAACTAATTTTTCAAATTTTAAATTTTGAGCAAATAAATTAGTTGAAAAAAATATAAAAAATATAATTACAAAAAAAAGTTTTTTCACCTTATGAAAGTTTAGATCTTCCACCATCTACTGCAATAATCTGACCTGTTATCCAAGAGCTATCCTCAGTTATTAAAAATCTAGCTAAAGAGGCAGAGTCTTTTCCCTCTCCCAATCTTTTTAAAGGATGGGCCTTTGCAATACCATCTGCTAGGGCTTTATTCTTTAACATGGGCTCAGCAATTTTTGAATTGGTTAAGCTTGGCGCAATACAATTCACTCTTATGTTTGGAGCAAATTCAGCTGCAAGTGAAACTGTTAAACCCTCAACAGCTGCTTTTGTTGATGCAATAATTGCGTGATTGGTAAATCCTCTTTGAGCAGCAACAGTTGAAAATAAAACTATTGAGCCCTTATTTTTTTTTAAACTCTCTTGATAACCCTTAATAACTTCAACCGCAGAATAAAGATTTAATTTCATACATTTTACAAAATCTTGCTCTGTTACCATTCTCACAGGTTTTAAGTCAATTGAACCAACACAATAAGCAACACCTTTTATATCTGAAATATCATTTTTAACTTTTTCTATAAATCCCTCTTCCAAAACATCTGCAATAGTAAAAGGACACCCTAATCTCCCTGAAATATTTTTGACCTCGTTTTCATCTCTACCTACTAAATGTACGCTATTTCCAGAATTTACTAATTGTTCAGCCAAGCTCGATCCGATTGAACCTGTCGCACCAAAAATAAGATATTTTTCTGACATAAAAAATTTAATTAGTTATATTTAATTATGAAGTTATTTTTTATACTGGGCAATCAATTATTTCCATCAAAATACCTAAACCGCTTCAAAAAAGACCACCTTTTTTTCATGGCTGAAGATTATGAGTTATGTACTTATGAAAAACATCATAAACAAAAAATTCTTCTATTTTTGTCATCAATGCGATCCCACGCAGATGTACTTAAAAAAGATAAATTTAAAATTGAATACTCTAAAATAGAGGATAAAGAATTCAAAGATAGTTATTTCAAAAAGCTTAAAAAAATAATTGGCTCAAAAAAAATTAAGGAAATATCCAGTTTTGAAGTTGAGGATAAGTTTTTTGAAAAAAAAATTAATCAATTTGTTAATAAAGAAAAAATAAAATGGAATATTATCCAGACGCCAATGTTTTTAAATTCAAGAGAAGATTTTAAAAAATATTTATCTAAATCCAAAAAACCATTTATGGCAACTTTCTACAAAGATGTCAGAAAAAAATCTGGAATATTAATAGGTGCTGATGGGAATCCTACTGGAGGTAAGTGGAGTTTTGATGAGGATAATAGAAATAAATTACCAAAGAATATTTCAATCCCAAAATTTCCAAAAATAAATGAAACTTCTCATACTAAAAAGCTAAAACCTATTGTTGAAAAGTTATTTAAGGATCATCCTGGCAGTACCAAAAATTTCTGGTTCGCCACAGAACACAATGATGTGTTGAAACTTTTAAATTTTTTCATTAAAGAAAAATCAAATTTATTTGGTGATTATGAGGATGCAGTTGATCAAAAAGATAATATTTTGTTTCATAGTGCACTAAGCCCATATGTAAATTTAGGTCTTATCACTCCAGAATTTATAATTAAAAAAATTTTAGATTTTCATAAAAGTAAAAAAATAAGACTAAATTCTTTAGAGGGATACGTTCGTCAAATAATTGGTTGGAGAGAATTTATGAGAGGAATTTATCAAACTTATTCAACTGAAATGGAGACAGGAAATTTTTTTAAACAAAATCGTAAGATGAAAAAATCCTGGTATGACGGCACCACTGGATTGCCACCATTGGATTATGCAATAAAGAATGCATTAAATCATGGATGGTCTCACCATATTGAAAGACTCATGATTTTATCAAACATAATGAACCTTTGTGAGATCAAACCCACAATTGTTTACAAGTGGTTTATGGAAATGTTTGTGGACTCCTCAGATTGGGTGATGGTTCCAAATGTTTATGGAATGGGATTGTTTAGTGATGGTGGAATATTTGCAACTAAACCATACATTTGTGGATCAAGTTATTTTATGAAGATGATGGATTTTAAAAGGGGCGATTGGTGCAATATAATGGATGGTCTTTATTGGAGATTTATAGATCGAAATAGAAAGTTTTTTTTAAAAAATCCAAGGCTATCAATGATGGTGAGAATTTTCGATAAGATGAAGACTGATAGAAAAAAATTGATTTTGTCAGCTGCAGATAAATTCATTAAAGCAAATACAATTTAGTGAAAAAAGAAAATTTACCAATTAAGGTTTGTCCAATATGTCAAAGGCCATTTAAATGGAGAAAAAAATGGAAACTCAATTGGGAAAAAGTTAAGTATTGTTCAAAGAAATGTTCATCAAAAAAATAAAAAATTTTAATAAATATTTAGTTCTATTTTTATTCGTAATTCTTACAAATAATGTTCGTGCAGAATTTTTTGAGGATCTTTCAAAAATTATTGAGAATAATGAAAAAAGACTGAGCTATGGTATTTCAGTGACAGATTTTAATATGGATGGAAATAACGAGTTTTTAGTTACAGGTTTTGGTTTTCCAAATTTAGCGTTATCTTATCAGGATGGAAAATTAAAGAATATAAACCAACAAAAAATTTTTTCAGATATTTCAAAAAAAACCATTGGAGTTGCTGCATGTGATATTGATAAAGATGGCTTTGAAGAAATCTACTTTTTAAATACCGATACATATAGTGGAGTTAAAAGATATTCAGACAGATTATTGGATAAAAAAGATAATAATTATTTTGATTTATTTGAATTAGAAAAAAATAAAGAAAATCTAAATTTAACAGCAGGAAGATCTGTTGTTTGTGTAGATAGAAAGGGAGATGGTGAATATGGAATTTATGTTGCAAACTACGGAGGACCAACAAGGTTTTATGAGTTTGAAAATGAACTTATCAAAGATAAAGCTGAGAATTTAAATCTGGATAATATTACTGGTGGAAGAGCAGTTGTATCTGGGCATATTTTGACAGAAAGAACCGATATTTTTGCGGCTAATGAGAGAGGAGCAAATTTTCTTTTTAAAAATAATAATGGAAATTTTGATGATGTTGCATTTGATTATAGATTAGATGATGCAATCCAAAATGGACGGGGTACAGCTTTATCAGACATATATTACCGGGGTAGATTAGATATTTTAAGTGGTAATTGGCTTGGATATCACAGAGCTTGGGTTTTGAAAAATAATGAATTTAAAGACATTGGAAATAAAGATTTTGATGAACCCTCTAGAATAAGAACAATTATTTCTGCAGATTTTGATAATGACGGTTTTGATGAAGTTTTCATGAACAATATAGGAGAACCAAATAAGTTATTTCGTATTAAAGATAATGGAAAATTTGAGCAGATAAATTTTAAGGTAGGACTCGAAGCTAATGGATATGGAACTGGGGCTGCAGTCGCGGATATAGATAATGATGGAATTTTAGAATTATTAGTTTCTCGTGGTGAAAGTAAAGCACAAACATTAACTTTGTATAAAGCAAAAGTCGATAAAGGAAGTAAATACTTAAGGATTAAACCATTAAATAAATATGGTGCGCCAGCAAGAGGAGCCACTGTTACCTTAATAACTAATCAAAGAAAACATTCAAAAACAATTGATGCAGGATCCGGTTACTTATGCCAAATGGAACCTGTGGCACATTATGGAATTAGAAAAAAAGAAAAAAATTTTAAAGTAGAAATTCGATGGACAAATGGAAGTAAAGAAATGATTGATATAAAGAAACTTAACCAAACAATTATTGTAAGACAGAAATGAAAAAAATATTCAATATATTTTTAATTATATTTTTAATATCATTTCAGCTTAAGTCGTTTGCTGGAGAAAAAAATTATCACAAAGAGCTTATTACTGATTGGTCTAGAATATTCCCTGATAAAAATAGAAATGCCGCAGGACCAAAATTTTTTAAATACATCATAGATAAAAAAATCACTTACAAAGACTTTGTTGAATTTAACAAATTATATTGTGCAGTTTCTGGGTCTTTAATTGACCCAAATAGTGACTCAGAATTTTTATTTATAAAAGAAAGTAAAACGAATAAAAAAATTTGTGGAAATTATTATAGGTGTTGTGTTCCATGTTCGTGTGACCTTATGAAGTATTCTGAAGCCCAAAAGATGAAACATAAATTTGAGGATGGTTTTGAAGAATTCTATGTTTTAACAATAAAAAATCCTTGTTCTAAAAAAGATTTTCCCAATAGAGTAAATAAAGATTATTTTTGTAATGGTGAAAAAATCAATAAATCAGAAGTGTATAGTCTTAACGATCGAATAGTAATAGGTTTATTGCACAATGGAAAAAATTGTGCGAAAGATGAGATAGACTTTGTAAAAAGTCATCAAGTGACGGGTAGATATTGTGAGTTGAGAAATAATACACCTTTAGAAAATTTAGATGCTGGTATGGGTGATATTTTCATAAAACTAGCAAGATAATAAATTTTAGGAAAAACTTTTAGATTGAACATAATTATTTTACAACACATTAAAATTGAAGATCCAGGTTATATAAAGGATTTAATGATGGCTGATGGATTTAATCTTACTACAATTGAATTAGATGAGGGTCAAAAAATTCCAACAAATTTGAATGAATTCGATGGAATGTTTTGTATGGGAGGTCCAATGGATACTTATATGGAAAAAGAATTTCCTTGGTTAATTGAGGAAAAAAAAAGAATTAAAGAATTTGTAATTGATTTAAAAAAACCATATTTAGGTTTTTGTTTAGGTTGTCAGCTATTAGGTGAAGTTGTTGGAGGTAAAATTGTTAAATCAAGGCCAGCAGAGATTGGAATGATGGATATCAATTTCACCCAAGAAAAAAATAAAGATAATTTATTCTCAAAATTTCCTGACCAAATTAAAAGTTTACAATGGCATTCTTACGAGGTCCAAGAAATAGAAAATAATAATGATGTTACTTTATTAGCGTCATCTCCAATTACTAAATATCAAATTTTTAAATATCAAGATCATGCTTACGGTATCCAATTCCACATTGAGATAAAAGACACGACTGTAAAAGAGTGGGGATGTGTACCAGAATATAAAAAAGCCCTTGAAGATCAGTTAGGAAATGGAGCGTTAGAAAAATTTGATCAATCTGCTAAAGATAATATGACAGATATGAATAATTATTCTAAGATTCTTTATAATAACTTTAAAAAACTTTTATGAATAATAAAATTTTTGAGTGGGCAGGTGTTATCACTGCAATAATGTACTCATTATTTGTGGCTATGAACATTGGTATAGAGTTTTTTGGTTTTTGTTTACTACTTATATCTGCAATTCTAATTGGAATTTGGGCTTATCGAGGTGGTCATAGAGGAATATTATTTTTACAATTCTTTTATGCAACAGCCGGGATTATTGGCATGTTTAGATGGTTTTAGTTAAGTGTTGAAATAATTTTTGGAATATAATTTTTAAAGTTAAAGAAACCTTTATTACAATATTGCCAAGAGTTTTGATCAAGTTCTCTATAAAGGAAATTGATTTTAAAAGTATTTGAATTCAAATAATCTAAATTTTCTCCAACAGTTGGATACAACCCGACTGCATTTTCTATATTTTTAATTTCGCTAATATCTATAACTTCACAATCAATAGATTGATTTTTAAATCTTTGTTCCTGGTCTTGAATAAGTGAAGACTTAAATTTTAGAACTTTTTCACTAAGTTTGATGCATCTATTTTCATTTTTATTCGAAATTATATAAAATTTTTTAAATTTATCATTTTGAAAATCACTTGTTTCAAAACAGAGGTTATTCTCGAATATTATCAAATTATTTTGATCAATATTTTCTGGATTAATAAAATCCTGTTTTAAAATTGAGTATTTCTTTTCAGAAATCTTGGGTGGGGCGTTTTCATTTAATTTAATATTACTAAATCTATTATTAGTAAATTTTTTGATATTCCACTCACTTGCTAAATAATGTTTTCCCTGTGTTTGAACGCCTGCAACCCATCTCCATCCAAGAGTGTTTGATGCAGCGTCTCCATCATAAAGATGTTGCATAAAAAATTCCGCTCCCAATTGCCATGGCAAATTTAGCGTAAAAATCCAAATACTGGCAAACCACATTCTAGTATGATTATGCAAATAATTATTTTCTTTGAGTTCGTTGACCCAATAGTTAAAGCACTCTACGTTTGTTTTTCCCTCAATCGCGTTTTTATAAGTTTGATTGTTTTGAAAATCTTCTTTAATCTTTTTTAGTTCAATTAAAAAATCTGTCCAAACACTGGGTCTTAATTCTAACCAACCTTTCCAATATGTACGCCACAATACTTCTTGAATAAATTTTTCATTTTTTGTGAATGAAAATTTATTAAGAGATTTTTTGATAACTTCCTTTTCATTAATAATTCCGTGAGTAATATATGGAGATAAACAAGAAATATTAGACCTGTTATCAGGTCCGTAATCAAAGTTTCTAAGTTTTGAATACTCTGAGAGATTGTTTTCCACAAAATAATTTAGTTTGTCTAAGGCCTTAGCCCTTGAAGCTTCAAAATTCATTTTTAATTATTTCGATTTTTTTTTCTTTAGACCTAATTTATCACTATGTCTTAATCTCAAGATTACAATAGCACCTGCAATTAAAACTATTGCTACCGCTTCATATACTAACGCACTTGGATCCATTTCTTTTCCTTGTAAAATAATAAATCGTGCTAATGCTGTAATAGCTATAAGTAGTGGTAATGTAATACTTATAGATTGCTGGTTCCAAAAAACTCTTACCATCGCTAACACTTCTAAGTAAAGAAACATTAGCAACAAATCAGCTAAGGTTACTGATCGATTTTCAAACATTTTATAAATCTCTATTCCAACTGCAATTACAGTGCTTACTAGAATGATGCACATTAAAAGAAGTTGTAGGTTTTTAGCTATCTTTTCCATTATTTATCTTTACTAAATGGTAACCATTTTTCAAATACTGATTTTGAGGAACCATCATACGGAATTGAATAAGAATATGGATTTGGACTCGTCAATACTTCAATCCCTTTTGAAAACACGAATATAAAAACAATTACAAAAACGAGCACCATTATTTTGAATGGGTCAAAATTTTTTGTTTTAAAAACGCTGGCAGAATTTTCCTCAGCTCTATGAAAATGTTTAAATGTCAAATATACCGCAAATATCAATCCAATGTGAGCTAAAAAAAGTCCAGTCCACCCAAATACAAAAGTTGTATATGAGAATACGTACAAACTAAAAACAGTAGTCCAAATAAAACTTAACACCAATAAAATTTGCAATCTTACAGTTTTAGGTAATGATCTAAGATCATTTTTGCTATCATCGAACAAAATGTTTGCTGTATCTTTCATCCAATTTTTAAACGATTCCATAAATTTAAATTAAGTTTTTTTCAAAAATAAACAATCCCCAATTTGTCACCAAATAATTAGCTAGTTTCTTAACTTTTTTTTATGAAAATTTATAAATTTCTCTACATTTGATTTAATAAATGATTTATTTTCTTCAAACGAAACTTTTTTCATTGAGTAGGCATTGCTTTTTGTCATTCTTGATTGAATTGTAATATTGCCTTTATAAAGTTTAAGTTTAACAGATCCATTTATTTTATTTTTTTTTAAATCCACAATTTTTTGAAGTTTAAACCTTTCTTTTGAAAACCAATATCCATTATAGATCAATTCTGCGTACCTTGGCATTATTGCATCTTTTTTGTGCATTGTTTTTTTATCAAGCGTAACTGACTCAATCGCTCTATGTGCATGGATTAACAATGTACCTCCTGGAGTTTCATAAACTCCTCTAGACTTGATGCCTAGGAATCTATTTTCAACAAGATCAACTCTTCCTATTCCATTTTTTCCCGCCAATTGATTAAGTTTAAATAATAACTTTGCTGGTCCAAATTTTTTTCCATTAAGACCAATGGGGTCACCATTTTTAAAATTAATTGTTACATGAGTAGCTTTGTTAGGAGCTTTTTCTGGAGAAACAGTTCTTTGAAAAATAAATTCTGGTGCGGAATTTTTTGGATTTTCTAGCAACTTACCTTCAGTTGATGTATGAAATAAATTATCATCTACTGAAAAAGGAGATGCACCTTTTTTGTCTTTTGGGATAGGAATATTGCGTTTCTTCGCATAATTAATTAAATCTGATCGAGATTTTAAATTCCATATTCTCCATGGTGCAATAATTTTTATTTTCGGACCAAAATAATGATAACCAAGCTCAAATCTTATTTGGTCGTTTCCTTTTCCAGTAGCCCCATGAGATACTGCATATGCTTTGAATTTTTTTGCGACCTTAATTTGATCCTTTGCTATCAGAGGTCTGGCGATTGAGGTTCCTAATAGATAAACACCCTCATAAATTGCATGACCACGGATCATTGGAAATACATAGTCTTTAACAAAAATATCTTTTAAATCATTTATAATTATTTTTGTGACACCAAATTTTCTTGCATTGGAAAAAATTTTTTTTCTATTTATTTCTTGTCCGATATCTGCGGTGTAACAAATTACTTCTGCATCATAATTTTCTTGAAGCCATTTAAGAATAATAGATGTGTCCAAACCGCCTGAGTAAGCTAATACAATTCTTTTTTTTGATTTCATTAACTAGCTACAAGCTTTTTTTGCAGTGTTATATGCTTTAGTGAATCCCAATAATGAATAATGATCGATTGTTTGAGAGCCTTTTTCATTGTATCCAGTTACCATTATTCTTGAACCTTTTTTCATAATCTTGACCATAATCTTTTCTTTTTTATTACTAGTCATCCATGCAAAACCTTGTTGCTTAATATCAAATTTAAATTTGTTATTTCCAGAGGTTGCTAATACAGTATTATTTTTATTAAATTCATAACCAGCAGTAGTACTGATTTCATTTGCAATTTTTTCACCAGGTCTAAATGTTACAAATAATCTAGCATCTCTTTTATTTGTTTTAGGAGATTGCAGAATTGGAGAAGACTGAGCGAAACATACTTTACCAGATGCTTTCGCTAAAACCATTGTTTCCCAGTCTTTATATTTACCAATTTTTTTTAGATCTTCTCCAAAAGATTTTGATGTGAATAAAAAAGTAAAAAGTATAAATATGAATAAAATCTTTTTAATCATGGACATGGGTTTGGGAACATTTTTTGAATTTTATTAATCTCATTTAAAATTTCGCTTGTTAAACTTACATTTACACTTTCTATGTTTGTTTTCAACTGCTCGATTGTCGTTGCACCTATTATCACACTTGTCATAAATGGCTGAATTTCACAAAACTTCAATGACATTTGAGTAAAATCAATATTGAATTTTTGCGATAACTTATAATACTCTTCGATAGCTTTTTGACCATTTTCATTTTTATATCTTGTGAAATCTTTAAATAGTTTCATTCTTGATTTTTCTGGTAAATTATTATTTCTATATTTTCCTGTTAAGTATCCGAATGCTAAAGGTGAGTAGGCTAACAAACCACTTTTCTCCCTAACAGAAATTTCTGCAAGTCCAACTTCATAAGTTCTATTAAGTAAATTGTATGGATTTTGCACCGACATCATTTTTGGTAAATCTTTTAATTTTGATATTTCAAGGAATTTTGATAAACCCCATGCAGTTTCATTAGATAGACCAATGTATCTAATTTTACCTTGTTCAATAAATTTTTTTAAACTTTCAAGTATTTCCTCAAACGGTGTCCAATCATTATCGTTTTCGTCGTGTTCATAACCATGTTTCCCAAAAAAATTTGTATTTCTCTCTGGCCAATGAAGTTGATAAAGATCGATATAGTCTGTTTTCAATCTTTTGAGACTTTCCTCTAAAGCTTCAGAAATTTTTTTTTTCCCAAAATTATAACCACCACCCCTGATATATTTGTTTGAAGTATTACCACAAACTTTTGTTGCTATAATAACCTTGTCTCTTTTTTTAGTTTTTTGAAACCAGTTACCGATTATTCTCTCTGTTTCCCCATATGTTTCTTCTCTCATCGGTATGGAATATATTTCTGCAGTGTCCCAGAAGTTTACACCATGATCTAAAGCATAATCCATTTGCTGAAATCCCTCATCTTGAGAATTTTGTTCGCCCCAGGTCATAGTACCGAGACAAATTGTACTCACATCTAGATCTGTATTGCCTAATTTTTTATAATTCATAGTGATTTTTTAAAGTATAATTTTTAATAATCTTTTAAGGTATCTTGAATATTTAGTAAAAGACTATATATCTATAGAAATTATGGCAACAGACAAAAAAGGTATTCTAGCAAGAGCGAGAGCAGCAGCACGTGAAACCACAGCTGTTACTGATGAGGGCTTAAGAGCCTACATGTTAAAAGTTTATAACTACATGGCGACTGGAATATTGCTTACAGGAATTATAGCTTTAATAACATTTAAGATGTCAGTCGTTACTGATGCAAGTGGTTCTATTGTAGCTTTAACCGAGGTTGGAAATGCCATTTATTTATCAGGACTTAAGTGGATAGTAATGTTAGCTCCTTTGGGTGTTGTGTTTTATATGAGTTTTGGGATCAATAAAATGAGTGCATCAAAAGCTCAGACAACTTTTTGGATTTTTGCTGCTTTAATGGGGTTATCACTTTCTTCAATTTTACTAGTTTACACAGGTTTAAGTGTAACAAGAGTATTTTTTATTTGTTCCGCAACTTTTGGTGCTATGAGCATTTATGGTTACACAACTAAGAGAGATTTAACTAAGTTTGGATCATTTTTGATGATGGGATTAATAGGAATTATTATTGCATCATTAGTTAATATTTTTCTAAAATCTTCAATGATGTATTTCGTGATTTCAATTTTAGGAGTTTTAATTTTTGTTGGCCTTACTGCTTATGATACTCAAAAAATAAAAAACATGTACGCTGCTAGCGATACTGGTGAGTTAATGGGCAAAAAGGCGGTAATGGGTGCTCTAACTCTTTACTTAGATTTCATTAACTTATTTATTATGCTCCTTAGACTTTTCGGTCAAAGAAGATAATTTTACTTTAAAGTTTTTTCCAATTAGTATTTTTTAGCAATAAATTAAGTTCTGAAGAATTCTTTAGTATTTTACCATTGGTATCAGTAATTAAATATTTTAAATTTTTATTTTTTGGCTTAAAGTTTTTGCAAATTTTATAAATAGCATTTTCAGCTGCATTTTTAAAAACACTAAATCCTACCTGTTTGCTTGAAATGTTAAGACCGTAATCTTTCCAAGAACCCTCTGAAACCATTTTTGCATACAAATCTAATATTATTTTAAGCTCATTTTTTTCAAAAAAATGATTTTCATTAAGTTTTTTTTTATCAAGATTATTAACAACTAGTCTTAAATTATTCTTCATGAGTTTTATATTTATTTATTAAACCGATTTGAAAGGCTGTAAAAATGAAAGTTATAGGAAGTAAACCCCAAACTTTAAAGTTAACCCAAAATTCCTCAGATTGCGTTCTCCAAACTAATTCATTTAAAATAGCAAGTCCAAAGAAAAAGTATATCCATCTTTTACTTAACAATTCCCAACCTTCGTTTGTAAGTGGTATTGATTTTCCCATTAATTTTTTTAACACAGGTTCATTTGTAAAATATCTTCCAAATATTAAAGCCAGACCAAATAAAATATTAATGATTGTTGGCTTAATGTAAATAAAAACTGGATTATCAAAATAAATTGTAAGGCCACCAAAAAAAGTAATTAATATTCCGCTCAACAAAGGAACTTTGGGTATTTTTTTTTCTAAAAACCAAACAATCGCTAATGCTATAATTGTCGCAATTATAAATGGTGGAATGGCTACTCTTAAATCTTTTCCACTATCGTAATAGTAGTAAAAAAAAATTACTAAAGGTCCAAAATCAGTAAGAAACTTTAAAAAAGATTTATTCACTAGAAGAATATTAACATAAATAATATTTTCACAAAAACTATAAATTTTTCTTATTGATTTTTGTTTTTAAATACCCATACTAATCTCAATGGCAATTCAAAAAGCTAAATTCTCAATAGGCGATATTGTAAAACACAAACACTTTGAATTTAGAGGAGTGATTTATGATGTAGATTTTGAGTTTAATAATTCTGAAGAATGGTATCAATCTATTCCAAAGAATGTTAGACCAAGAAAAGATCAACCATTCTATCATTTGTTGGCCGAAAACGATGAAATAACTTATGAAGCCTATGTATCAGAGCAAAATTTATTGACTGATGACTCTGATGAGCCAATCAAACATCCATTAATTGAGGAAATTTTCTCTGGTAAAAAAGGTTCAAGCTATTTTAAGCCGTCAAATTGAGTAAATTCACTTTTTAAACACATTTAGCTCAAATCTTTGTCACAGGGCATTGTTAAGTTTAATTAATTCTGATCAAGAGTGTTAAATTTTACCCTTCGTTATTATCTCCCTCTACATTCTTGATCAGATAATTATTTCGTACTAAATAACCCTAATATTAATTTTAAAAATAAAATTTTATGTTTCAATTACTAGAACCTAATAGAATTTTTTCTATAACTTCTAAAGCACCAAGATACGTTTTATTATTATTCATTTTGGTAATCTCTATAGGTTTAACTGAGGCTTTAATTCTCTCACCAGAAGATTATAAACAAAGTCACTCTGTAAGAATAATGTATGTTCATGTTCCAGCTGCATGGATCTCACTAGGTATCTTTTCTACTATTACTGTTCTTTCTATCGTTGGTTATATATTTAAGATTAAAAATTTCTTTTTAATTTCAAAGAGTTTGGCGCCGTCAGGATTTGTTTTTAATGTAATTGCACTTGTAACTGGTTCTATTTGGGGAAAGCCCACGTGGGGAACATGGTGGGCGTGGGATGCAAGAATTACTTCTATGTTAATATTGGCATTTTTTTATTTGATGTATTTAATTGCTTGGAGAATTTACGAAGATAAAGAACAAGTTTTTAAAGTAACTTCAATTATTACAATTTTAGGAATAATAAATGTTCCTATAATTAAATATTCTGTAGATTGGTGGAACACACTTCATCAGCCTGCATCAATTAATATATTATCAAAATCTACTATTCATTCTTCGATGCTCGTTCCTTTACTGATTATGACTGCGGCATTTGCCCTATTCTCATTGCTAATTTTTTTAATGAAATATAATACAGAACTGATAAAAATTAAAAATAAGGGTTTAGACAGATTATGATAAATGAATTTTTTTATATGAATGGATACGGAATTTATGTTTGGGGTTCATTTGCTTTTACTTTTTTAAGTTTTATGTCATTGTACCTGGTAATCAAAAATCAATATGAAAAAGAAAAAAATAAGTTTATTGTTAAATTTGGAAACCTAAACTCTGAGAGAGCTGCCTCTGCTAGACTACAAAGAATTAATAGAGAGATTCTATCCAACACTTCAACTATTTAACTTTTAAACCATGTATGGTCGTAAAGTTAAACTAAGATTTTTTTTTATCTTCTTAATCGCTGTTACATTGAGTTTAACGATATTCCTTATTCTAAAATCATTAGAAGAAAATGTTGTATATTTTAAATCTCCATCTGAGATAAAAACTTTATCTGAAATGCAGCAAAAAAAGATTAGAATTGGAGGAA
>CACPEJ010000011.1 GCA_902632935.1 uncultured Pelagibacteraceae bacterium
GCATTAAACCATGATGAAATTGTCGTTGCTATAGGAATGATTATAAAACCAATTTCTCTGAAAAAATAAATACTTATTAATATATTTAAAATTACTGAAAATAATGAAATATAAAATGGTGTTTTAGTATCCTGGTTTGCGAAAAAAAAAGTCGAAAATACTTTAATTAAGGCAAAAGCGGGCAATCCTAATCCAAAATAGTAAAGTGCATTTGCCGAGTTAGATACTGACAGCTCATCAAAAGAACCATAGCCAAATAATGCTGAAATAATTTGCTCTGATCCTACAATTAAAGCAACTGCAGCTGGTAGACTTAAAAACATACTAAGCTCAAGCGCTTTATTTTGTAGTAAAAGAATTTTATTTTTCTTTTTTAGAAAAACATGTTTTGAAAGTTGCGGCAGAACAACCACACCTATCGCAATTCCTGCGATTGCAAGGTTTATTTGATAAATTCTATCAGCATAATATAGATAAGATACGGCACTAGCTTGGAAAGATGCAATTATAGTACCAACAAGAATATTAATTTGTGTGACGCCAGATGAAAAAATACTGGGTAAAAGTTTTTTAAAAAAAAATTTAACCTTATTATTAATTTTGAAATTAAACTTAAGATTTATAGAATAAAATTTTTTCGCAAATTGATATAAAAAAACAAGTTGTAATAATCCTGCAATAGAAACTCCATATGATAAATAATAAACTAGTTCGTCGTTAAGAAATTTTCCAAAACATAAAATTCCAATCAAGACTATATTAAGGATTATTGGAGCTGCAGAGGCCGCAGCAAACTTATTGTGAGAATTTAGAATTGCAGCAAAAAAAGATGATAGACTCACAAACATTAAAAATGGCATAGTTATCCTTGTAAGATTGACAGCTAGCTGAATTTTATCTGAATTATCAACAAAACCTGGCGCTATTAAACTTACAAAAACTGGCATGAAAATTTCTATAATTAAAACTAAAAATAATAGTCCTAAAAATAATAAATTGAAAATTTCGTTAGCAAATTTTTGTGATCCAGTTTTTTTTTTTACTAATTCTGAAGTGTAACTTGGTATAAAAGCTGAGTTAAAAGTTCCTTCTGCAAATAATCTTCTAAAAGTATTAGGTATTCTGAATGCTACAAAGAATACGTCTGCTAAAAAACTTGTTCCAAGAAAGATAGCTATCAAAACATCTCTTAAATAACCAAGTAATCTACTGATAATAGTATAAAAACCAAAAGTCCCTGTTGACTTAACTAAATTCATAAATCATATTAGTCTTAATTTTACCCCATTTGTACACCTAATTAGCATAAATGAAAAAAACAAAAATTGATCATTACACAGATAAAGAAGCTTTAGATTTTCACAGAGATAAAAAGCCAGGCAAGATTGAAATATCTTCCTCAAAAAATATGACGACAAAAAGAGATCTGGCTTTAGCATACTCGCCTGGTGTAGCTGCTCCTGTAAGAGCAATCAGTGATAATCCTGAGGCTGCGTTTGATTATACAAGTAAGGGAAATCTTGTTGCAGTAATTAGTAATGGCTCAGCGATTTTAGGTATGGGAAATTTAGGTGCGTTAGCATCTAAACCGGTGATGGAAGGTAAGGCTGTTTTATTTAAAAGATTTGCTGATATTGACTCTATTGATTTAGAGATAGACTCCGAAAATCCAGATGAAATCATAAATAGTATAAAAAATTTTGCTCCAAGTTTTGGAGGTATTAATCTTGAGGATATTGCTGCTCCTGATTGTTTTATAATTGAAGAAAAGCTTAAAGAAATACTTGATATACCTGTATTTCATGATGATCAGCATGGAACTGCGATTATCACAACTGCAGCACTTATTAATGCTTTAGACATTAGTAAAAAAAAAATTGATAGAGTTAAAATAATTGTCAATGGTGCCGGAGCTTCGGCTATGGCTTGCGCTAATTTATTTAAAAAGACTGGTGTACCCCAAAAAAATATTACAATGGTAGACAGAACAGGGGTCATTTACAGAGGTAGAGATAATTTGAACCAATGGAAATCAAGTCATGCAATTGAAACAAAAGATAGAACTCTAGATGATGCTATTACTAATGCAGATGTTTTTTTAGGCTTATCTGCGAAAGGAGCGTTAACTAAAGACATGGTTAAAAAAATGGCAAAAAATCCAATTATATTTGCATGTGCTAACCCTGACCCAGAAATTACACCTGAAGAAATTGAAGAGGTGAGAGATGATGCAATTATAGCGACCGGAAGGTCAGATTACCCTAATCAAGTAAACAATTTAATAGGGTTTCCATATATTTTTAGAGGTGCATTAGATGTACGATCAAAAACAATTAATGAAGAGATGAAAATTGCAGCTGCACATGCGATAGCAAAATTAGCTAAAGAAGATGTGCCGGATGAAGTCATTGCAGCAATGGGAGGTGAGAGGCCTCACTATGGAAGAGATTACATAATTCCATCAACATTTGATCCAAGATTAATTAGTGTTATACCGGCTGCAGTTGCAAAAGCTGCTATTCATACTGGAGTAGCAAGAAAAAAAATTGATAATTTTGAAATCTATAAGGACCAACTTAAACAAAGATTAGATCCAACTGTAACAATTATGCAAGGTGTGAATAGCTATATAAAGAAAAAACAAAAAAAAGTTGTTTTTGCTGATGGTGAGGATGAAAATACACTCAAAGCTGCTATAGCTTTTAAGAACTCTGACCTAGGAATACCCATCTTAGTTGGAAAAGAGGAGCTGATTAAAAATCAAATAAAAAAAATTGGTTATAATGAAAATTTTGATATTGAAATTGTAAATTCAAAAGACACAGCCAAAAGAGAAAAATATGTAAAATATTTATTTAAAAAACTTCAAAGAGAAAAGGGAATGTTAGAATGGGATTGTGATAGACTTGTAAGAAACGATAGAGTTATTTGGGCTTCATGCATGGTTGCGTGTCAGGATGCAGATGCGATGATAACTGGGAATACAAGGAGATACTCATCTTCACTAGAAAAAATAATTAAAGTTGTTGATCCAAGACCTGGTGAAATTATGTTTGGGCTAAACCTGGTTGTAAATAGAGGTAAAACAATCTTTATCTGCGATACATCGGTCATAGAGTATCCAGACGCAAAACAATTGGCTGAAATGGCAAAATCAGCAGCGAGGGTTGCAAAATTATTTGGTTTTGATCCAAAAGTAGCTTTTTTATCTCACTCTACTTTTGGGGAGCCAGCTACAGATAGAACAAAAAGACTAAGTGATGCTGTTGAAATTTTAAAAAATGATAAAGTTGATTTTAAATTTGATGGTGAAATGCAACCAGATGTTGCTTTAGAGGAGATGTACAAAGAACTTTATCCATTTTCAGAAATAGTTGGTAACTCAAATGTTTTAATTATGCCCAGCCAACATAGTGCAGCTATTTCCTATAAAATGATTAAGTCAATGAGTAGAGCGAAGGTAATTGGACCTTTATTAATTGGTTTAGGTTTACCTATTGAAATAGCACCTTTGAGATCTTCAACTTCAGATATTTTAAATTTAGCCTCTATTGCAGCTTACTCAGCTGATGTAATTGATTATAAAAAATTTAGTTAGTTTTAATTCTTAAATTATCTACTAGTAAAATACTAGCAATCACATCTTCGACATCTAAAATCTCTTTTGCCTCTGTAATAACCAGATCCTTTTCATCTTTAGTTTCTGAAATTCCATAAATATAGATTTTCTTTTTATAAGTGTCTATTTGGTAATTTGTTGCCTTAATTTCTTTGTTCAAAATTAATGCAGTTCTTAATTGCGAAGTGATTAATAGATCCTTTGCAGATTGTTTAAAGTTAAAAGCCTCTTTTATTTTAATATCGTTTCTCACAGATCTTACACCATTTGTCTCCCAGGCAATTTTTGTTAATTTCAATTTTTCCTCTGGCTCATCGACTTTTCCAGTTAAAAAAATTCTACCATCTAAAACTTTTGATTTTACTGATAAAAGGTAATTTTTATTTAGGAGTAAAATTCTAGCAGTTAAGTTTTTTTGCATTAAAGAGTCATCTATCTGAGTTCCTAAAGATCTTGGATCGATAGCAACACTTACTCCAGTTCCAAAAATTCCTGAGGATGATACACCTGCGCATCCACTTAGAATAAAACCAAAAAAAAGTAAAATGAGTATTCTATTTTTCATCTTTAATTTTCAAACAATAATCATAAATAATTTTTTTTGAAATATCATTTTTACGAATTATTAAATCTGTTATTTCTTTTATACTTAGTTTATTTATCATCGCTTTAATCAATCTTTTATCTGATTCATCTAAAGTTTGTGAAGCTTTTTTGTCATGAATTTTTTCCGAAATAACAATGGTCAATTCACCTTTTAAATTACTCTTTAATGGTTCTAAATCTTCAACTTTAGATCTCTTATACTCCTCATAAAACTTTGTCATTTCTCTACAAATCAGGATTTTTCTTCCTATAAAATTTTTTTTAATTAGAGGAATATTCTTATTAATTTTCTTTGGTGAAATAAAAAAAACGATTGAACTATTTAATTTTGATAAATTTTCCAAATCCTCTTTTAAAATTTTATCCTTTTCAGGAAAAAATCCATAAAAGAAAAACTTCTCTGAAAATCCTGATATTGATACTGCTGATATCACTGCTGAAGCACCGGGTATAGGAATAATATTGATATTATTCTTTATGCACTCATTAACTAATATAGAACCTGGATCAGAAATGCCTGGGGTGCCAGCATCTGAAATTAAAGAAATAAGTGATCCTTGATTAATTAACTTTATAATTTTAACAACATTTCTTTTCTCATTGAATTTATGATTGGCAATTAAATTTGATTTGATTTGGTATTTTTCTAACAAATTTTTAGAGATTCTAGTATCTTCACACAAAATGTAATCTGAACTTTTAAGAGTTTCTATGGCTCTAAGACTTATGTCGTTTAAATTTCCAATTGGAGTTGAGACTAAATATAGACTTTTTTTGAACACTCTATTAGCAGATTTTAAATTTTCAATCATATTTATAATTAAAATATTATAGTATCATTAAAATGAAAAAAATTTTTAGAATTATTTTTACATTAATAATTATCTATTTAACAAATCACTCATTTGCATTTTCACAAAATGAAAAAATCAAAATTGGGCTACTTGCACCTTTATCTGGTGAATATAAAGAGTTAGGACAATCAATAATTAAATCGACCCGAATGGCTTTGAGTGATATTGGAGCAGACAATATTGAAATTTATCCAATGGACACAGGTATTGATCCTAATCAAACTCTACAATCAGCTACTGATTTAAAGAATGAAGGAATAAAAATTTTTATCGGTCCGATTTTTTTTAAAAGCTTAATGTATTTGGATCAAATACAAGATGTTATTTTTCTATCTTTAACAAATAAAACAAATGATCTACCGAAAAATGTGATAAGCAGCGGAGTAAATTCTTTATCCCAGTTAAATGCAATTAAAGATTTTTTGGAATTAAGCGAAGTAAATAAAACAATTTTTTTAACACCTGACCTTGATTATAAAAATGAAATTAAAAAGGCAATTAAACAATCGAAAATCAAAATTTTTAAACAATACACTTATGAAATTGAACCAACCAAACTTACAAAACAAATCGAAAAAATAACAAATTATGATGTGAGAAAACAAAATCTAGCTGATGAAATTTTAAGAGTTGAAAACTCAGATTTAGTGGATAAGGAGAAACAAATTAAGAAATTGGAAAAACGATATACAATTGGAAATGTAAATTTTGACTCAGTTATTATTTCTGATTTTGATGAAAATCTTAAAAGTGTAATTACTTCCCTTATTTACACTGATGTATCACCAAGAAATAAATTATTTATAACTCTTAATCAATGGTTTGATGAAAGTTTACTTTTAGAGGAAAATATCCAGCCTTTATATTATCCATCAATCAACAAACAAAATCTAGAGACATTTAATAAAAAATTTGTAGATACTTACAATTCAAAACCAAATCATTTAAGCTTATTAAGTTATGATCTTTTAGGTTTGATTTATTATTTATCTTTAAAATCCGATTTTTCAGACATAAACAATATTTTTAAAAAAGAAAATTCATTCAAAGGTAAAATTGGTATTTTTGATGTTAAAAATAACAAAATAAATCATAGATTAAACTTTTACAAAATTGATGGGGGAGAGATTAAAGAAATTTTCTAAGCTTTTTGAAAGCATCAGATCTGTGGTCTAATTTATACTTTTGAAATGGCTTCATCTCGCCAAAAGTTTTTATTTTATTTTTAGGAATAAATATTGGATCGTATCCAAACCCATTTTTACCCTTTGGTTTTTTGGAAATATATCCCTCAACCTTTCCAACAACACAAGCTATTTTTTTATTTAAATCACTTATGGATAAGGCACAAACAAACCTGGCATTAATTTTTTTATTTCTCCAATTTTTATCTTTTTTATCTAATGCCTTATAAACTTTTTGAATTGCCTTATTAAAGTTTAATTTTTTTCCAGCCCATCGTGCTGAAAAAATTCCTGGTTTTTTATTTAAAATGTCAATTTCTAAACCAGAGTCATCAGCTAAGCAGATTAGATTTGTTTTTTTTGAAAAGTATTGAGATTTAATCAGAGAATTTTCTTTAAAAGTCTTTCCTATTTCTCTTGGGCTCTTTAAATTAAACTTTGAGGTAGGAAATGTTTTTATATTAGCTGGTAATAAATCTCTAATTTCCTTTAATTTTCCTTTGTTATTTGTACCTATAAGGAGTTGTTTAATTTTTTTTTTTAACATCTGGAAATTTAATTTTTTCTTACCATATATGTCCATATGGAAAAAGATCAAAACCAAGATAACACAGACAAAGCATCAGAGAAAGATCAAAAAGGTTTAAATCAAGATCAAAAAACTAAAAATTTAGAAACAATCAATAAAGAACAAGACCAAGAACAGGATCAAGAACAAGAAAAAACCCCAGAAGAGAAAATTTTAGAGTTAGAAGATAAGCTTGCAAGATCATTTGCTGAAATGGAAAACCAAAGAAGAAGGTTTGAAAAAGAAAAAGAAGATGCTTTTGAATATGGAGGGTTTTCTTTTGCAAGAGAGGCTTTAAATTTAATAGATAATCTTGAAAGATCAAAACAAATCTTATTAAACGATGAAACTTTAAAGGATACTGAGGTATTAAAAAAAACACTCGAACATTTTGACATTATCAATAAAGATTTAATTTCAATTTTTTCAAAAAATAAAATTAAGCCTATTGAATGTCTCAATAAAAAATTAGATCCAAATTTTCACCAAGCAATGATTGAAATAGAAGATGATCAAAAAGAACCAGGAACAATTGTTCAAGAAATACAAAAAGGATTCACAATTAAAGATAGATTGTTGAGACCAGCTCTAGTAGGCGTAGCAAAAAAAAGTGAAAAAAAAGAGGAAAAAAATGAGGAAAATAAAGAAAATTCAGGAGATAAATAATATTTAAATGAACTTGTAGAATTCAATTTTACCCCTATATGAGGATAACAAATAACTGATATGAGCAAAATAATTGGAATAGATTTAGGAACAACAAACTCTTGTGTGGCTATCATGGAAGGAAGCCAGGCAAAAGTTTTGGAAAATGCAGAGGGAGCAAGAACTACACCCTCAGTAGTTGCTTTTACTGAAGAAAAAGAAAAATTAATAGGACAACCTGCTAAAAGACAAGCAGTAACAAATCCAGAGAATACAATTTTTGCAGTCAAAAGGTTAATTGGTAGAAATTTTGAAGACCCAACTGTTAAAAAAGATATCGAGGCTGCACCTTTTAAGATTGTAAATTCTGAAAAAGGTGACGCATGGATTGAAGCGAAAGGAGAGAAATATTCGCCTTCACAAATTTCTGCTTTTATTCTTCAAAAAATGAAAGAGACTGCTGAAAAATATTTAGGCCAAGCTGTTACAAAAGCGGTAATAACTGTCCCTGCATATTTTAATGATGCACAAAGACAAGCTACCAAGGATGCTGGAAAAATAGCAGGGTTAGAGGTTTTAAGAATTATCAATGAACCAACTGCAGCTTCACTAGCCTATGGTTTGGATAAGAAACAAAATAAAAAAATTGCAGTTTATGATTTAGGTGGTGGAACTTTTGATGTGTCTATTCTTGAATTAGGTGACGGAGTTTTTGAAGTAAAATCTACAAATGGTGATACCTTTTTAGGTGGAGAAGATTTTGACAACGCTGTTGTGGAATATTTAATTTCTGAGTTCAAAAAAGATAGCGGTATTGATTTAAAAACTGATAAGTTAGCATTACAAAGATTGAAAGAGGCAGCCGAAAAAGCAAAAATTGAACTTTCAGCAGCTGAGCAAACAGATATTAATTTACCATTTATAACTGCTGACAAAACTGGTCCTAAACATATTAATTTAAAAATGACTAGAGCCAAGTTAGAAGCTTTAGTTGAGGAATTAATAGCTAAAACCATTCCACCATGTAAAACTGCTTTGAAAGATGCTGGAATTTCAGCTAGCGATGTTGATGAAGTGGTAATGGTCGGAGGTATGACTAGAATGCCAAAAGTCATTTCCGAGGTAAAAAATTTCTTTGGTAAAGAACCAAATAAAAGTGTTAATCCAGATGAAGTAGTTGCAATGGGTGCTGCAATTCAAGCTGGTGTTTTACAAGGTGATGTAAAAGATGTTCTTTTATTAGATGTAACACCATTATCCCTAGGAATTGAAACTCTAGGTGGCGTTTCTACAAAACTTATTGAAAAAAATACAACTATACCTACAAAAAAAAGCCAGGTATTTTCTACTGCTGAAGATAACCAGCCAGCCGTCTCAATACGTGTTCTTCAGGGTGAAAGAGAAATGGCAACAGATAATAAATTACTTGGTAATTTTGAGCTAGTTGGTATTGCTCCAGCACCAAGAGGAGTTCCTCAAATTGAAGTAACTTTTGATATAGACGCCAATGGAATTGTGAATGTTTCAGCTAAAGACAAAGGCACTGGCAAAGAACAAAAAATTCAAATCCAAGCCTCTGGTGGATTAAGTGACGAAGAAATTGAAAAAATGGTCAAAGATGCTGAAGCAAACAAAGAAGCTGATAAGAAAAAAAGGGAGTCTGTTGATGTTAGAAACCAAGCAGACACTTTAATTCATTCAACTGAAAAAAATCTAAAAGAACATGGATCTAAAGTTTCAGATGCTGAGAAAAAAGCTATTGAAGATGGATCTAATGCATTAAAGGAATCTCTTAAAGGTGAAGATATTGAGGACATTAAGAAGAAGACAGAGGCATTAGTACAAGCTTCGATGAAACTAGGTGAGGCTATTTACAAGTCACAACAAAACACAAAACCAGATTCTGGTAAAGATGATGGAAATGATGAAAAGGGAAAGAAAGACGATAATGTTGTTGATGCGGACTTTGAGGAAGTAAAAGACGAGAATAAAGAAAAAAGCGCTTAACTGACATCTATTTGTCCAGGTTATATACATGGCTAAAAGAGATTATTATGATGTCTTAGGAGTAAGAAAAAGCGCAAGCCCTGAAGAACTAAAATCAGCCTATAGAAAATTAGCAGTTAAATATCACCCTGACAAAAATCCTGGGGATAAATCTGCAGAAGAAAAATTTAAAGAAGCCAGTGAGGCTTATGGTGTGCTCTCTGATAAATCTAAAAAGGAAAACTACGATAACTTTGGACATGCTGCGTTTGAAAATGGTGGTGGTGGTAGAAGTGGTTTTGGTGGTTTTGGAGGTTTTAGTGGTGCAGATTTCTCTGATATTTTCGAAGATTTTTTTGGAGACTTTGGTGGTGGAGGTAGAAGAAGTTCAAGAAGAAGCTCAAATAACAGAGGTTCAGATCTAAGGTATGATTTATCAATTACACTAGAGGAGGCATACACTGGAAAAAAACAGAATATTCAATTCTCTACGTCTGAAAAATGTAACACCTGCAAAGGAAATGGTTCTAAACCAGGCTCAAGTCCAGATAGATGTACCTATTGTGGAGGAAATGGAAGAGTTAGATCTAATCAAGGTTTTTTTACAGTTCAACAAACTTGTCCTCAGTGTGCAGGCAGTGGTGAAGAAATAACCAATCCATGTGGAGATTGTAATGGACAAGGTAATAAACAAACAAACAAAAAAGTATCTGTAACAATACCTAAAGGTGTAGATGATGGAACAAGAATAAGACTTGCCGGCAAAGGTGAAGCTGGAACAAGAGGGGGTACTAGTGGAGATTTATATTTATTTATAAATGTTAAATCGCATGAGTTATTTAAAAGATCTGATGTAAATTTATTTTTTGAATTTCCAATTTCAATTGCAGATGCTGCTCTTGGTACAACAATAGAAATACCTACAATTGATGGAAAAAAAGCCAAAATTAAGATACCTGATGGGACGCAAGACGGAAAGCAATTTAGATTGAAAGGTAAAGGTATGCCTTTTATGCGAAGAGGTGATTTTGGTGATTTGTATGTTCAGGTAAAAACAGAAGTACCAGTTTTTTTAAATAAAGAACAAAAAGATTTATTAGAAAGATTTAGGAAAATTGAAAATGAAAAATCAAATCCAAGTATAAAAAAATTCTTTCAAAAAGCTAAAAGTTTCTGGAATGGTTAAAAAATGGGATTAGAAGAAATAATCCCGGCTATTTTTTTGATAGCAGTTTTAATTTTAGTTTTTCCAGAATTTATGAGATCAAACTCAAAATCCAAAAGTTTTTTTAAAAATTTGGTTATTTGGTTACTAATTATTGTATCCATTATAACAATTTCTTATTTTATCTTTTAAATTAAAATTATAAATTACTCAGCTAAAATTTTGGTATAATTTAGAGGTTTACTTTAATGACAGAAATAAGATTAATTCACAACCTTCAGAGAAGTGGTGGTACGATAATTTCAAAATGTTTAGGTGCTCAAGATGATGTTGTACTATTAAGTGAGATTCATCCAAATGGGATCGAAGTTTTAAAAAAAATGAAAAGGAATTGTGATTTTGGTGATCCAATTTTTCAAGCCCAAGAGTGGAATAAGTTATTTAAAAAAGAAGAATATGAAAAAATAAAAAATACTAATTACAATTTTGAGGAAAAAATTAGTTTAATTGTAGAAAAAACTGAGGAAAAAAATAAAAAATTGATAATTAGAGACTGGTCTTTTTTAGACTATTTTGGAATTCCGTTTGTAAAACCAACTTACAAAAATTCTGTTTTAGAAATTTTAGATAAAAAATATAAAATATTAAATTTTTATATATTAAGGCACCCTCTAGAACTTTACATAAGTTGTTTTAATTCTCTTCCCTTTTTTATAAAAAATTACAATTTTGATTTTTTTGTAAAAGGATATGAAAATTTTTTTTTGCATGCTTTAAAAAGTAAAATTTTCAAATTTGAGGATTTTTGTAATAATCCAGAAGAAAATCTCAAAAGTATGTGTAAAATTTTAAAAATTAATTTTAATTATAATTTTAGTGATAACCTTAATAAAATAAAATTAACTGGAGATGGTAAAGCTTTAGTTTCAACTAATGTTCAAATTAAAGATGATGTTGCACCAATTTTAATTAAAAAAGAAGATAAAGATAAAATAAATCATAACGCTAATTTTGTTAGGTTAATGGAAAATATAAAAAATTATTATTAAAATAATTTTAATCAAAATCATATTTGATATAAATTGATTAGATGAATATTCTTATTGAGGGTTGGAGAGGAATTAACCACTCATTTTCATTGGTAAATCAATGGCAAATTTTAGAACTCTCAAAATCTTGTGATATATTTTTTAATGATGTTCCGTTTGCGTCAGAAAAATGGAATAAAAAAAAAAATTTTAGTGGTTTAGAAAAAAATTTATTAAACTTTATTAACAGTATCTCAAACCCACAAAAAAACCAAATGCACGATATTACTTACAGAATATCTTTTCCTTTTAATTTCAATAATCAATTCAAATCAAAAATTTTATTTGTTTTTGGTAATTGTGCACACAAAGTTTTACCTGAAAGCAACTATATTAATGGTATTCCTGACGAACTTAAAAATAACAAAGATTTTTTTATTCATACGCCCTCAAATTGGTGCAAAGAAGGTTTTTTAAACGCTGGTATCAAAGATGATCAGATAGTTGTTATTCCTCATGGTGTCAATGAAAAAACATTTCATGTAGTTTCAGAAGATGAGAAAATTAAAATAAGAAAAGAATATGGAATTGAAAAGGATGCATTTATTTTAACAAACATAGGTGCGATGACTGAAAACAAAGGAGTTGAGATACTGATTGCTGCTTATGGAATTCTTAAAAAAAAAATCGACAATCTCAAATTAATTCTTAAAGATCAAAGTAACTTGTTTGAAATTAAAACAGATTATCTTTTTGATAAATTAAGAAATTCTCAATTTAATAAAAAATATAACCTAATAAATGAAAATATGATGAGAGATATCAAAATAATTTCTAAGAATCTTAATCTAAAAGAAATAAAAGATTTGTATTCCATTACTGATTGTTATGTTTCTCCCTATCGCGCTGAGGGTTTTAACTTAACACCATTAGAGGCAGCCGCATGTGGATCACAAATTGTAATAACAAAAGGTGGATGCACAGATGATTATTATAACCCTTGTCTTGGATTTCAAATTGAAAGTAGTGAGAAGAAAGTTGATGACAAATATTTTCTCACACCAAACATAGACTCTTTAGTTAATATTTTAGAGGAAAAAGTTATCAATAAACCAGATAATTCTAAAATGGAAAGGTCAAATTATGTAGTTAAAAATTTTTCTTGGGATAAAGTTGTAAGTAAATTAAAAGAAGAGTTTAGAAATAAATTAAAGTAAATTTTAAAATTATATGAAAAAAATAAAATTAGGCATAACCGGCTGTTTAGGAAGAATGGGTCAACAACTAATAAAATCCTCAAAAAAAAATAAAAATTTTCTCATAATCTCTCTTACAGAAATTGAAATTCAAAATAAAAATATCAATGGAATAAAAATTCAAAAAAATTCAGAAAAAGCCTTTAAGGATGTTGATGTTATTATTGATTTCACAATGCCAAAGTGCACTCTAGAGATGTTAAAAATTGCAACTAAATTAAGAAAAAAGGTTGTCATAGGTACAACTGGATTCAACAAAAGTCAAGAAAACCTTATTAAAAAATGCTCAAAAAAAATACCAATTTTAAAGGCTGGTAATATGAGCTTGGGCATAAATCTTTTGATGTATCTTACTGAAATTGCATCAAGCTCCCTTGGGAAAACTTTTTTAAGTAAAGTTTTTGAAATTCATCATAAACACAAAAAAGATTATCCATCTGGAACAGCATTAATGCTAGGTAGAGGAATTGCAACTGGCAAAAAAAAGAATTTTTATTCTTTATTGGGAAAAAAATTTTTAAACAAAAAAACTTTTCCATATGGTAAAAAAATAAATTTTAATTCTTTAAGAAAGGGTGAAATAATTGGAGAGCATGAGGTAAAGTTTTCAAGCGGAAAGGAAATAATTACTTTAAATCACGAAGCTTTTGATAGAGCACTTTACTCTGAGGGTGCTTTGACAGCTGCAAAATGGCTCAAAAATAAAAAAAATGGCCTTTATTCTATGAGAGATTTAATGAATTTCAAATAATGAATGAAATTCAAAGAGCTAAAATAGTTTTTAAAATTTTAAATAAAACTTATCCAAAAATACATGTGCCACTGAAAAGTAGGAATGTTTTTACTCTTTTAATTTCTGTTTTACTATCAGCACAATGTACTGATGTGAACGTTAATAATGTTACTAAAAATATTTATCCAAAATATTTTAAACCAATACATTTTGTCAAATTAGGAAGAAAAAATATTGAAAGATTAATTAAAAAAATTGGTATTTATAGAATTAAAGCCAAGAGCATTTATAACTTATCAAAAATATTAATAAAAAGATATAATGGTAAAGTACCAAGTACATTTGGAGAACTAGAGGAGCTGCCAGGTGTTGGTCACAAAACTGCTAGTGTTGTGATGTCTCAAGGTTTTGGATATCCAGCTTTTGCAATTGATACACACATACACCGATTAGCTCAAAGATGGGGCTTAACCAATGGAAAAAATGTCATTCAAACTGAAAAAGATTTAAAAAGATTATTTCCTAAAAAAAGTTGGAACAAACTTCATCTCCAAATCATATATTATGGTCGAGAATATTGTAAAGCTAGAGAATGTTATGGAGTAACTTGTAAAATTTGTACTAGTTGCTATCCTAAAAGAAAAAAACCGATTAAAACAAAGAAAGCATGAAATGAAAGTTCTTGGAATAGGAAATGCTATAGTTGATGTAATCTGTAAAGTTGAAGAAAATTTCATTACAGAGAATAATCTCACAAAAGGTACAATGAAATTATTTTTTGATGAAAAAGAATTCAAAAATCTTTTAGGTACTTTAAAAATTGAAAAATCTATTTCTGGTGGATCAGTAGCCAACTCAATAGTCGGCTTATCTCAGCTTCAAAATGAAGTTGGTTTTATAGGAAAAATATCTGATGATATATTTGGAGCAAAATATGAAGAAGGACTTAAAAAAGAAAATGTTAAATATTTTTATAAGAAACAAAACGAGAGCCTTCCAACGGGCACTTGCCTAATTTTAGTTACACCTGACTCTGAGAGAACAATGTGTACTTTTTTAGGTATAGCAGGAAAAATAAGTGAAAATGACGTTGATTATGAGATTGTAAAAAAAAGTGAATTAATTTTTTTGGAAGGCTATTTATGGGATGAAGGTGAACCTAAAAAAGCATTTGAAAAGGCAATTAATAATGCCAAAAAAGTTGCAATGTCATTATCAGATTTGTTTTGTGTTGAAAGACATAAACAAAGTTTTTTAAACTTAGTCAAAAAGAAATTAGACTTAACATTTGCAAATGAAAATGAAATTATGGCCTTAATTAATGCTAAAAATTTCAATGAAGTTATAGTTTTTGCAAAAGAAATTAAAAAACATATTGTTATCACTCGTGGAGAAAAAGGCGCCATTTCAATTATTGGAAATGAAATTACCGAGATAAAAGCAAATAAAAATCTTGCGATAAAAGATTTAACAGGTGCAGGAGATCTTTTTGCAGCTGGTTATTTGAATGGTTTTATAAATAATTTCTCAGTTAGAAATTGTTTAGAACAAGGCACTAAATTATCATCAAAAGTCATTCAACAAATCGGGGCAAGACTTTAACTTTTTGTTCTTTTAAAACTTCCCTTACCTTTTTTTGGTTTTATCACTCTAGGTTTATATTTTTTAGTAAAAAGATCTTTAGCAAATTTATTTTTTTTTTTTAATTTCGTAACCATTTTTGCCGCTTATAATAAAATTATCATCATTAAAAGTTTTTAAAATTTTCTTTCTCAATCGGTAAATATGAGTTTCAACAGTATGCGTTTCTAATTGAGATTGATATCCCCAAACTTTTGTTTGCAATTCCTGAATGTTGACTGAACTTGTAGATTTAAAAAGGTATATTATAGAACTTATTTCCTTTTCTGTAAGTTTAAGTTTTTTTCCTCTAAGACACATTTCACGTGAATTCAAATTAAGATTATAATTATTAATTGTGATATCAGATTGATCATGAAAATTTTTTTTAATAAATTCAATATTAATTTTTTCTAATAACTTAAAGATTGATATGGGAAAATTATTGAAAACTATCTGGTTATTTAATCCTGGTATTTCTTTTAGGGTAAATATCAAACAATTTGATTTAGAATTTAAATCAGATAATTGTTGTTTGTTTACAAATTCAAAATCGAGATTAATATCTTTTTTAATCTCGACTAAAATCTTATATAGTTCCTCAAATTCGTAAATTACAAGATTATGATTATCCATCTTACTAAAGAATATGATAATTTACATAAAAAATAAACACACACTTGCAATAGATGATTTCAAATTTAAGTGTTGTACTGGTAAAAATGGTAAAAGTAAAAAAAAAAAAGAGGGAGATAAAAAAACTCCAATTGGTCATTTTGCAATTGAAAATTTATATTACAGGGCAGATAGGATTAAAAAACCATCTACTAATTTAAAATCTATAAAAATTCAAAAAAACATGGGATGGTGTGATGATCCATCTGATCTTAAAAATTACAACAAGTTAATTAAGATTAATAAAAAAATTAAATGTGAAAAACTTTTCAGAAAAGATTCTAAATATGATTTAATGATACCAATTAAATATAATTTTTTAAAACCTGTCAAATATAGAGGGAGCTGTATTTTTATTCACCTAACAAATAATTATAAACCTACACTCGGCTGTATAGCTATGAAAAAAAAAGATTTTTTGATAATGTTAAAATTAATCAACAAAAAAACAAAAATAAAAATTATCTAATTTCTCTTGCCAAATATGTTCGAGCCAATTCTTACATATGTTGCAGAATTTTTTATTGCATGTAAATAATCTGAGGACATCCCCATACTCAACTCCTCAAAATTAAACTTTTTATTCAAATCACTCATTTCTCTAAAAAAAATTTCTGATGATTTATTTAATGGTGGAATACACATTAACCCTACAACCTCAAGATTGAGAGTTTTACAATAAGAGTGAAGCCTAGAAATTGACAGTTTATCTACCCCAAATTTTTGCTCCTCATTTCCAATATTTACCTGAATAAAAATCCTTACTTTTTTATTTTGTTTTTGTTGTTCATCAGATATTTTTTTTGCAAGTCTTTCACTGTCTACTGAGTGGATATAATCAAATAATTTTACAGCTAATTTAACCTTGTTGGTTTGCAGTCCACCTACAAGATGTAACTTTATATTATTATTACTTAATTTAATCT
>CACPEJ010000012.1 GCA_902632935.1 uncultured Pelagibacteraceae bacterium
GTAGTTTTGTTTGATCAATAATTTTTACGACATTATTTTCAAACCAAATAGTACGATAATCTTTTCCTTCTATTCTCATTTATTTAAAACTCTACCCGCAACTGTTTTAAGTTTATCTATAGTTTTTTTAGTTCGTTTTTCTGGAGCAGTAATAATAGCAACATCCAAGCAATTGTTTGTTGGATCTTTAGGGTCAATATGATTTTCAAAATTTTCTATCAAATTTTTTATCATATTTTTTGCTTTAGCAGCATTTCCTAAAAGAACTTTTATTACTTGTTGCACATCTACATTTTCATGATCTGGATGCCAACAATCATAATCAGTTACCATTGAAACAGATGCATACCTAATTTCTGCTTCTCTAGCTAATTTGGCTTCTGGCATATTAGTCATACCAATTACATCAGCTTTCCACGATCTATAAAGATTGGATTCAGCTAAAGTTGAAAATTGCGGCCCTTCCATTACTACATAAGTTCCGCCTCTTTGATATTCTATTTTTTCTTTCTTAATAGCTTCTTCACACGCATTCATCAGACCATTTGATGTTGGATGAGCCATAGAAACATGGGCAACGATTTCGTCATCAAAAAAAGTTTTGTTTCTTGCGAAAGTTCTATCTATAAATTGATCAACAATTACAAATTTACCTGGTGGTAAGTTTTCTTTTAAAGATCCGACAGCCGATACAGAGACGATGTCGGAAACACCTAATTGCTTTAACGCATCAATATTAGCTCTAAAATTTATTTTTGAGGGTGAAATAAAATGCCCCCTTCCGTGTCTCGGTAAAAAATAAACCTCTTTATTTTTATATTTTGTCCTTAAAATTTGATCTGAGGGTTTTCCCCAGGGAGTTTGTAAATCAACTAACTCTCGATTTTTAAATTCCTCAACATCATATAAACCACTTCCACCAATGATTGCTAATTTATTTATTGTCATCTTAAAATATTTTAATTAATTATTAATATATAATTTACTCTTATGAATTTAAAAGATTTTATTAGATCTATTCCAGATTATCCGAAAAAAGGGATATTATTTCGAGATATAACAACATTAATTAAAAATGAAAAAGCATTTTCTGAAACAATAAATCAGATAGTTGAGAGGAGTAAAAAAGTAAAATTTGATAAAATTGCAGCTATTGAGTCAAGAGGCTTTGTATTTGCTTCTGCTGTTTCATACATATTAAAAAAACCATTTGTGATGCTTAGAAAGAAAAATAAATTACCAGCTGATGTTCACTCAATAGATTTTGAACTCGAATATGGTACCGCAACAATAGAGGTACATAAAGATTCTATTGATGAAAATGATAAGGTTTTAATTATTGATGATTTAATTGCAACTGGTGGTACTGCTGATGCAGCAGCTAAGTTAGTTGAAATTTCAAAAGGAAAAGTTGCTGCCTTTATTTTTGTTATTAATTTGTTTGATCTAAATGGTACGGACAAATTAGTAAAAAAAGGTTATAAAGTTGAAAACTTAATTGATTTTCCAGGTCATTAAAAATGGAAAGATTAAATAAAATTTCTAAAATATTTAACAAAATATACTACAACCTTTTCGTCGAAAATTTTAAAGGTAAACTTCATTACAATTTTCCACAAAATTATTTTCGTTGGGATCTTATAGAATATTTGATTAATAAATATGGATATTCTGATTACTTGGAAATAGGATGTGATCAAGATCAATTGTTTTCAAAAATTAAGATACAAAATAAAGTTGGTGTAGATCCAAGTAGTGGTGGGAATGTGAGAAAAACAAGTGATGAATTTTTTAAGGAAAATAACAATAAATTTGACATAGTTTTCATTGATGGACTTCATACTTATGATCAAGTAAAAAAAGATATTTTAAATTCAATAAATTGTTTAAAAAAAAATGGTATTGTCTTGGTTCATGATTGCATGCCTGATAGTCTAAGTAAACAAGCTGTTCCAAGATATAGGATGATATGGAATGGGGATGTTTGGAAAGCAATAGTTGACTTGAGACAAAGAGAAGATTTAGAAATTTTTACATGTGAAATGGATCAGGGTATAGGAATAATAAAAAAAGAGAAAAATACCTCAATCTTGGAAATTAAAAAACCTGCGAGAAATCTAAAATTTAAAGATTACTATGCAAATTACAAAAAATTTCTAAGAGTAATTAGTGTAAAAGAATTAAAAGAGAGATATTAAATTTCTTTATTTTTCCACGTATCTGGAGTTAAATCATTATCAATCTCAATAGTTAATCGATAATTGAAATCTTTCGGTCCTCTTTTTTTTATATAATCGTAAGTTTTTTTAACACCATCACTCAAACTCACTTTTGTCTCATAATTTAATAATTTTCTTGCTTTATCTGCAGAACAAGTAGCATGCTTAACCTCTCTTGGCCTGTCCTCTTTATAAACCGCCTCTAAGTTTAAACCAGTTATGTTAGAACAAATTTCAACCACTTTATTAACAGTCACAAATTCTTCATCGGGTCCGATGTTGATTACTTGTTTGTTTAAATTTTTTTGATCTAACATAGGAATTAAGCAACTTAAACAATCATCAATATATGAAAAGCATCGTTTTTGTTCCCCATCACCATAAACTATTGGGGGTTTTCCTTGTAGCATTCTATTTAAAAATATGGAGACCACATTTCTATATGGATCAGTATAAATTTGTCTAGGCCCTATGATATTATGGGGAACAGCAATTACCCACTCTATATTGTTTAAATCACAAAGATTCTTTAATACATCTTCAGCTGCCACTTTAGAAATACCATAGGGGTCAACTGGTTTGGGTATCATATCTTCTGTAAAGGGTGTTTGTTGTTCTCCGTATCTTGCCATTGAAGAGCAAAAAATTATTCTTTTTACTTTCTCATTAACTGCTGCAGAAAAAATAGAAACTGAAGCAAGGTAATTATTTTTTGTAATTTCATAAGGTGAAAATACTGACAAACCTTCATGAGCTGTTGCTGCACAATGATAAACAATATCAATATTTTTCATTATTTTTTTTACTTTCGAAAAGTCGCTGCAATCCAAATTATGAAACTCTATATCTTTATGTACATTATCCTCATAACCACCAATCATATTATCTACACCAATAACTTTATGTCCAAGATCTAATAATTTTTCTGACAAATGTGAACCTAAAAAACCTGCTACACCAGTGATTAGAATATTGTATTTAGTCATCATTAAAAATCTAAATTATTATTCATTTAAAGCTTAGGTCTATACCATGATTTTTTTAATAAAACAGAATTAATAATACCTGATAATCTGTGTCTATAAATTTCACTTTTATACTTTTGAAATGTTATTAAAAAAATAATGAATTTTATCAAAGATGAAGATAATTTTGGTAAAATTTTTATCATTGCAGTTAAGTATCCGTAATGTTTTTTATGAAAATAAAATGTTGACCACATCCAGTGCCAATTTCTAGAAAGCTCCATGGGCTTCTCAATTTCTGAATTATGTGATGTGCCACCTAAATGGTTTACTTTGATTGAGGGATCTATAAATATTTTTGAATTATTTTTTTTTAATCTTCTACACAAATCTATTTCTTCAAAATAAAGAAAAAAATTATCATCAAAAAAATCAATCTGCTTAAGATTTTTCATATTCAAAAACATTGCAAAACCTTTGACATTATCTACCTCTTTAATTTCTTTATCCTCATTAATATTAAAATTATTATATTTTTCGTTTTGAGATATTGGGGCGATAATTCCAAAATCCCCTAAATTATTTATGCTTAAAAAAAATTTATTCACTGCATCATTATTTAAAGTCACATCAGGGTTTATTATTAAAGCATAACTAGTTTCAACCTTTGATAAACCTAGGTTATTTCCTGCTCCATACCCCAAGTTTTCTTTTGACAAAATACATTCTACATTTTGATATTTAGAGTGAATTTCCTCCTTTAATTTTTCATCATTTGAATTTTCAATAACAATGATTTTAATACTTTTTTCAATTGACTCTATACAACTGAAAATTTTACCCCTGCTATGAAATGAAGTGATTATGACAGTTAAATCAAAAGTTTTCATATAAAATTAATATGGTAGCGGGAAGTGGGATCGAACCACTGACCTCGGGCTTATGAGTCCCGCGCTCTAACCAACTGAGCTACCCCGCCTTTTGATGAGATTTATAATAGTTTAATAATTTGATTCAATATTTATTAATTGAGTAAAAGTTATAAATTAGGAGAAAATTAACTAATATTTTGTTAGAAAATGATTAGACCAAATAAAATCAACCCTGTTGAAGCAGCTGCTGAGAAATATAATTTTTTTTTGTTTTCATTTTTTTTATTAATAGCAATTCTATTAAGAAGAACGTTTATATTGCTACTTTTCGATTGAGTTGATGGTGGATCTTTTTCAAGGTATCTAGCTATAAGCTTTTCTTTGACGTTAATACCTGAATTTTTCATATCATTATTTAATCACGTAAAATTGATTTTTGCAAATTTGTTAGAAAGAAAGATAAATTCCAAAGGCTCCCACGCCAATTATCAGCAACGATAAAATGAAAATATTTTTTTTGAGTTCCTTCGCTTCTGTTTCCTCTAGCTTTGACTTTAGGATGTTTATATCAACTCTCTTCTTTAATGTTTTTAAAGGCTTTTCAGCAACATAAACATCATTTGGGGTCTCGATGCCAGTATGTGTCTCTGCAAAGCCTTTATTATTCATGAGAAGATTAGTACATTAAAATATCTGTCGAACAATTTTCCTGAAGTTCAATTTGGGTCACTATTAGATTGACATGTGTTCAATTTGGGTCAATATTCTCGAATTCAAATTTTATGAGTTTAGAACAAATCGATTTCAGTAAAACCTTAACCGATGATCAGGTTTTTGAAACCATAATGAATAATTACTCTGAATTAGCTAATGAGTGGATATCACATCAGTGGAATTGGATGAACAATGTGTACTGGTCTTTTAATGATCACTACAAATACATGATTATAATTTCATTGATAGAAAAAACACTTCAATTTTATGATCAAATGAATGTTCATCAATCGTATGAAGAATATTATTCTAAATCATGTGTCCAAATTGAAAAATTTAGTATCACCGAATTATGTGAGAAATTAGATCTACCAAAAGAAACGATAAGAAGAAAAGTTTTAGAACTTGAAAAAGAAGGTGTAATTAAAAGAGATAAAAAAAAAATTGTTATAGATAGTAAAGCTTTTGCTTTTGCTAAACCACAGAATCAAATCAAACTTTCATCAAAATATATCTTATTAGTAGCTGAAGCTTTAAACAGGGAAAAGCTTTTTTCAAAAAGAATTGATGTAAAGACAATAGAAAATTTAATTAAAAAAAAATTTACATTATGTTGGCGGTGGTTTTATCGAATGCAAATACCATTAATAATCGGGTATCACAAATTCATGCAAGACCTGAGTACATTTCATGTTTGGGGAACTATTTGTATGAACCAATCATTGAATGTAACAAAAAATTTAAAAAATACAGAGACAAGAAAATTACCATTAGATCATAGTGCTACAAGTAAAATACTAATTGATAATCTTGGCTCAACCTCAGGTATTAGTGCAATGTCAATTTCTGATATGACCTTAATTCCAAGAGCAACAGTAATAAGAAAATGTAAATACTTAATAAAAAATGATTTGATAAAACTTAATGAGAAAAAACAATATACTTTATCCTCATTCAATTTTAAGAAAATTTTACCTTACCAAACTGAAGCATTTAAGTTTAAAGCTAAATTTATACGTAAAGTTCTAAATCTTCTTGTAATTTCATAAATCTTAAATAAATTATAAATGTTATACTATTATACAGAGGGGTCATGGAGATAGTAACAAAAATAGCACCTATCATACTCGCATTAATAATGTTGGGTTTAGGTTTGGGATTAAAGATTGAGGATTTTACGAGAATATTAAAAACTCCAAAAGATTTTTTTGTAGGTTTTTTTTCTCAATTAATTATTCTTCCATTAGTTGCTTACTTATTAATTATTATTTTAAAAGTACCACCTGAAATAGCAATTGGAGTTATGATTATCGCTGCTGCACCAGGTGGAGTTACATCTAATATATTAACAAAATTTGCTAATGGAGATGTTGCTTTATCTATTTCTTTAACAGCTGTAATCAGTTTAATTTCTATTATTACCGTTCCTCTTATAATTTTTACATCTGCTGATTTATTTGGAATTACTGATATTTCTCAAAATATTTCAATGACTGGTATAGCGCTAAAAATGTTTTTGGTTGTAACTGTTCCGGTAATCTTAGGGATGATTATAAGAAAATTTGCTGAAACTTTTGTAAATTCGAAAATTCAAATATTTGAAAAACTCAACATATTATTATTTGTTATTTTTTTTATAGCTGCATTTTATGAAGAAAGAGAAAATTTTATAGATTTTCTAATGCAAGCAGGTTTCATTACTTTTATTCTAAATATAACAATGATGATTGTGGCTTATTATCTTGGTAAAACTTTTGCCTCAGGAATAAAACAACAAAAATGTATTGCTTTAGAATGTGGATTACAAAATGGTACTTTAGCAATATTTGTTTCTACACAAATATTCGGTACAGATTTAGTCTACATAACTCCAACAGCTGCATATGCTTTGATTATGTACATCACTGGTTTTATATTTGTTTTTCTTATAAAAAATAAAGTTTAATTTGTCTTAAAATTGGTTTGTTTTATTGGTTTATTAATCAGTTCAATTTCATATTTCTTTTTCTCAACTTCAATAAATAATTTACTACCTTTTAATTTTTCATCGGAAAAATCGTTATTGATATAACCAAAAGTCAGGTTTTTCTTAAAGTTAAAAGAGTAATTTCCTGAAGTTGATCTGCCTATTATTTTATCTTCCAAATAAATAGGCTCGTCATGAAGTAATAATGGTTCTCCAGGTTTACTATCTTTTAAAGTAAACATAGCAAATCTTGTCTTAATCTTTTCTTTATCAATTTTTTCAAGAGCTGACTTACCGATAAAATCTACATTCTTTTTATTACTGATTGTAAATGATAAACCTGCTTGATATTGATTTTCCTCAGGGGAAATATCATGACCCCAATGAAGAAAGCCACTTTCCATTCGCATAATATCCATTGCATGCATACCACAATTTGAAAGATTATGATCTTTTCCTTTTTCTATAATTAATTCATAAATTTTTTTGGCATCTTTAGCTTCAACGTAAAGTTCATAACCTAATTCACCAACATAAGACAATCTCTGTGTCCAAATTTTAGTATCTTCAATTGAAATAAATTTTGCAGTTCCAAATTTGAAGTTTTCATTATCAAAACTATCTTTACTTAATGAACTTATAAGACTTCTGCTCTTGGGCCCAAATAGACCAAAAACACAATAGTCATCAGTTACATCTATTAATTCAATATCTTTATTTAAATGTTTCTTAATGTGATGCTTGTCTCTTTCTCTTGTCGCGGCAGAACTAATTATTCTAAAATGGTTTTCATCTATCGCCACTATAGTTAAATCAGTCTCAATACCTCCATCTGAATTTAACATATGAGTATAGGTACATTTACCAATCTCTTTCTTAATATTTGCAGTACAAATTTTTTGTAATTCTTGGTGGGCTTTATCAGATTTAATTTCAAACTTTGAAAAAGGAGTTAGATCAAATAAACCAACATTTTTTAAAGTATTATTTGTTTCATACTCAGCTGATGGATACCAACTTTGATAGTTATAGCTATATTTATACTCTGCCTTTTCACCATCTAGTGCAAACCACATGGGTCTTTCGTATCCACCAGATACACCGAAACAGGCTCCAAAGCTTTTCAAATTATCATGGTGTGGAAGTTTTTTTATATCCCTGGAAGTTTTGTGTTGTTTAAACGGCCAATGCATTCCATACAAATCTCCTAGTGACTCTGTAATTCTTTTTTTGATAAAACCTAACTCAGAATGAAACTTTTGAAATCTTTTTATATCGTAACTAAAAATATCTTCATTAATATGACCAGTCATTAACCACTCTGCTGTAACCTTACCAACGCCACCACCACTGCCAATTCCAATACTATTTAACCCACAACATACAAAAAAATTTTTAATTTCAGGAACTTCTCCTAATAATGTGTTGGTATCAGGGGTAAAAGATTCTGGCCCTGAAAAAAATTTTCTTATTCCAGCAGTTTCTAAAATTGGAAATCTTTTAATTGCTGAAGCTAAATAAGGTTCAAAATGTTCGAAATTTTCTTGAAACTCACCAAAGGAGAAATCTTCTGGAACTTTATTAGTTTTATTCCAGGCAGGAATGGAGTTTCCTTCAAAAATTCCAACGAGTATTTTTCCTGCATCTTCTTTTATATATGTTCGATTATCAAAATCTCTTACCACTGGTAAGGTTTTAGATAAATTTTCAATTGGTTCAGTAATAATGTAAAAATGTTCTGCGGGGTATAATGGAATACTTACACCAGCTTTTTCTCCTATTTGCCTTGACCACATACCTGAGGCTAAAACAATATATTCACATTCAATTTTTTGACCTTTAACTTTAACTCCAGAAATTTTTCCATCTTTAGTTAAAATTTCCTCAACTGGTGATTTCTCAAAAATTTGTGCCCCTTCCATTCTTGCTGCTTTAGCCAACATATGGGTAACACCTGAAGGATCTGCAGCACCATCGCCTGGCATTAAAATTCCTCCTATGACATCATCTGTGTTGATTATGGGATAATCTTTTTTAATTTGATCTTTATCTAAAATTCTTACATCAACATCATAAAGTTGTGCTGTCGTTGCTTGTCTTTGAAGTTCTTGCCATCTCCCTTTATGTTGAGCGATTGAAAGAGCTCCGTTTAATCTTAACCCTGCAGAATGATCAACTTTTTTTTCAAGCTCTTTATATAAATCTAAAGTATATTTTCTAATTTTTGTAACTGCTGCAGTTGGACCTAATTGACTTACTAAGCCTGCTGCATGCCAAGTTGTTCCTGAGGTTAATTGATCTCTTTCTAAAAGGATTGTGTCTTTCCAACCAAATTTAGCTAAATGATAAGCAACAGAGCAACCTACTACCCCACCTCCTATCACAACAACTTTTGTGCTACTTGGAAGTTTTTTTTCCATCTAATTAGTTATTGATTGCATCTCCTGGATTAACATATTCATGTCCAAAAACATCTGCAACCGCCTTATAAGTCACATGACCTTTGTGAACGTTTAGTCCTGCTAGAAAGTTTTTATCTTCACCAAGAGCTTTTTGATAACCTTTGTTTGCTAATTTAACCAAATATGGAAGTGTTGCTTTATTTAATGCGATAGTGGACGTTCTTGGAACTCCACCTGGCATGTTAGCTACACAATAATGAACGACATTATCCACTATAAAAGTTGGATCATTAAAAGTTGTAGGTTTACTTGTTTCTACACACCCACCCTGATCGATTGCAACATCAACAATTACAGAACCTCTTTTCATTAATTTAAGCATATCTTTAGTAACTAATTTTGGTGCCTCTGCTCCAGGGATTAAAACTCCTCCCACTATTAAGTCCGCCTCAGCTACTAACTTTTTTAAATCTATTTTGTCGCTTTGTTCTGGAATTATTTTATCTCCAAACATTTCAACTAATTGTATTAATCTTGCTTCTGATTTATCGACAACGTGTACTTTTGCCTTCATACCGGTTGCTATTGTTGCAGCATTTTCACCTACAACTCCTCCACCTAAAATTAAAACATTAGCTGGCTCACCGCCTGGAGCTCCTCCTAATAAAACTCCCCTGCCTTTTTGATTTTTTTCTAAACAATGAGCTCCTGCTTGAACTGACATACGTCCAGCTACAGCACTCATAGGTGCTAATAAAGGAAGTCGTCCATTGTCATCTGTAATAGTTTCATAAGCAATATTAATACTTTTTGATTTTACCAAACCCTCTGTTAATTCTTTTGCAGCAGCCAAATGTAAATAGGTATAAACAATTTGATTTTCCCTAATCATTTCAACCTCAACTTTTTGAGGCTCTTTAACTTTAACAATTATCTCAGCATCATTAAAAATATCAGCAGCTTTTTCTATAATTTTTGCCCCAGCATTTTTGTACTGATCATTATCAAAACCTGCTTCAAAACCTCCATTATTTTCAACTAAAACTTCATGGCCTTCTGAAACCAAAGTTTTAACACTATCGGGTGTCAGGCCAATTCTATTTTCTTGAGGTTTTATTTCTTTAGGTACGCCAATTCTCATTAACGAAATTTAATTCTTTTTACTCTTTGCGTAATTAGTAATTCCAGTTCTTAGTTTTTCTATAATTTCATCAATGTGTTTTTTTTCACAAATAAACATTGGTGCTATAATTAAACAATCACCAGTCGCTTTGAAATTTACTCCTGCATCGTAACAATGTTTGAAAGTAGCTAAACCTGCTTTACCAGGTCTACCATCAGTTTTAATATCTATTCCACCCATCATTCCATAACCTCTTATGTTATCTACAACATCAATATCTTTAAGAGAAAAAAGACCTTCTTGGAAATAAGGAGCAAGTTCTTTTGCTCTATTAAAGATATCATCTTTTTCAAAAATATCTTGAACAGCTAATGCTGCAGCCACTGATACAGGAATTCCTGAATATGTATAGCCATGAAATAATTCTATTGCACCTTTTGGAGAATTATCCATCACCGCATCGTAAATTTCTTCTTTACAAGCAACCACACCAAAAGGAACTATTCCATTGGTTGTTGCTTTTGCCATCGTCATTATATCAGGGGTTACACCAAACTCTTGAGCTCCAAAAGCTGAACCAGTTCTTCCCCAACCCGTAATAACTTCATCAAAAATTAAAAGTATTTTATGTTTGTCACAAAGTTCTCTTAGTCTTTGTAAATATCCAACTGGTGGCACTAATGTTCCTGTTGAACCGGCAATAGGTTCTACAATACAAGCTGCAATATTTTCAGAACCAAAATTGGTACAAATTCTCTCTAGATCATTTGCGATCTCAGCTCCTGTTTCAGGTTGACCTGAAATAAATTTATGTTCATCTAAATGTGTATGTCGCATATGAACGACACCTGGCATCAATACACTTGCATACGCTTTAACGTTATTGATCATACCACCTACTGATGTTGCTCCAATGTTCATTCCATGATAAGCACGTTCTCTTCCAACAAATCTAAATCTCTGTCCCTCACCTCTTGCTTTATGGTAAGCGATACTAATCTTAATTGCAGTTTCTACTGCCGTAGATCCACATATCGTATAAAAAATTTTATTTAAGTTTCCGGGTGTGTGTTTTGCAATTCTTGTTGCTAATTCAAACGAACCACCAAAACCTTGTTGAAACGGCTGACAATAATCAAGAGTATTTAGTTGATTAGTTATTGCCTCGATGATTTCTTTTCTTCCATGTCCTAAAGGATTACAAAATAATCCTGAGCTTGCATCAATTTGTGTTTTGCCGTGATGGTTTTTTAAATAAACACCTTTTGCCTCAACAATTAATTTTGGATTTTCTTTAAAATCCTTATTAGATGTAAATGGCATCCAATGTTCATTAAGTGAATTAGGTACTGATGTTCTTTTTTCTGAGCTCATATTTAAATTTTAAAATACTTAATAAATGAATCCTTAGACTAATTAACTTAAATTAACCACCAAAATAATGTCACAACTTAAAGTTGTGTAACTATAATGATCATTTTTTTGTTTTACATATAGGTGAAATTAATCTTAAAATTGAAACATATAAATAAACAAGGAAGAGGCATAAATGAAAAAAATAATAAGTTTTATTCTTGGATGTTTTGTAGCTCTTAATCTTTCAATATCTGTTGCTAATTCAGCAGCAAATGAAGTTAGAGTTGCTTACTTCTTGGAGTGGCCAAGTCCAAATCTAGAGGACATGATGAAGAAAAACTTCGCAAAAGCTCTAGGGGTTCCAGTAAAGTGGACTAACTTTACTAATGGTGGTGCTATGACTGATGCGATGTTAGCAGGAGATATTGATATTTCTTACTCTCAAGGTTTAGTTCCATTCATTAACGCTGTAAAATCTAAAGCACCTATCAAATTAGTTGATATTGCTATGGAATACGGAATGGGAGGAACAACTTGTGTTACATCTAATGCATCTGGAATTACAAAAGCTAATGCAACTGAATTAGAAGGTAAAAAAGTTGCTGTTCCACTTGGAACAATGGCGGAATATGTTTTTGATGAAAGTATGAAAGTTGTTGGAGCAGATAGAAAAAAAATGGATATCATTCAAATGGACCCTGAAGAAGGTGCTGCTGCTTTAGTAAGCGGTGATGTTGTAATGGCATGTTTATTTGGTGGTAATTCTATTAAAGCTGCTACTGCAGTTGGATCTAGATTACTAACAGTTCAAGAAGCTAGAGACGCAGGTATCCTAGGGATTGATATTACTTCTGTAACTACAAAGTTTATGAAGGAAAACCCGGGAATGTTAAGAACTTTCATCGAAGTAACTCATGAAGCGAATGCAAGATATAGAGCTGGCAAAAGCGATATGAATGCAATGTCAAAAGCTTCAGAAATGAAAATTCCTGACATGAAAGAAACTTTAAGTGGTTTCAAATTTCTAACTCCAGAGGAAACAAAAAGTTCTATGGAAAGTGGAAATCTTGATGCATTCCTAAAAGGAATGGGAACACCAAGAGGAAACGTAGATACAAGTTTCTTACCTTTATAATTTAAAGGTAATTAAAATTTAAATAGGCGCCAATTTTTTATTAAATTGGTGCCTATTTTTTTACTATAAATTCTAATATAAAGTGAACAAATGAGTGATCTAGTTTCTCAAAATCTTAATATGATTTTTAAAACTCCAAAAGGAGAAACTGTTCACGCTTTAAAAGATTTAAATTTTACTCTTAAAAAAGGAGAGCTTTTAACAGTCCTTGGGCCATCAGGTTGTGGAAAAACAACTTTATTAAATATTACCGCAGGATTTATTAGACCAACTTCCGGAAGTATTACTTTAAATAGTAAAGAGATTGATGGACCCGGTGTAGAGAGAGGAATGGTTTTCCAGCAAGGTGCCTTGTTTGAATGGTTAACAGTTGCTGAGAATGTCAACTTTGGATTAAGAATGAAAAAAAAAGATCCAATTGAAACTCAAAAAAAAGTTGATGAATGGTTAGAAATCGTTGGCTTAAAAGGTTTTGGTAATACACCAACCTATCAACTTTCAGGAGGTATGCAGCAAAGAGTTGCTCTTGCAAGATGTTTGATTAATGATCCCGA
>CACPEJ010000013.1 GCA_902632935.1 uncultured Pelagibacteraceae bacterium
GCTTTTGGAGCTTCTTCCTTTTTAGCTTCTGCTTTTGGAGCTTCTTCTTTTTTTGCTCCATCTGTCGGTGCTGCGTCTGCTTTTGCTGCCTCTTCCTTCTTAGCATCATCAGACCCTTCTTTTTTTCTATCTTTTTTTGGAATAGCTTTTTGAGGATTATTACCATTAGCAGGCATTGGCATTAACTCATTTTCACCCAAGATTCTTGCTACTCTTGTAGTTGGTTGTGCACCTTGGCCTAACCAATATTTAATTCTTTCAGCCTCTAATCCTATTCTTTCTTTTTTTTCTTTAGGTAATAGAGGATTAAAAAAACCAACTTTTTCTATGAAACGTCCATCTCTTGCAAAACGACTATCAGCTACAACAACTTTGTAAACTGGTCTTTTCTTTGTTCCACCTCTTGATAATCTAAGTTTTAACATTTACTCTCCTTTTTTATTTTAATTGATTAAATAATTCTGGCGGTATTCCTTTGTCAGACATACCTTTCAGATTTCCTTTAGACATCTTTCTCATCATTTCAGACATCATTTTAAATTGTTTTAACAATTTATTGATAGTGGCTGGATCAGTTCCAGAACCATTAGCAATTCTTTTTTTTCTAGAACCATCAATTATTTTTGGGTTCTCTCTTTCTTTTTTTGTCATCGATAAAATTATAGCCTCGTTCTTAGTGATAACACTCTCGTCAATACCAGCAGAATCCATTTGTGATTTAACTTTAGAAATACCTGGCATAAAAGACATGATTCCCTCTATTCCACCCATTTTTTTCATCTGTCTTAGTTGAGTTAAATAATCTTGCATTGAAAATTGTCCCTTTTTTAAATTCTCTTCTGTCTTTTTAATATTTTCTTCACCTAAATCTTGTGCTGCTTTTTCAACTAGAGATACAATATCTCCCATTCCAAGAATTCGGTTTGCAATCCTATCGGGATGGAACACCTCAAAATTTTCAATTTTTTCTCCTACCCCTAAAAACTTAATTGGAACCTCTGATACAAATTTCATACTTACCGCGGCCCCACCTCTGGCATCACCATCAGCTCTTGTTAAAATAATTCCTGATAAACCTACAGTATTTTTAAATTCTTTTGCAACTGATGCTGCTACTTGGCCAGTTAAAGAATCTGCAACTAAAAAAGTTTCGGCAGGATTGATTATATTTTCAATCTGCTTTATTTCACTCATCATTTGAAGATCTATTTGTGTTCTGCCAGCTGTATCAAACAAGATAATGTCGGCACCATTTAAATTTGCAGCACTTATTGCTCTCTGACAAATATCTGCTGGTTGTTGACCTTCTATAATCGGTAAAGTTAAGATATCATTTTGCTCACCTAAAGATTTCAACTGTTCTTGTGCAGCTGGTCTATAAATATCTAAGCTGACCATCATTACCTTCTTTTTCTTTGTATTTTCTAGATATCTTGCAAGTTTAGCAGTAGTGGTAGTTTTACCTGAACCTTGTAGACCAACTAACATCATTGGCACGGGCGGAACGGCGTTTAAATTTACATCAATGTTTTTTTCACCTAATAAATTAACTAATTCGTCATAAACGATTTTTACAACCATATCACCAGGAGATGTAGATCTGATAATTTCTTGACCTAAAGCTTTAGGTTTAACTTTTTCAATAAAATCTTTTGCGACCTCAAGTGATACATCAGCCTCTAGTAAGGCTTGTCTAATAGCTCTGAGGCCTTCATCAACTTGGCTCTCATCAAGCGAAGGGGCTTTTTTCAAAGAGGAAAAAACTTCCTCAAATTTATTTGTTAAATTTTCAAACATATTTATTTCACACAGCAGTAATCGCACTAGTGGGCGAACCCTCGCTGACTAGTGTCGATCTCTTTGTTTCCAAAGACACCGCAAATTTAACGTTTTTGCGGAAACTGCCACAAACTATAATAGAGGTTCAAAAAGTCAATAAATAAGTTAAATAACTATATATGGATATAAGGGCTTTTAAAATGGATGGATTAGGTAATGATTTTGTAATAATTGATAATAGACAAAAGATTACCAATTTGACTAAAGATCAAATTATAAAAATTTGTGATAGAAATTTTATTGGCTGTGATCAATTAATATTTATTGAATCTAGCAAATCAAGTGATGCAAATTTAAAATTTTTTAATTCTGATGGAGGAGAGTCTGGTGCGTGTGGAAATGGTACTAGATGTGTTGCAAAATTAATCTCCGAGGAGACAAAATCTGAAAATATCATTTTGTCAACTTCAAATGGAAATTTAGAGTCAAAAATATTAGATAAAAACATTGTTACGACTAAAATTGGTAAAGCTAAATTACAATGGAACGAAATTCCTTTATCAGAAAAACTAGATACGAAAAATTTAAATATTAAGATTATTGACTCAAATAACAAAGAACATTCGGGTGGGACGGCAGTTAATGTTGGAAATCCACATATTGTTTTTTTTGTAAACGAAATTGAAAATTTTAATATTGAAAAAATTGGACCCGAAATTGAAAATCATAAAATTTTTCCAGAAAAATGTAATGTTACAATTGCCACAATAATTAATAAAAATTTAATTAAAGTGAAGGTATGGGAGAGAGGAGCGGGACTGACCAAAGCATGTGGAACAGCTGCGTGTGCAACAGCATTTGCTGGTAAATTAAATAATTTTACTGAAAATAAAACAGACATAGAATTTCAAACAGGTAAATTATCAATTCTTATAGATGATAAAAATTCAATCCACATGAAAGGACCCGTTTCAGAAATAAAAGAAATTGAGTTCAAACTATAATGGGAATTTTTGATAAATTTAAGATAGGCTTTAAAAAAAGTGCATCTGCACTGACATCTGGACTAAAAGAAATAATTATAAAAAAAGAGATTGACGATAAAAATTTAAATAAAATTGAAGAATTTTTAATTGAGTCAGATGTAGGTGTCGAGGCTGCGTCTGAGATCAAGGAAATCATTTCAAGTAAAAAAATCGATCCAAATAAAGATTTATCAACCGAGATAAATCTTATTTTAAAAGAATATATTATTAATCTAATGAAACCTTTAGAGAATAATTCTTTTTTCGAAAAAAAAGATAAACTCAATGCAACATTAATCTCAGGTGTGAATGGTGTTGGCAAAACAACAACTATTGGTAAAATAGGTAAAATTTTAAAAACTAATGGAAACAAAGTTATGTTTGCCGCTTCTGATACTTTTCGAGCAGCAGCTATTGAACAATTAGAAAACTGGGCAAATAAAATTGACGTTAAAATAACTAAATCATCTCAAGGTTCTGATCCAGCGTCAGTCGCATATAAAGCAGTTGAAGAAGCAATCAAAAATAATTTTCACCAAGTATTAATCGATACTGCTGGAAGACTACAAAATAAAAAAAATTTAATGGAGGAATATAAAAAGATAGCCAATGTAACAAAAAAAATTGACCAGGATGCCCCTCACAACATTATTTTAGTTTTAGACGCAACATCGGGACAGAATGTAATTAATCAAGTAGAAGAATTTAACAAAATTATTCCATTAACTGGTTTAATCATGACCAAATTAGATGGAACTGCCAAAGGCGGTATTCTACTGGCGATAGCAAAAAAATATCAATTACCTATTATTGCTTTAGGCTTGGGCGAAAAAGAAGACGACTTACAATTATTTAATGCAGAAAAATTTGCTGAGGCTTTTACGCAGGTTAATTGATTAAATTACTCGAGATTAAAGGTTTATAAATACTACACTTATAATTATCTTTAAATTTATAATGCCCACAATCCTTAGAAAAAGACGAGATAATAAAATCAAATTTTCCTGTGGTGGGGTAAAGTTCAAGTTTCTTATTAAAAATATCATACTTAAAGTTTGCGTTTAAACTTTTAACTGCACTAATCATCACCAGTGTTTTATCATCTTTTAAAAGATAATAAGCAAAGTCGTCTGGAAATACAGGAAAGTCATATTCCTCTAAATGAAACTTGGCTTGAGAGGGAAACCAATCATAAGAGATCAATGGTGAAGAAGACTTTGTTGAATAATTATAGATATAAAGATCTTTTGGATAATCATTTATATAATTACTTTCTTCACCTCTAGATAAAATCGATTTCTCTCGCCCCTTAAAATATAGCGCAAATTTTTTGTTGTGAGAGTCCATATGATCTATGTGAAATAAATCGTCAGGATAAAATGAATTATCTTTCGAAAAAGCAAAGCTTCTTAAAGTTATGAATAAAATTATAATAATAAAAACATTTTTCACTTTTTAAACTTAATCTTAAATCTTGAAAAATATTTGTTTAGAATATGGCTTAATTTAAATTAATCAAAAAAGAGTTTAGTGCTTTTACAAGACTCTCGTCATACTCCATCATATGATTGTCATATTTGGTAAAATACGAATATTTGGGTTCATTAGCTATCTCAAACATCTTTTTACCCATCTCAAAAGGAACAATTTGATCTTTTTCACCATGCATTATCAAAATTGGAGATTTAATATTTTTAATTTTGTTTTTATTTTCAAATTTATCTTTGAGTAAAAGACCAACGGGTATATATGGATAAAATTTTTTAGCCGCATCAATCATTGATGTGAATGGAGTTTCTAAAATAACACCTGCAAACTCTTTGTTCTGGGATAAATGTGTTGCAACTCCTGTTCCTAATGATTCTCCATAAATTACTATATTTTTTTCATCTACACCTTTTTTGACCAACCATTTAATTGCACTTTCACCGTCCTCATATAATCCAGACTCTGATGGTTTGCCCTCGTTACCACTAAAACCTCTCCAAGCAATTATTAAAAAATTAACACTCATGTCTCTAAAATGATTTAATTTATGAATTCTATTTTCTAAAGATCCAGCATTTCCATGGAAAAATAGAATTGTTTTATTTTTCTTTATATCTTTTTCATGATACCAACCCAATAAATCTAATCCATCTTGGGTTGGGACTTTTACTTTTTCAATATAAACTGAGAGTTTGTCATCAAAATAATTATTTTCATCAGGATGATACATTAAGTTCCTTTGATAAAAATAAAGAAATACTAAGAGAAATAGGTAAACTAAAATTGTTAGTTGTAAAAATAATAACAAACTATTCCTAAACCTTTTTAACATTATTTTTCTTTGCTAAATATACGCCAAAAAATACCAGAATAGTCCCAATAATATGGTAATTTTCAAATTTTTCGTCAAATAAAAAGTATCCATAAATTGCACCGTAAACTGTAAAAACATAAAGCGTAAAGCCAGTTAAAGATGCACCTAATTTTTTTTGAGCTATAGTATAAAGTGTAAAAGCAATTATCCCTGGCGATATAGCAGCAAAAATCACCCATAAATAAAATTCTGTTACAAATATAGTCTCTTTATAAAATAATTCCTCGCCAACATAAAAGGGTAACAAACTTAAAGCACCAAAAAAGGAAATCATGGCAAATCTATCGAAAATTTTTAATTTTGATTTCCAATAAAATAAATAAATAGAATATAAAGCCCAACCAACTGCAGCAGCTAACATCCATAAATCACCAATTGTAAATCTAAGATTAATTAATAAATCAATATCGCCTTTAATAATAATGACAAAAACACCAATCAAACAAGCAATTAAACCAATTACCTTTGTCAAATTTATTTTTTCTTGAAAAAAGAAATATGAAATCAAAATAATAAAAACTGGAGAGGATGTGTAAATTATCCCCATATTAGTTACAGTTGTTGTCTCACCAGCTAAAAAAGGGAAAGCGCCACATACACCACATCCCATTGACCCTAAAAAAAATAATTTTTTATATTCTTTTTTAATTATGTGAAAATTATTTTTTAAAGTTACATAAGTGAATGGTAATAAAATCAAAAAAACTACTGTCCAACGCCAAAATGCAAGTGAAATAGGCGGAACAAATTCAACACCGCCTCTAGCAACAACTAAGTTACTAGCCATAAAGATTGGTTGTATAAATAGTAATGATAATGGAAATATATCTGTCTTAATATTTTTCAATTTAATTGATATTAATCTTTATCAAAAAAGGCTTCGTATATCATCATGATGATAGCTGCACCCATTAAAAGATAAACTGGAATAACATCCAAGAAGCCTATCATCATTGATCTTGTCAAAGTTGTAGCTAAACCAATTAAAAAGAAAACTGCAAAAGATAATCCTATTATTGTAGTAATTTTATTCATTTTATTCCTGACATTCTTTTTCTAACCAATTAGCAACTCCTAGAAATCTATGATCATCATATTTATTGCCAATTAATTGAACCCCTAATGGTAAATTATTTTCTCCTTCAAGTAAAGGTAACGAAATACATGGTGTACCAAGATAAGACCAAACTTTATTAAATTCTGCTGTTCCTGTACTTTTTAAACCCTTTGGTGCAACACCTGGGCTAGCTGGTGACAAAACTCCGTGATAATCCTCAAAAACTTCCTCGTAAGACTCATAGCCTCTTTTCATAAAATCAATTGCTTCTGCGTATTCTTTCGCGGAATGTTTATTGCCTTTGATAATTGCATCTTGCATATACTTAGACAATTTCTTTTTAAATTTTTTAAAATACACTGAAAAATTATTGGCTAAATCAGTCTCATGAATGATTTGGTGATACTTGTGAATATCCTTAAAATAAGAAGGTGTATCAAAAATCTCGATATTTTTTTTGAATGAATTAATAAAATATTCAAATGACTCTCTAGACTTTTTATCTATTAATTTCCAATGTTCAGTTTTATAAAAAATAAATTTAGGATCAAATAAAGGTCCTTTTTTTGTTTCAGATAAAATATTGTCTGTTGAGTAATGTATAGTTGCTGGATCAAATTTATCTTTTTTTATCAATACTTTTGCCAACATAGCCACATCCTCAACTTTTCGGCCAAAAATTCCTATATGATCTAAACTGTAAGAAGTTCTTAAAACACCATTTCTAGATATCAAACCATAACTAGGTTTATAACCCACAACGCCACAATAGGATGCTGGTCTAATAATGGATCCTCCAGTTTGTGATCCAATTGATGCAGGTGCCATATAAGAAGCTACAGAAGCAGCAGATCCGCTTGAAGAACCACCTGGTGTTCTTGTTTTATCATGTGGATTTGTGGTTGCAGGAGGTCCTAAATAAGCAAGTTCTGAGGTTGCTGTTTTACCCATTACAATCGCTCCGGATGAATGAATCAGATCAATTATTTCAGCATTTTGTGAATATGATTTACCTTTTCTAATAACTGTTCCACATTCGGTTGGCATATCAACAGTCCCAATAATGTCTTTAACCGCGATAGGCACTCCATGAAGTGGACCAATTGGTTTACCAGATCTTCTATGATCGTCGGCCTCTGCAGCTTTTTCTAATAAAACTTTTTTGTCAAAATGGGCCCAAGCCTTTATATCTTTGTCAAATTTATTGATTCTTTCGATATACTTTTCACAAACATCAACAGAGGTGAGTTGGGCATCTTTAATCTTTGTAGCAAGTTCCTCAAGACTTAAAGAAAATATATCTGTCATTTAAAATTAGTTTGCAAATAATGTCTCTGGTAACCAAAGTGCTATACCTGGAAATAAATACATTAGAACCATAGCTAAAATCACAATACCTAAAAATGGCATTATTCCCCCAAAAATCTGCATCAATTCAACATTCTTTGATTGAACTCCCTTTAGATAGTAAGCAGACATTGCCATGGGGGGTGTCAAAAATGATGTTTGTAAATTTAGAGCAATCAACATTGCAAAGAAATATGGATTTACTCCAAAAAATTCGACTAATGGTAAAAATATTGGTACAAAAATAATTAATATTTCCGTCCACTCCAACGGCCAACCTAATAAAAATATAATCAATTGTGTAATTACTAAAAATTGCCAAGGCTGTAAATTTAGAGATTTAAAGAAATGTTCGAAAACCTCGTGGCCTCCAAGATAAGAAAATACAGATGCAAATGTCCACGATCCTATGAAAAGCCACATGATCATTGCAGTTGTTTTAGCTGTCAAAAAGACAGACTCTTTAAAATTTTTCCACTTAAGGGTTTTATAAAAATATGAAAGCACCAACGATCCAAATGCACCAACGGCTGCAGCTTCAGCAGGTGTTGCTATTCCAGCTAAAATTGTACCTAGAACTAAAATTATCAATGAAAATAAAGGTAAGAAGGAGACAAGAACCTCTTTAAGAATTACTGCTGTAGGAGGTATTTCCTCAGCTGCAGGTTTTGGCGCTATCGAAGGATTTAACCAAGCTCTGAACACTGCGTATGCAATGTAAAGTCCTGCTAACATCAATCCTGGAAAAATAGCAGCTGCAAATAACCTTAGTGGTGATAGTTGAGCAATTACAGAGTAAACGATCAACATAATACTAGGTGGAATTAAAATTCCTAAACATCCACCTGAACAAATTATTCCAGATGCAAATTTTTTATCATAACCAGCTTTAATCATAGCAGGCCATGCTAGTAATCCCATTAAAGTAACAACTGCACCTATAATACCTGTTGCTGTTGAAAATAGGGCACAAGTAATCAGTGCTGCAACTGCCATTGATGCAGGAAGCTTATGAGATGCTAATCTAATTGCAAAAAATAGTTTTGCTACAATACCTGCTCTTTCAACTAAATATCCCATGAATAAAAAGAGCGGGACAGCAGTAAGGACATTATTATCCATAACAGTGTAGGTGTTTTGAACAAAAAGTTGGAATATCCTATTATCAAAAAGATGTTCCATCTTAGTTGGATCAAAGTAAGCATAATATCCAAAACCTAGTCCCATCGCCATTAAAGTAAAGGCAATCGGAAAACCTAATAGTACGGCAAATAAAAATATACCCATCATCATAATTGCCACTTCAGGATTTGTTAGACTAAATAACATCTTCTTTATTTCCTTCTTGTGAAGTTCTCATTAATACTTTTTCAGTTTCTTCGGCATCACGCTCTGTTCCTCTTTCTGGCCAACTACCAGTTTTAATACATATAATACATCTGAACACTTCACCTATTCCCTGAAGGGTTAACAGACTTCCAGATAAAGGTATTAAAGATTTCGCCATATAAATTTGAATTTGAGCTGGACTATTCCAACTTGTTTCTTTTATTTTCCAAGCTAGCGCAGCATATTCATAACCATAAAAGGCTAATGCAATTACGCCTGGGAAAAAGAAAATAAAATATAAAACTATATCTATCCAGGCTTGAACCCTTTGTGAAAATAATCTGTAAATCACGTCTCCTCTTACATGTGCCTCTGTGCACAAAGTATATGCACCAGCCATCATAAATATTGCACCATACATTTGGAGACTAAAATCGAAATTCCATAAAGTTGGTGCATTTAAAGCATATGCCATAAAAACTTCATAGCACGTTCCACCCATCAAAATTACAATACACCAAGAAAATGCTTTTCCCATTGAGACGCTTAATCGGTCGGCAAATTTTATATAAGATCTCATCATAGATATAGACTCTTATTGAATTGTTTTGAATTAATCAAATAAAAAGGGGGCCGAGGCCCCCTCATTAAAATTTATGAAAAGTTAATTATAACTTAACTTTTGCTATTGGACCAAACTCATTTTCATACGCAAGTTTGTAATTTGGCTGATTCATCAGCAAGTATTTCATTACTCTCTTCGCATACGCTTTCTGAGAATCTACGATTTTCTTAAAGAAAGGATCTTTCTTATTGAAATCACCGATTACCTTATCCCAACCTTTTAATTGTTGAGCTAAGATTTCATCAGAAGTTTGGTAAACATTTACTTTATGCTCATTCATTAACTTAGCTAAGTCAGCTGAGTATCTTACTAAAGCTTTAAAGTAGTTATCACTATTTGCAGCATAAGCAGCATTTTTCAATATTGCTTGGTGTGCAGGTGATAGACTATTATATGTTTTTTTGTTAACTGGTATCTCAAACATCTCTTGAGATTGGTGGAAGCTTCCTAAGTGATAGTGCTTAGAAACATCTTGCATACCAAACTGAGAGTCTGAAGTAGGGTTGTTAAACTCAGCAGCTTCAATCAAACCAGTTTTCATCGCTGGTTGAATTTCACCACCTGGTAATTGTCTAACTACCATTCCCATTGCAGTTAAAACGTTAGTCGCTAAACCAACAGTTCTGTACTTCATACCTTTAACATCAGACACTTTAGTTACGTTCTTTTTGAACCAACCAAAAGGCTGAGCTGGCATAGGCATATGGAAAAAACCAACATAATCGAAACCAACTTTTGCAAGTGTTTCGTCATATAATTTTCTTCCTCCACCATATTCCATCCATCCCATAACTTCTTGAGATGACATTCCATATGAAGGACCAGTTCCAAATAATGATGCAGCAGGGTTTTTACCATACCAATATGCAGTCACCCAGTGACCCATATCTACTACACCGGAACTAACCGCTTGTCCGATTTCTGAAGTCTTTACAACTGCTCCAACCGGTTGAAGATCAATCTGAAGAGATCCTCCAGACATTTCTTTAACCATGTTACAATAGTCTCCAGCCATTTCGAAAAAGATGTTAGCTCCACTTGGCCATGCAGCTTGCATCTTTAAAGTTGTTGCTGCGTTTGCCTTTACATATGGCATTGCAACAGCGGCTGCAGCTATAGCACCAGTCTTAGCAGCAGTTTTAAAGAACTTACGTCTTGAAGATGTTTTCACCTTCAATGATTTATTTTCTTTAGTCATTATTACTCCTATTAAAGTTAATTAACTTGATTAATTAAAACATAGAATCAGATTAGAGTCTTTCTAAAAAAAGGTGTAGATGTCGCAATAGTTGAATTAGATTCAATCCAGAGTAGAATTAGTTTACTTTATTTTTACAATTCCCGGTTTTAAAAAACTCATCAATATTATCGATTGCTAAATTTGCCATTGCAATTCTTGTGTCCTTTGTAGCACTTCCTAGGTGTGGAAGAATAAATACTGACTTAATTTTATTATAACCGGGATTTAAGTTTGGCTCATTCTTATAAACATCTAATCCAGCTGCATATATTTTTCTTCGATTCAATGCATCAATCAAGGCTTCATCATCAACTATATCTCCTCTAGCAACATTAGTGATAACTGCACCTTTAGGAAAATATTCAACAGTTTCTTTGTTAATCATGTTTTCTGTTTCTTTTGTAGCAGGACAACAAATTGATAGGACATCAGAAACTGAAAAAAGACTTTTAATATTATCGTGATAAATCGCTCCCTGTTCTTTTTCATCACTTAACTTTGATCTATTGTGATAATGAATTATCATGCCTAACGACTTTGCAATCTTTGCAATTTTTTGTCCTATTCTTCCCATGCCTAGAACTCCAAGTCTTGAGCCTGTCAATTGCTTACCTATTAAATAATCTGCTGACCACTTCCATCCACCTTCTTGAGCAGATACTATTCCTTCAGAAGCTCTTCTGCATGCACCTAAGATTAAAAGTATTCCAATTTCAGCCGTCGCATCAGATAAAACCTCAGGAGTATTGGTTACTGCAATACCTCTTTTTTTTGCAGCATCCAAATCAATATTACCAAATCCAACTGCAAAATTTGAAATAATTTTTATCGTGTCTGGCAATTTATTGATTGTTTCTTTATCCATTTTATCTGTGAGAGAAGATAAAATTCCATCACATCCTTTACTCATCTCTATTACTTTTGACTGAGAGTATAGCTCATCATTATTATTGA
>CACPEJ010000014.1 GCA_902632935.1 uncultured Pelagibacteraceae bacterium
TTTCTATGCTTGATTGTCAAATAGCTATCTTAGAAAACGCTATAGCGCGCTATCTATCTAAAAATGAAATTCCAAAACCAATGGGATCAAGACACCCATCAATTGCACCCTTTGAAGCCTTTAAGACAAAAGATAGTTACATAATCATTGCAGCTGGAAATGATAAACTTTTTGAAAAACTTTGTAATCTTCTTCAAATCCCAGAGGTAAGTAAAGATCCAAAATTTTCAGATAATTCATCTAGAGCAAAAAATATGGATGATCTTAAAAAAATTTTAGAGGAAAAATTATTGAGTAAAAAAACAAGTGATTGGGTTAGTGAAATGGAAAAAGATAAAATTCCATGTGGACCAATTTTCAATATTAAAGAGGCTGTTGAAAACCCACAAATTGAGTCTAGAAACATGATTGTTAAAGCATTTCACAAAGTTGTTGGTGATTTTAAACTGGCTGGTAACCCAATAAAAATGTCATCTTATAAAGATGAAAAAACAAGAGGTGACATACCTGATTTAGATGAACATCGACAAAAAATTATAAAGGAATTTTGTAACAAATAAATTTTAAGAGTTTGAAGTGTCAGTATCGTCTGACGCTTGATCTTCACTTTCAGAAACTTGATCTAAAGAAACGTCTCCCTGTTCTGCTTCAGCATCATCGGATACAGGAGCTTCTGGCACTTCAGGCTTAGCCGTTTCAGACAATTCTGCCAAATCATCTTTAGAAACTTGAATTTTTTCAGGAGCTTTACGAGCTCTTTTAGATGGTAAAATAGGTGTTCCGCTTTTCGAGATCTCACCTTTGTATAAGCTTTCAAAATCATCGCCAACATCCTCATCAGCTTCGGCACCATCATCAACTTGTTCTACATGTTTTCTTAATTTGTAGACAGCGCTTTCAGTTAGATCAGCTACTTTGATATTTTCTTCAGCTATTTCTCTTAATGCAATAACTGTATTTTTATCGTTATCACGATCTAAAGTTGGTTCTATCCCAGTATTGAGTTGAGTTGCTCTCTCCTTTGCAACCAAAACTAATTCATATGGACTATCTACTTTGTCGATACAATCTTCTACTGTAACTCTTGCCATGCCGGTTATCTATAAGCTGTAATTAAAAAAAGCAAGGATTATTTAAATATATTCAGGATTTAATCTATTCCTAACCACAAATAGAGCAATTAAAGATAAGAAAATATATACAAATGAAATCACTGCTATTTGCTCAATAGTAAAGCCTTTATCAATTAACAATCCAAATAAAGCCGTACCAAAAGCAGTAGAAAATACCATTAATGCTGTTGTTAATGCTTTAATTGATCCAATATATTTTACTCCATAAATCTCAGCCCAAGTCGAAGACCCCAAGACATTGGCAAGCCCATTTGAAATTCCAATCAAGCCAAGGAATATAAAGGCAGAAACAGAAATATCTAAATAAAACAAAACTAACATTGAAATTAACAAAGGTGTATTCATAAAGATCAATAATTTTCTGCTGGTAAATTTATCAATTAAAAAACCAGAGGCCAACAAAGTAATCACTGATAAGACAGAGTAAACCATAAATGATTGTGCTATAATAAATTCACCCCACTCTTTTGACTCTGTAATATATGATTGATAAACAAATACACCAGTGGCAATCCAAGGCATTGCTAACATATTCAAACAAACTATATAAAATCTATAATCTTTTAAAACTTCAACACGTGTCCAATTTTTAATTTTTTTTTCAACAAAATTTTGATCATTTACATCTTCTCTTGAGTCAAAGTTCAGGTTTTTGATTAAGGTAAAAGAAATAAATGGTAAAAAAAATAGAATTAATACAGAAATAGACAGCCAAATGTTTTGCCACGCAGTTAAAGTAAGTAAATAGACAATTAAAACTGGTAAAATAAATTCTGCAGTTGATAATCCAAACCAACAGATACTTAGAGCTTTGCCTCTAGATTTAGTAAAAAATCTTGAAATTGTTGTAGTTGCTGTGTGAGACATTAATCCTTGACCAGAAAACCTCATTAAAAAAACAGCAATAAATAAAAAAACTATTGATGAAATTTTTGAAAAGAAAAAACAAGAAAAAGCTAACAAAAGAGTTACATATAAAGCAAATCTAAAAATATTTATGTCATCAATTTTTTTACCAACCCAAATTAAAAGAAAGCTACTCAATAATGTTGCAGAAGCATAAATTGAGCCAAATTGTCCATGAGTTATTGAAAGTGTTTCTCGAATACTTGAATTAAATAAACCAAGAAAAAAACTCTGTCCAAAACTAGAAAAAAATGTAAAGATAAATCCAAATATAATTACTTTTAAACTTAAACTTTTAAACATAAAAAATTATGAGCTGTAATGTTGCTTTCATAGGTCTTGGTGTAATGGGCTATCCAATGGCAGGATATATATCAAAAGGTGGTCACAATGTAACTGTTTTTAATCGTACAAAATCAAAAGCAGAAAAATGGATTGGAGAATACAAAGGTAAAATGGCTGAAACTCCAGCAGATGCCGCTAAAGATGCTGAGTATATTTTTACCTGCGTTGGGAATGATAATGATTTAAGAGAAGTAACTTTTGGTGACAAAGGAGCTTTCAAAACAATTAAAAAGGGCGCAGTCTATATTGATAACACTACAGCCTCCGCAACAATTGCTAGAGAGATATATGATTACGCAAAGAAAAATGGATTTGGTGCATTAGATGCTCCTGTATCTGGTGGACAAGCTGGAGCAGAGAATGGTGCACTCACAGTTATGATCGGTGGCGATCAAGCTGACTTTGATAAAGCAAAAGACAAAATTGATTGTTATAGCAAAAAAATGAAATTACTTGGTAAAGCTGGTTATGGACAATTAGCTAAGATGGTTAACCAAATTTGTATAGCGGGACTTGTTCAAGGACTATCTGAGGGAATTAATTTTGGAATGAAAGCAGGGTTAAATATGGAGGATGTAATTGAAGTTATATCAAAAGGTGCAGCTCAATCTTGGCAAATGGAAAATAGATATAAAACAATGATTGATGATAAGTTTGATTTTGGTTTTGCAGTTGACTGGATGAGAAAAGATTTAAAGATTGCAATGGATGAAGCAAAAAATAATGGTTCATTATTACCTGTAACAGAACTTGTAGATAAGTTTTATGGAGAAGTACAAGGATTAGGAGGTAATCGTTGGGACACTTCAAGCTTAATTAAAAGATTCAGAAAGTAATGTATGCAACCGGCATACTATGAAAATTTCGAGGAAATTCAAAATAAGTATTGGTCTATGCTCGATGATGCTGTGACTAATAGAGGTTCTCCTTTTAGAATTCCTGTCTTTATTTGCGCCCACCAAGATGATGTAGATGGAAGAATCGTTGTTCTAAGAAAATCAGATAGAGCAAACAATCTATTACAATTTCATACTGATTTAAGATCACCGAAAGTAGAAATTCTTAAAAAAAATAATAATGCCTCTCTAGTTTTCTACGATAAAGAAGAAAAGATACAATTAAGAGTAAAAGTAGAATGTGAAGTTAATAATCAAAATTCTACAACTGAACAATCTTGGAAAAAAACTCAACATATAAGCAGACGTTGCTATTTAACTGATAGCCCTCCTGGAACTGCATCAGAAAATCCAACATCGGGCATGATATCTAAATTAGAGGATTTTGATTATACAATGGAACAAAGCGAAGAAGGTTACAAAAACTTTACAGTTATAAAATGTAAAATTAAGTCTATTGAATGGTTATATCTTGCAGCTAAAGGGCATCGAAGAGCAAAGTTTGATTTAGAAACAAATAAGAATAATTGGTTAGTTCCTTAATTATTTAATGAAAATCAAATCTTTTTGTAAGTCTAATTATCGCATCGAAAGTAAAATTTTTATTGTTAATCTTAGTCAGTGAAAAATAAAATTAAAAAGTACTTATTAATAGGTGGTTTTTCTTTTTTTTTAATTAAAGGAATAATTTGGTTATTGATAATTGCGGGTGCTTTTTTCGGAATAGGAAAAATATAGGAGAAAAAATGTTTATCGCAATGAATAGATTTAAAATCGTAAAAGGAAAAGAGTCTGAGTTTGAAAATGTTTGGAAAAATAGAGAAACTCATTTAGCAGAAGTACCAGGTTTCAAAAATTTTAATTTAGTTAAAGGTGATGCTAATGAAGATCACACTCTTTATGCATCTCATAGCATATGGGAGACGAAAGAAGATTTTTGGAATTGGACAAAATCTGAAGCATTTAGACTCGCACACAAAGATGCTGGAAAGCATAGAGATTTATATATTGGGCCACCTAATTTTGAGGGCTTTGAAAAAGTGTTATAAAAAATTATTTTTGTTTTAATTTTTTTAGAACTATTTTTTTCCAATTGTAATGTCTATCCCTTGAATTAACTACAATTATCCTTTTTTTCTCAAAATCAATTATGATATTTTGTCCACCAAAACCATCTAAACCAGCAATTTTTCGTTTTGAAAGTCCAACTATATCAAAATGAAACTGCCCTCCATATTTTTTTGTATACTGACTTACAGAAAATTGACCATGTTTATCACCATTATAACTTTTCTTATTCTTATTTATTCTTTGTTCATAAATAGTTTTTAAATATTTACCAACACAAGTATCATTATTCCAATGATCCATAATTGACTTCGCAATTCTCAGATAATCATATCTATCTGCATAAAAAGAATATCTACCATATTCTCCTTTTTCTTCATCAGGAACACTCCACCTTCTCAATGTTTTGCTGAAATATACGCTATTTTTGATTTTTGCATCCTCTTTAAAAATTTTATTTAATAATTTTTGGTAATCATTTCCAACTTTATAAATTGTGTAATTCATTGCGGTATTAGTTGCTAAAGCGTTGTAATTATATGTTGGTCTTGATTTTTTAGTATTTTGTAAAATATCAAGTTCCATTATTACTTTAATGGGATATGTATTAACATTTAAAAAACGTTGGTCTTTAATTCTATTATCTGAGTTATGATTTTTTTCTCCAATAAAACTTTGGTCTCCTGCTTGCATATTAAGTATATCAATTAATTTCTGACCTTCGTAAAGTGTTCCTTTAAGAATTGGCCAATCATTTAATTTTACATTAACATTATCAATATACCCTTCACAAATAGCATAACCTGTGACATACGATACTAAACTTTTTCCCATGGAATGTGATGGCATTAAACCATTATTATTTTTAATATAAGATGGAAGGTCTTGCTCATCTATCTTAATTTTATTATCTTCAAATAATAAATAACTTATTAAGCCTGTTTTTTTTTTATTCTTAATTTCTTTTATAACTCCTTTATCTTGAATTAAATCTGAGTTGAATTGTTGGTAATTATCTGAACCTTTTATTTCATATTTCCAAAAAGCATTAAAACTATATTCTTCATATTGATGTTTTGCGTAAGAAGAAAAGCTAATCATTAAACTTAAACAAATTACGATTAAATTTTTTTTCATATACAAAACTTAATTATTCAAATCCCTTTTTGATTGGATCAATTAATAATTTCTTAACGCTGTATTTAAATTTTTTGTTATTAAAATGTTGAGAGTGTAAAATTACAATCCTTGAGTCCTCCACATTAATTAAAATTGCTTTTCCTCCATAACCGCCCATACCAAAGACTATTTTGTCTCTTAACCCCGGGTAATTTAGATGAAATTGACCACCATATGTCTTAGTCCGATTAAATAGTGGTTCTCCTCTCATTCCATCATGATTAAGATTTTTAGGTATTCTCCTTTCATAAATTTCTTTTAAATATTTTCCAACACAATTTTGTTTTTGGTAATCATTCATGATCGCCAGTGCAATCCTTAGATAATCATATCTTGTTGCATAAAACATAGGATCAGCATTTCCTTGTTCTTTTGTTGCATTTTTTTTGTAAAAATATACAGGATATTTAATTTTTGCTTTTTCTTTAAATGTTTTATCTAATATTTTTTGAAAATCATCTTCAGTTTTAAATAAAACATAGTTCAAAATTAAATTTGTATTCATAACATTGTAATTATATATTCTTTTTTTTGATGCTGATTTGTTTTTAAAATGAAAATTTAAGTTAGTTTGGACTGCAACAGGATCAATATCTGCTCCAGAACCCCTATAATCAGCACTAACTTTACCTTTTAAAATTGCAGCACTATCGTAAACATATTTTTGATCACCAGATGCCATATTTAAAATATCAATTAAGGTATGATTTTCATACAAAGTATTTTTTACTAAATCCCAATCATTTATTTTACTATCCACACTTTTTATGTATCCCTCACAGATCGCATGCCCCAATACATAAGAAACTAAAGATTTACCCATAGATTGAGACCTTAACTTGGTCTTATTATTCATAAACTTTCCAAACTTTTCCTTTGGTGACATTTCATCTATTATAACTTTATCATTTTCAAAAAATAGATAACTAAGAATAGGTTTTGTCTCCATTTGTTTTTTAACAGTTTTATTTTCAATTAAATCAAATTTAAGCTCATATGGTTCATTAGAGGGAAATACTGGATAAGTATTTAATTTAGTTGGTGAGCGAATAAAATTTTCTCTATAAAAATAATACTGTAAAGTAGGTAGGTCTGGATTTGCTCTGAATGGAATGTGATAAGATTTATATTTGGTTGCCTTTGGAAAGTCTATTTCTTTAAAAACTCCACTATCTTTTAAGGACTGAGGAGCATTTGAAATGTCTGTAAACTCAGAAGCATTAACTGGAGTTAAAAATAAAAAAAAGAATACAAGTGTTAATTTAAGTTTCATATTTAAAATAATAATATAACACGAAATTGAAAATCAAAAAATCAACAAAAATAAATATAGGCACTTAATGAAGTTTTAAAAAGGTGTTAAATTTTTATATCAAGTGACAATAAACAGAACACTCTTTTAAAAAATTGATTTAGAATATTTTTTCCAATTATCTTGATAGTGCTTTGTGTTTTCGAAAACTGCTTTCTTTTCCTCTTCAGTGACCTCTCTTACGACTTTACCAGGTGAACCTATTACCAAAGAGTTATCTGGTATCTCTTTATTTTCAGTAATTAAAGCTTTGGCACCTATGATGCAATTTTTTCCAATCTTAGCGTTATTGAGAATCACTGCACCAATTCCAATTAAACTATTGTCCCCTATCGTGCATCCATGAAGCATAACCATATGACCTATAGTTACATCTTTACCAACTTTAATGGGATATCCTGGATCGGTATGCAAAACACATCCATCTTGAACATTTGATCCCTCGCCAATATGAATATTTTCAATATCTCCTCTTAAAGTTGCATTAAACCAAACACTTGTATTTTTTTCTAAAGTTACATCCCCAATCACAACCGCATTAGGTGCTACCCAATTTTCGCCAGAGTTTTTTGGTTTTTTATCTTTTAAATCGTAAAACATAACTTATATATTATTACATTATGCCAATACAAACTCCAATATGTGATTTCGGTCAAAAGGCTCACGACTTTAAGCTTAAATCAACTGATAATAAAATTTTATCTTTAGAAGATATTAAAGGTGAAAATGGAACCTTAATCATGTTTATTTGCAACCATTGTCCCTATGTTAAAGCAGTTACAAAAGATATAGCTGAAGATACCAAAAAATTGAAAGATTTAGGAATTAACGCTGTAGCAATCTGTGCCAATGATGCTGAGAATTATCCAGAAGACTCGTTTGAAAATATGATTGAATTTGCAAAAAAAAATCAATTCAGTTTTCCATATTTAGTTGATGAAACACAAGAGATAGCAAGAACTTATGATGCGGTATGTACTCCAGATTTTTTTGGGTACAACAAAAATTTAGAGCTTCAATATCGAGGCAGATTAAGAGAATTAAAAAATTTAGTTCCTGTAAGGGATGGTGAGAGTGATTTATTTAATGCAATGAAACAAATTGCTGAAACTGGTAAAGGACCTGAAAATCAAACTCCGAGTGCTGGCTGTAGTATTAAGTGGAAAAATAATTAATGTATTTAATCGTTACGAGATCTTTTCCCCCAGAGGTGGGTGGGATGCAAAGTTTAATGTGGGGTTTAGCAAAAGAAATGTCCAAAAACTTTATGATCAAAGTTTTTGCTGATCACTACGAAAATCATAAAGAATTTGATAAAAAATTAAATTTTTCAATAGAAAGAGTTGGTGGAATTAAATTCCTAAGAAAAATAAGAAAAGCACAGCTAATAAATGAATATTTAAAAGAAAGTAAAGTTCAAGGTATTATAGCTGATCATTGGAAAAGTTTAGAATTAATAGTAACTGATAAAAAAAAATATTGTTTAATTCACGGAAAAGAAATCAATCACGCTAAAGGAAGCTCTTTAAATAAGAGGGCAAACAAAGTTTTAAATAGTATTGAAAAAGTAATAGCAAATTCTGAATATACAAAAAATTTAGCCATTCAAAATGGTGTAGAACAAGAAAAAGTTGTTGTGATAAATCCAGGAATTAGCCCTGCCCAAGAATTAAATAATACATCGTTAACTAAAGTTGAAAGCTTACTTAAAACAAAATCACCACGTTTAATTACAGTTTCAAGATTTGATAAAAGAAAAAATCACGAAAAAGTGTTGATGGCTGTAAGAAACTTAAAACAAATTTATCCAAATATTGTTTACATTTGCATTGGCTATGGAGAGGAAGAACAAAATTTAAAAGATTTAGTAAATGAACTCGATTTAAATGGTCAAGTTATGTTTTTTAAAGAAATAACTGATGACCTTAAAAATGCTTTAGTCGCAAAATCAAATATATTTGTGATGCCATCGATAAAATATAAAAGCTCAGTTGAGGGTTTTGGTATAGCTTATATAGAAGCTGCGCAATACGGAGTTCCTTCATTAGGTGGTGTTGATGGTGGTGCAGCAGATGCAATTCAACACGATAAAACTGGATTAATATGTGATGGAAATAATCTAGATGAAATTTATTCATCATTAAATTCTATGATTGAAAATAAAAAATATTTATATTTTGGTAAAAATGCGAAAGAGTTATCATCTAAATTTGATTGGTCCAATACTATTGATGAGTATAAAAAAGTTTTAGTTTAAGATTTCTTTTTCGTAAAAGTTTTATAAATATGCCAAAGAACAATTAGAATTGTTGTAACCAGTATACAAATTGTAAGAGTTCTATCCCATAAAAACTCCCAAGATCCATTACTTAAAAGTAATGATCTTCTTAGATTTTCCTCCATCAAGCCCCCAAGAACGAACGCTAGTATCAATGGTGGCATGGGAAAATCATAAAGTCGTAAAAATGTTGCAACAACTGCTATGCCAATCATTAAATAAATGTCGAAATTATTAAATGACATCACATAAATTCCTGTAATAGAAAAAAATAAGATTAATGGAATCAAATAATTTTTTGGTACTGCAAGAATTCTAGCGATGTAGGGAATTAATGGTAAATTTAATATTAATAATATTACCATTCCAATATACATCGACATTATTACTGACCAAAAAATTTCAGGATTAGTCATATAAAGTCTTGGACCTGGCTGTATACCAAAGCCCAAAAGTGCACCAAGCATGACCGCTGTAGTTCCACTGCCTGGTATACCTAAAGTTAACATTGGTACAAAAGAACCAGAGCATGCTGCATTATTTGCTGTTTCGGGTGCAGACAATCCATTCACACTTCCTTTTCCAAATTTTTCTTTTTCTTCATCCTTTACTAAATTTCTTTCCATTCCATATGCTAAGAATGATGCAATAGTGGCACCTGCACCAGGTAATACTCCAATCAAGAAACCAATAACTGAGGATCTTGGAATAGTTCGATACATTTTACCTCGTTCTTCTTTATTAATTCTTATTGATCCAAGTTCCGTTAGTGAAACTTGTTTTGCTGCAGCTGTTGGATCATTTCGCTTTAATATGATTGTTAAGGCTTCGCTCATAGCAAATGTTGACATAACAACCAAAACGAAGCTTATTCCATCTGTTAAATTCATATTATCAAAAGTAAATCTTGTAATATCAGACAGAGAGTCTTGACCAACAGATGCTAACATCAAACCAAGTACAACCATCATCATCGCTTTTAAGAATTGTCCTTTAGATGAAAAAGCTGCTATTGCCGTTAACCCTAAAATCATTAATGCGAAATAATCTGGCGATCTAAAAGATAAACTTACTTTTGATAAACTTGGAGCCATAAACAATAAATAAATTGCTGATAGTGTTCCGCCTGCAAATGAACTCCAAGCAGCGATGGCTAATGCTTTACCAGCTTTTCCTTGTTGTGCCATAGGATATCCATCAAAAGAAGTTGCAACAGTTCCTGGAACTCCTGGTGCATTTAACAAAATGGAGGAGGTAGAACCACCAAATACTGCCCCATAATAAACTCCAGCCATTAAAATCAGGCCTGTTGCAGGATCAAAACCATAAGTAATTGGTATCATTAAAGCAATTGCTGTCATGGGACCTAAACCAGGTAACATTCCAATAATTGTTCCAAAGAAACAGCCAATCATAACCATAAAAATATTTTGAAATGATAATGCTGTAGTTAAACCAATTAATATTCCTTCTGTCATCCCATCACTCCAATAGATTTTAAAAAGGGATCCCTTAAGTAAATTTCAAGAACTCCGTGAAGCAAATACATAAATCCAGCAACAAATGGAAAAGAAAGTAAAAACATTAAAACCCATCTTCTCTCACCTA
>CACPEJ010000015.1 GCA_902632935.1 uncultured Pelagibacteraceae bacterium
TTTAATTTTTTTTAGATCATCTGAATTTACTTGTGGAACTATTAAAGGTACGTCTGGATCCATTCTAAAAAAACTAGAGTTATCAATTACCAAGCAATTTTTGGCTGCTCTTTCAGCAAATTTTTCAGAAATTTTTCCACCGGCTGCAAAAAAAGCAATATTAACTTTTGAGAAATCAAAATTTTCTAAATCAAGGACATCCATTTCCTTACCTCTAAAACCAATTTTTTTTCCAACACTTTTTGAGGACGCAACTAAATATAAATTATCTATTGAAAATTCTTTTCTCTCCAAAATTTCCAATGTTTTTCTACCAACATTTCCTGTTGCTCCTACAATTGCAATATTCATGATCTAAGTTTTATACTAGATGAAAGGTAAATCGCAAACTTTAAGAGCTAAAGAATTTCCATCAATTTCTATTGTTCCGGACGAAGATGCTTTGCAATATGGTTCTTTTATCATTGCAATACCAATAACTTTTTTAAAATGTGGCGAGTAACAAGCGGATCTTAGTTCTCCAATTATTTTCCCTTCATTATTCTTGATGTCTAAAGAACTAGTTAAAATAATCTTGGTTAAATCTATCTGAACACCCATTAGCTTTCTATCAATTCCTTTTTCCTTAATTTTTTTAAGTTTATCTTTACCTAAAAAGTTTATATCGGTCTCTAAATCGACATATTTATCAAAACCACATTGAAATGGGTTGTCATTGTTATCAAAATCATTCCCATAAGAAAGTAAACCACTCTCAATCCTTTCGATTAAATTTGGACATCCAGGTCTAACATTGAATTCTTTACCAATTTCAAAAAGATGATCGTATAACTTCAAACCTGAGTTGGTGTTTTCAACATAAATTTCAAAACCACCTTGTTTTGACCAACCAGATCTAGCTATTAAATGTTTTGCCCCATTAAAAGTGAAATAATCAAATCCAAAAAATTTTAACTCTTTCATTTTTTCACCAAAAACTTTTTCCATTAAATCAAAAGATTTAGGACCTTGAACTGCTAAGATATCTACGATTGGTTCAAAAATTTTAACATCAAATTTATTTCCTGAAGCAAGACCTTTTGCAAAAAAAATTACATCAGAGTCAGCAATTGATATCCACCATCTATCTTCAGATAATTTTAAAATAACAGGATCATTTACCAAATTTCCATTTTCATCGATTAAAGGACAATAATAACATCTTCCTACTTTTGATTTCGATAAATCTCTACAAGTCATGAGTTGTACAAGTTTTGCAGCATCTTTGCCTGAAATTTCAACCTGTCTTTCTGCGGCTACATCCCAAATTTGAACATTCTTTTTTAAATGATCACAAGACTCCTCCAAGGAACCGAAAGCTGCTGGTAAAAGCATGTGATTATAAACAGTATAAGCGGTAACACCTTGTTTCTCAATTCTAGAAGTATAGGGTGTACTTCTAACTCTTCTTGATTTTGCTATCGGATAACTTTTCATTTAATTAAAAATTCTAAAATCTTTTCTCTCATTTCAAATGCTTTTTCAATCATTATCATATGACCACAACCTTTAATTACATGAGTAGATGAGTTTTTTACTAAATTTGAAAATTTTTTCCCTGCATCTAAATTGATCATTTTATCTAACTCTCCGAAAATAAGTAATGTGGGAAGATCTAAAACTTTTGTTGCCTCTAACCCATTTGAGTAGTTATTACACGCATTTAAATCAACTGCTAAAATTTCACTAATATCTCTTGGGGACTGAATTATTTTTTCTACTGGATTACCACCAATAAATTTTTTTGAACCTTCATAACCCCATTTCATCATTAATTTTACAGCATCAGAGTCACCATTATTTGCAAGTTCTATTAAATCAGGATGAACTGGCATTTTATTTGAGCCGCCAACTAAAACTATTTTATTTAACCTGCTTTTATATTTAAAAGCATATTCAAGTATTTCTAAACATCCTTGAGAATGACCAACTAAAATCAAATTTTTTAATTGCAATTTTTTAAATACACTTTCTAGCCAATCAGCAATTTTTTCTATGGTATCTAAACATGGTCCATCTGAATTTCCATGACCAGGAAGATCGATAGACAATACATTGAAATTCTTATTCGAAAAAAATTGTTCAGTTAATGACCAAACTATGTGTGAAAGGCCACTTCCATGAAGAAATACTATTGTTTGTTTTTTTGGATCTATGCCTTGACCTGCATCAGATGCATGAATAGTTTTATTTTCTATTTCAAATATCAATCAATTACCTAAAATTTTTTTCTCAATTCAAATTTTTGAATTTTTCCTGTCGATGTTTTAGGTAGTTCACAAAAAACAACTTGTTTTGGCACTTTGAAACCTGCGAGGGTTTCTTTACAAAAACCAATTAATTCTTTTTCGGTTGTTGGTTTATCCTTTACCATCTCAATAAATGCACAAGGTACCTCTCCCCATTTTTCATCTGGTTTAGCTACAACGGCTGCAATAGATACTGAGGGATGTTTTGCAAGAGTATTTTCTATTTCTATAGAGGATATGTTTTCACCTCCAGAAATTATTATGTCTTTAGACCTATCCTGGATTTTTACATATCCATCTGGATGCATAACAGCTAAGTCACCAGAATGAAACCAACCACCAGCCATTGCTTTATTTGTAGCATCCTTATCCTTAAAATAACCCTTCATGACTACATTTCCTTTAATCATTATTTCACCAATCGTCTTTCCATCTTTTGGAACTTCAGTCATTGTTTCTGGATCCATCACAGCAATCCCTTCTGTATTTGGATATCTAACTCCTTGTCTTGCTTTAATTTCGTTCTGCTTTTCCTCATCGAAGTCATTCCAAGCATCATTCCACGCACATTGAGTTACATGTCCATAAGTTTCAGTTAATCCATAAACATGCATAACTTCAAAACCAAGTTCTTTCATTTTTTTGAAAATTATACTTGGCGGTGGAGCTCCTGCAGTAAGGACGTATACTTTTTGCTTTAATTTTTTTCTATCAGACTCTGGTGCACCAGTTATCATATTTAGTACAATAGGCGCTCCACCAAAATGAGTAACATTATGTTTGTCTATTAATTCAAATATTTTTTTTACATCTATATTTCTTAGACAAATTGTTCTTCCATTTAACATGGGTATTGTCCAAGGATAACCCCATCCATTACAATGGAACATTGGGACGATAGTTAAAAAATTAAGTCTGTTTGGCATGTTCCAGGCAACTGCACTACCTGTGGACATTAAATATGATCCCCGATGATGGTAAACAACGCCTTTAGGGTTTCCGGTAGTTCCAGATGTATAGCTCAATGATATTGCTTGCCACTCGTCATCTGGCATTTTCCAATCAAAATTTTCATCACCGGTATTTAAAAAACTTTCGTATTCTAGATCACCAATTTTTTCACACTTTGATTGGTCTGCAAATTTATCGACTATATCAATAATTGTGATTTTCTTTTTTAAAGTACTTAACGCTTTTTTAACTTCTATGTGTAATTGTCTATCAACAACAAGAACTTTAGCATCACTATGTTCTAAAATATAAGCAATAGTTTTAGCATCTAATCTTATGTTAATTGTATTTAATACTGCACCAGACATGGGAACAGAGTAATGTCCCTCAAAAATTTCAGGGGTGTTGAAAGCTAAAAATGAGACAGTATCTCCTTTATTAATTCCAATTTTATTAAGGGCGCTTGCAAATTTAATAGTACGTTTGTAAACATCAGCCCAGGTGTATTTACGATCTTCATAGATAATTGCTTCATAATCAGGATAAATCTCTTTTGCTCTCTTCAAAAAAGTCAAAGGAGTTAAAGGAACATAATTTGCACTATTCTTATCTAAATTAGTATCGTAATGACTCATTTAATTGAATTTAAAATTCATAATATTGGAGCTTCCAGAAATTGCTGATTTGTAATGTTGTTCAGCTCTTGGTAGAACTTTATCAAAATAAAACCTAGCGGTATCGATTTTGTCATCATAAAAGTTTTTATTTTCATTATAATCTTTAAAACTTACCTCTAGTACTTTTATCCATGCATAAGCAATCGAAACAAATCCGAGAGTTTTAAGATAATCATTAGCAGCAGCACTTACATCATCTTTATCTGTTTTGGATTTCTCAATCATCCAATCACTAAATTTTTTTAATATATCTAAATAATTATTAAAATCTGAGATGAATGGTCTTATTTTTTCGTTGTTAGAATTACATTCATTTTTAACCTGATCTAAAAATTTATTAATTACATCCCCGTTCTTATTTGATAATTTTCTAAAAACTAAATCAGCAGCTTGTACAGAATTCGTACCCTCGTAAATTGGTGTAATTCTATTATCTCGATATAACTGTTCTATTCCTTGATCTTTAGTATAACCATACCCACCATAAATTTGCATTGCATCGCTAGTGATTTCCATTGCTAAATCTGTAAACAAGGATTTTACTACTGGAGTCATTAATGAGACATAATCAGATGCCTCCCGCCTGGCTTTTTCATCTGGATGATATAGGCTTACCTCAGTTTGTTGAGATAACCAAAAACATAAGGCTCTCTCGCCCTCAATAATAGATTTCATATTTAACAACGATCTTCTAATATCTGCATGCTCAATTATAAAATCAGCACCATTTTTAGATTTTGAATTATTCGACTTACCTTGCTTTCTTTCTTTTGCGTATGAAAGTGAATTTTGATAAGCAATCTCTGATATACCCAAACCCTGTATCCCAACAACGATCCTCTCAAGATTCATCATCGTAAACATTGCACTCAAACCTTTTTCCTTATCACCAATCATGTAGCCAGTTGCTTCATCAAAATTAAGAACACAAGTTGCTGATCCTTTAATTCCCATTTTTGTTTCGATAGAACCAGTTGATATTCCATTTCTTGGACCAACATTCCCATCTTCTTTTACAATAAACTTTGGAACTAAAAACAGACTGATACCTTTAGTGCCAGCCGGAGAGTCATCCACTCTTGCTAAAACCAAATGAATAATATTTTCAGTTAAATCGTGATCACCAGAGGTAATAAAAATTTTCTGTCCAGTTAATTTGAATGTACCATCAGATTGTTTTTGAGCTTTTGTTTTTAGTAGCCCTAAATCAGTACCACATACTGGCTCAGTTAAGCACATTGTTCCACTCCACTTACCTTCTACAATTTTTGGTAAATATTTATTTTTTATTTCATCGCTAGCATGATGATTAATACAATTATAAGCACCAATACTAAGTTCACTATAGAGTTTAAAAGAAAGGCTAGCAGAGGATAGCATTTCATCAAAAAATGCGCTCACTGTTTTTGGCATACCTTGACCCCCATATTTTGGATCACATGATAAAGATGTCCAACCATCCTCAATATATTTTTTATAAGCCTCTTTGTAACCCGGAGGCGTTCTAACAACTCCATTTTCTAAAATTGCAGGATTTTCATCTCCAACTTTAGCTAATGGTAAAATTAAATTTTGATTTATTTTTGCTGCTTCCTGTAGAATGTCTTTTACTAAATCTGGGGTAACTTCTTTGTATTTTTCCAATTCATTATACTCTTTGTTGTTTCTTAGTTTTTCAAAAAGAAACATCATATCTTCAACGGGTGCAGTATAAGTTGGCATAATTTGATTTTAAAATAATTAATTAATTATTGCAATTTTGAAATGATCGCATCACCCATTTGTGATGTAGTCACCTCTTTTGTACCTTTTGATAAAATGTCTTTAGTTCTTAAACCATCATTTAATACATCCTGTACAGCTTTTTCCAGAGCTTCTGCCTCTTTATCTAAATCTAATGAATATCTCAAAGCCATAGCAAAACTTAAAATTGTAGCTATTGGATTAGCAATACTTTTACCAGCTATATCTGGAGCCGAACCATGAATAGGTTCATACATAGCCCTCATCTCTCCATCTTTATTTTTTGCACCTAAAGATGCAGAAGGTAAAAGACCTAATGATCCAGTCAACATTGAGGCTTGGTCAGATAACATATCTCCAAACAAATTATCTGTTACAATTACATCAAATTGCTTTGGATTTCTCAACAACTGCATAGCACAATTGTCTGCAAGCATATGACTTAGTTCAACGTCTTTAAATTCTTTATCGTGTAATGTCTGAACCTCTTCTTTCCAAAGTTGGCCTGCCTCCATAACATTTGATTTTTCACAAGAAGTTACTTTGTTTGATCTTTTTTTTGCTAAATCAAAGGCAACTCTAGCAACTCTTATAATCTCATTGCTTGTGTAAGTGTGAGTATTAATCCCTTTTCTTTCCCCATTTTCTATTGGTTTAATTCCTCTAGGCTCACCAAAATATATTCCTCCAGTTAACTCTCTTACAATCATAATATCTAAACCTGAAACAATTTCAGGTTTTAATGTTGAGGCATCGACTAATTGTTTAAAACATATTGCTGGTCTCAAATTAGCAAATAGTTTTAATTCTTTTCTTAGTTTTAAAAGTGCTCTCTCAGGTTTTTTGGAAAACTCAACATTATCCCACTTTGGTCCTCCTACAGCACCTAACATAACAACTGCACTTTCTAATGCTTTATAGAAAACCTCATCTGTAATCGGTGTACCATGCTTATCGTAAGAGCATCCTCCCGCTAAATCTTCATCCATCTCAAAATCTAGAGACTTTTTATCATTGAACCAACTGATAATTTTTTTTACTTCACCAATAACTTCGGGACCAATACCATCTCCGGAAAGTAATAGTATCTTTCTCTTTTTTACCTTAATCACTTATAATCCATGGCTTAAAGCTTTTTAATTTTTGCTCAAAACTTTTTATCTTATCGGACTTATTTAAAGATAGCGCAATATCATCTAAACCTTCGAGAAGACATTTCTTTTTAAAGGAGTCTATTTTGAATTTAATTTCATTATTACCATAAACTATTTTTTCTTCTTTAAGATCTACTGAAATTTCCTCTTTTCTATTAGCATATTCAGATAATTCTTTTATTTTTTCCTCATCAACAATAATTGGTAAAATTCCATTTTTAAAACAATTGCTATAAAAAATATCAGCAAAACTGGAGCTAATTACACATGTAATACCAAAATCTAATAATGCCCAAGGAGCGTGTTCTCTTGAGGATCCACAACCAAAGTTTTTTCCTGCTATCAATATTTTTGAATTTGTAAATGGATCTTGATTTAATATAAAATCGCCTATTTTATTTCCATTATCATCATACCTCATCTCAAAAAACAAATTTTTTCCAAGTCCAGTTCTTTTAATTGTTTTTAAAAACTGCTTTGGGATGATCATATCAGTATCAATATTTACGATTGGTAAATATGCTGGAATACTTTTTAATGTAGAAAATTTTTGCATTAATTTTGATACTTTCTTACATCATCCAAATTCCCAGAAATTGCTGCTGCCGCTGCCATTCCTGGGCTCACAAGGTGTGTTCTTCCACCTCGACCTTGTCTTCCTTCAAAGTTTCTGTTTGATGTTGATGCACATCTTTGCTCTGGTTTTAATTTATCAGCATTCATTGCTAAACACATAGAACATCCTGGTTCTCTCCATTCAAAACCAGACTCTTCAAATATTTTATTTAAACCTTCTTGTTCTGCTTGTTCTTTCACTAAACCAGATCCTGGAACAACCATTGCATGAACATGAGAGGCAATTTTTTTATCTTTTAAAATCTTTGCTGCTTCTCGTAAATCCTCAATTCTTCCATTTGTGCAACTACCTATAAAAACCTTATCTATCTTAATATCTTTAGCAGCCATATCAGGTTTTAAACCCATATATTTTAGAGCTCTTTCAATAGAATTTTTTCTATCCTCATCCTTTTCATTGTCTGGGTTTGGTACTTTATCCTCAATAGTAATGACATCTTGAGGTGAAGTTCCCCAGGTAATCATCGGTGAAATTTCATTAGCTTGAAGACTTATTTCTTTATCAAAATTTGCACCATCATCAGATTTTAAACTTCTCCAGTACGCTAAAGCTTTGTCCCATTTTTCACCTTTGGGTGACATAGGTTTTCCCTCCAAATACTTGAAAATTTTTTCGTCTGGTGCAATCAAACCTGCTCTTGCTCCACCCTCTATAGTCATGTTGCATATGGTCATTCTTTGCTCAACACTCAATGATCTGATTAAATCACCAGCATACTCAATAACACATCCTGTTCCACCTGCTGTTCCTATTTTTCCAATAATTTGTAAAATTACATCTTTTGAAGTAACACCTAACGGAAGTTTTCCATTAACATTTATTCTGAAATTTTTTGCTTTTTTTTGCACTAAAGTTTGTGTTGCTAGCACGTGTTCAACCTCTGAGGTGCCTATACCAAATGCTAAAGCACCAAACGCTCCATGTGTAGCTGTATGACTATCTCCACAAACTATAACTGTTCCAGGTTGTGTAAATCCTTGTTCAGGACCAATTATATGAACTATACCTTGACGCTTATCCTCCATTCCAAAGAGTTGGATATCAAATTCCTTACAATTCTTTTCTAATGTATCAACTTGAATTTTAGATTCTTTATCTGAAATACCATTGGTTCTATCAGTGGTTGGAACGTTGTGATCTGCAACGGCCAATGTAAGTTTTGGGTGTCTTACTTTTCTTTTAGAATTTCGTAAACCTTCAAATGCTTGTGGACTGGTCACTTCATGAACGAGATGCCTATCAACAAATAATAAAGCTGTTCCATCATCTTGCTGATCAACTAAGTGTTCTTTCCAAATTTTGTCGTAAAGAGTATTAGGCATTGAAAAAAAAATTATTTTTTTTCTGGAGAAGTTTCAAGTTTTTCTTCAGTTTTAGGTTTTGCTTTAACTTTGGCTGTTTCTTCTTTTTTTGGCTCTTCCTTAGGAGTTTCTTCTTTCTTAGCCTCTGCCCTAGTTACATCTTCTTTATTATCAGATGGTTCTGTTGAAACAGGAGCTAAATTTTCTTCAGTTACTGTTTCTGGTTTTACATCTATATCAATACCAATCTTTTTTCTTATTTTTTCGGCAATTCTAGCTGATTTACCAGTTCTATCTCTTAAGTAATATAGTTTAGCTCTTCTAACTTTTCCTGAACGAATAACTTTAATTGAGTCGATTACTGTACCAAATAGTGGGAATGTTCTCTCAACACCTTCACCAAAAGAAATCTTTCTAACTGTAAAAGAAGAATTTAAATCTCTGCTTTTTTTGGCAATACATACTCCTTCAAAATACTGAATTCTCTCTTTTTTTCCCTCAGTAATTCTTACACCAACTTTTACAACATCACCTGGAAAGAATTCTGGGATCTTTTTTTCCGAAAGAATTTTTTTTACATTATATTGATTTATTTCTTCAATCGTTTTCATTTCAATATTTATCAAGTTAATCCTTCTTATATTTTTGCCACAAATCTGGTCTTCGGACGCGTGTTATAGCCTCAGATTGAGATAAACGCCAGTCTTTAATTTTGCTATGATCCCCTGATAATAAGACATCTGGTACTGATTTTTCCTCCCAAATTTGAGGTTTTGTATATTGAGGATACTCTAAAAGACCATTTTCAAAAGTTTCCTCCAAAGATGATTTATCATTACCTAAAACTCCAGGCAAAAGTCTTAACACACTATCAAGAACTACAAGAGCAGCTGTTTCCCCTCCAGAAAGCACATAATCTCCTATACTTATTTCCTCAATATTTCTTGTGGATAATACTCTTTCATCAACACCTTCGAAATGTCCACAAATTAAACTGAATGATTTTTCTTTTGATAAATCTTGAGCAAGTCTTTGATCAAATTTTTTACCTTTTGGCGAAAGATAAAAAATTCTTTCCCCCTTCTGGATATTTTTATCAATTGATTTTGCTAGTATGTCTGGTTTTAACAGCATACCTGATCCACCACCATATGGAGTATCATCAACAGTTTTGTGTTTATCTGTTGCTGCATCTCTTATGTTTACTACATTAAGACTCCATATCTTTTTAGCCATTGCTTTTCCATATAATCCTTTGTTTAACGGACCAGGGAAAATTTCTGGATAAAGTGTTAACACTT
>CACPEJ010000016.1 GCA_902632935.1 uncultured Pelagibacteraceae bacterium
TCTAATATGGCAGTTGCTAAGCCAACTATAATGACTGCTGTACCTAGATTTTATCAAAATTTGTACAGTAAGATTTCAATTAATTTTTCAAAACAGACAGGTTTGAAGAAACAATTAATATCTTCAACAATTTTGCTTGGAATAAAAAAACTGAATAATGAGAATATGAGCTTTAGAGAAAAAATTTTAAATTATTTATGTGAAAAATTAGTAAGACGAAAAATCAAAAATCAGTTTGGTGGAAATTTAAAGGCTTTTGTTTCTGGAGGGGGTGCTTTAGATCAAAAAATTGGTGAATTTTTGAATTCAATCGGACTGCCAACTTTACAAGGTTATGGCCTTACAGAGGCATCCCCAGTAGTAAGTTGTAATATACCTGAAAAAATCAAGATTGATACAGTTGGACCTCCTTTTAAAACTAATGAAGTAAAGATTGCACAAGATGGCGAAATTCTTGTTAAAGGTGAAAATGTAATGCTTGGTTACTGGAACATGAAAAAAGAAACAGACGATATACTTAAAAATGGTTGGTTACACACAGGAGACATAGGTGAAATTACAAAAGAAGGAAATTTGAAAATTACTGATAGAAAAAAAGAAATTATTGTAAATTCTGGTGGTGATAACATTTCACCCTCAAAAATTGAAAATTTATTGTGTCTTGACGACAAAATTAAACAAAGTTTTGTTTATGGAGACAGAAAAACTTATTTAGTTGCTTTAATTGTAAGTGATAGTGAAAAAAATAAAAAAGAAATTGAATTATATATAGATTATCTAAATAAAAACTTATCTCTTGTTGAGAGAGTAAAAAAAATAAAATTAATTAATGAAGAATTTACAATTGAAAATGGAATGTTAACACCAACTTTAAAACTAAAAAGAAAAAAAATTTTAGAAAAATATAAAGAAGATTTAGAAAAACTTTATTAATTTTTACAAAATATTTGATTATTTAGCGCATAAACACTAACTTTTTTACAATTTAAAATTTTTTTTAAAAAAATTTAAATTTTAATTTTATTTTAAAAATTTTCTTTAAAATTAAAGATTTGACATAAGGCACATAAAAAAATAAAAATAAACTAATAGCGAATCAATTGATTCGTTTAACTTAAAAAGGGAGCTAAAGATGCCTAAGAGAAGAAAAAAAGCAAAGAAGGCTAAGAAAAAAGCTAAGAAAAAAGCTAAAAAAAGAAGAAGAAGATAATAACTTAGTATTCTTTATTAAAAACGCTTCTCATAACGATTTACGTGTGAGAGGCGTTTTTTTTTATTCCTCTATATCTTCTTCATTTTCTGAAACAGCCTCTTCTTCAGGCAAATCTGATGAAGCTTTCTTTATTGGTGCTGCTTCTGGTTTAGGTTGAGTATTTAAGTTTCTTTTTAAAGCTTTATCTAATTTTTTTTGAGTGTCCTCTAATGACAGATTTAGAATTATTTGAAATTCTGAAAGGATTCTTTCATATGCTTTTTCAAACAATTGTCTTTCACTATAAGATTGGTCAACCATCAAATCATCCCCCTTATTAAGGTCTCTTACTACTTCAGCTAACTCATAAATCTTACCTGATGAAATCTTTGCTTCATATTCCTGTGCTCTCCTACTCCACATAGATCTTTTTATTTTAGGCTTACTTTTTAATATTGAGATGCATTTATTTACCTGATTGATAGTAGCTAATGGTCTTAAGTGTAATTGTTTATTAACAGGCACCATTCCATTTGCTTTATCTTTTTCAAATTTTATAACGTAAGTTTCAACGTCTATTCCTCCAATATTTATTTTTTTAAATTCAGTAATTTGCCCAACACCATGTTTTGGGTATACAACGTAATCTTTGATCTTATATTCTCTTTTTTCTGTTTCTTGTTTTTTTACTTTTTTAATTTCCGGTTTAGCCTCATTATTTTTTGCGATTCTTAAACCATCACTTTTCTGTTCTGTGGTTTTGGCTTCAGATTTTATAGATTTTTTTACAGGTATTTTTTTAGTCTTAATTAATTTTTTTGGTAATTTATTAATCTTCTTTTTTACTTTTTTTAATTTTACAACCTTTTTGGTTTTTGACTTTTTTTTCGATTTAGTAGCTTTACTTTTTTTAAAGGTTTTCTTTAAAATACTTTTCAAACTTATTTTGCTCATCTTTATATTTTTCGTGATCCGATGGAGGATCTTTCTTAACTGTTATATTCGGCCAGATTTCGGAATATTGTTTATTGATTTCTAGCCATTTTTCAGACCCTGGCTCTGTATCAGCTTTTATTGCATCCACAGGACACTCAGGCTCACAAACGCCACAATCTATACACTCATCAGGTTTAATTACAAGCATATTTTTTCCTTCATAGAAACAATCCACAGGGCAAACTTCAACACAATCCATTAACTTACATTTAATGCATTTGTCATTAACTATATATGTCATTATTGATTTTCTTTTTTAATTTTTTCTTTGATATCTCCCATGATCTTATTGTCAATATACAATAAGCCTGCAAGTCGTCTCATCAAATTAGTTTCAAACATATCTGCTTCTTTATTTGAGTAAATTATTCTCCAAAGGGTTTCTATAATTTCAATTTTTTTTTTATCATCCATATTTTTAACTTCCCTTGTAAAATCCAAAATTTGGTTAGAGTTTTCTTCTATTTCTTTACCTTCTTTTAATATATTTTCTAAATTATCTTGGTCTGCACCTATTTTTAAAAGTGCCTTACTTATTATAAGCTCTTCTTCTTTTGAGAAGTTCTCATCAATTTTTGCAGCATGAATCAATAATGCCGCAACTCTTGCTAAATCACTAGTTTTAGTATCTCCTTTTTTTTCTTTAAAAAACATTACTTACTGGTTTAAATTTAAATTTTTTAACACTTTAAAAGGACTTTCTTTAATGAATTTTTTATTTACTTTTTTTGAGCTTTTTCTTGGATTGTATTTAAAAAATATATCATTATTTTTTTTAAAAACTTTATAACCCATAATTTTTAAAAGCTTTTTAAAGTTGTCCTTATTACATCCAAGTAAATTCAACATTTCAGGAATTAACTTAATTTCATTCTTTTCTTTGTTTGAATTAATAATTTGAACAAATAATCTTTCTAAAATATCAATCCTTACGTAAAAATTGTCAAATTTCTCAAATCCACAAAGTAACATAAAATTTCTGTTTTTAATTTTGTCGTTTTCTAAAAAATTTAAACCAAACACAGGAGGTTTTAAATTAAAATATTTTTGATGATAATTTTTCCAAAGTAAAGTTCTTAAGGACACAGCCTCTGGTTTGATTAATTTGTGTAAAAATACATGATATCTTCCAAATTTTACTCCTTGATCTCTCAAAAATTTTCTCTCATTTTGTCCTAATATTTTTAGATAATCTGTAACTTGATTTCTTTGAAGGACTCCATTGTTCTCATACAATTGATATGCAAGAGCTTTAATTGATGAATTTTTTTCCTTAAGATTTCTCAAATCAATTAAACTGCTCAAAACATTTTGTATTTTATTTTTTAGCCATTTTACTAAATAATTATTTAATTTTTTTAATTGATCTGTTTCCAGAATATCATCAACTATAAGAACAATATTTGGATTTAAATAATCTCTACCTGGTTGCAATTTTGCTATTGGAGACTTTCTCCAATAAATTTTAAAATCCTCGTTTAGTTCTATTAAACCTGTCTCGATTATTGTATCTATTCTTTTTTGAAGTTCTGGACCAACTGTCTGTCTTGCTGCTTTTTTGAGCGATTTGATATCTGTTTCTAAAGCACCCTTTTTTAAATCTAGTTCTAATTTAAGTCCATTTATCTTTCCAATAAATTGATCATCAATCATTACTTCGTTATTTTCTAAAATTTTAGTATCAAATTCCATATCTTGCTTTAAGCCTCTTGCTAGGACACTTGCCCTTTTGTCAATAAAAGTTTTTGTAAGCTCCTTATGTAATCTATCTGATAACTTATCCTCTAAGTGTTTTGTTTTTTCTATCCAATAGTTTTGATTTTCTATCCAATTATTTTTATTTGAAACATATGACCAAGTTCTTACATTTGCAATTCTATTTGATAAAGAATCTACATTTCCATCTAATTTATCAAGTTTGACGAGTTGAAGTCGCATATAATCATCTGTAATTTTACCCTTTTCACTTGTTAAATATTTAAAAACATTTTCAATCACTTCATAGTGATTGCCATAGGTTTTTTTAACAAAATCTGGTATTTGGCAACATTCCCATAAAAGACTTAATTTATCTTTATCAAATTTAATATTTTCTAAATTTTTATCTCTTAAAAAAAATTTTAAGGCTTTTTCATCTTCGCACTCATGTATTTTTCTTAGCCATCTTCTACTAGGCTTCTCCTCTAAAGACTTTAATAATTTAAAAGGACTCTCAAAGTTTAAATTTGAATTTCTCCAAAATAAAGATTGGATTTCCTCAAATTTATGATTTTCCAACAAATCTACTTCATCAGCATTTATTTCTTTGCATTCTCCTGTTATACCAAAATTTCCATTGTTCAAGTATCTTCCTGCTCTACCAGCTATTTGGCCAATTTCTGCTAAATTTAGCTTTCTTAATTTTTTTCCATCAAATTTTTTTAAATTGGAAAAATAAACGTGATCAAGATCCATATTAATTCCCATACCAATAGCATCAGTTGCTACTAGAAAATCAACATCTCCAGATTGATAGAGCTCTACTTGTGCATTCCTTGTCTTTGGGCTTAGAGATCCCATAACAATAGAAGCTCCTCCTTTTTGTCTTCTTATAAGTTCAGCGATGGCGTAAACTTCCTCTGCAGAAAATGCTATAATTGCAGTTTTTCTTTGAATTCTTGAAATTTTTTTATGACCAACATAAGAAAGTTTTGAAAGTCTAGTTCGATTTATAAATTCGATGTCATCATCAAGATTAGAAATAATTGGTCTTATTGTATTTGATCCCATCAACATTGTTAATTTTATTCCTCTTAAGTTCAATAATCTGTCTGTAAAAATATGACCTCGCTCATGGTCTGCGCACATTTGAATTTCATCCACACCTACAAAATCTAATTCTTTATCAATAGGCATAGATTCAACAGTACACAGATAATACTTTGCATTTGTAGGAATTATTTTTTCTTCACCAGTAATTAATGCAACTTTATCTAAACTTACCTTTTTAATTACCTTGTCGTAAACTTCTCTAGCTAACAATCTCAAAGGAAAACCTATCATTCCAGTGTCAAACGACAGCATAGTCTCAATAGCAAGATGAGTTTTACCTGTATTTGTTGGGCCAAGGACAGCTGTAATTTTATTTTTTGTCATTTCTATCTTTGGTATATCTTAATTTTTATCTACCAGATGTAGTTGTTGTTAAAGAACAAAAATAGACTAAAACATGACCGAATCGGAGGATAAAAAGTTCTCATTTTTTTTTTAAATAATAATTTAACTTAACATAATTAAATTAATTATAAAGATTATGTGCTGAATGCTTAGTCAGTTGTTTTGATTTTTAAAATTTTCCAAATTCCTGATGCTGACGTAATTATTTTGCCATTACAATTTAACTCACAAAATAAAAATACAAGAGTTTTTGTTTTTTTTAATATTTTAACTTTCCCGTAGATTTCATCATTAACTTTTGATGATCCAATAAACTTTATATCTAAAGAAATTGTTACGCAGGGTGCATTATCAGCTGATCTATGTGCTGCTGTGCCGGCACCAGCATCTATCAGTGCAGACAAATAACCCCCATGAGTAATTCCTGTAGCATTTAAATGATTATTATTAATCGTTGATTTAAATTCGTATTCATTTTCAGAGATATTTCTAAATAAAAGGCCTCCGTTATGTTTCATAAAACCTGGTTTGAGACTGATTTGTTCAAATTGATTAGACATAATTTTTTATAATACAAAAGTTAAGATTAATATAATTACAAAAATAGAAACAAAAAAATATATTACTGACATTTGAAGAGATATTTTTTCTAACCATTTTAACATAATTTTCCTTTTTTATGGTGCGCCTGCTAGGAGTCGAACCCAGAACCTCCTGGTCCGTAGCCAAGCGCTCTATCCAATTGAGCTACAGGCGCATTTATAAATATATTTGTTTATAGTATATCAATATTTAGTGTATTTTAATGATAAGATAAAATTAAAATTTATGAACAACAAACCTGATGACGTGGTTATTTGTAGTGCAGTTAGGACTCCTATAGGCACTTATAAGGGATCATTAAAAGATTTGAAAGGAGATCAACTTGGTACTATCGTAATAAATGAGGTTTTGAAAAGAAGTAAAATATCTAATAACCAAATTGATGAAGTAATAATGGGCCAGGTTTTGACTGCTGCTGGAGGACAGAACCCTGCGAGACAAGCAGCAGTAAATGCTGGGATCCCTATATCCAAACCTGCTTATTTAGTAAACCAAGTTTGTGGATCAGGACTAAGGGCCATTATTTCAGGTTATCAACAAATTAAATTAGGAGATGCAAATAATGTAATTTGTGGGGGTCAAGAGAATATGTCGATGACACCTTACTCTTATTTTTATTCAGAGAAAAAAGAAATTTCAAAAGATCAATTAATCAATACTATGATTCACGATGGTTTAACTGATGCTTTTAAAAATTACCACATGGGAGTTACAGCTGAAAATGTTGCAAAAAAGTTTAATATTTCTAGAAAACAACAAGATGAATTTGCTCTTAAATCCCAAAAAAAAACAGAAATTGCAATTGAAAATAATAAATTTGATGATGAAATAGTGCAGATAAATCACAAAGGTATTATTTTAAAAAAAGATGAACACCCAAGAAAAGATTTAAAATTATTTGATTTAGAAAAATTAAAAACAGCTTTTAAAGATGGTGGGACTGTGACACCAGGAAACTCATCTGGTATAAATGATGGAGCAGCTGCTTTATTATTAACTACATTTAAGGAAGCTCAACAAAATTCATTTAAACCATTGGCCAAAATTATTTCCTGGGCATCTGTTGGTTTGGAACCGTCTTTAATGGGTCTTGGTCCTATAGAAGCTATCCGCCAAGCATCAAAAAAAGTAAATTGGAATTTAAATGAAATCGATTTATTTGAAATTAATGAGGCTTTTGCCGCTCAAGCTATAGCAGTTATCAGTGAATTGGGTATTGATGAAAACAAAGTTAATGTAAATGGTGGGGCTATTGCTTTGGGTCACCCAATAGGTGCATCTGGAGCAAGAATACTTGTGACACTTATACATGAAATGAAAAAACAGAATAAAGAAAGAGGTTGTGCCGCACTTTGTATAGGTGGGGGTATGGGAATTGCACTATGTGTAGAAAAAATTTAGGAATTAATTTTTCCGTATTTTTCCTCTAATAAGATTT
>CACPEJ010000017.1:0-2500 GCA_902632935.1 uncultured Pelagibacteraceae bacterium
TTTGAATAATTTAATATTTGTTTTAATTTCTTTTTTTTATTTAAATTATGTTGATTTAATAAACCATAATTCAAACCAAATTGAGTGACACCTAAAATAACTTTATTTTTTTTCAAATTATACTTTTGATTATCTTAATTACTTTATTAAAATCTGATTTCTTAAGATCATAATAATTTGGAACACTTAGTGAACTTTTTGAGTAATCTTCGGAATTTAAGAATTGTTTCTTTTTGAAACCCAAGCTCCTGAAATATGGATTTAGATGAAGCGCAGAGTAATGTAAATTCACAAAAATTCTATTTTTTCTGAACTTATTAAATATCTGTTTATAATTTAATTTCAGTTTATTAATATTAAACTTAACAATCATTATGTGATAACTCGATAGATTATATTTTTCTATTTTTTGAAATTGAATTGGAAAATTTTTTAATTCATCTATATATTTTTTTGCAATTTGATTTCTTTTATTTATAAATTTTTTAAGTTTTTTAAGTTGACTTATTCCTAATGCTGCAGACAATTCGTTCATTCTGTAATTGTAACCTGTTGATACTTGCTCATAATACCCTGCGTATTTACTTTTTTTTATTAATCTTTTTTTGTCAAAAATAATTCCATTTTCTCTAAATTGTAACATCTTTTCATAATACATTTTGTTATTAGTTAATGAAGCTCCACCTTCGCCAGTAGTTATTATTTTCACAGGGTGAAAACTAAAAACTGTTATGTCTGACCATTTACAACTTCCAACACTCTCTCCATAATGCTTTGATCCGATGGCGTGAGAAGCGTCTTCAATTATCTTAAAATTATACTTTTTTGAAAGTTTCCAAACTTCTTTTTGCTCATAGGGCTGGCCTCCTAAATGAACTGGTATAATTGCTTTTGGTAAATTATTTTTTTTTTTAGCTATTTTTAATTTTTTTTTTAAATCAATAATTGAAATGTTAAAAGTTTGGTCACATATATCTACAAAATCGATTTTTGCACCACAATTTAATGCACAATTAGCTGAAGCTGCATATGTGATAGGTACTGTCCAAACAATATCGCCTTTTTTAATGCCTATTGCTAAGCAAGCAAGATGTAAACTACTTGAACCACTATTCGATGAAATAACATATTTTGAGGAAAACGTTTTAGCAATTTTTTTTTCAAACTCTCTAACCAGTGGACCTTTAGTGAGAAAATTTGACTTTAAGACCTTTGTAACACTTGAGATATCTTTTTTACTTATGCTCTGCCTACTATAAGGGATCACGACGATTTTTTGTTAAATTCTAAGATTTGTTTTATATTTAAAAATTTATTTTTATCTGAGCTATATTCAAATTTTGAATCTACTTTTTTTCCTTTTTCACCAATTGAATTTTTTATAAAATTATTTTTCTTATCAAAATTTTGTGGTGATGGGCAAATTACATAATGGTCTTTAAATTTGAGAGTTAAATAATGGGATTCATTTGGACACATCATTTCATGAATTTTTTCTCCCTGCCGAATTCCTATTATCTTTAATTTACTTTTTGGTGCCATTGCCTTTGCTAAATCTGTAATTTTAACTGATGGTATGATTGGGACATAAGTTTCACCCCCAGACATTCTTTTAAATGATTTTAAAACAAAATTTACTCCTTGTTCTAAAGTAATCCAAAATCGAGTCATTTGAATATCGGTGATTGGTAGATAAGGAGATTTTTTCTTTATATAATTTTTGAAAACCTCAACGACAGAGCCACGAGAATTAACAACATTCCCATATCTTACCACAGAAAAAGATGTTTTTTGATTTCCAACAATATTATTTGCAGCAACAAAAATTTTATCTGATGATAATTTTGTTGCACCATACAAATTTATTGGATTCGCGGCTTTATCGGTTGATAGAGCAATTACTTTTGAAACTTTTTGAGAAATAGCAGCTTGAACAACATTTTCTGCTCCATAAATATTTGTTTTTACAAACTCAATTGGATTATATTCAGCAGCAGGCACATGTTTTAATGCAGCTGCATGAACTACAAAATCTACATTTCGCATTGCAATTTTTAATCTATCTAAATCTCTGACATCCCCTAAAAAAAATCTTAATGCTGGATATTTTTCAGGATCAAATTTTTTTTGCATCAAAAACTGCTTATATTCATCTCGAGAGTAAATAATGAGTTTTTTTGGATTATGTTTTTTTAAAACAAGTTCGACAAATTTATTTCCAAAAGAGCCTGTTCCACCTGTAAGCATCATTACTTTATTATTAAACATAAAACAAACTACCTCTTTAATTCACACTAAAAGTTTATTTGTATTTAGAGGATTATACATTCGTTGATCTTTAATAACACTTAATTGTGTTCAAAATATTTTTATCAATATTACGAATTAAAAATTTTTTTCAGTGCATAAATCAAGCCAATTGAGCTATTAGTACTGGTCAGCTGCACGCATTACTGCGCTTCCACATCCAGCCTATCAACGTGGTGGTCTACCACGGCTC
>CACPEJ010000017.1:5000-7358 GCA_902632935.1 uncultured Pelagibacteraceae bacterium
ATTCAATTTAAAGTACCACAAAAAGTGGTGGGTTTCCCCATTCGGAAATTTTCGGATCAAAACTTACATACAGCTCCCCGAAACTTATCGCAGTATATCACGTCCTTCTTCGGCTTTCAGTGCCAAGGCATCCGCCACACGCCCTTAAACGCTTGATTTATGCACAGAAAAAAATTCTGTGTTGAATCAAATTTTTATTTAGAACATTAGCTAATAACATTACTAATGTTCGGATATAGATATTGATATTAATTATTATTCACAGTTTTTTATAACTAAGTGTTTGGTGGAGGATAGCGGGATCGAACCGCTGACCTCCTGAATGCAAATCAGGCGCTCTCCCAGCTGAGCTAATCCCCCGTTGATCTTAAATTGGTGGGCCGAGAAAGACTCGAACTTTCGACCCCACCCTTATCAAGGGTGTGCTCTAACCAACTGAGCTACCGGCCCCCATGCAAGAGAAACACTAACTTTAAGAAGAGAAATGAGGACGGTCAACATTAACCTATGTATATTATTTAGAATAAAATTTTACTTTTACTCATCCTTAGAAAGGAGGTAATCCAGCCGCAGGTTCCCCTACGGCTACCTTGTTACGACTTCACCCCAGTCGCTGACTATACCGTGGTCAAGGGTTTTATGCCTTGCCTTAAGGTAGAACCAACTCCCATGGTGTGACGGGCGGTGTGTACAAGACCCGGGAACGCATTCACCGTGGCACGCTGATCCACGATTACTAGTAATTCCAGCTTCATGCACTCGAGTTGCAGAGTGCAATCCGAACTGAGGTATTTTTTAAGGATTTGCTTAACATCGCTGTTTCGCTTCCTGTTGTAAATACCATTGTAGCACGTGTGTAGCCCAACACGTAAGGGCCATGAGGACTTGACGTCATCCCCACCTTCCTCCAGCTTATCACTGGCAGTTCTTTCAGAGTGCCCAACTAAATGATGGCAACTAAAAGTGAGGGTTGCGCTCGTTGCGGGACTTAACCCAACATCTCACGACACGAGCTGACGACAGCCATGCAGCACCTGTGTTTCGTCCGGCCGAACCGAAAACTTTAATCTCTTAAAGTCGCGACGAACATGTCAAGTGTTGGTAAGGTTCTGCGCGTATCTTCGAATTAAACCACATGCTCCACTACTTGTGCGGGTCCCCGTCAATTCATTTGAGTTTTAACCTTGCGGTCGTACTCCCCAGGCGGTGTGTTTATCGCTTTCGCTGCGACACTGAAAATAAATTTCCAACGTCTAACACACATCGTTTACGGCATGGACTACGAGGGTATCTAATCCTCTTCGCTACCCATGCTTTCGTTCCTCAGTGTCAGTAATGATCCAGAAAGCTGCCTTCGCAATTGGTATTCTTTCTAATATCTACGAATTTCACCTCTACACTAGAAATTCTGCTTTCCTCTATCAAACTCTAGCTGAAAAGTTTTGATGGCAGTTCCAGAGTTAAGCTCTGGGATTTCACCACCAACTTTTTCAACCACCTACGAACTCTTTAAGCCCAGTAATTCCGAACTACGCTAGGTCCCTTCGTATTACCGCGGCTGCTGGCACGAAGTTAGCCGGACCTTCTTATTCGGGTACAGTCATTTTCTTCCCCGACGAAAGAGCTTTACAACCCAAGGGCCTTCTTCACTCACGCGGCATCGCTGCATCAGAGTTTCCTCCATTGTGCAAGATTCCCCACTGCTGCCTCCCGTAGGAGTTTGGGCCGTGTCTCAGTCCCAATGTGGCTGATCATCCTCTCAAATCAGCTATTGATCACAGTCTTGGTAGGCCATTACCCCACCAACAAACTAATCAAGTGCGGGCTCATCCAATGGTGCATAAAGCTTTCTCTGTAAAGACTTATCCGGTATTAGCACAAGTTTCCTCGTGTTATTCCAGGCCAAAGGGCAGATACCCACATGTTACTCACCCGTCTGCCACTAAGTATTGCTACTTCGTTCGACTTGCATGTGTTAGGCGTGCCGCCAGCGTACGTTCTGAGCCATGATCAAACTCTCAAGTTTAAAAACGGCGCACACTAGCTTCTATATAAATTCTAAGAATAAAATTTATATAATGTTGAAGTGTGTACGACAAATTTTGGTAACCTTAACCGTCCACACTTCTCTTCTTAAATTTTTACTTTTTAAATAACTAATTGAGCAAAAAAGGCCCAATAATCCTCGCTAATTTTATTGTCTAGCAATAATTTTATTGAGAAGTTTGATGCTTATAGGCTAAAATTATAGGAAATCAAGCTTTTAAGAATAAAAAAACCCTTAAAAACACCTTATTTTAAAGGATTTTTTTGATATTTATCAATTCCTAAACTATTAATAACGGCCTCAATAATTTT
>CACPEJ010000018.1 GCA_902632935.1 uncultured Pelagibacteraceae bacterium
GCTGTAAGAGGTCCTAGAACTCAGACTGATAGATCATTATATAAGCAATTTATGCAAGAAAAACTTGTAAACTATTGTAATTTAATCATTTTTTCAGATCCTGTGGTTAAGTTTATTTTTTCAAATAATACAATAAACGGCTTTTTAACATTAAAAGGTAACAAGATTAATTGTAAAAAAATAATACTTACAACAGGTACTTTTTTAAATGGATTGATACATATTGGTGATGAGCGTACCCCGGCTGGAAGATATAATGAAAAACCCAGTACAGGTTTAAGTGAACAATTAGAAAAATATAAATTTAAAATAGGTAGATTGAAAACAGGTACTCCTCCTAGACTCGATGCGAGAACAATAAATTTCAAAAATTTGGAAAAACAAGCAGCGGATGATAATCCTTATTTTTTTTCCTTCCTAACGAAATCAACAACTAATAAACAAGTGTCTTGTTCGATGACGTATACTAACGAAAAGGTGCATAAGATAATTGAAAAAAATTTGTCTAAGAGCGCAATGTATTCTGGTAGCATTCAAGGGGTGGGCCCTAGATATTGTCCATCAATTGAAGATAAAATAGTCAAGTTTGCTGAAAAGACGAAACATCAAATATTTTTAGAGCCAGAAGGTCTGAATGACTACACGATTTACCCAAATGGAATATCAAATTCTCTACCTGAGGTAGTACAAGCTGAAATACTCAACAATATCAATGGTTTAGAAAATGTAAAAATGATTAGACCAGGATATGCTATTGAATATGATTATGTAGACCCTAGGGAGCTTTTTCTAACTCTTGAAACTAAAAAAATTAAGAACTTGTATTTAGCCGGTCAGATAAACGGAACCACTGGATATGAGGAGGCTGCAGCTCAAGGCCTTGTAGCTGGCGTTAATGCAGCTTTGTCATTTATGAATAAAGAGCCATTCATCCTAGATAGGTCAGATGCCTATATTGGAGTGATGATAGATGATTTAGTTACTAAGGGTGTTGCAGAGCCCTATAGAATGTTTACTTCAAGAGCTGAGTATAGGCTGAGCTTAAGAGCAGATAATGCCGATTTGAGACTTACCAACAAAGGTATAAAAATAGGCTTAGTGTCAAGTGATAGAAAGTTTAAATTTGAGGATAAATTTGCTAAAATGAGTGAAATATCTCTTCAAATGTTCAGTTTAAGTATATCTCCAACAAAAGCCGATAAACATGGTATTAAAGTTGCAAAGGATGGTATTTTACGTTCAGCAGATGAAATTTTAGCCCAAAAAGATGTTAATATGAATAAAATGCGAGAGATTTGGCCTGAAATTAGAAATTTTGGACCAGAAATCGACGAACAAATAGAAATAAATTCTCATTATAGAGGTTATTTAAAAAAACAAAATGCAGATATCATAGCCTTTAAAAGAGATGAAAACCTTATGATACCAGATAATATTGATTATGATCAATTTTCAGGCCTATCTAATGAGGTAAAAGCTAAATTCAAGAAAATACGACCAAAAACTATGGGACAAGCTTTAAGAATAGACGGAATTACTCCAGCAGCCGTATATATTTTGTTGTCACATGTAAAAAGAAAGTCTATTAAGCATATAGCTTAATGGATTCGATAATTTCAAAAAATTACGCTAAAATTACAAAATTTGAAGTTTCACGTGAAACTTGTAATGAGCTTGAGAGCCTTATAAGTATGATTCAAAAAAAAAATAGGGAAATTAACATAATTAGTAGAAAAAACACTGATCAAGAGGTTATAAGGCAAAGACATATTATTGATTCAGCGCAAATAATTGATTTTGTTGATTTAAACACAAATACAACCTCTGATTTAGGTTCTGGGGGTGGTATCCCTGGAATAATCATAGCAATCTTAATGAAGAAGTTAAAAAACAGCATGAAAATAAAACTTTATGAAAAAAGTCATCATAAATGTGTTTTTTTAAAAGATGTTTCTGAAAAATTGGAATTAAACACAGAAATAATACAAAAAGATATCTTTAAACTTAGAGATATTGAAACTGGAACGATTATGTCCAGAGCTTTTAAACCAATGCCAATAATTCTTGATTTAGTTCAAAAAAATTTTCGGAAATATAAAAATATTATTTTATTCATGGGCAAAAGTGGGAGAAAAATTTTAAATGAAACTCTTAAAATTTGGGATTTAGACTATGAGGAAAAAAAAAGTTTAACAAACAAAGATTCATTTTTGTTAAATATAAAAAATATGGAAAAAAAAATTTGATGAAAATTATTTCAATTATAAATCAGAAGGGTGGGGTTGGAAAAACAACCACTGTAATTAATCTTGCCTCTGCACTGACACAACAAGGAAAAAAAATTCTAGTTATTGACTTAGATCCACAAGGGAATGCAACAACTGGCCTTGGTTTATCTAATTCAGAAAAATCAGACGAAACTATTTATGGTATTTTAAATGGAACTAAGTCTATCTCAGAGGTAATTAAAAAAACAAAATTTGATAATCTTGATTTGATAACTTCAAATGTCGATTTGTCTGGTCTGGAGGTCGAAACAGCTGGGGATAGTGATAGGGCATTTATTCTAAAGGTAAAATTAGTTGCTTATTTAAATGATTCTGGAGCAATTTACGATTATATACTTATAGATTGTCCACCATCTCTAAGTTTATTGACAGTGATGGCACTGGTATGCTCAAACTCTCTCTTAGTCCCCCTTCAGACAGAATTTTTTGCGTTAGAAGGTTTAACCCAACTGATGAAAACAATAGATCGAATAAAAATTAATTTAAACCCTGGTTTAGAAATTCAAGGAATACTTTTGACGATGTATGATAGAAGAAATAAATTATCTTCTCAGGTTGAGCAAGAAGCAAGAAATTATTTTAAGGAAAAAGTATATCAAACAGTGATCCCACGGAATGTAAGATTATCTGAAGCACCTTCACATGGAGTGCCAGTTTTAATTTATGATAAAAATTGCCCTGGTAGTAAATCATATTATAGTTTTACAGATGAATTTATAAACCAAGAAAATCAAATAGGGAGTGCTGCTTAGTGAATAAGATTAAAAAGGGATTAGGTAGAGGATTATCATCATTAATAGGTGAAACTAAGGTAGAGCAAACAACCAACAAATTATCTGTTAGTGATCTGTATCCGAATAAGTTTCAGCCAAGAAAAATTTTTGATGAAGATAGTTTGAATGATCTAGAAAAATCAATAAAGGAAAGGGGAATTATTCAGCCAATAATTGTGCGAAAATCTGACGAAAATACAAAGTATGAAATTATTGCAGGAGAAAGAAGATGGATTGCAGCTCAAAAAGCTGGTCTTCACGAGGTACCAGTTGTTGTTACCGAAGCAGATGATTTAAAATCTTTAGAGTTTGCAATTGTTGAAAATGTTCAAAGGAGTGATCTTAATCCCCTAGAGGAAGCTCAAGGTTATCAAAGATTAATAAATGATTTTTCTTATGATCAAGAAAAAGTATCAAAATTTATTGGAAAAAGTAGAAGTTACATAACAAATTGTTTAAGGATATTAACTTTACCAGGTGATGTACTAGACTTAATAGAAACAAAAAAAATTTCAGCTGGCCATGCAAAAATATTGGTTGGGCTTGAAAATGCAAGTTTTGTTGCTCAAAAAATTATTGAAAAAAAACTTTCAGTCCGTCAATCAGAAAATTTTGTTAAAATTTTTAAAAAGAAAAAAGGTATAAGTGTAAAATTTAACGATCCGAATATTCAAAATCTTGAAAGATCAATTTCTGATAAGATTGGATTAAATGTTTCAATTAAGAATAATAAAAAAAATAAAGGAACGATTACTTTTGTTTATCATGATATTGATCAACTAAACAAAATAATTGATATTATTAAATCTAATTATTAATTTCTGTACGACTTTTTTCCAAAATAAAGTTTGTAACTATTAGAATTGAATTATTTTGATTTTTCTTTATTTCTAACTCAACGTTGTTAATATTTTTAATTAGTTCTTTAATTTTTTTAGTTTTCCATTTGTTAAGTTGAACTTTAACAATTTCTTTGTCTTTCCAAAAAATAGGTGGTTTAGCTGAGTTTATTGTTTTATTTATATCTTTGTTTTTTTCTAGTTCTATCGCAAGTTTAAGTATTCTTTTTGTTTTAGATAAAAAAGTTCTTAAAATCATTATGCAATCTTCCGGGCTATAATTATTTTCACTTAGAATATTTATTATTTTATTGTTATTTTTGGCTAAACAATTGTCGATTAGTTCTGATACTTCAAAGTTTTCAGTTAAATTAATTAATCTTAAAATTTCTTGAGCTGATATTTTCTTTTTATTCAATATATAACTCTTTATTTTATTAAGTTCATTATTTAAATTATTTCTATCTCCATTGCATTTATCTACAATTATATTTATGTTTTGTTGTGAAATAGGTATATCCTCTTTCTTAAAAAAAATAGTTGCTAGTTTTGATAGTGTTTCATTATTATCTGGATAAGTTGGTATACAAACTAAATCTTTATTTTTTTCAAATAAAGACCTCAGCTTTGATCGAGTTTCTAAAAGATCTGCATTTATGATAATTTTAATGTTAATTAAATTTCTATTAATTAAATTTTGAGTTATTTCAAAAATCTTATCAGATGCTCTATTTATTATTATTACTTTATTACTCTCAAATAATGAGCCAGATAATACATTTTCATAAAAAGATTCAGTTTCATCTTTAATCTGTTTTTCTTCATAATTAAAAACTTTCCCATCATTTCTCTCTAAAATCTGGTTAATGCACTCAGTTTTTAAACCCTCATTTTTTCCATACAATAGATAGAAAATTGATTTATCAGGGATTTTTTTTAGCTGAAATGTTTTATAAATCACTTAAAACACAGCCAATCTAAGAATTAGTTTTTGTGATATTGAATTTGCAAAATTTCTTTTAACATTACGTTCGTAGTTTTTTTCTTCATATTTATCAGTCATTTTTTTAAAGTTAAATTTCTCACTTACTGAGAAACTTTTAGAATCATTTTCCTTTTCAATCAAAAATGTTGTCATCACATAGGCTTGATAATCAGTTATCGATCCCGCACTATTTTTAGCTAGAACATTTTTTGTGTATTTTGTATCAATAACAATGTTTATGATTTCGTCAGATACTTCTTTGCTGTTTCTTTTTAGAATTGTAACAATTTGATTATTTATATCTTTATCACCAGAAAAACTTGTTATTACAATTTTGTAATCTACTTTGCTTTGATTTGAATAAACTGGTTTATAATCACAATGATTTAAAAAATTTAAAGATAGAATTATAAAAAAAATTTTTTTTAGCATTAAATTATTATATTCAAAAGCTTGTCTTTAATATAAATTTTTTTTTTTATATTTTTTTGATCAAAATACTTTGCTATTTTCTCATCATTCTTAATTATTTCAAAGAGTTTTTCTTCAGTAATATTTGGCTCAGTCTGAACTAAGCCTCTTTTTTTCCCATTAATTTGTATTACAACATTAATAGTGTCATCTTTTAGCATTGAGACATCGTATTCAGGCCATTTAAAATTCTTAATATTCATGATGCTTAAACATTCACTTGCGAAATGAGGTAAAATAGGTGTCATAGTAATTAAAATTTTTTTATAATTCTCTAATATTGTATTTTTTGTGTATGTTTTTTCAATTTGCTTATTTAAAAAAGAATACATCTCATATAAATTAGCTATAATTTTGTTATAACTAAAACTCTCAAGATTATCCTGAACTTTTTTTAGATATTTATTTGTATATTTTGTAATTTCTTCATCATAATCTTTACTATTATTTTTATTAACCTCAATCATGATTTTTTCATTTAATTTCCAAAGTTTTTGAATAAATTTAAAAGATGATACGATACCTTCTTCAGACCACTGAACGTCTTTTTCTGGAGGACTATCTGATAATATAAAAAGTCTTGCTGAGTCAGCACCATAATCAGTAATTATATTTTCTGGATCTATTGTATTTTTTTTTGATTTTGACATAGACTCCGACGGCCCAACCGAAATTAACTTTGATTTATCATTTTTAAGATATTTTTTTCCATCAATGTTTTCAATTTCCTCAGGACTAACCCAATTATTATCAGGGTCTTTATAAGTTTCATGACATACCATTCCTTGAGTAAACAAACCCTTAAATGGCTCTAAAATACTAAAATCATTATTATTATGTGATAAAGCTTGCATAAAAAATCTCGAATAAAGTAAATGTAAAATTGCGTGTTCAACACCACCAATATATTGATCTACAGGCATCCAGTAATCAACATCCTCTTTTTTGAAACCATATCCAATTTCTTTTGGGGAACAAAATCTAAGGTAATACCAGGATGAGCAAACAAAAGTATCCAAGGTATCAGTCTCTCTAAATAATTTTTTTCCATTTATGGTTACTTCTTTCCATTTATTTTGATTATCAAGCGGATTACCTTTTACATTTAAATCAATTTTTTCTGGCAGTTCGACTGGTAACATTGATTTTGGAATTGGATGAGCTTTTCCGTTTTCATCGTATGCTATTGGGATTGGACATCCCCAGTATCTTTGTCTTGAAACCCCCCAGTCTTTTAATCTGAAATTAATCTGTTTTTTACCTAATTTTCTATCCTCTAAAATTTTGATTGTTTCAAGAATTGAATTATCAGGCGCTTCAAGACCATTAAGAAAATCAGAATTGATTAATACACCTGATCCTGGATATGCTTCTTTGTCTACACTAAATTTTTCATCTTTATCATGTGGTCGAACTACAGTCTTTATTTCTAAATCATATTTTTTTGCGAAATCAAAATCTCTTTGATCATGCGCTGGACAACCAAAAACAGCACCAAATCCATAATCCATCAATACGAAATTAGCAAAATACACAGGGACTTTTTGTTTTGGGTTGAGGGGATTTACAGCGCTAAGACCGGTTTTAAAGCCAATTTTTTCTCCCACTGCAATTGCTTCCTCAGTAGTACCAGTTTTTGAACATTCATTTTTAAAATCTAAAAAACTATTATCATTGTTAAAATATTTTGAAACTTCGTGATCTATCGATAAAGCTAAAAAAGAAAATCCAAACAAAGTATCTGGTCTTGTGGTAAAACATTTGATATTTTTAACTGGTAAACTGCCTTCAATTTTAAAATTAATCTCACAACCAAAAGATTTCCCAATCCAATTTTTTTGCATTGTTTTTACTTTATTTGGCCAAGTTTC
>CACPEJ010000019.1 GCA_902632935.1 uncultured Pelagibacteraceae bacterium
GAACAAAACAAGTTGATAAATCTGAAGATAAAAATGCTGATGGTGAGATCATTCATAAGGGAATATCTCAAAGACAATTTGCTAGATCATTTACAATTGCTGATGACGTTAAAGTAAATGGTGCTGAGCTCAAAGATGGACTTTTAACAATATCTTGCGAGAGAATTGTACCAGAGCATAAGAAGAAAAAACTAATCGAAATTAGATAAGTTAAACCCTTGCTTGCGGGGTAACTAGCTCCGCAAGTAAACTAAAAACATCCTTTTGATGAAAATCCAATTACCACTGAGTTAGTGTCTACCTCAAATTTTCTTTCACAAGAAATACCATATTTTTTTGTTTTATATACAAGAACTTGATTTCCTTTTTCATTCTTAAAATCTTCATCAGGATTTCCTAGATCAATTTTAAGTTCACTGGATAATTGACCTATGTATTTACCCAACCTTTTATTTTCTTGCTCAACAATTTTGTCAGTTTTTTCTTGTACAGTCTGGCATGCGGTGACCATTAAGAAGAAACTAAGTAACAACACGATTAATTTAAAATTTCTCATTTTCATATTCTAGCTTCTAAATATGACCAAAATATAAACTTCTTAGTTGAATTATGTTGATAAAATTAGATTTAGCTAAGTATTTGTCAAAAGAATCATCTATTTAATCAGAATAGGAGGAATAATGTTAGACAAATATTTTGATTACAAAAAACACAAAACAGATTTTAAAACAGAAGTAATAGCCGGAACGACCACTTTTTTAACCATGGCTTATATTATGTTTTTAAATCCGTTTATTTTATCGGGTGAATTTGCTGGACCCGAAAAAGGTTTCTTTGATTTCGGCGCAGTTTACACTGCAACTATTTTAGCAACTGCTTTGGCTTGTTTCATAATGGCATTTCATGGAAAAACTTGGCCGATTGGTCTTGCGCCAGGAATGGGGATAAATGCTTTTGTAGCTTTTGGAGTTTGTGCGGGTATGGGATATACACCACAACAAGCTTTGGGTGCTGTATTAGTTGCTGGTGTATTATTTTTAATTATATCATTAACACCAATAAGAGCATGGCTTATCAACTCTATCCCTAAGAGTTTAAAGTTAGGAATTGGCGCAGGAATTGGTTTGTTCTTAGCAATTATTGGTCTTCAGATAATGGAAGTAGTTGTTGATAATCCTGTAACATTAGTACAGCTTGGGAATTTAAGTGATCCACTTGTTTTATTAGGATGTGCAACTTTTATTGCAATAATTGTTTTAGATAAGATGAACGTTAAAGGTAATATCATTATTGGTATTTTAGTATTTAGTATAATTGCTTGGGCTACGGGTCTTGCAAAGTTTAATGGTATCGCAAGTGCTCCGCCTTCAATGACTTATCTTTTTGAATTTGATTTATCTGCAGCTATGACAGCTGGAATGTCTACAGTTATATTTACTCTATTGTTTGTAGACTTTTTTGATACTGCAGGAACTTTAACTTCAGTTGCTAACGTAGCTGGAAAAGTGGGCAAAGATGGAAAAGTTAAAGACATCAATAAAGCAATGTTATCAGACAGCGTTAGTACTGTTGCTGGAGCTGTAATGGGAACCACAACTGTAACTAGTTACGTTGAGTCTGGGGCTGGGGTAAAAGCTGGTGGAAAGACTGGCATGACCTCTTTGGTAATTGGTATATTATTTTTGGCATGTATATTTTTTGCGCCCTTAGCAACTAGTTTGCCAAAACAAATTGATGGTGCTGCTTTACTTTTTGTTTCAGTTCTATTTATAAGAAATATTACTGACATAGAGTGGAATGATGTCTCAGAGTCTGCTCCAGCAATTCTTGCGATGATCGCTATGCCTTTAACTTATAGTATCAGCAATGGTATTGCTCTAGCTTTCGTATCATATGCTTTGATCAAGATATTCACTGGTAAATTTGCAACTACTTCACCAGCTATTTGGGTAATAGCAATTTTGAGTGTTGTAAGTTTTGCAGTTGCTTAAATATTAATTTAACAGGGCTAGTTTATACTAGCCCTGTTTATTTTTTTTCACAATCTCCTCAATAGAGAATTCTTCATAATGTTCTGTAGGTTGAACAATCCAAGGATCTGAATCTAATCTGATAGGACAAAAATCAGGTTCGAAAGTTGACGATTTCTTTTTCCATAAACAAGCAGTTTTTACTTCTTTTATATAATCTTTAGTTGGGCCATAATTTTTTAACCACTCAATGCTTTTATTAAGCGTTAAACCAGTATCTGAAAGATCATCTATTAGAAGAACCTTATTAAAATCTTTGTTATTTGCCAAAGAACTTATTTCTCTTGCAAACATCAATTGGCCCTGTTGATCCTCTAAACCTTTACCTGAATAACTTTGAATAACAATATATGCAATTGGTAATTTCAAAATTCTTGATAAAATATCAATAATAGGAGCTGCACCTCTCATAATACCAACTAATACAGTTGGTTTATATTTTTCATGAATTTGTATTGCTAACTTTTCAACAATTTGAGTATATTCATCAAAACTGATAATTAATTTCTCTGCCATGAAATTTATTATCATAATTAAAAATAATTAAAAAGGAGAAATCATGAAGGCTTATTGGATAAGTTTGTATACTAAAGTTAATGACCAAGAAAATTTAAAAAAGTATGCAGAGAAAGTAACTCCAATTATTAAAAGTTATGGTGGTTTACCTTTGGTTAGAGGTGGTAAACATACAACTTTCGATGGTGATGATTTTTTAAGAACTGTGGTTTGGGAATTTCCAAATTACGAGCAAGCTTTAAAATGTCATCAATCTAAAGAATATCAGGCTGGTTGGGATTTAGCCAAAAAGACCACTATAAGACACATGCAAATCGTTGAGGGATTTAGTACTGAATAGGTTCAGGATCTATACTTCTCCATAAATACCATGTAGCTACTGAGCAATAAGGTGAAAATCTTTTTTGAAGTAAAGACACAAATTTTTCTGGTGGAAAATATTTTTTATTATAATTTTTAGAAATCGCTCGCAAAAGACCAATATCTTGTATAGGCCAAATGTCAGATCTATTATAAGTAAAAAGTAAAATCATCTCAGCCGACCATCTACCTATTTGTCTTAAATTAGATAAATAAACTATAGCTTCCTCATCACTCATATTCTTTATTAATTTAGGATTAAAGGATTTATTAAGAATTTGTTTGGCTAAACTTTTTATTCCTAAGACTTTTTGCCTACTTAATCCACAATTTTTAAGTTGTGTTGAGGTCAATTTAAATACAGTTTTTGGATTAATTTTATTTTTACATTTTTTCTTAAATTTTAAAAAAACTGAATTTGCTGCAGCAACACTTATTTGCTGACCAATAATACTTTTGCATAATGAAAAAAAAATATCCTTTCTTGAAGTAAGAATCGTTTCATCGGGGCTTTGATAATTTTTAATTAATCTTGACATTATTTTATCCCTTTTGGATAAAAATCTTTTAGCTTTATTCCAATATTTTGGAACTTTAGTCATTGATTGTTTTAGAGGTGATTATTTTTTTGTTGTAAATTTCTCTTCTAAAAATAATTAATGTTGAAATGATTACCAAAGAGGCTCCAAGAAGAGTTTTGATTGTTGGAACCTCACCCCAAATGAAATATCCAAAAATTATTGCAAACAAAAGAGCTAAATATTTTAAAGGAGTTACCAAAGAAACCTCTGAATATTTATATGACTGACCTAACCATAAATTTGCAACGCCTCCAAAAATGCCAACAAAAGATAATAAAATAAAATCCTGTAAATTAGGCATGACCCATCCTTGTGGAATAGTTAAAAAACTCAATAAGGTTATTGATAAGGAGAAATAGAATGAAATTAACCAAACTGGTTCTGTGGTCGATAACTGTCTTATTGATATCGCTACATAAGATAGACCAAGACAAAATATTATTGGAAAAATATAATAAATGTTAAGTTCACTTATCCCTGGTTCAGTGATTACTAATATTCCTATAAAACCAACTATAACAGCTAACCATCTATAAATACCAACTTTTTCACTCAATAAAAAAATTGAAAATATAGTTGTAAAAATTGGAGCAGCAAAAGAAATACTTACCACAGTTGCGAGGGGTAATTTTCTTAAAGCAATAAAAATTGCCACTAAAGCAATTAAACCCGACAAGCACCTTAGGGCATGCAAGCCTGGTCTTTTGGTTTGATAAAAATTGTGAAGTCTATCTCTTGGTATAATGAAAAAATAAAATAGTATTCCAAAAAACCCTCTAAAAAATAAAACCTGTCCAATTGGATAATCGACTGACCACTTGACGATTATATCCATTAGTGAAAATGCACAAACAGACATAAACATGTACAAAAATCCTAATTGATTTTTACTAAGCATACGAATAATTTGTAAATTAATTTAAATCATAATCAATGGAAATAGCAGTTTTAGCACTTGGATGTTTTTGGGGACCTGAAATCAAATTCAGCAAAATTAATGGTGTTATCAAAACTGAGGTTGGCTATTGCGGTGGTAATAGTTCACAAACCACCTATAAAGAAGTTTGCACAGGTAGTACAAATCATGCTGAAGTTGTTAAGATTGATTATGATGAGAAGATAATCACTTATGAAGAAATTTTAAAAATTTTTTTTGAAATTCATGACCCAACTACACTCAATTCTCAAGGACCAGATTTTGGTACACAATATAGAAGTGAAATCTTTTATTTGAATGACAATCAAAAAAAAATTGCAGAAGATGTTCTGGACCAGGTTAATAAAAAGTTATCAGGGAAAGTAGTAACAAAAATTTCCTTACTAAAAAACTATTGTATTGCTGAGGAATATCATCAAAAATATTTAGAAAAGAGATAATGTCATTAGTAGAAACTGATTGGCTCGAAAATAACAAAGACAAAGTAAAAATAATTGATTGCTCGTGGCACATGCCACAAACGAAAAGAAATGGTTTTGAAGAGTATAAAACTCAACATATCCCGGAATCCATTTTTTTTGACCTAGATGACAATTCAGACAAAAATACAAATCTTCCACATATGTTAGTGAATAAAAATGAATGGGAAAAAATAGTCTCAAAGATGGGAATCAAAAATGAGGATATGATTATTATTTATGATAATTCTGATGTTGTTAGCTCATGTCGCTGTTGGTTTAATTTTATCTATTATGGTCATGATCCTAAATTAGTTCATGTTTTAAATGGGGGTTTAAAAAAATGGATGGACGAAAAAAGAAAAGTAACAAATAATATATCTAAAGTTATGAAGTCAGACTACAAAAGTTTTGAAAATCAGGAATTAGTTAAAAACAAAGATTCAATTAATCAAAATATAGTAACCCAAAATTTTAGGGTTGTTGATGCTAGAAGCAAAGAAAGATTTGAAGGAAAGATTCCTGAGCCTAGAGAGGGATTAAAAAGTGGAAGTATTAAAAATTCTGTGTGCATACCATTTGCCTCTTGTCTTAATCAGGATAGAACTTTTAGAAATAAACAAGAACTTGAAAAAATTTTTCAATCTTCCTTAAAAAACTTAAATGATAAAAATATTGTCTTTTCATGTGGATCTGGGGTAACCGCGTGTGTTTTGGCACTAGCTTATTCTTTAATAAATGATAAATATCGACCCTGTATTTATGATGGCTCTTGGGCTGAATACGGGTTAATTTAAATAGAATGAAAAGATCGACTAAAACTATATCAATTATTTTAATATTTTTTCTAATCATTGCAGCGGTAATTATTGGTAGAACAATGATTGGAAATCATTTTAAAAAAAAATTCAGTAAAAGGCCCCCTCCAGGAATAATTGTTACCGAAGTGGTAAAAAAGGAATTTGCTGAAACAATAGAGACCTTTGGTACTGCAATCTCAAAAAAATCTGAAACTTTCAAAATAAAAAAAGATGATCTTTTTGAAGATTTAAAATTGAAAGACTTTGTTAAAAAAGGAGATGTATTAATCAAGTTGAAAAGTGGAAATATTACAGCCCCATTCAGCGGAGTACTTGGTTATACTGGTCTTACGGAAGATATTCTTGTATCTAATAATATATTCATCATAACATTAGATGATAATTCAACTATTTACTCAGACATTAAAATTCCAGAGAATTATTCGGCATCTATTAAAAAAGGTCTTCCAGTTGACGTAAAATTATCTAGTTTTAAAGATAAAACTTTTTCAGGTGAAGTTGATTTTGTATCAAGCAGGATTAACGCCGATACAAGAAGTATACTATCCAGAATTAAAGTGCAAAATAATGATCTCGAACTAATTTCGGGATCTCTTTTAGAAGTAAGCGTTAAATTTAATCTTAGAAACTCATTAAGTGTACCTGATACAAGTGTGATGATTGAAGGCGACAAATCCTATGTTTACAAAATAAATGGCGATAATGTTGCAAATAAAACTGAGGTTAAAACAGGTCTAAGAAGTAATAAAAACATCGAGGTAATTTCTGGATTAAGTGAAGGGGAAATAATCGTCGCGGAAGGATTAAAAAAAGTAAGACCTAGAGGAAAAATAAAACCTATTACAAAATAAATGTTTATTACTGAACTAAGCATAAAAAGACCAGCTGTTTCTTGGGTAATGTCTTTAATCTTAATTATTTTTGGTTTATTTGTCTTTTGGAAATTACCAGTTAGAGA
>CACPEJ010000020.1 GCA_902632935.1 uncultured Pelagibacteraceae bacterium
TGTTAATATAGATTTTTCAGACTCATTTTTGAATTTTGATAAAGGAAAAATTAACTTAAATGGGAGAACATCATTTAATGTTAAAAATCAGGATGAGTTTTATAAATTTTTTCAAATAAAAAAAGAGCTTAGGAAAAATATTGAGAAAATAGAGTTAGATTTCAATTATGATTTCAACGAAGAAAAAATTACTTTTGATAATTTAAGAATTGATAATAAATCAAATAAAAAGATTGAAGAAATAGTTTCTAATTTTAATTCAAGAAGCAAAAAATTTTTTAATAAAGTAACTTTTAAAAATTTTGTAAATGATATCCTGATAGCTTATTTTGGATAAATCATTTTTTTTGGATTTACAATTCTATCAAAATCCTTTTCAGTAATAAATTTTGTTTTTAAAGCTTCCTCTTTTAGAGTTGTGCCTTTTTTAAGTGCTGTCTTAGCTATTTTGGCGGAGTTATCATACCCAATATGTGGAGCTAGTGCAGTAACTAGCATTAATGAGTTATCTAAAAATTTTTTAATTTTTACTTTATCTGCTTTAATTCCTTTAACGCAATATAAAGCAAAATTTTTTGTACTATCTGCAAGAAGATCAATAGATTGTAAAATGTTGTGAGCAATTAAGGGTTTAAAAACATTTAGCTCAAAATGTCCATGTGAACCTGCCATTGTTATTCCATTATGATTACCGATTACTTTAACACAAACCATCGTCACTGCTTCTGATTGTGTTGGGTTAACTTTGCCGGGCATAATTGATGAACCTGGTTCATTTGCCGGTAAAATTATTTCACCATATCCGGCTCTGGGCCCAGATCCTAAAAATCTTATATCATTTGCAATTTTCATCAAACTAACAGCAGTAGTATTTAAGGTTCCAGAAAAATTTACTATTTCATCATGAGCTGCCAAAGCAGCAAATTTATTCTTAGTCGGTTTAAAGGGTAGTTTAGTTATTTTTTTTATTTCGTTTATTACTTTTTTATCAAAACCTTTTTTACTATTAATTCCTGTGCCAACCGCAGTACCACCTTGAGCTAAATAATAAATTTCGTTTAAAGCATTTTTAACCCTAAAAATACAATCCTCTAATTGAGATTGATATCCTGAAAACTCTTGCCCCAATGACAAAGGAGTTGCGTCTTGAAGATGAGTTCTTCCAACTTTTATAATATTTTTAAATTGGGAAACTTTTTTTTTCAATTCCCTATTTAAAAGCTCAAGAGATGGTAGCAACTTATTTTTAGTTTCCATAGCTATAGCTATATGCATTGCTGTAGGAAATACATCATTGGTAGATTGAGATTTATTTACATGATCATTTGGATGAACTGGCTTTTTTGTACCTTTTCTTCCACCTAAAATTTCGATTGCTCTATTTGCAATTACTTCATTTACATTCATATTAGTTTGAGTACCAGAGCCAGTTTGCCAAACTTTTAGTGGGAAGTGTTCATCTAATTTACCACCGATTACTTCATTAGATGCTTTTACAATGGCATTAGAAATTTTTGGTTCAATCTGTTTTTCTTTTCTATGAACTATAGCAGCAGCTTTTTTAATTATTGCGATAGATTTAATTAAAACCGGTCTAACTAAAAACTCACCAATATCAAAATATTTTTTTGACCTTTGTGTAGAAGCTCCCCAATATTTATCATTAGGAACATTAATTGTTCCAATACTATCGAATTCTTTTCTTAATTTCATTGATTAATAGACAAATATTAAATTACTATAAATATACATTAATTTTATAAAACTTACAGGAGCATTATGTCAAATTTTAGCAAGGTTGGAATTTTTATGAAAACTTTTGGTCAAGAAGTTAAAAAAAAACCTTCATTTAGCACAGATAAAATCAATAAACTGCGATTAGATCTTATAAAAGAGGAATTGAGCGAGCTCACCGATGCAATGAACAATAAGGATTTATTAGAGGTTGCTGATGCTCTAACAGATATTTTGTATGTTACATATGGAGCAGGTCATGCTTTTGGAATTGATTTAGATAAGTGTTTCGATGAAGTTCAAAATTCCAACATGAGTAAGTTAGACGAGAACGGAAAACCAATTTATAATGAAAATGGCAAGGTAATGAAAGGTCCAAATTACTTCAAACCAGATCTCTCAAAATTTGTTAATTAAATTTCTAATTTAAAATCAATCGCTGGTGCGCTATGAGTTATTCCACCAACAGAAATTCTATCTATACCAGTTTTTGCAATCAATTTAACTTTTTTGAGATTTATATTTCCCGAAGCTTCAGTTTGATAGTATTTTTTTGCAAGTTTAACTCCTAATTTTAAATTTTTAAGATTCATATTATCAAATAAAACACAATCAAATTTTAATCCGATTATTTTCTTCAGCTGTTTTATTGTGTCTACTTCCACAGTTATTTTTTTTCGTTTTTTATTTTTGATTGCCAAACTTACTAATTCCCTTATGTTTGAATTTGCAATATGATTGTCTTTTATCAAAAATTCGTCACTTAAGTTAAATCTATGGTTGGTTCCTCCACCTAATTTTACTGCATATTTTTGTATAACTCTTAAATTAGGTATAGTTTTTCTAGTGCAACAAATTTTACATTTTTTACCTGCCAATTTTACAAATTGATTTGTTTTTGTGGCTATGCCCGAAATATGAGATAAAAAATTTAGAGCAACTCTTTCTGCTACCAAAATATTTTTTTTATTTCCTCTAATAATTGCGATTGTTGAATTTTTTTTGACAAAAGATCCATCTTTTGTTTTTACATTAAACTTAATTTTTTTATCGATAAGTGAAAACGTATATTTTACAAATAGTAGCCCACCAATGATAGCATCCTGGTTAGATATTAATTTTGCTTCTATAATATTATTATTTTTAATTAAACCAGAAGTTATATCGCCTGATGGATATAAATCTTCATTGAGTGCAAGTTTGACATTACTTTTTATAAAATTTTCACTAAGTTTAATTTGAGACACAAAAAATTATCTGCCAATAGCAACCATTTTTTCAACTGACAATCTTGCTTTATTGATTGTTTCTTGATCCATAATAATTTCACCAGTTTCATTCTCTAAACAATCTAATATTTTTGGTAAGGTTATTTTTTTCATATGAGGACACATGTTGCATGGTCTAATAAATTCTACATTAGGATTTTCAACCTGAATGTTATCACTCATCGAACATTCAGTAACCATCATGACTTTTTTGGGTTGATTATCTTTAACATAATTTATCATTCCTGAAGTTGACCCAGCAAAATCACTTGCTTTAATTACATCTGGTGGACACTCAGGATGAGCTATGATTTTAATCCCTGGGTTGTTCTTTCTAATATTTTGAATTTCTTTTTCATTAAATTGATCATGAACTATACAAATTCCTTTCCAAGAAATGATCTCAACATCTGTTTGAGTAGCAACATATTTTGCAAGGTAATCATCTGGTAGAAAAATTACTTTCTTAACTCCTAAAGATTTTACAATCTTTACAGCATTTGCAGATGTACAACACACATCCGTTTCAGCTTTTACATCTGCAGAAGTATTGACATAAGAAACTACTGGAACTCCAGGATATTTTTCTTTCAATAATCTTACATCTTTTCCTGTAATTGAAGATGAAAGAGAACAACCTGCTTTCATATCAGGTAGTAAGACTTTTTTATTTGGACTCATTAGTTTTGCAGTTTCAGCCATAAAATGCACACCAGCCATAACAATTATATCTGCTGAGGTTTTTGAAGCTTCTACAGCAAGAGCCAGAGAGTCTGCTGAAAAATCTGCGATACCATGATAAATTTCTGGGGTTTGATAATTGTGAGCTAAAATTACTGCGTTCTTTTCTTTTTTAAGTTTATTAATTTTATGTATATAAGGAGCATGCACTGACCATTCAATTTCAGGCATAACCTTGGAAATCTTTTTATAAATTGGATCAGTTGCTTGTTTTACTTCCTGATTAAATTCCATAATAAAATTTATCAATTTGAAACCTACTTGTCATTGATTTAATGTGGGTCAAATTTGCGGCTATGCTGAAATTGGTAGACAGGCACGGTTGAGGGCCGTGTGGACCTAGTCCATGAGAGTTCGAGTCTCTCTAGCCGCACCAAAATGAAATTTTTATGGGGACTTTTTAATCAAAAATTTCAAATTTTTAAGCTAAGTGTGCTCAGATTGTGCTCATTATTTTTTTCAATTTAAAACAATTTAGACTCTTGGTTCAGGATTTGTTACATTAAAATATAGAGGAGAAAATTATGAGCAAAGGATATTTGATAGCACATCTTAAAGAACACGATAAAGAAGGTATGGAAAAGTTTAAACAAATGTCCGGACCAACTATTGGAGAGTATGGTGGCAAAGTTCTTGTTCGTGAACCCAGTCCTGACGTAAGAGAAGGTGAAAATTTAGGTACTGTTGTATTAATTGAATTTGAAAGCATTGATGCTGCTCGTAAATTCTATGAGTCAGAAAAATATCAAGCGGCTAAAGCGGTTAGAGAATTAGCGGCCAAAGCTCATCTAGTTTTAGTTAAGGAGAATTAAAACTCAGCTAACCGCACCAAAAAAAATTTGTTTAAAAAGGTATTCTGTAATCAATTCTGAATTGCGTTATGTCAAAATCAGCATCATAACCATTTTCCATACTTCTAATTTGATCATTTTCACATTCAAAGAGCAATTTCTCAATTGAGAAACCATAACCTTTTAGAAATCCTGAATTAACAAAAAAGCCTAAATTTGGACTTACGCCTAAACACCTAACGTATGTGTGAGGTCCACCTTCACCATATCTAGGACCATCATATTGAGTGTCTGATTGTTTACCTAAAAAATAAGTAGCATTTAAAGTTGCGTACGGCGTTAAATTAGAAATTTCTTTAAATCTATAACTTGGACCTAAATCAAAAATTAAACCATAGAAATATATATCCGGAAAAGCAGAGTTATATCCACCATCGAATGTGATAGTTGTGTCAGTAGTACTATGTTTAACTAATGATATTCCTGAATTTAGATAAAGATTGTCTTTAACATTTTTATTATAATCAAAATTTATTGAGATATTGGTATTTAAACTATCATCATCTAAGACTAAACCTTTAATTGTTGTGCCTGCATTACCAGTAACGGGACCATGCAAACCTTTTACGTTTTCCATTATACCTTTACCCATTGCTATACCAAATGATATTTCATCATCAGCTGCACTGAC
>CACPEJ010000021.1 GCA_902632935.1 uncultured Pelagibacteraceae bacterium
AAAAAGTATTTTATGATAATGAGATTAAAAGATTGTCACAACTTTGGTGATTTTAGAAAACTTGCTAAGTTAAAGCTTCCATCGCCTATTTTTCATTATATTGATGGTGCAGCTGACGATGAAATTACATATGCTAGGAATACTAGTGCCTTTGACGATGTAGATTTAGTTCCAAATGTTTTAAGAGGCGTTGAGAATGTAGACTTATCCACAACAATTTTTGGTAAAAAGTTAGATTTACCATTTTATCTTTCACCAACAGCATTACAAAGACTTTTTCATTATGATGGTGAAAGAGCAGTTGGAAAAGCAGCTAAAAAATTTAATACAATGTTTGGTGTTTCTGCATTAGCGACTGTTAGCGTTGAGGAAATATCCTCGTTGATTGATACACCTAAAATGTTTCAGTTTTATTTTCACAAAGATAGAGGTTTAAATGATTCTTGTTTAGAGCGAGCTAAGGCTGCTAAATTTGATGTAATGGCTCTTACAGTCGATACCATTACAGGAGGAAATCGTGAAAGAGATTTAAGAACTGGTTTTACTTCTCCACCAAAATTGACTCTTTCAAGCTTATTTAGTTTTGCGACTAAACCAATGTGGGGAATAAATTATTTAACAAAAGGTAAATTTGAATTACCTCACCTCCAAGATTTTGTAAAAGAGGGTACAAGCACAAATTCTTCTATAGGAAATTATTTTTCAACAATGTTAGATCAATCCATGAATTGGAAAGATGCTGAAAAACTTTGTTCTCAATGGGGAGGTCATTTTGCACTTAAAGGAATAATGAGTGTAGAAGATGCTAAAAAAGCAGTGGATATAGGATGTACTGGTATAATGGTTTCAAATCATGGCGGCAGACAACTTGATGGATCGAGATCACCATTTGATCAGCTCGCAGAAATTGTTGATGCAGTTGGAGATAAACTTGATGTTATATGTGAAGGAGGAATTCATAGAGGAACACATATGCTTAAAGCATTATCTCTAGGTGCAAAAGCATGTTCTGGTGGAAGACTTTATCTTTATGCGCTTGCAGCAGCGGGCCAACCAGGCGTCGAAAGAGCTCTAGAGTTGTATAAATCTGAGTTAGTTAGAGATATGAAGCTCATGGGATGTACAAAAATTTCAGATCTTAATAGAAATAATCTTAGATTTAGAAAATAGTGAGTTTACAAAATTGTTATAATTTTGACGATTTTAGAAAACTTGCGAAAAAAAAATTACCTTCACCAATATTTCATTATATTGATGGTGGTGCAGATGATGAAATAACACTCAAACGAAATACAAAATCTTTTGATGATTGCGATTTAGTTCCTAATATTTTAGCAAGTGTAGGAAAACCAGATCTCTCAACAACTATTTTTGGAAAAAAAATCGATATGCCACTCTTTTTATCGCCATGTGCCATGCAAAGACTTTATCATCATGACGGTGACAAAGCATCTGCTAGAGCAGCTGATAAGTTTGGAACATTTTATAGTATGTCTACGATGGCAAATAATACTATAGAAGAAATTTCAAATATTTCAGGTGGACCAAAGTTATTTCAACTTTATGTTCATAAAGATCAATCAATCACTGATGATTTAATTGATCGTTGTAGAAGATCAGGATTTGATGGAATGTGTTTAACAGTAGATACTTTAGTAGCAGGTAATAGAGAAAGAGATCATAGAACAGGTTTTACAACCCCACCAAAGTTAACTTTACAAAGTTTAATGAGTTTTGCTCTTCATCCAAGTTGGGTATTTAATTATCTTACTCACGGGAAATTTAAATTAGCAAATGTGGCTACAAAAACAGATAAGGGCACCAATATTGCAAAATCAGTTATAGAGTACATTAATGAACAATACGATCCAGCAATGAACTGGAAGGATGCTGAATATTGTGTGAAGAAATGGAATGGACCTTTTGCACTTAAAGGAGTTATGTCCGTTGAAGATGCAAAAAGAGCAATAGATATTGGTTGTACGGCAATCATGATTTCAAATCATGGTGGAAGACAACTTGATGGATCAAGATCGCCATTCGATCAAGTCAAAGCAATCTCGGATGCAGTTGGAGATAAATTGGAAATCATATTAGACGGGGGAGTAAGAAGAGGAACTCATGTATTAAAAGCAATCGCTGCAGGTGCAAAAGCCTGTAGTTTTGGTAAAATGTTTTTGTTCTCTTTAGCCGCAGGGGGACAACAAGGTGTTGAGCATTTACTTAAAAATATGCACGAGGAAATCAATAGAAATATGGTTTTAATGGGATGTAAGAACCTAAAAGAGTTGAATAGTTCAAAATTAATTTATAGAACTTCTAATAAAATATAAAAGTTATGGAACTAGCAAAGAGTTTAGATAGATTAGGAACAGAGTCTGCCTTTTCGGTATTAGCAGAGGCAAAAAAATTAGAGGCCCAAGGTAAGCCAATGATCCATTTAGGTCTAGGACAACCAGATTTTAAAACACCTAAACATGTTGTTGAAGCTGCAAAAAAAGCTTTGGATGATGGCCATCATGGATACGTGATGTCAAATGGAATACCTGAGTGTCGACAAGCTGTAACAAGATGGATTAAGAAACGTTATAAAGCTGAGATAGATCCTGAAAGAATTTTAATCATGCCAGGTGGTAAACCTACAATGAGTTACGCGATACAATGCTACGGAGAACCGGGAGTAGAAATAATCCATCCTACACCTGCATTCCCAATATATGAGTCTATGATTAATTATACAGGTTCAACGCCTGTGCCTTATGATTTAACTGAAGATAAAGATCTTAAATTTGATCCGGATAAAATCTTATCTCTTATAACAAAAAAAACTAGATTACTGATTTTAATAAATCCAAATAATCCAACAGGAAGTTTTGTTGAGAAACCTGTAATTGACTATTTTGCAAAGGAGTTAGAAAAACATCCTCATGTTACTATTTTAAGTGATGAAATTTATAGTAGACAAATTTTTGACTACAAAGAAATGCCTTCTTTTTTTCATTATCCAAATTTAAAAGATAGGTTAATCGTATTAGAGGGTTGGAGCAAAGCTTATTCAATGACGGGATGGAGATTAGGTTGGAGTTATTGGCCTAAAGAACTTATTGAGCACGTAAACAAATTATTAATTAATAGTGTGTCATGTGTAAATGCTGCTGCACAATATGCCGGTATTGCTGCATTAGATGGCCCCGACGACTCCATCAATGATATGTTAGATAAGTTTACTTTGAGAAGAAATTTAATTCATCAGGGGTTAAATGATCTACCAGGAGTAGAGTGTAGTCTACCTGGAGGAGCCTTTTATGCATTCCCAAAAGTTATTGGTACAGGAATGAATGGATCTGAATTCTGTAAAAAAGCAATGCATGAGGCTGGAGTAGCAATAGTGCCAGGAACTGCTTTTGGTAGAACTTGTAATGATTACGTAAGATTTAGTTTTGCAGCTTCAAGAGATAACATTCAACAGGCTTTAGAAAACATAAAGAAAATGCTTACTAAATAAGCTGTATTTTTGATAAAATTTTTACTAATATTCTTTTCATGAACGAGCAAGTCCAAGCACAATTTAAAAAAATTTTTAATGGAAGATTTTCTACCTCTGAGTCAACAAGGGCAAATTATGCTAGAGGGGAAGATACTTATGATCCCGTTTTGTCTAAAGCTGTAGTTTTTCCTGAGACAAATGAAGAGGTTTCCAAAGTGCTCCGTTTATGTAATGAGCACAAAATTCCCGTTGTACCTTTTGGAACAGGAACATCTTTAGAAGGTAATGTTGTTGGTAATGAAAAAGGCATAACAATATGTCTTGAGAAAATGAATAAAATTTTAAGTGTAAATGTTGAGGACTTCGATTGTCGAGTTCAGGCATGTGTAACTAAAGAGCAATTAAATGATTATTTGAGAGAAGATGGAGTTTTTTTCCCGATTGATCCTGGTGCTAATGCAGCTATTGGAGGAATGGCTTCAACGTCAGCTTCAGGGACAATGGCTGTAAAATATGGAACAATGAAAACTGTAATCAGTGGGCTCACAGTAGTTTTGCCTAATGGAGATATTGTAAATACTGGTAGTAGAACTAAAAAAACCTCAGCAGGTTATAATTTAACCAATTTATTTATAGGTTCAGAGGGAACGTTAGGCATAATTACAGAAGTTCAATTGAGATTATCACCAATCCCTGAAAGCATTATGTCTGCAGTTTGTCATTTCTCAACTTTAGAAAATGCAGTTCAAACTGCCCAACAAGTTATTCAATATGGAGTTCCGATCGCTAGAATTGAGATGTTAAACAAAGATCAAATGGGGATTAGTATTAATTACTCTAAATTGAAAGATATTGAAGCAGTGCCAACCTTATTTTTTGAGTTTCATGGCTCCGAGGCATCTAATAATGAAAATATCAAAATTGTTGAGGAAATATCCAAAGATAATAATGGAAGCTCTTTTAAATGGGCAAAAGATTTAGAAGAGAGAAATAAGCTTTGGAAAGCACGATGGGATGTTTATTATTCTGTTAAAGCATTGATAAATAATGGAAGAGTTTATTCGACTGACGTGTGTTTGCCAATTTCAAATATAACTGAATGTGTAAATTACGCAGAAGAGCAAGCAAAAAAATTTGGATTAAGAGCTCCGATGGTAGGTCATTTGGGCGATGGAAACTTTCACGTGCTTTTGCCTTTTGACCCTGAAAACAAAGAGACTTACAAAAAAATAAGAGAATTTAACGACTTATTAATTAACAAAGCGCTTGAATTGAAAGGTACAATCACCGGAGA
>CACPEJ010000022.1 GCA_902632935.1 uncultured Pelagibacteraceae bacterium
GAAGTGTAAGCACCCGTGTTTAGAGCAAAAGCAATTATTGCACACCAATATGGTTCTTTTAAAATTACCCATAAAACTGTCGATCTTAAGTATTCAATCTGACCCAATCCAAAATAAATAATGAATATCTGTACTAAAAGTGGTGTACCTCTAAAAACATAAGAATATCCATAAGCAAATCTATTGATAAATATATTTTTATTTAATCTTAGAATTGCAAAAAATAAGCCAATGAATAATCCAATTATTAAAGAAACTGAAAGAAGTTTTAAAGTTATTACAGCAGCATTTAGTAACTTTGGGAGACTATTAATCATTAATTCAAGATCCATTAGTAACCCCTACTATATTTAACTTCTAATCTGTTAATTAATTTCATACTCACAAAAGTAAGTAGTAAATACAAAACTGCAGCAAATGAATAAAAGAATAATGGATCTCTCGTTGATCCAGCAGCAATATAAGATTGTCTCATGATTTCAACTAAACCTGTAACTGAAATTAGAGAAGTGTCTTTTAGAGTTATCTGCCAAACATTACTTAGATTTGGAATGGCTAATCTTAATGTTTGAGGTAAAATAATTTTAAAAAATTTTCCAAATTTATTTAAACCTAAAACATTGGCAGCTTCGAACTGACCTTTATCAATTGATTGAATTGCTCCCCTAAAAACTTCAGTTGAATAGGCACCGGAAATTATTCCAATTGCAAATGCACCTGTTATAAATGCATTTATTTCAATATACTCATTATAACCAAATATTGATGCAACAAACATAACTGCACCAGTTCCACCAAAAAAGAAAAGATAAATTACTAATAATTCTGGAACACCTCTTATTATAGTTGTGTAAGAATTAGCTATAAAATTTAAAAACTTATTTTTAGATAATTTTAATGGAGTAAAAATTAACGCAAAAAGAAAACCTATAATCATTGCTGTAATTGAAACAGCTATAGTCATTAGAGTGGCACGAAATAACTCGTCACCCCAACCAGTATCTCCGAATGCTAGAAGTTCCATATAGATTGGCGACTATACATTATAGTCGCCAAATCTAAAATTAATTACATAGAGGCATCAAAACCAAACCACTTAGTAGCTATTCTACTAATGTCTCCGTTTTTTCTAGCCTTCTCGATTGCTTTGTTAAATGCTTTTAATAATTCAGTGTCGTCTTTTCTGATTCCAACTCCAACACCATTACCAAATGCTCCACCTGAAAAAGTTGGACCTACAAGAACAACTGGTTTACCAGATTTTTCAGCATAATCTGTAAAAGCAACTGCAGCTGCTAATGCAACATCACATCTTCCTGATGCTAAGTCTAAGTTAACTTCATCTTGAGTTTTGTAAGTTCTTAGATTTATTTTTCCAACATCACCAGACTCTAAAAAGTTTTGGTGAATGGTTGCTGTTTGTGTACAAACAGTTTTACCAGCAAGTGCACCCGTTAAAGTTTTTAAAGTTTTTTTAACACCTGAACCCCCTAGAGTAAGATTGATTCCCTCTGGAGTATCCATACCTTCAAGATCAGAACCTTTCATAACTGCTAAAGAAGCAACTTCATCTGCATAACCTTGAGAAAAACTAATAGCTTTCTGTCTTTCAGCAGTGATAGACATACCTGCCATAATTGCATCAAATTTTCTCATAATTAAAGCTGGTATCATTCCATCCCAATCTTGTTCAACAATCTCACATTGTTGTCCAATATATCTACAAAGTGTGTAAGCTAATTCGACTTCAAATCCGATTAATTTACCTGATGCATCTTTAGAATTCCATGGAGGATAAGCACCTTCTGTTCCAATTTTAATTTTATCAGCATTAACATTTCCAATAATCAATAATGAAAATAAAACTGAAAAAATAGTTTTTTTAAATATATTCATCATTCTCTCCTTTAATAAAAAAATATTATTTCACAAATCAGAGACTTTAAAAAGAAAAAACTAATGATTTATTGAAGACGAGAAATTCCAAGAACAATCAAAACTGGGTATGTAAACCCTAGATAATTTGGTATTTCCAAAATGATGATGAAAAACATTCATCCAATTTTCAACTTGAAGAGGTTTTTTATCTTGGCTGCCAACTTGTGCTGTGATTACACCCTTTGGTTTTAATATTCTTACTAAAGACTCCATATTTTTTGCAGCCAAATCTATACAAAACTGATCATCATTTAAATCTACAAAAATATGATCGTATGTATCGTCTTTTACTGATTTAATACTATGAAACGCATCTCCCCAAACACATTTAACTGAATTTTTCTCTGTAGCTTTTTTTCCAATGTCCCCTAAGTGTTTATTACAAACTTCAACTACCTCAGGATCAAGCTCATACCAATCGATAAAATTAAATTTTTTAGATATGCATTCTCTGGCAACTCCTCCATCACCACCACCAATGATTGCAGCTCTTTCATTGTTTTTATTTAATTTCAATCCAGCACCCACAAATGTTGAGCTATACAAATGTTCATCAGACTCAGCTACTTGAATTTCACCATCAATAAACAATGATTTTCCAAATTGCTCTAACTCTAAAATTTCGATGTGTTGACCCACTTTTGATTTAAAATCTTCTAAAACTTCATTTACTACATATGATTTTTGTAAACCTGGTGAGCTGTAAATATCGTGATAAAGAGATCTTGTGTCTCTGTTAAATTCTTTTTTTACAATTCTTTTGTGCTTAAATTCTTTTTTAACAATATCAATCGCTACTGATGGACTAATTTTTCCACATGTAAAGAAGTCAAAACTTATAATTCCTCTCTCGGGAAATGTATGAAAACTAATATGACTTTCAGCTAATAATGCAAGAATTGTAAAACCCTGTGGTTCGAATTTATATTTTGATATATTTAAGATTGTAACTTTAGCTACTTTAGCAATCTCTTTGATAACTCTTTCATAAACTGATGGATCATATTCTTTATCAGTGCCAATTATATCTAAAGTAATGTGCTCCCCTACCTTTATCATATTACCCTTTTTTATAATTTTTAGCTTTTTCCAAAACTTTTTTCATTTCTTCTAATGAAAGAATCTTTGGGTCTCCTAACTTTAGTGCAATAGTGTATTGATGACAAATATTTTCTATCTCTTGTGCTAGTTCAAATGCTTGGTCTAAATTTTTTCCAAAAGCAACCTGTCCGTGATTAGACATCAAACAAGCACTTCTATTTTCCAAAGCTTTAATTACATTTTGTGAAAGTTCTTTAGTCCCAAAAGTAGCGTATTCAGCACATTTAATGTCTTCTCCTCCTGCAAGAGCAATCATGTAATGAAACGGCGGTATAGATTTTCCGTGTGAAGATACAGCTGTTGCGTGTGGAGAATGTGCATGAACAATTGCTTGGGCATCTTTTTTATTAACATAAATATCTCTATGAAATCTCCATTCGGAGGAAGGTTTGTTTACTGAATCGTTATTTTCTGCTTCTTCATTTAAACCCATAAAAACTATATCTTCTGGCATTAATGTTTCATATTTTTTTCCTGATGGAGTAATTAAATAACCTTGAATATTATCTTGTTCTGCTCTCAAAGATATATTTCCTGATCGTAGCGGTGAAAGATTTGTAGAGTTCAATTTTAGAGAATACTCAATAATTTGGTTTCTTTGATCTAAATTCTTCATTTAAATAATTCTTTCAGTCCTCTTTCCGATGCTTCACATATGCCTTTTTCGGTAATTAATCCTGTAACATATTTTGCTGGAGTTACATCAAAAGCCAAATTCATAGCTTTACTTTTTTTTGGATAAATTTGTATTTTCTTTACATTTCCTTTTTCATCTAAACCTTCAACATGAGATAATTCCTCTGAATTTCTCTCCTCAATTGGAATATCTTTATGATTTTTTATATTCCAGTCAATTGTTGAGCTTGGTAGTGCAACATAAAAAGGAATTTTGTTATCGTGAGCTGCTAGTGCTTTTAGATAAGTTCCAACTTTATTACAAACATCTCCATTGGCTAGAGTTCTGTCTGTTCCAACAATACACATATCAACCTCTCCTCTTTGCATCAAAATTCCACCTGTGTTATCTGCAATGATTGTATTTTTAATTCCTTCTTCATTTAATTCATATGAAGTAAGATTTGCTCCTTGATTTCTTGGTCTGGTTTCATCTGCCCATACATGAA
>CACPEJ010000023.1 GCA_902632935.1 uncultured Pelagibacteraceae bacterium
GTTTATTCAATTAAAGGTAAAAAAAATATTAATTTAAAAGAATTAATTAAAAAATATAATACCAAATATTCAATTACAAATTTTGGTATTTGCAACTTTTTTGAGTTGAAAGCTTCGAATTTGAGAACTTATTATCATAAAAATATTCTGGCTTTTGGTGATGTATTGCATCGCCTTCATCCTTTGGCCGGCCAGGGTTTCAATATGACTTTAAGAGATATTCGAGATTTGAGTAATTTAATTGAACTTAAATTAAAGAATGGATTAGAGATAGATAATTCAATTTGTGAAGAATTTCAAAATATGACTAAACATAAAAACTATCTTTTCTCTAGTGGAATTGATTTCTTATACGAATTTTTTAATCTTGAAAGCAAGATGAATAATAATATCCTTAGCAAATCAGTAAGATTTATAGGAAGAAATAAATTCCTAAATAGATCTTTTAAAAATATAGCTAATAGAGGTTTTGAAATTTAGTTTTATTGTACAGTTGTATTATTATAATTGTCAAAAGAATATGTAGTTAAAATTTCTGAAATTTTATTTTTTCTAAGCTCTAAATTTTTGGCCTCTAATAAAATTTGTTTTTCTTCTAGTGTAAAAGGAGATGCCATTGCTAAAGCGTTTATTGTTTCATCTAAACTTTGTTTTTCTAATCCTTTCCAATTAATAATGAATCCACGTTTTTCAAAAAGATTTTTTAAGTCTTTAAATATTAATTTTAAATCAGAAAATTTTAGATTTTCACTTTGGTAACTTAGATCCTCATAAAAATTATTAAAATCTACATTACATTCTCTGTATTTTTTATTTGATTTTACCTCATCTATTTTTTGAAATCTGATTATACCTTTTAGTTCTATCAAAAATTGACCATTATCATTTTCCCTAAAGCTTGTAATTTTGCCCATACACCCGATGTCATATAATTCAGGTGCAACTTCACTTTCTTTTGAATTTTTAGGTTGTATCATTCCGATGAGTTTATTTGATTTCATACTATCATTAATCATATCGATATATCTTGGCTCAAATATATTTAATGGAACAGTAGTTCTTGGAAAAATGATAAAATTACTCAATGGAAAAACTGGTATTGTTTTTGGTAAATCTTCTTTTTTCATAATAAAAATGTATCATAAATTTATTTTCTTAATGTAAAAAAAATGACACACTATAATCAATTTTCTAGTTTAGATATGTTCTATTAAAATATAATTCTCTTAAAAATAATGAATGCCACATAAAGTAATATACAAAAAGCAGTTCCTGCAATTCTGATAATCTAAAAAAATTGAACGAAAAAATAATACCTAAAATAGTGCTAATATTAAACCCTTTAAAAACACCATTTTCATAAATATGTAGTTTTGAGAAATCAACCATTCCAAATTTTGTTAATATTAAATCTGGTAAAATAAATACAAGAAGTAAAAAACTAATAAAAATAAGTTTTTCATTTGGCATTATAATTGTTGTTAAATCTTTAAAATTTATTAATTTTGAATATCGTAAAATAATAATAGACAGTGAACACCATAACATTACCAATAGTCTTGGAAATTCGTTAAAAATTCTAGAAGTATTGTGCAAGTTCATTTCCCTTTGGTGATTAAAAAAAAAATTGTTTTCATTTAAGAAAATACTTAGAGTATCAAAATTAAAATAATGCTGTCCCCAACTTATTTCTTCAAAAAAAAAATAAGATAATCCAATTATTTCAATTATTATGAATCCTTTTACTAAACCAGTTCCTAAGAATTTTTTTTTAGATAGATGTAAATTTAAAAGTGTCAAAATTGCTATTAATAGAATTATAACTTGAAGTGTCTCAATTAAACCATTTTCAAACCAGATAAATACACTCCATCCCTCGAGCTTTGTACCAAATGTAGTAAAGTAAATTTCTGGATATATTTTATTCATTCCCCAACCAAAACTTTGGTCGAATGCCTGTATTAAAAGAAAAATGACAAAAGCAACCAAAATGAAATTTGAATATTTATAAACTTTATTTAAACTCATGACGTTATTTTCTAATAGAAAAAAAAAATTAGTAAAACTTATAGTATCAATCAAAATTGAAAAATGTTAATATCTGAGCTAAACTATAATGATAGATATTAATCACTTGCTTAATTTTAAGAAAGCTAATAATTTTAGATATTATATAAGCGGGCGTAGCTCAGTGGTAGAGCGTCTCGTTGCCAACGAGAAGGTCGAGGGTTCGATCCCCTTTGCCCGCTCCATTTTTAAGTAATGTAATAAAAAATTTAATTAGATGAGGATGTAAATTAAATGAGTGAACTATTCGAGAAAAAATGTGTTCCTTGTGAAGGTGGTGTACCTGCGCTTGATTTAAGTGAAATACATAAATATCAAAAAAAAATTGATGGATGGGATGTTATTAAAAATGACAAAAATATACATTTTTTAGAAAAAAAATTTACATTTAAAAACTTTGTTGAGAGCCAAAAATTTGTAAATGAAGTAGGTAGAATTTCAGAAGAGGAAGGCCATCACCCTGAAATTTTATTTGGATGGGGTTATGCAAAAATAAACATCTCAACCCACGCAATTGAGGGATTATCAGAAAACGATTTCATCTTAGCTTCAAAGATTGATAAGATTTAATGTCTAAAATGTCTTGTTTTAGAAAAAATTAAAATAGTATTAGTTTTATCTGCAAACTTTATAATTTCTTTATCTCTGATTGATCCTCTAGGTTGGATCACAGCAGAAACACCGGATTGAATTAATTTTTCAATACCATCAACAAATGGAAAAAAAGCATCTGATGCGGCTACAATTTCCTTTTCATTTTTTTTGAACTTTCTCATTTTATTTATTGCAATTTGACAGCTATCAAGTCTACTAGGTTGTCCAGATCCGATACCAACTGTTGTTTTATCACCAACGAGCACAATAGCATTGGATTTAACATGACGTGAAATATTGAATGCAAATAATAAATTTTCAAATTGTATTTTGTTTGGTTTTTTCTTTGAAACAACTTTGAAATCTTTTTTTTTAAAAACAAGGTCGTCTTGAGATTGGATTAACATTGAGTTTGATACAGAGTTAATTTGAAGAACATCATCAAAATTAAAGTTTGTTGAATCTATAATTCTAACATTCTTTTTAGATTTTAATAATTTAAGAGCGCTTGTTTCAAAACCATTAGCAATAATTACTTCTAAAAAAGTTTTGTTTAACTCAACAGCTAAGCTTTTATTAATCTTAAAATTACAAGAGACAATACCTCCAAATGCGCTCACAGGATCACATTCAAATGCAGATTTATAACTGCTTACTCTATCCTTTAAAATAGAAACTCCACAAGGGTTAGCATGTTTGATAATTACAGTGCCTATATTTTTTGGCAGACTTTTGGATATCGTTAAAGCAGCAAAAATATCATTGTAATTGTTATAGCTTAATTGTTTTCCATGAATTTTTCTTAATTTGAAATCTTTATTTTTAGAGTAAATAGCAGATATTTGGTGTGGATTTTCTCCATATCTTAATCTCTCAATTAAGTTTCCATAAATAATTTTTTTCTCTGTAAAATTTTCATTTGTTACTGAATTGAAGTAATCTGAAATTACGGAGTCATAATATGCTGTTTCATTAAAGGCTGATTGAGATAATTTTTTTCTAAATTCTAATTTTGTTGCACCCTTAAATCTTTTTAACTGATCAATCAATGCTGAATATTGATTGGTGGATGTTATTACTGCAACGTCATTGTAATTTTTTGCAGCACTTCTAACTAAGGCAGGACCACCAATATCAATTTTTTCAATTATTTTATTATGAT
>CACPEJ010000024.1 GCA_902632935.1 uncultured Pelagibacteraceae bacterium
CGTAAAGATGAAGCATACTTGTTGATTAGAAAGAAAAAAGTAAGTAAACCAAATTATTATTTTTTGTCACAAAAAGGAAATCTAAAAGAAGCTGCAAAAAATTTATATTCTACTTTAAGAAAAATTAAAAAAAAGAAATACAGCTCGATTGCAGTATGTAAAATTCCTGATAGAGGATATGGTAAAACAATCAATGATAGGTTATTAAGAGCATCAAGATTCCATGAAAAAACCACTTGAAGTTATAGGATTATCAAAAACTTATAATACAAAAGAAGCGGTAAAAGACGTTTCTTTTAAAGTAAACCAAAATGAAATTATTGGGATACTTGGTCCGAATGGTTGTGGAAAAACTACTACAATCGGAATGATTTTAGGTTTATTAAAACCATCAAAAGGAAAAGTTTTAATAAATGGTGTCGAAATTGAAAACCAACGTGTAGATTTACTAAATCAATTAAATTTTATATCACCTTATATAGAGTTGCCTAAAAAATTGACAGTTAGACAAAATTTAGAAGTTTATGGAAGGCTTTATGATGTGAACAAACACAAGGCAAAAATTGAATATCTGTGTGAAAAATTAAGACTCTACGAATTTATAGATAAATTAACTGGGGAATTGTCATCTGGTCAAAAAAATAGGGTTAGTCTTGCAAAATCAATAATTAATAATCCAAAAGTTTTACTTCTTGATGAACCTACGGCATCACTTGATCCTGAAACGGGTGATTTCGTTAGAAGTTTTTTAGAGGAATATCAACAGGAAAATAAAACATCTATTCTATTAGCATCACACAATATGGCAGAGGTAGAGAGACTATGTTCTTCAGTTTTAATGATGAATAAAGGATCGATTATTGACGAGGGAACTCCAGAGGAATTAATTAAAAAACATGGAAGAAAAAATATGGAAGAAGTTTTTTTAAAACTTACAAGGGAAAAAGTATGAATTTTAATAAAATGTATGGTCTTTTCCTTAGACATTTTTATTTAATTAAAAGTTCTTTACCAAGAATTTTGGATTTAATTTATTGGCCAACAATTCAAATAATTTTGTGGGGTTTTATCTCAAAGTTCTTTTCAATACATAGTGACTACTATAGCAATACTTTGGGAGTAATTTTAACGTGTGCAATACTTTACGATATTCTTTTTAGATCAAGCATTAGTTTTAACATGCTTTTTTTAGAAGAAATCTGGAGTAGAAATTTCACAAATTTGTTTATTGCTCCCCTTAAGCTTAAAGAAATTATTGTTTCATTAATTTTTACTGCTTTGATAAGGACTTTAATAGGACTGGTTCCTGCGATAATGCTAACCTCTCCTTTATTTGGTGTATCAATTTTAAAATTGGGATTACCACTTTTATTCCTATTTCTAAGTTTATATCTTTTTGGTATAACACTTGGGTTGTTTGTGAGTTCAGGACTAATTAGATTTGGTCCATCATTTGAAAATATTGCATGGTCGTCCCTATTTTTGCTAGCTCCTTTAGGATGTATATATTATCCAATAGAAATTCTACCAGAATTATTTCAATTCATAGCAAAAGGTTTGCCGCTTGTTTATATTTTCGATGAGACCAGAAACATTCTTTTAAATGGGTCGATTGATTATGCAAATTTGAAACAAGCATATTTATTAAACCTGATCTATTTAATCATTGGAATAGTTCTATTTTATTTATCTTTTTTGAGAGCTCGAATTAAAGGAACATTAATTAACATGGGTGAATAATTGGTGCGCCTGCTAGGAGTCGAACCCAGAACCTCCTGATCCGAAGTCAGGCGCTCTATCCAGTTGAGCTACAAGCGCATATAATAGTAATATATCATTTTATGAAAAAAAAAATAAATTTGATTGTAAAAGAAAGCAATAAAAATATGCGTATAGATGTTTTTATTAATAGTAAGGAAATTGAGATAAGTAGAACTAGAATAAAAAACTTAATTTTAAATAAGAAGCTTAAGATTAATAATAAAGTTATTTCAAATCCTGCCAAAAAAATTTTAAAAGACGATGTTATAGAATTAATAATTCCAGAGCCTAAAAAAGCTTCTCTGAAACCATTTAAATTCAAATTAGATATTGTTCATGAGGACAAAGATATAATAGTACTAAACAAACCAGCAGGTATCGTAATGCATCCAGGTGCTGGGAATTTTGACAATACAATTGTAAATGCATTAATGGATTACGATAAAGACTCTCTTTCAAATATTGGTGATGAACTTAGACCAGGAATAGTACATAGGATAGACAAAAATACATCAGGTTTAGTAGTCATAGCAAAAAATAATCTATCGCATGAAAACTTATCTAATCAGTTTAATAAACACTCTATAACAAGAGTTTATCAATTATTAATATGGGGAAAAGTTAGACCTTCTAGGGGAAAAATTGAAACTTTAATAACACGAAGTTCAAAGAATAGACAAATGATGGAAGTTAGTCGGACTAAAGGAAAAAAAGCGATTACCAATTATAAAACTATCGAAATTTTTGAAAATAAACACACACCAACTTTAAGTTTAGTAGAATGCAAACTTGAAACGGGCAGAACCCATCAAATTAGAGTTCACATGAATTTTTTAGGAAATAGTATTGTTGGTGATGATAAATATAAAAAAAAGTTTAAGAAAATTAAAAATATTAATCCATTGATAGAGCAAAATTTAAATAGTCTTAATAGACAATTTCTTCATGCTAAGACTCTAGGCTTCATTCACCCCACGAAAAGCAAAGAAATGGTTTTCAACTCAAATTTACCTTTAGAACTTGAGAAAATTTTAAAAATACTAAGAAATACTAATAAATAAATCATTGAAAAATATAAATAATTAATTAGATAAACTCTCTATGAATACTGCAATAAATAATAACTTGCCCATTTTAAGTAATGAAGGTGGTCTATCTGCATATTTGGAACAAATTAAAAAATTCCCTATGCTTGATGCAGAAGAAGAATATATGTTGGCAAAAAATTGGAAAACAACTGGTAATATCAAAGCAGCAGAAAAATTAGTAACGAGTCATTTGAGATTGGTTGCGAAAATTGCAATGGGATATAAAGGATATGGATTACCAGTAAATGAGATGATCTCTGAAGGGAATATTGGTTTAATGCAAGCGGTAAAAAAATTTGAACCTGAAAAAGGTTTTAGATTAGCCACATACGCGATGTGGTGGATCAAAGCTTCAATACAAGAATATATTTTAAGATCGTGGAGTTTAGTTAAGATTGGTACAACAACTGCACAAAAAAAATTATTTTTTAATCTTAAGAAATTAAAAAACCAAATAGCTCCTCAAACTGAAGGAGATTTAAAAAATGAACATGTTGATGAAATAGCTAACAAGCTTGATGTTAGTAAAGATGAGGTCATTTCGATGAATCGAAGATTATCGGGAAAAGAATTCTCTCTTAATGCACAAGTT
>CACPEJ010000025.1 GCA_902632935.1 uncultured Pelagibacteraceae bacterium
ATATTCATTTAAAAATTTGAAAAAAATTTGTAATCAATTTAAACCATACATCTTACAATGTCCTTATAATGTGATTGATAGAAGACTTGAGGAAAAAAAACTATTACAATTTTTGAAAATCAACAAGATAGAAATTCATGTAAGATCAATTTTTTTACAAGGTTTGCTAATTCTTCATTATTCAAAACATCCCAGAAAATTTTTAAAATGGAAAAAATTTTTTAAAAAATTTGATGATCAAATACAACTTTATAAAATATCAAATCTCGGCTGGTGTTTAAAATTTATAGAAAAAAATAAATACATAAATAAAATTTTGCTAGGTGTTGATAATATTGATCAATTACAAGAAATTTGTTCATTTAAAAATAATGTAAAGATAAAATTTCCAAAGATTTATGTTAAAAACGAAAAATTAATCAATCCATCAAAATGGTAAAAAATGAAAACAATAGCTATCATACAAGCTAGATTAAACTCAAAAAGATTCCCATCAAAAGTATTAAAAAAAATAGGAGGACGTACTTTAATTCAATTAATAAATGAAAGACTCAGATTATCTAAATATTTAGATGATATTGTATTTTCAATTCCAAATAATATACAAAATAAAAGATTGGAGTCTCATTTAATTGTAAATAAAATAAAATACTATAAAGGGAGTGAAAATAATGTTGTAATCAGATATTTAAAAACAGCAAAAAAATTTAGAGCAGATAACATAATTAGGGTCACAGCGGATTGTCCGTTAGTTGACCCAAAAATGTTAGATCAAATGCTGCATACTTTTAAAAAAAATAAAATAGATTACTTAGCAAATATTAGAGATCCACTAAATAAGCATGATAAGTATTTTTATCCTGATGGTTTTGACTTGGAAATTTTTACAACTAAATGTTTAGAAAAATCTATAAAAAAAATTAAAACGAAATATGATAAAGAACATGTGACCACTTTTATAAGAAATTCAAATTTGTTTAAAAAACAATTTGTCAAAAATAATCTAGATTTAACAAGCTTGAAGTTGTCTGTAGATACAAAAAAAAATTTAAATGATATAAAAAAAATATATAATATATTTCATCCTAAGATAAACTTTTCTCTTAAAGATATTTTAATGCATAAAAAAATACGAAAAATTTTTAAAAAAAAAATGGTTAAAATGAAAAAAATTGATCGGGGCTTAGAATTATGGTCTAGGGCCAAAAAGATAATACCTGGTGGAACTATGCTGTTATCTAAAAATCCAGATAGATATCTTCCTAATGCTTGGCCGACTTATTTTAAAACTGCTAAAGGTTGTATAATTACTGATTTAGATAATAATAAATTTAAAGACTTATCGACTATGGGAGTAGGAACTAATGTACTGGGTTATGGAAATAATTTAGTCGACAATGCAGTTAAGAAAGTCATTAAAAATGGCAATTTGTCTACCTTAAATTGTAAAGAAGAAGTGCTGTTGGCAGAAAAATTAATTGAAATACATCCGTGGTTTCAAATGGTAAAATTTGCCAGAACTGGAGGTGAGGCTAATTCTATTGCAATTAGGATTGCTAGAGCAGCAGTTGGGAAAGATAACATTGCAATTTGTGGTTATCATGGATGGCATGATTGGTATTTGTCAACAAATTTAAATTATACAAAAAAGAATAACCTTAATGCTCATTTGATGAAAGATTTGAATATCAAGGGAGTTCCAAAAAAACTTAAAGATACAGTTTTTTCTTTTCATTATGGTGATTACAAAACTTTAGAAAATTTAGTTAATCATAAAAAGATTGGTGTCATAAAAATGGAGGTATGTCGAAACACTGAACCAAATATTTCTTTTTTAAAAAAAGTAAGAAAATTAGCTTCAAGAAATAATATAGTTTTAATTTTTGATGAATGTACGACAGGTTTTAGAGGAAACTTTGGCGGTCTTCACAAGAAAATTAATGTTAATCCTGATATATGCATTTTCGGAAAGACTCTTGGTAATGGTTACGCAATAACGTCAGTTATAGGTAAAAAAGAAATTATGGAACATGCTAATGAAAGTTTTATTAGTAGTACTTTTTGGACAGAAAGAATTGGCCCAACAGCAGGATTAAAAACTATTGAGGTGATGAAAAATATAAAATCATGGCAAACAATAAATAAAGTTGGAGCTAAAATTAGAAAAAGGTGGAGGCAATTGTTTAAACATTATAATTTAAAAGTGAATATTAATGGAATCCCATCTCTTTTAAATTTTGTTTTTGAAAGTAAAAAACATCAAGCTTATAAAACATTAATTAGTCAAGAAATGTTAAAAAAAAATTTTTTAGCTACAAATACAATTTATCCATGCACAAAACACAACGATAGTATAATTGAATCATATTTAGATAATTTAGAAAAAATATTAAAAATTATAAATTATTGTGAGAATGATGGACAAGATATAAATAAATATTTAGACAGTGATATAAGCAAAAAAGATTTTTATAGATACAATTGATTATGAAAAAAATATTAGTTTTTGCAGCACATCCAGATGATGAATTATTAGGATGTGGTGCAACCTTATTAAAATATCAAAAAAAGGGCTTTAAGATAAAAACCTTCTTTTTTGGAGACGGGGAAAGTTCACGGGATATAGATAAAAAAAAAATTTTTAAGTCAATAATAAATAGAGAAAAACAAGCAGAGAAAGTGTCAAAAAAAGGAAAATTTGAAAAACCAATATTTAAAAGATTTCCAGACAACAGATTAGATACAGTTCCAATATTGGATATTGTTAAATTTATTGAGAAACAAATAAGAGAGAATAAGCCAGAAATTATATTTACACACTTTGAAAATGATTTGAATATCGATCATCAAATTATTTATAAAGCAGTCATTACAGCTTCGAGGCCTTTATCAAAAACGTTCGTAAAGAAAATTTATAGTTTTGAGATACCTTCAAGCACAGATTTTTTTTTAAGCAGAAAATCAAAAAAAATTTTTAATCCTAATTTTTATATCGATGTGTACTCTACAATTGACAAAAAAATAAATTTGTTAAAAATATATAAAGATGAGATAAAAAAATGGCCACATACAAGGTCGCTTAAATCGATTAAAAATTTAGCAATGTATAGAGGGTCTCAAATTGGAATTAAATATGCAGAAGCATTTATAATTGTAAGAGAATTGCAAAATTGAAGAATATTGTATTTCGACTTGACTGTAATTCCAAAAGTGG
>CACPEJ010000026.1 GCA_902632935.1 uncultured Pelagibacteraceae bacterium
GGTGGAGAAATTTTTAGAGCAGTAAGAACAGGTCAAGCTCAAATTGGTGAGAGATTTATGTCAGCTTTAGGAAAAGAGGATCCACTCTTAGAAGTAGACTCTCAACCATTCTTAGCAACGTCTTACGCTGATGCAATGAAGTTATATAAAGCGTCAAAAGATGAAATCGTTAAAGGATTAGACGAGAAAGGCTTAGTATTTCTTTATGCTGTGCCGTGGCCAGCACAAGGCTTGTATAGTAAGAAGGAAATTAACTCTGTCGAGGATTTAAAAGGTCTTAAATTTAGAGCTTATAATTCTGCTACTATTAGAATTGCCGAGCTAACAGGAATGGCTCCTACAAAAATAGAGGCTGCTGAAATTAGTCAGGCGTTTTCTACAGGTGCTGTAGAAAGTATGATCACTTCACCAACTACGGGTAAAAACTCTAAAATTTGGGAGAATGGTGTGAAATATTTTTATGATATTGCAGCTTGGTTTCCAAAAAATATGATAATTGTGAATAAAGATGCTTGGAATAAACTAGATCAAGCAACTAAAGATCTTGTTATGAAACAGGCAGCTTTGGCTGAAAGAAAAGGTTGGCAATTATCAAAACAAGGTAACGTTGGTGACAAAAAAGCTTTAGCTGATGCTGGTATGGTAGTCGGTAAAGTAAATGCACCACTACAAGCTCATTTTGAAAAAGTTGGAGAGACTATGGCTAAGGAATGGTCTCAAAAAGCTGGTTCAAGAGGAGCTGCTGTTTTATCAAGTTATAAATAATTCAATTCTTAAAATTAAGGCCACTTAAAATTTAAGTGGCCTTAACTTATTATGTTAAAATCACTAGACAGAAATTTAAATAAACTCTATAAATTTTCAGGTTATGTTGCTGCTTTTTTCTTAATTTTGGTAGCAGTTTTTATTCTTATTGGTATCTCATCGAGAATATTTGGTTTTTATATAAGAGGTCTTGCTGAGTATTCAGGTTATTGTATGGCTGCCGCATCTTTTTTTGCATTAGCTTACACATTTGTAGAAGGGGGACATATTAGAATTACGCTTTTCTTAGAAAAATTATCAGGTGCAAAGAAAAAATTTATTGAAACCTGGTGTTTAAGTATCGCAAGCTTTTTTTCAGGATACCTAGCTTTTTACTTCGTTAAAATGTTAATTATTTCTTATAAATTTCAAGAACGAAGTGAAGGAGCAGATGAAATTTTGATTTGGATTCCTCAAACAAGCGTAGCTATTGGATCAACAATTTTTTTTATAAGCGTTTTTCATCAATTTATTTTAACCATCAAAAAGGATTAAATGACCGAAATACTTTTAACAATTTTCTTTATCAGTGTTTTGCTATTTTTTTTAGGATCTGGTATTTGGGTTGCGTTAAGTATGATTGGGGTATCGGCTATTGGCATGATGTTATTTACCTCAAGACCAGTTGGTGATGCAATGGCCACGACAATATGGGGCACATCTTCCTCTTGGACACTGACCGCATTACCACTATTCGTCTGGATGGGTGAGATTTTATTTAGGACAAAACTTTCTGAAAATTTATTCAAAGGATTATCTCCTTGGATGCAAAAATTACCAGGAGGTTTAATCCATGTTAACGTTGTTGGATGTGCATTATTTGCAGCAATTTCAGGCTCTTCAGCAGCAACTGTTGCAACAGTAGGCAAGATGTCTATTCCCGAATTAAGAAAAAGAAATTATCCAGAAAAAATCTTACTAGGTAGTTTAGCGGGTTCAGGAACATTAGGTTTGCTGATACCACCGTCAATTATATTGATTATCTATGGCGTTGCTGTCCAAGAGTCTATAGCAAAATTATTTATTGCTGGGATTATTCCTGGGATAATGATTGCACTTATATTTATGTCTTACGTAATTATTTGGTCTTTAATTAATAAAAAATCTATGCCAAAAATCATTGAGGATTATTCATTTTTCGAAAAAATTAAAAGATCAAAACAACTTTTGCCAGTTATAATTTTAATATTAGCTGTTATTGGATCGATATATACAGGAATTGCAACAGCTACTGAAGCAGCTTCATTAGGAGTAGTTGGAGCATTAATATTATCTTACTTTCAAAAAAGTTTAACATTAAAAACTTTTAAATCCTCTTTACTTGGAGCAACTAAAACCTCTTGTATGATCGCTTTTATTTTAGCAGGTTCAACATTTTTATCTTTAGCAATGGGGTTTACTGGTTTGCCAAGAAATCTAGCTCTCTGGATCCAAAATATGGAATTATCTCCATATGTTTTGATATTTGTCCTAATGATCTTTTATATAATTTTAGGAATGTTTCTTGATGGTATTTCAGCAGTTGTTTTAACAATGGCAATCATTGAGCCCATGATTAGACAGGCAGGTTTTGATATGATTTGGTTTGGTATTTTTTTAGTCATTGTTGTTGAGATGGCACAAATCACTCCGCCTGTTGGTTTTAATTTATTTGTACTTCAAGGCATGGCAAAAAAAGATATGGGGTACATTGCAAGAAGTGCTTTCCCATTATTCTTATTAATGGTCCTGGCAGTTATATTAGTTGTGATCTTTCCAGAAATAGCTTTATGGATGCCAGAGCAAATGATTAAAAATATAAATTAGTATTTTGATTTTTCGCCAGCTATAACAGCTTTTAACTGATCATATTCTTCACAATTACAGCTTTCTAAAACCCCAAGTCTTTCAACTGCAAGATTATGTCTGTTAGTGGCAACATAGAGCTCGCCAAGATACTCATTTATACCTACATGCTCAGGATCAATAGCCAATCCTTGAAGGTAATATTTCTCACCATTTTCAAAATCTCCAAGCTTTCTAGTTGTAAAACCTAGATAATTTAATGTATCAGGTTGATTAGGTTTTCTTTTATTTGATTTGATTAAAAGCTTTTGAGCTTTTGCATACTTTTTTTTTGCCTTTTCCGATTTACCTTTTTTCTCAAAATATTT
>CACPEJ010000027.1 GCA_902632935.1 uncultured Pelagibacteraceae bacterium
TGTTCCATTTCTTGAAAAAAAACAAAAACAATTAATTATTGATCAGTCAACAAGTAATGATGTAAGAAAAATTCTAGGAACTCCATCAACACAAAGTAAATTTGATAACGACGTGTGGATTTATATAGAAAGAAAACAAACTCAATCTAGATTAAGAAATTTAGGGAGAATGAAAATCTTTAAAAATGATGTGTTAGTTCTTGAGATAGATAATTATGGAATTTTAAAGAAGAAAGATTTTTATAATATAAACGATATGCAGAAGATAAAAGTTGTAGAGGGAACAACTGAATCTTCTTTTGCAAGAAATTCATTTATCTACGATTTTATGTCTAGTATGAGGCAAAAAATTAATGACCCTCTTGGTGTGAGGGCCAAAAAAAGAAGAGAAATTAGCCAGCGATAACTGCTAATAAAAGTAAAGCAACAATATTCGTAATTTTAATCATTGGATTTACTGCTGGACCCGCTGTATCTTTATATGGATCACCAACTGTGTCTCCTGTTACTGCAGCTTTGTGAGCCTCAGATCCTTTTCCACCATGGTTTCCATCTTCAATGTATTTTTTGGCATTATCCCATGCACCTCCACCTGCTGTCATTGAAACTGCAACAAATAGACCGGTAATAATAACACCTAACAACATCGCACCAACTGATGCTAAAGCTGCAACCTGACCGCCAATTGCAAAAATTATTAAGTATAAAACAATTGGTGATAGGACTGGTAATAATGACGGGATAATCATTTCTTTAATTGCGGCCACAGTTAATAAATCAACTAATCTAGCATAGTCAGGTTTTTGTTTCCTTTTCATGATGCCTGGATATTTTTTAAATTGTCTTCTTACCTCTATAACAACAGCACCCCCTGCTCTTCCAACTGCTTGCATACCCATAGATCCAAATAAATAAGGTAACATTCCACCTATCAATAAACCAACGACAACATAAGGATTCGATAGATCAAAAGTAACAACTATACCCTCTAATTTTGAACCAACTTCTTTCGAAAAATGTTTTATATCCTCTGTATAAGCTGCAAAAAGAACTAGTGCACCTAATCCAGCAGATCCGATTGCGTAACCTTTTGTTACTGCTTTAGTAGTATTACCTACAGCATCTAATGCATCAGTTGTTTTTCTGACATTATTTGGTAACTTTGACATTTCAGCTATACCACCAGCATTGTCTGTAACTGGTCCATAAGCATCAAGTGCAACAACCATTCCTGCTAATGCCAACATAGTTGTTACAGCGATTGCTATACCATACAAACCAGCGATATGGTTAGTAAGCAAAATTCCAGCAACGATTATTAAAGCTGGTATAGCTGTAGCCTCTAGTGAAATAGCTAAACCTTGGATTACATTAGTTCCATGTCCTGTTGTAGAGGAACTTGCAACACTTTTTACAGGTCTATAATTTGTACCTGTATAATATTCTGTTACCCAAATCAATAAACCTGTAATAACTAATCCAATCACTCCGCAATAATATAAGCTCATTCCTGAAAATGATTTATTATTTAAAGCATAAGAATTTTCTAAACCTAGAACGTAATCAGTTACTGGATATAAAATTACTAAGGAAGCTAAAGCTGATACAACAAATCCTTTATACAAAGCTCCCATTACATTTTTACCTCTCCCAAGTTTAACGAAAAAAGTTCCAATAATTGAAGTTAAAATACATGCTCCACCAATAGTTAGTGGATAAATCATCATCGATAAATCTCCTGGAAAAAATATTGAAGATAAAACCATAGTTGCGACAATAGTTACTGCGTAAGTTTCAAATAAATCAGCTGCCATTCCAGCACAATCACCTACATTATCACCAACGTTATCAGCTATTACAGCAGGATTTCTTGGATCATCTTCTGGTATACCGGCTTCTACTTTTCCAACTAAATCTGCTCCAACATCAGCGCCTTTAGTGAAAATACCTCCACCGAGTCTCGCAAAAATAGAAATTAATGATGCACCAAACCCAAGTGCAACTAATGCGTTTACAATTTCTCTCTCATCAACATTAAATTTTAATAATAAATAATAATAAACAGCAATTGATAATAAGGCTAGCCCTGCAACTAACATTCCGGTAACAGCTCCAGATTTAAAAGCTACTGACAAACCACTAGCTAGTCCTTTTCTAGATGCTTCAGCAGTTCTAACATTCGCTTGAACCGAAACTAACATTCCCACATATCCAGCTATCCCTGATAAAGTTGCACCAATAAGGTAGCCTAAACCAACAAGCGTATTAAAAGCAAAACTAACAATAACTAAAACAACAACACCAACAATAGCAATTGTTTTGTATTGTCTTGCAAGATAAGCTTTCGCACCAATTTGTATCGCTGATGCAATATCTTGCATTTTAGAATTTCCTGCACTTGAATTTAAAATATTTTTTCCAGTTAAATATCCATAAACTATAGATAATAATCCAGCACCAATGGTATATAAAAGAATAGTCTCGATTGTTGATGTCATATAAGCCTTAATTATGTTGTTGGTTGTTAGTTATTAAAAATCGGACAATACAAAAAAAGCTATAAAACGCAATAAATAACTTTTAAAAATTATGAAAATGACCTTTATTTTTAATGGCAATTTTATTCCCTTTTTCATCAATAACTTGTGATTTTTGACCACCCGAAGAAATATTTCCAATTT
>CACPEJ010000028.1 GCA_902632935.1 uncultured Pelagibacteraceae bacterium
TATCCTCTTTTTCTCATTTCGGGTATTCCCATAGTTCCAATAGCCGCACAAGTTGCAGGACTTGATCCACTTAACGCAGCAAAAATTGAACACGCCCCTATGTTAGAAATAACCAGTCCACCTGGAACTCTCCAAAGCCATCTATCTAATCCTGTGTATAAATCTTTACCTGCGGGAGAATTGGCAACAGCCATTCCCATTAAAATAAACATTGGTATTGAAAGTAAAACAAATGAATTTAAACCAGCAAAGAATGTTTCAGCAAAAACATCAAGCATTTGAAAACCTTCAAATGATACTAAAAGAACTATCGATACAAAACTCAAACCAAAAGCAATTGGAATTCCAGAAAAAAGTACTAGCAGAGTAAAAACTGCAACGATTAAAGCTATTATTAATGGGTCCATTAATTATAATCCTTATCGTCAGTGAGTTTAATAATTTCAGCTATATATTGAAGAATCATTAGTATAGCGCCTAAAGCCATTGAAGAATATGGTATCCATAAAGGTGGATCCCAAACAGTCCCTGTTGAATAATTTTTTGTAAATGCTTCCTCAACCATTAAAAATCCAAAATAGAATAAAATTAGAAAAAATAATAAACTTAATAATGAAGTAAAAATTTTTAAGCGAATGATATTTTTTTTGGATAAAAAATCATAAATCCATTCCATACTAACGTGAGCTTTTTCACTAAGTACATACACACTTCCAATGAAAGTTGATGCAACTAATAACATGGTAACTAATTCTGTTTGCCAAGTAATTGCTCTTTGAAAAAAATATCTCTCAAAAACTAGCTCTACAATAACTAAAATTGATAAGAGCAAAGCTAATACTGCAAAAGCACCACAAGCTTTTGCTATTAAATCACAAAATTTAAGATATTTTTTTTTCATAAAAAAAACCCCTATTTAATAAGAATAAATAGGGGTTCTTTATATATTATTTTATTTAACTGCTAAAGCCATTTCCATCAGCTTATCGCCACCTGGAACTTTATCAGCAAATGCCTTGTGAGATGATTTTTTTGCAATCTCTACCCACGCAGCATGATCTTTTTCATTCATGTATACTAATTTAACACCTGCAGCTTTATAAGCTTCTTCAAACTTTTTATCTAAGTTTTCAACTTGAGCTGTCATGTATTTTTCAGCAACTTTTCCTGCTTTCATTAAAGCTTTTTGCTGCTTAGAATTTAAAGCATCAAAAGACTTTTTAGACATCAGAATTGGCTCATACATAAACCATAATCCAAATTTTCCTGGAGGTGTTGCGCATGAAACTTGCTCATAAATTTTGTAACTGACAAAACTTCCTGAGCTAGTATTTGCACCTGTTAATACACCTGTTTGTAAACCAGTATAAATTTCAGATGATGGCATACTTTGTATACCTGCTCCTGCAGCTTCTAACATTTGGTTAAATGCTTTACCAGCAGCTCTCATCACTTGTCCTTTTGCGTCGCTAGGATTTTTAATGCATTTTGTTTTTGAAGCAAAACCACCACCTAACCAAGCATCAGATAAAACTACAACACCAGCATCATTAATGATTTTTTTAATTTCAGTCATCATTGGACCTTTATTAAATCTTAACGCGTGATCATGATTTTTTACAGTTCCTGGCATTAACGTTGCATCAAATTCTGGATGAAACTTAGATGCATATGCTAAAGGAAAAGCAGAAATATCTAACTGACCAGTTGTCATAGGCTTCCACTGTTCTTTTGGTTTATATAATGATTTAGCTGGATAAATTCTGATATCTATTCCAACATTTGCTTTTTTAACCTCGTCAGCAATGATTTGAACCATTTCATGACGTGGATCATAAGATCCATCAGCTCTTGGAGTACCAGGCCATTGGTGACTTGCTTTTAGCGTAACTGCATAAGCTGAACCAATAGTAGTAAAAACAAAAACTAATGAAGTTAAATATAAAGATATTCTTTTTAACATTATTTTTTCCCTCTATTGTTATTTTTAATAATTCAATTAAAGTGAACTTATTAATAAGAGTCAAGTCGACAAAAATTCATGTAAGATGAAGTAATATGGATGGACCTTTAAAAAACCTACTGGTAGTTGATTTAACAAGAGTATTAGTTGGTCCTTACTGCACTATGATATTATCTGATTTAGGAGCTAGAGTAATTAAAGTTGAAGCACCTGAAATTGGAGATGATTCAAGAAAATTTGGTCCATTTATAAAAGATTACTCTGCTTATTTCATGTCCCTTAATAGAGGAAAGGAAAGTATTGCACTTAATTTAAAAAATGATGAGGATAAAAAAATTTTTGAAAAGATTTTATCTAAAGCGGATATTTTAGTTGAAAATTTTAAACCTGGAACTTTAGAAAAATGGGGGTTTGGCTGGAAAGATGTTAATAAGAAATATCCAAAATTAATTTATGCTTCAGCATCAGGCTTTGGTCAAACTGG
>CACPEJ010000029.1 GCA_902632935.1 uncultured Pelagibacteraceae bacterium
TTAGATTACTGACCAAATATTACTTTATTAATACTCTTGATACAAATAATTTACAGAAACAAGACAGCGATACAATAATCATTTATAGGAATTATTCTTCGTCAAATATCAATATTAATAAACTTTTAAAGCTCAAAAATTTTTTGAGGAGGAATGGAAATAAATTTTTTTTGGCTAATAACTTTAAATTAGCATTAAAACTTGGATTAGATGGGGTTTATATACCTTCTTTTAATAGAGAATTTAATCATTTAGCATATTCTAATATTATAAATTTTACTATTATAGGATCTGCTCACAATCTCAAAGAAATAAGAATTAAAGAAAAACAAAATGTACAAAGCATTTTTATATCATCACTATTTAAAAAGAATAAAAATTATTTAGGGATTTATAGATTCAAAATTTTGGGTAAATATACAAAAAAAAAGATTGTTGCTTTAGGTGGTATAACTAAAAAAAATATAAAAAAAATTAATTTAACAAATATTTCCTGTATCGCAGGAATATCATACTTCGAGAAAAAAAAAGGCCCCTAAAAAGGGGCCTCTTTTAAATTTGTTTTCTAAACTGATTAGAATGCAAATGATAAATTGAACTCGTAACCTTCATAGTCACCAGTTGCAACACCATCCATGGACTCTACTTCGTTCATAGCACCACCAAGTGTCATTCCACCCATTGTGTATGAAGCAGAAATACCTGTTGATTCCTGATCAGTGTTATTGTTTGCACTAGCATCAAATTCTACTTCATGGTAGCTGTAACCGATTGAGAAATCATCGTTTACTGCATATGTTACACCATAAGCCATTGAATCTTGGCTTGAACTTGTAGTGTCGTGATCTGACTCTGATTGTTGATAACCAACAGTGAAACCACCTATTGCATATTTAACATACATAGTAGAGTTATCTTTCTCTATCTCGTTACCAGCCACTGGAACAGAACCTGCACCATAACCTAATGTTAAACCTTCAACTGCTTCAGGAGAAACAGCTATAGCAAAGTCATGGTACGAACCTGCTACCGCAGCAGCACCACCATCGTTTTGGTAAGCAGCTGTGATAGTTGCACCACTAAAGCTTGGAGATGTGTAGATGAACATATTTGTTCCTCCACCACCACCGATTACTGTTGGAGCTCCAACTGTTAGAGTTCCATCGTAGTCAACGATATCCCATGCTTCTTCGTAAGCATTTGGAGTTACGTCATCGATTGCACCTAATGCAGATGATGAACCTGAACCATTAAATTTTAATGATCCCCAGTCACCTGATAGTGTCATGTCGTAATCGTCTAGTGCTCCACCATCGATTTCGTACATAACAGCAACACCAAGACCACCGTCAGTCTCACCGCTTGCGTTGAAAGAAAGGCTATCACCCATAGAGAAATCATTCCCTGTAGCAACACCATTATCAACTGTTGGTCTGTCCATAGTAATTGACGCGCTACCTGATACTGAAAATTCAGCAGCGTGTGCAGAGACAGCCACAAGAGAACCAGCTAAAGCTGATAATCCTATTTTTTTAAAGTTGTTCATATTAATTACTCCTTTGTAATTGTTTGATTATTAATAATAAACATTGGCAAATTATCATTTTTATGAAATTAAACCCCTAATTTAGCTATTTTTTTAAATAAATTTGTTTGCTGTTGCAATTATGCAACACAATTTATGTGAATTTATTCAACTATTTTACAATAAGATGTATATTTATTTTAATTTGGTTTTAGAAACTCAAAATGTCTAATTTATTCATAAACAAAAATTTAATCGTACTTTTAATAACATTTTTTACCTTTAGTTCGTGTGCCAAAGAAGGATTCTTTAAAACCGGGGATGCAAGAAAAAATCCACCTGATCCTAAACTTAGAGTTAAGAAAAATTTAGAGGAAGGAAAAGGTTTTAGATTAAGTAATGCTATTGGAGGTAATAGAGGAGGTACAAATTTTGAATTTGCAAGTTCAAATGAACTATGGCGGGCATCTCTTGATGTTTTAAATTTTATGCCCCTAACCTCAGCAAATTATAGTGGAGGCATTATAATCACTGACTGGTATTCGGAACAAGGTAATACTGAAGAGTCAATAAAAATAACAATAAGGTTTTTAAGCAATGAAGTAAGGGCCGACGCTATAGACGTAGATATTTTTTATAAAAAGTGTATAGCTTCAAATAATTGTAAAATTAATAAACA
>CACPEJ010000030.1 GCA_902632935.1 uncultured Pelagibacteraceae bacterium
AATTACACACTCTAGTGTAATATCTAGACATTCAGTCTAATGAACAATTTTTGGTTTTAGGCCTAGAGCACCCATTGCTGACCCTTTGTCATCTTCTACTTTTAAGTCCTGTTTGTCTGCTGGGTATATATTTTTATTGATTATATTTTCAATTTCTTCACCAGTTAATGTCTCATAAGTCATAAGAGCTTTAGCAATTTTGTGTAAATCCTCAACTTTTTCAGTCAAAATTTTCTTTGCAGTATTATAACCCTCATCTATAAGCTTTCTGATTTCTTTGTCTATTTTTTGTGCTACTTCCTCAGAGACTGACTGAGTTTGTGTTACTGATCTTCCTAAAAAAACCTCTTCTTGATTTTCGCCATATTCAACAGGTCCCATTTCTTCGCTCATTCCATACTTAGTTACCATGGCTCTAGCAAGTTGCGTAGCTTGATTTATATCTGATCCACTACCTCCACCTGCTCCTGTTGATATATTATCTTTTCCAAAAATTACTTCTTCAGCAACTCTTCCACCAAAACAAACTGCCAACCTTGCTTTTAAATATTTAATAGAATGACCATGTTTATCTCTTTCTGGCAAATTCATAACCATACCTAATGCTCTACCCCGAGGTATTATAGTTGCTTTATGTATAGGATCATAACTTGGCATGTTGAAAGATACAAGCGCATGACCCCCTTCATGATAAGCTGTTAATTTTTTTTCATCCTCTGTCATCACCATCGAACGTCTCTCAGCTCCCATCATTACTTTATCCTTTGCCTCCTCAAACTCATTTAGTGTAACAATTCTCTTATTTTTTCTAGCAGCCAATAAAGCCGATTCATTTACCAAATTAGCTAGATCTGCCCCAGAAAAACCAGGTGTACCTCTCGCAATAGTTCTTAAATTAACATCCGGTGCCATTTTTATTTTTTTAACATGAACCTTTAGAATTTTTTCTCGTCCAATTATATCAGGATTGGATACAACTACTTGTCGATCAAACCTACCCGGTCTTAACAAAGCAGGATCTAATACATCTGGTCTGTTTGTTGCAGCAATAATTATTACTCCTTCATTAGTATCAAAACCATCCATCTCAACTAAAAGCTGGTTAAGAGTTTGTTCTCGTTCATCGTTTCCACCACCTAAACCAGCACCCCTACTTCTTCCAACAGCATCAATTTCATCTATGAAAATTATACAAGGGGAATTTTTTTTTCCTTGTTCAAACATATCTCTCACTCTAGAAGCGCCAACTCCTACAAACATTTCAACGAAATCTGAACCTGAGATCGTAAAAAATGGCACTCCAGCTTCACCTGCTATCGCTCTTGCTAATAAAGTTTTTCCAGTACCTGGTGGACCGACCAATAAAGCACCTCTTGGTATTTTTCCTCCAAGTCTACTAAATTTTCTTGGATCTTTTAAAAATTCTACAATTTCTTCAACTTCTTCCTTTGCTTCTTCTACACCTGCAACGTCATTAAATGTAACTTTACCCTTAAGTTCATTCATCATTTTTGCTTTTGATCTTCCAAAACCCATAGCTCCACCTTTACCACCTTGCATTTGTCTCATGAAAAAAATCCAAACAGCAATTAATAACAACATAGGAAACCATGAAAGCAGGACACCAAATAATGATGGCATTTTTTCTTCAATAGGTGCAGCTGAAATACTCACTCCTTTTTCAGAAAGTTTTTCAATTAAATTTGGATCGTTAGGAGAATAAGTTGTAAATGAGTTTCCATTTGAATACACACCTTTGATATTGTTACCTTGAATTTCTACTTTTAATACTTCTCCATTTTCAACAGATGTCAAGAATTCTGAGAATATAACCTTGTCCCCACCTCTAATATTTGTTTGGGGATTTTTAAACATATTGTAAAGACCAATAGTTAAAAAAACTATGATAGCCCACATTGCAATATTTTTCATATTCATAGGCTTAAAATAAGAATTATTATCAATTTAACAAGTGGCATTTTGTGTAAAGTGGCATTATTTTAGGGCTCTTTAGAGATAATTATTGATTGATTGACCTTTTCAATAATACAACCACCTAATGTAGCTCTATTCAATCGATTATTTTCAACTTCCCGGATAATTTTTTCTAATTTTTTTCCTCTCACAGAATAATATTTTTTA
>CACPEJ010000031.1 GCA_902632935.1 uncultured Pelagibacteraceae bacterium
CTATTTTGTCATCTTTATTAAACAAAACACCATATAATTTTTGAATAATAATAACTCTGGGGTTATTTTTTGGGCTATACTTTGTTTTCATTTTTGAGATAAAACTGAAACAACTGCTTCTGCTGCCTCAGCACCCTTTTTTTTTCTGGCTTTTGCTTGTTTCATATTTAAGCAAGTTAGAATTCCATTTCCTATAGGTTTTTTTGAATTAATAGCTAAATTCATAATAGCATTGGTTGAGGATTGAGATATGAAATCAAAATGTGGAGTCTGACCTTTAATAACACATCCAAGGGCAATAAAAGCATCAAATTTTTTTAAATGTTTTGAAATGGTTACAGGTATCTCAAACACTCCAGGAACTTTAATTATTTTTACATTAAAATTTCTTGGAAGATTTTTTTTTGCACTATTCAACAAACCCAAAGAAATATCTTTATAATAATTTGCTGTGACTATTAAAATTTTTTTCATTAAATCAATTCTTGTTTGGTTATCTTAATGTTATAACCCTCTAATCCAATAACTTTTTTTGGTGTTCTAGTAATTAATATCATTTTTTTGATTTTTAAATCTTTAATAATTTGAGCACCTATACCATAATTTCTTATAAGATTATCTTTACCTTTTTTTTTAAGACTTTTATTTCTAAAATTTTTAAGCGTTTGAGTTACCGAATTTAAGTTAGTATCTTTAATAAAAATTAGTACACAATTATTGTATTTCTTGAAATAGTTTATTGTTTTATCAAATGAATTGGGAAGTTTTTGACTTATAAGATAATTATAAACCACATTTGATGAAATAACTCTAACACGTGGTACGATAGATCTTTTTAGAGATCCTTTTATTAGAGCAAAGTGTTCTGATCCATCTAAAAGATTCTCATATATTTTGATCTTGTATTTTTGATTTTTTACCTTGATATCAGAAGATTTTTTTAATTTTACTAATTTTTCTTTTTTTAATCGATAAGATATTAAATCTTCAATTTTACCAATCTTAAGTTTATGTTTTTGTGCAAAATTTAAAAGTGCTTGACCCTTAGCCATTGTTCCATCTTCGTTCATTATTTCACAAATGACCGCTGAATTATTCTTTTTAGCTAACTTTGAAATATCCACAGAGGCTTCTGTGTGACCTGCTCTTACAAGAACACCACCATCCTTTGCAATGATTGGAAACACATGACCAGGAGATACTATGTCTTTCTTACTCACATTTTTCTTTGAAGCTATTTTGATAGTTCTAGCTCTATCTTTTGCTGATATCCCAGTTGTGATACCTTTTTTCGCTTCTATTGAAATTGTAAATGCTGTTTGATTTCTTGATTGGTTTACAGGTGACATTAAAGATAAATTTAATCTTTTAGCCTGAAGACTATCTAGGGCTAAACAAATAAGGCCTCTACCATATTTAGCCATAAAATTAATATTCTTTGCATTTGTATCCGAAGTTGACATAACTAAATCACCTTCATTTTCTCTTTTTTCATCATCAACTAAAATGTACATACCCCCTTTTTTTGCAACATTTATTATAGTTTCTATTGATGAATAATTATTTTTTTTCATAAAAATAGTTTCTAACGTATTTTGAAAGAATATCTATTTCTACGTTAACTAAATTACCTTTTTTAAGAGATGATAGATTTGTTAATTTATAAGTATGAGGAATTATCCAGATTTGAAAACCTTTTTTCGTTACTTTAGAAATTGTTAATGATATACCGTTTATACTAATTGAAGCTTTTTCGATTATATTTTTTCTCTCTTTTTTATTAATTTCAAAATCAAATAGATAAGATTTATCAATATTTTTTACTGATAATATTTTCCCAACAGTATCAACATGTCCTTGGCAAATATGCCCTGAAATTTTTTGACCATATTTAAGAGGAAGTTCTAGATTAATTCTATCATTTAACTTTACGTATCTAAATTTCGATCTTTTTATAGTTTCATTTGATAAATAAAATTCCATAACCATTTTTTTTATTGAAATGAGAGTAAGACAAACTCCATCGCAAGCTACAGAAACACCTATATCTTTTAAACCTAATTTTAGATCAGATTTTACAAAAATATTAATTCCTTTTGGTCTTTTAA